>NZ_CP099489.1:1980045-2640060 GCF_023923225.1 Ornithinimicrobium faecis | reverse complement strand
GACCCCCGACTTCGGTTGGCTGGAGCGGGTGTGGGCCGACAGCGGGTCGGGGCTGTCCCTGCCCGCTGCCGTCATCGTCGAGACGGTCCAGGGGGAGGGCGGGCTCAACGCCGCCCGCACCGAGTGGCTGCAGACACTGGCCGAGCTGTGCGAGCGCTTTGGTGTGCTCCTGATCGTCGATGACGTCCAGGCCGGCTGCGGTCGCACCGGTCGGTTCTTCTCCTTCGAGGAGGCGGGGATCGTGCCGGACATCGTGTGCCTGTCCAAGTCGCTCTCCGGCCTGGGGCTGCCCTTCTCGGCCACCCTGCTGCGGCCCAACCTGGACCTGTGGGAGCCCGGAGAGCACAACGGCACCTTCCGCGGCTTCAACCCCGCCTTCGTCACCGCCACGGCGGCCCTGCGCAAGTTCTGGGCCGACGACACCTTCGCCGCCCAGGTCCAGGAGCGCTCCGCGGAGCTGCGCACCGGCCTGGAGGAGATCGCAGCCCAGATCCCTGGCGCCGACTATCGCGGTCGCGGGCTGCTGGCGGGGATCCGGTTCGAGGACCCCGACATGGCCGAACAGGTTGCCGCGGAAGCCTTCCGGCGCCACCTGCTGGTCGAGACCTCGGGTGCCGACAGTGAGGTCGTCAAGGTGATGCCACCGCTGACGATCTCCGCGGCCGAGCTGCAGCAGGGTCTCGACATCCTGCGCGAGGCCACCACGAGCACAGCCGCAGCGGCTGCCTGACCCCTCAAGCGAACGAAAGGACATCAGATGAAGGTCATCAACCTCAACGACCTGAACGGCACGGACAACGATGTGGAGCACGGCAACTGGCGCAGCCGGCGCTTTGTGCTCGCCCGTGACCAGGTGGGCTTCTCCTTCCACGACACCGTGCTCTACGCCGGCACCGAGACCGACATGTGGTACGCCAACCACATCGAGTGTGTCTACGTGTATGCCGGCACCGGCACCCTGGTGAACCGCGAGACCGGCGAGGAGCACCCCCTGGCCCCCGGCACCATGTATCTGCTGGACGGCCACGAGAAGCACACCATTCGTGCCGTGGAGGACATTCGGTGTGCCTGCGTGTTCAACCCGCCGGTCACCGGCCGCGAGGTGCACGACGAGGACGGCGTCTACCCGTTGCTCACCGAGGAGCCCAGCCCCGCCTGAGCCACCTCTGGCTGCCCGGCCTGAGGGCGCCCACCCATCCTGACCAAGAGATCCCGATGTCTCATCCCGAACCCGAGGAAAGGATAGATAATGACAACCCCCACCACCATGCGCGACCGCTACCGGACCCGCCTGGACGGTGAACCCGACGTGATCGCCAGGGAGGAGCCGGTCGTCTTCGGCACGGCGGACTCCGGTCCCTACACCGCAGAGGAGCTGGGCCGCCTGGAGCAGACCGGCTATCTGCAGGTGCCGGACCTGGTGACCCCCGACGAGGTCGAGACGATGAGTGCCGAGCTGCGTCGGCTGTCCCAGGACCCCGAGGTCCTCGCGGACGAGCGGACCGTCGTGGAGAGCACGTCCCAGGAGGTGCGCTCCATCTTCGAGGTGCACCTGAGCAACCCGGTGTTCTCCGCCATCGCCCACGACCCACGGGTCGTGGAGCGAGCGCGGCAGGTGCTCGGCTCGGACGTCTACATCCACCAGAGCCGGGTGAACTTCAAGCCCGGCTTCGTGGGCAAGGAGTTCTCCTGGCACTCGGACTTCGAGACCTGGCACGCCGAGGACGGCATGCCCGGGCCACGGGCGATCAGCATCTCCATCGCACTGACCGACAACTACTCCTACAACGGGCCGCTGATGATCATGCCGGGCTCGCACCAGGAGTTCATCTCCTGTGTCGGTGAGACGCCGGAGGACAACTTCAAGGAGTCCCTGGTGATGCAGGGGGCCGGCACCCCGGACACCAAGGTCCTGCGCGACTTCGCCGACCGTTACGGCATCGACGTGCTGACCGGCCAGGCCGGTGGGGCGACCATGTTCGACTCCAACTGCATGCACGCCTCGAACGGCAACGTCACGCCCTACTCGCGGTCCAACGTCTTCATCGTCTTCAACTCGGTGGAGAACGCCTGCGTGGAGCCGTTCGCGGCACCACAGCCGCGGCCGCACTACCTGGGCGCCCGGGACCACGCGCCCATCTGATCGAGGTCATGGCTGGATAGCCTGGCCTTCCTGGTCAGGGGCAGGGTCCCCGCCTACCCTGGTGAGACACACCACGGCTGGGCGGGGGCCCTGCCACGCCTGACCCGGAGGATCATGACCGTGACCACCAGCCCGACGCCACAGCAGACCCGCCAGTGGCGCCGCTACCTGGCCGACGAGCGCGCGGAGGCCCAGGTCTACCGTTCCCTCGCCGAGCGTCGTGAGGGCGAGGAGCGCGAGATCCTGCTCGGGCTGGCGGAGGCCGAGAAGCGCCATGAGACCCACTGGGTCGAACTGCTGGGCGACGACGTGGGCAAGCCCGTCGCTCCCGGGCTGCGCAACCGGGTGCTGGGGCTGCTCGCCAAGCGGTTTGGGTCGGTCTTCGTCCTCGCTCTCGCGCAGAGCGCCGAGGCCCGCACCCCCTACGCCACCGAGGTCGCGGCGACCCCGCAGATGGCGGCCGACGAGGCGATCCACGAGGAGGTCCTGCGGGGTCTCGCCGCTCGTGGTCGCGCCCACATGACGGGCAACTTCCGGGCGGCCGTGTTTGGCGCCAACGACGGGTTGGTCTCCAACCTCGCCCTGGTCATGGGCATGGCCGGCACGGGCGTCGGGAGCGGCGTCGTGCTCGCTGCGGGGGTGTCCGGTCTCCTGGCGGGGGCCCTGTCGATGGGCGCCGGCGAATACATCTCGGTGCGCTCTGCCCGCGAACTGCTGGCTGCCTCCCACCCGAGCCAGGACGCGCGAGCAGCCGTGCCGGACCTGGACCTTGAGGAAAACGAGCTCACTCTCGTCTACCGCTCCCGCGGCATGGGCGACGAGGAGGCCCGCACCAAGGCGCATGCCGTGATGACGGCCGTCCACGGCCACCCGGAGCGTCTGCTGCCCGACGGTGCGATGCCCGACGTGGCCGTCGACGTGGACAGCGAGGAGGCGGTGGGGAACGCCTGGGGCGCAGCAACCTCCAGCTTCGGCTTCTTCTCCAGCGGCGCCCTGATCCCGATCCTGCCGTTCGTCTTCGGCATGACCGGCTTTCCCGCTCTGATCGTCGCGGCGGTCCTGGTGGGGCTGGCCCTGATGGTCACCGGCAGCGTCGTCGGTCTGCTCTCCGGTGCCCCGCCCCTGCGGAGAGCGCTGCGCCAGTTGGCCATTGGCTATGGCGCGGCAGCGATCACCTATCTGCTCGGCCTCGCCTTCGGAGCCGCGGGTCTGATCGGCTAGCGGGCCTGATCGGCTAGCCGACCAGATCGGCTAGTGGCCCTGAGCCGGGCGCGGTTCCACGGCGGTGCGCCGTCTCAGAGCGAGGTGGCGCCCTGCCCACGCAGGTCGAGGACCTCCACGCCGCCGTCGGCGCCGAACGTGCCGACGTGGTTCAGATACATGGCGCGCCCGGTGTCGTTGAGCAGCCCGTCATGGATCGGCACCACCCGCGTGGGCGCGATCCGGCGCACGAAGTTCACGGTGTCCCCGACGCGGGCCCACGGCGCATTAACTGGCACCAACAACACGTCCACGTGACCCGGCTCCGCGTCCAGTGCATCGCCGGGGTGGAAGATCGTCGGCTCGTCGTCGGCCCGGATGACCAGGCCGGTGTTGTCGATCCACGGCACGTAGTCGTGGATGAAGGCGTGCCGTTGCCCCACTGGGGTCACGGTCACGGTGCCGAGATCGACGTCGGTGCCTGTCGGCATACGCTCCAGTCGGTCGCGGTGCTCCCCAGCCGCCTCGGCGAGTGCCTCCACGGTCTGCTCCTCGAGCAGCACCCTGGCCTGCGGGTTGGCAGCCAGCAGCCCGGGCAGCTGCGCCGGGTCGGCATGGTCGGGGTGCTGATGGGTGACCAGGACAGCGGTCAGGTCATGGAGGCCGGAGACGTCGCTGAAGGTGCCCGGGTCGATCAGGATGCGCTGGTCGGCCACCTCGAGCAGCACGCACGAGTGGCCCAGGTGAGTGATCTGCATGGGCCCACCGTATGCCGAGTGGCTGGGTCCCGCAGCAGGGTGCCCCAGGGGTGTGACGAAGGTGGGCGGGGGAGCGGCTCGACACCCATCTTTGGCCCGTGGCCACGTAGGCTGCTGGCGTGGAATTCCTCGGCGGCATGCAACCCCAACACGATCTGACCTACAACGACGTCTTCATGGTGCCCTCCAGGTCGTCGGTGACCTCGCGGATGGACGTGGACCTCACCACACCCGACGCGGTGGGCACGACCGTGCCGATCGTGGTGGCCAACATGACGGCGGTCTCCGGCAAGCGGATGGCCGAGACCGTCGCACGCCGCGGAGCTGTCGCGGTGCTGCCGCAGGACATCCCGGTGGAGGCGATCGAGGAGACGGTCAGGGCCGTCAAGGACGCGCACCCGATCTATGAGACGCCCATCGTCGTCGAGCCCGGATCGCCTGTGGCACAGGTTCTCTCCGTGATGGGCAAGCGCGCCCACCACGCGGCAGTCGTGGTCGAGGACGGACGCCCCCTCGGCATCGTGACCGAGCAGGACTGCACCGGGGTCGACCGCTTCGCCCAGGTGCGTGACGTCATGCACGAGCCGGAGGTCGTGGTGCCCGAGGGGACCGACGTCCGTGAGGCCTTCGACCTGCTCGACAGCCAGCACGTCGACCTCGCGCCAGTTGTCGCGGGGGACACCCTGCGCGGCGTGGTGACGCGACGCGGCCTGCTGCGCTCGGCGATCTACACCCCGGCCCTTGACGGGCAGGGTCGGCTGCGCATCGGCGCGGCCGTCGGCATCAACGGCGACGTGCGGGCCCGCACCGAGGCGGTCCTGTCCTTCGGCATTGACGTGTTGGTCGTCGACACCGCCCACGGGCACCAGGAGAAGATGATCGAGGTGCTGCCGTCGGTGCGTGAGGCGCGCGACGCCCACGAGCAGGCGACCGGGATCCGGGTGCCTCTGGTGGCTGGCAATGTGGTCTCGGCCGAGGGGGCCCGCGACCTGGCCGGTGCCGGTGCGGACATCATCAAGGTCGGTGTCGGACCGGGGGCCATGTGCACCACCCGCATGATGACCGGCGTGGGGCGCCCACAGTTCTCTGCCGTGCTGGAGTGTGCTGCGGCCGCGAAGGACGCCGGTGCCCAGGTGTGGGCCGATGGTGGCGTGAAATATCCCCGCGACGTCGCCCTCGCTCTCGCCGCCGGCGCCGCCAGCGTCATGATCGGCTCCTGGTTCGCGGGCACCTATGAGAGCCCCGGTGACTTGCAGCGCGACGGCTCGGACAAGCTCTACAAGGAGAGCTTCGGGATGGCCTCGGCTCGCGCCGTCAGCAACCGGACCAAGGACCGCTCGGCCTTCGACCGCGCCCGGCTCGCACTGTTCGAGGAGGGCATCTCCAGCTCGCGGATGTATCTCGACCCCGAGCGCCCCGGCGTGGAGGACGTGCTCGACCAGATCATCTCCGGCGTCCGCTCGGCGTTCACCTATGCCGGTGCCGACTCGATCGGCGCCTTCCACTCGCGCGCGATCGTGGGCATCCAGGGCGCCGCTGGCTATGACGAGGGCCGCCCCCGCCACACGTCCTGGTGACCCGCAAAAAGATAAAGGTTTCGTACACGTCCCACGCATTTTCGTAGAGGTTTCGTACGCCGGACGGGCGTGCGAAACCTTTATCAAAAGCTGGGGAAGGCGTGCGAGACCTTTATATTTTTTGGTGGGAGGCGTGCCAGGCGGCGCCGATGATGCCGGCGTCGTTGCGCAGCTTTGCGGGGACGATCTTGGTGCGCAGGTCCAGCAGCGGCAGGAACTTGTCGGCCTTCTTGGAGACCCCGCCGCCGACGATGATCAGCTCGGGCCAGAACAGGTCCTCAACGTGGCGATAGAAGTCCTGCAGGCGCTCGGCCCACTCCTCCCAGGACAGGTCCTTGTCCTCCCGGACGCTGGCGGCGGCCCGGTGCTCGGCCTCCTTGCCGTCCAGCTCCAGGTGGCCCAGTTCCGTGTTGGGCACCAGCTGGCCGTTGAGGAAGAGGGCTGAGCCGATGCCGGTGCCCAGGGTGGTCAGCAGCACGACGCCCTTCACGTCCCGGCCCGCGCCATAGTGCACCTCGGCCTCGCCGGCGGCGTCGGCGTCGTTCATGACCACCACCGGTCGCTTGAGCACCTTGGTGAACAACTTGTCCGCATCAGTGTCGATCCAGGAGTCGTCGATGTTGGCGGCGCTCTGGGTCACGCCGTGGTGAACGACGGCCGGGACGGTCACACCGACGGGGGAGTCCTTGCCAACCTCGTCAGCGAAGTCGTCCGCGATCTGCGCGACGATCTCAGCGACGTCCTGAGGTTTGGCCTTCTTGGGGGTGTCGATGCGGATCCGCTCGGTCGCGAACTCGCCCTTGTCCAGATCCACGGGGGCACCCTTGATGCCGCTGCCGCCGATGTCGATGCCCAGAACCAGGCCCTTGCCCTTGGACGTGCTCATGCGTGTCTCCTCATCGGTTGCTGGCAGCAGCACGTTAGTGCCTGGACCGGCTCAGGGCAGTGTCAGGATCTCGTTGCCGGTCTCGGTGATCAGGATCATGTGCTCGAACTGCGCTGACCGGCGCAGGTCAGCGGTGACCACGGTCCACCCGTCGTCCCACTCGTCCCAGTCTGGACTCCCCAGATTCAGCATGGGCTCGATGGTGAACGTCATGCCCGGCTCGATCAGTTGGCCATACTCCGGGGCGGCGTCGTAGTGCGGGATGACGAGGCCGGAGTGGAAGCTCTCGCCGATGCCGTGGCCGGTGTAGTCGCGCACCACGCCATAACCGAAGCGCTTGGCGTAGGACTCGATGACCCGCCCGATAACGTTGATCGGCCTCCCGGGCAGCGCGGCCTTGATCGCGCGGCGCAACGACTCCTCGGTCCGCTCGACCAGCAGCCGCGATTCCTCGTCGACATCGCCGACCAGGAAGGTCGCGTTGTTGTCGCCGTGCACGCCACCGATGAAGGCGGTGACGTCGACATTGACGATGTCGCCGTCCTCGAGCGGGCGTGAGTCGGGGATGCCGTGGCAGATCACTTCGTTGACCGAGGTGCACAGCGACTTGGGGAAGCCGCGATAGCCCAGGGTCGAGGGATAGGCCCCGTGGTCGAGCATGAACTCGTGGCCGACCCGGTCGAGCTCCTCGGTGGTCACACCCGGCGCGACGGCCGCGCCGACGGCTTCGAGCGTCTGGGCACCGATCCGCCCGGCGATGCGCATCCGCTCAATCGTCTCGGAGTCCTTGACCTCTGAGCCGGTGAACTTCGCCGGAGCCGGCCGGTCGACATACTCGGGCCGTTCGATCGAGGCGGGGACAGGGCGGCGTGGGGAGACCTGCCCGGGGGCAACGGTTGCGGTGACACTCGGCATACGGTGGAGTCTAGGCAACAGCCCCGGACGACAAGGAGTCGCGTGATGTCCTACTGGTTCAACGTCAAGACCGGCCAGGTTGAGGCCCACGACGATCCCGGCCGTGCCCAGGGCGGTGATCTGATGGGCCCCTACGAGACCGAGACCGAGGCCTCGGGGGCGCTGGAGTCGGCCCGCAAGCGCACCGAGGAGTGGGACGAGGCCGAGCGGCGCGAGCGCGAGTGGGAGACCGGGGACGCCGACTCCAACCGCTCGGACAACAACCCGCTCAACGGCTGACCCAAGGTGGGCGGGAGTTCGGCGACGCGCTCCCGTCAGTCGTTGGTGCCCGGCCCTGAATTGTCGACGGAACAGCCGACGTTCGCGACCGCCAGCAGGCAGATCAGTGTCCCAGCACTCATTGATGACCGCTTCCGCATGCTCCATCTCCGATCCGTCGCGAACTCCCGAGACACGGGCCTCACCTGAGTGTCCCCTGGCCCGGCACCGGGTCAAGGCTGAGGCCCAGGGTGTGCCCATTCAGTGACCGCAGATCGAGACGATGACGGCGTGGCTCTGGATGTCGCGGGCGCATACGGCAGGATGACGGCATGGATCGTCAGCAGGAATATGTCCTCCGCACCATCGAGGAACGGGACATCCGGTTTGTCCGGCTCTGGTTCACCGACGTGCTCGGTGCGCTGAAGTCGGTGGCCGTGGCTCCCGCAGAGCTCGAGCAGGCCTTCGCCGAGGGCATCGGCTTCGACGGCAGCGCCATCGAGGGCTTCACCCGGGTCTATGAGGCGGACATGATCGTCCAGCCCGACGCGAGCACCTTCACCGTGATCCCGTGGCGCGGCGACAACCCCGGCACCGCACGCATGTTCTGCGACATCCGGATGCCCGACGGCGCACCGGCCGGCAACGACTCGCGCAACGTGCTGCGCCGCGCCCTGGACTCGGCCGCCGAGGACGGGTTCACCTTCTACACCCACCCCGAGATCGAGTTCTATCTGTTCAAGGAGCCCTACGACGCCAAGGTCGGTCCCGTCCCGATCGACCAGGCGGGCTATTTCGACCACGTCGCCCGCGGCGACGGCCACGACTTCCGCAGGGCCGCGATCACGATGCTGGAGAAGATGGGCATCTCGGTGGAGTACTCCCACCACGAGGGCGGCCCGGGACAGAACGAGATCGACCTGCGCTATGCCGACGCCCTGTCGATGGCCGACAACATCATGACCTTCCGCACCGTGGTGCGCGAGGTCGCCCTGCAGCACGGCGCACTGGCCTCGTTCATGCCCAAACCCCTTGCCGGACAGCCTGGCTCGGCGATGCACACGCACGTCTCGCTCTTCGAGGGCGACAAGAACGCCTTCTATGAACCGACCGCGAGCTATGAGCTCAGCACGACCGGGCGCCGGTTCACCGCCGGGGTGCTGCGGCACGCGCGCGAGATCACCGCCGTCACCAACCAGTGGGTCAATTCCTACAAACGCATCTGGGGCGGCGGCGAGGCACCGGCGCACGTCTGCTGGGGCCACAACAACCGCAGCGCCCTGGTCCGCGTGCCGATGTACAGCATCGGCAAGGGCCACAGCCGGCGCATCGAGATCCGCTCGCTGGACTCGGCCTGCAACCCCTACCTGTCCTTCGCGCTCATCCTGGCCGCCGGGCTCAAGGGCGTCCGGGAGGGCTATGAGCTCCCGCCGGAGGCCGAGGACGACGTGTGGGCGCTGACCGACGGGGAGCGGCGGGCCATGGGCATCGACGAGCTGCCGCAGAGCCTGTCCGAGGCGATCCAGGTGATGGAGGAGAGCGAGCTGGTCGCCGAGACCCTGGGGGAGACGGTCTTCGACTTCTTCCTGCGCAACAAGCGCCAGGAGTGGTACGACTACCGCGCTCAGGTGACCCCCTTCGAGCTGGACCGGTATCTGGTCCGGCTGTGACCACGCAGCCACTGCCGGGCGGCCTGGTTCGGGCAGGATTCACCGACGCCCGCCGGGCCGAGCGGCTCCTGGACGAACTGCTCGAGAGTATGCCGAGGGGCACGGGCGCCGACGATCTCACCGGCGCCCTGTCGGTCGTGGCCGACCCCGACGACGCGTTGCTCGGGATGGTCCGGCTGGTTGAGGCAGACCCGGGAACCGCCGCGATCCTGGCCGAGGCCGGCACCGCCCGAGACCGGGTGCTGGCTGTGCTCGGCGGCTCCAGTGCCCTGGCCGACCACTTGGTGCGCCATCCCGAGCACACAGCCGTCCTCGCCGACCCTGCGCCGTTCGGCCGGGGCCAGTTGATGCCCACCCCGCAGGAACTCGTCGAGCGTCTGACCACAGCCGTCGAGGGCCTGTCGGAGCGCGACGGCATGGACGCGCTGCGCGTGGCCTACCGACGTGAGCTGCTGCTGATCGCCGCCGCCGACCTGATCGCTGAGGACCCGCCTGACGTGCTGCCGCAGGTGGCCGCGGCCCTGGCCGACCTGGCGTGCGCCGCCCTCGAGGCGGCGCTGATCCTGGCCCGGGCAGTGGTGGAAAACTCCGAGCGGGTGCGCTTCTCGGTGATCGGCATGGGCAAGACCGGAGGGCGCGAGCTCAACTACATCTCCGACGTCGACGTCGTCTTCCTCGTTGCACCGCTGGCAGACGCGGACGGGGGCGACGCCGCCGGTGACGGGGACGACGCCCCCGCCCACTCGGCATACGACGAGACGGCCTCCGACGACTCCGTGGCCATTGCCACCAAGCTCGCCACAGCGGTCGTGCGGATCTGCGGCCAGTCGACCGGCGAGGGTGCCCTGTGGCAGGTGGACACCGCGCTGCGCCCCGAGGGCAAGAACGGCCCACTGCTGCGCTCGCTGGACTCGCACCGGGAGTACTACACCCGCTGGGCCAAGACCTGGGAGTTCCAGGCCCTGCTCAAGGCCCGGCACGCCGCCGGTGACGAGACGCTCTCGCGGGAGTGGCTCGACCTGGTGCGGCCCATGGTGTGGGAGGCCAGCGCCCGCGACGGCTTCGTAGAGAACGTCCAGGCGATGCGCCGCCGCGTCGAGGAGCACGTGCCGGCCGCCGAGGCGCCCTGGCAGCTGAAGCTGGGACCCGGCGGGCTGCGCGACATCGAGTTCAGCGTGCAACTGCTGCAGCTCGTGCACGGTCGCACGGACGCGGAATTGCACTCCGGCACAACGCTTCAGGCGCTCGGGGCCCTGCGCGATGGCGGTTATGTGGCTCGCGATGACGCCCACGCCCTGGACGAGGCCTATCGCTTCCTGCGCGTCCTGGAGCACCGCATCCAGCTGCACCGGCTGCGCCGCACCCACCTGATGCCCTCCGCGGAGGGTGACCAGCGCCGGCTCGGCCGCTCCATCGGCGCGCGCCGCGACGCCGCAGCCACCGTGGTGCAGCGCTGGCGCTCGCAACAGCGCGAGGTGCGCCGGCTGCACGAGCGACTGTTCTATCGTCCGCTGCTCGCCGCCGTGGCCAAGCTGAGCACCGACGAGGTCCGCCTGTCTCCTGAGGCGGCGCGCGAGCGGCTCAGCGCTCTCGGGTTCCGCGATCCGGCTGGCGCGATGCGGCACCTGGAGTCGCTGACCGAGGGCGTCTCGCGCCGCGCCACGATCCAGCGGCACCTGCTGCCGGTCATGCTCGGTTGGTTCGCCGACGGCGCGGACCCCGACGCCGGTCTGCTCGCCTTCCGCCGGATCAGCGACACCCTGGGCACGACCCACTGGTATCTGAAGATGCTGCGCGACGAGGGCAGCGCCGCCGAACGGCTCGCCCACGTGCTCTCCACCAGCCGGTATGCCGTGGAGCTGCTGATCAGGGCCCCCGAGTCGGTCTCCCTGCTGGGTGAGGCGACCGGCCTGCGGCCGGTTAGTGGGGAGACGCTGCGTGCCCGCATGACGGCTGCTGCCGAGCGGCACGCGGACCCAGCTGACGCGTTCACCGGCATCCGCGCGGTCCGAGCCAAGGAACTGCTCCGGCTGGTCCTGGCGGACCTGGTTGGCGAGATCGACCAGCCCGCGCTGCGGGCCGCCCTGACCGAGCTGACCGACGAGCTGCTGTCGGCCGCTCTGCTGGTCGCCACCCGAGCAGCCGTCGGTGAGGGGCAGCCTGCCGTCCGGATGCTCATCATGGGGATGGGCCGGTTGGGCGGGCGCGAGATGGGCTATGCCAGCGACGCTGACGTGCTCTATGTCTATGAGCCGATCGAGGGAGCCGAGGGCGCTGGAGAGCAGGCCGCCTCGGTCATCACGCACCTGCGCAAGGGATTGTCCGGCAATGGACCCGACCCGGTGCTCGAGCTGGATGCCGGGCTGCGTCCCGAGGGCAAGGCTGGTCCGTTGGTGCGCAGTCTGGAGTCCTATGCCTCCTACTACGAGCGGTGGTCGGCCGGGTGGGAGTCCCAGGCGCTGCTGCGCGCCCGCCCGGTGGGAGGCGACCAGGATCTTGCCGAGCGGTTCCTGGCGCTGATCCAGCCGTTGCGCTGGCCCGAGGGCGGCATTGACCCCAGCGCGGTGCGCGACATCCGCCGGCTCAAGGCTCGGATGGAGGGGGAGCGGCTGCCGCGCGGCGCCGACCCGCGCACGCACTTCAAGCTCGGGCTGGGCGGTCTCACCGACGTCGAGTGGGTCGTGCAGCTCAACCAGTTGGAGCATGCGCACGAGCACGAGGGACTGCGCACCACGGGCACCCTCTCGGCCCTGCATGCGGCGGTCGAGGCCGGCCTGGTCTCGCAGGAGGACGCCTCCGTGCTGCGCCGGGCGTGGACTCTGGCCTCGCGGTTGCGCGACGCCGGAGTGCTCTGGCGCGGCCGCCCGGTCGACTCGGTGCCCAGCGATAGCCGGGAAGCTGAGGGAGTCTCCCGCATCGTCGGCCGCCCGCCGGGTCACGGGGCCGAGCTCGCCGATGAGTGGCGCCGCACCGCCCGACGGTGTCGGCACGTCGTCGAGGAGTTGCTCTATGGCGGCCCGTTGGGGCCCGAGCGCACCCCGAGTGCGGACGCCCGGGGTCCCGTGCGACCCCGTGGCTAGCGATCACCCCACGTGACCACCGCCAGACGGCCGGCGACCACCCGAGCCGACCGTGCGGCATACGTCCGGGCCGTTGGCCGTGCGTGGCAGTCGTCTCGGGGCCGTGGTCCTTCGTAGGATGCAGGGGTGAACAGCCGTCAGCCCCATCCCACAGCTGGGGCTGACAGGTCGGGTCTGCTGCTGTTGCGCGGCGGGCTGTCAGACGTCTCGGCCTGGGTGCGTCGCGGGATTGTCCCCGCCGCCGTGGTGCCGATGGAGGGGTGGACCGCTGTCCTGCCTGAGGAACGGTCGTTTGCCGAGCCGCCCTACACCAACGGTGGGCTGCTGCTCGCCGGGAGGCACGTGCCACGCAAGCTCGGCCCGGGGCTGGGCTTTTGGATCGTGGAGGGCCGGGCCGTCATCACCGTCCAGACGCGGGGGCGTCGCGGCATCCGCTGGGTGGTCTGGGAGCCCGAGCGTGGTGTCGTCACCCCGCCCGACCTGCCCGTCGCCGGTCCGGTGACGTTGCAGCGGGTGGCTGGTGCTGGCCGACGCAACGAGCTGGTCGAGATCCTGCACGAGGTCTATGTCCAGCCTGACCGGTTGCTGGCTGCGGTGGTCGCGGTCCTCGAGCTCCCCGGAGCCAAGTTGTTGGTCGATGCCAGCGGTGTCGCGGACCTGCCCGGCGCCACGTCAGTGCTGCCGGCGCCCCGGGAGGTCGGCTATTTCAACGACGCCGTCCGGGACGCCGTCACGCTGCGGCAGGAGCTGGAGGCGTGAGCCCGCTCGAGCCTGCCGACTCGGTGGCCGGCGTGCTGGCGCCGGAGCTCACCCTGCTGCCGGCCGTCGACATCGCGGGCGGGCGGGCGAGTCAGGTCGTCGGCGATGCCGAGGACGAGCCGGCCCTGGTGGCGGCCGGCTGGGTCGCAGACGGCGCCCAGTGGCTGCACCTGGTGGACCTCGACCGAGCCTTTGGCCGGGGTGACAACGCCGCTCTGATCGCCGAACTGGTGGCGGCACAACCGGTCCCGGTGCAGGTCTCGGGAGGGATCGCCGACGATCAGTCGCTGGCCGTTGCCCTGGCGAGCGGGGCGGCCCGCATCAACCTGGCCAGCACGGCCCTGCGCGACCGCGAGTGGGTGCGCGCAGCGGTGCGCGAGCACGGAGATCGCATCGCCGTCGGCATCGATGTGCGGGGCCACGAGGTGGTGGCGCGGGGGAGCGATGCCCGACTGGGTGCCCTTGATGACGTGCTGGCTGACCTGGACGGCACCGGTTGTCGCACGTATGTCGTGGCCGATGCCAGCCGGGACGGCAGCCTGCACGGGGCCGACGACAACCTGTTCCGTTATGTTGCCGAGCGCGTGGATGGCCGGGTCGTCGCGTCCGGCGGTGTCGCCTCGCTCGAGGACCTGCAGCGACTGGCCGCCCTGGCAGCTGTGGGTGTCAGTGGCGTGGTCCTCGGCGCCGCGCTCTATCACGGGGCGTTCACACTGGCAGAGGCCCTCGAGGTGGCCGGAGGAAGGAACCCATGACCAACCCTGACAACGGCCACCCTGACAACGGCAGCCGAGAAAACAGCCCTGAGACTGCCTCAGCGGGCGCGGACGCCGCGCAGCAGATCCAGCGCCGGTTTGCTGGTCACGACCCAGCAGCCGGCACCGACACCGGGGGCACCCCGTGGGCCGGGCGCCAGCTCACCAGCACCGGCTTCGACGGTGACACCGGCACAGCCGATGCGCGCCTGCTGGAGCTGCTGACGACGCCCGCCCCTGCTGGGGATGTCGAGGCTGGGGATGTCGAGGCGGCCTTTGACGCCGACACCGCCCTGGTGGAGCTCGTCGCTGCCGCTCGCCTGCTCGTGCCCGTCGTGGCCGTCGCCGGCGAGATGACCGAGGTCAACGGGCTGGTCAGTGATGCCTCCAGTGACATGGCCGCCGTGACGCTGGTCAGCCCACAGGGTGAGAAGGCGCTGCCAGCATTCACCAGTCTGCAGACCCTCGCCGACTGGGACTCCAGTGCTCGTCCGGTCCCAGTTACGGCGCAGCGTGCTGCCCAGGCCGCGGTGCAGGAGGGCTGCCATCAGATCGTGCTCGACGTGGGTGCCTCGAGCTATGGCGTGCTGCGCGGGTCGATGGTCTGGTCCCTGGCGATGGACCGCCCGTGGGTCGCTCCGCACCGTGACCCCCAGGTGCGGGCCGGCGTGGAAGCCGCCGTGGCGGACGAGCCGGCCGTCGTCCGGGTGGCACTCGCGGGAGGTCCCGGCGGCGCCCTGCGCATCGACTTGGCCCTCCTGCCGGGCCTGGCTCCCGAGGATCTGCAACAGCTCGCGCAGCGTGTGGGGGAGCGCATCGCGCTTGATGGCGAGGTCCGCGCTCGCATCGACGCTCTGGCCTTCAGCGTGACCGCGGCGAGTTAGCTTCGGACGAAGCGGCATCGATTCTAGAAGGGCACTGGTGTTCTTGACCTCTTTTGGCGTGGCTCATTGAGATGCGTCAGAGGCCACAGCTAAGGTCTGGGCATCCCGTGAACTGAGTTTTAGGAGAAGTTCGTGACTGAGGCAGCGTGGCATGAAGCGCGACTGATCCCTACTTCGGGCATTTCCGGTGCAGAAGAGCAAGAGCAAAGGGCCACGTCGGCACTGCTGGCTGTCCTCGGGGCAGTCCGAGAATTTGGACAGGGCCTCCTCAAGCCACTTGGAGCACCGTCGGGCCTCATTGAGACGTTTGTCGAGGTTCCGTTTGATCTGGCAGGACGCCGGATATTTCCCGATGGCCTGATCAGGGTCACACGTGGCAAGCGTGAGTGGGTGTCCCTTGTGGAGGTCAAGACTGGTCGCAACAACCTAAACGGCGAGCAGCTCGAGAACTACCTCGACGTGGCCAAGGAGCAAGGGTTCGATGCACTGATCACGATCAGCAATGAAATCCCGCCCGCGGTCGGTGTGCACCCTACGAAGGTGGACAAGCGGAAATTGCGCAAAGTTGCGATTCACCACTGGAGTTGGACTTTTGTGCTGTCGACGGCAGTCGTGCAGAAGGAGCATCGCGGCGTCTCTGATCCCGAGCAGGCCTGGATCCTTGGCGAGCTGATCCGCTATCTGGAGCATCCACGGTCCGGTGCGATGGAGTTGGAAGACATGGGCAGCTCATGGGTCCCGGTGAGGCAGGCTGTCACTTCGGGGACGCTCAGGAGCGGTGATGTGGGTGCGGCTGATGTCGTCGCACGCTGGGATGCTCTCCTCCGGTATGTCGGCCTCCGTTTGGGGAGGGAACTGGGCACGGATGTGACTCAGGTGCTGTCACGAAAAGAAGTGGCGGAGCCACAACTGCGTGTGCAGGCACTTGTTGAATCGCTAGCGTCTCAAGGCCAACTATTTGGCGCGCTGAAGGTGCCAGATGCGGTGGCGCCTATCCATATCACCGCGGACCTGCGCGCTGGCCAAGTTTCCTGCCACGTAGATGTGGAGGCGCCACGTGAGGGTCGTCCAACAACGCGGGTCAACTGGCTCATTCGGCAACTCAAGAACGCCCCTGCCGACGCTCGTCTTGAGGCGTTCGTCCTGAACGGTCGCGGCCCTGGTGTGACTGAACTCCTTGGGAAGGTCCGCGACGATCCGAGTTTGCTGGTCCAGGATCCCAAACGCGAGATCAAGTCCTTCCGGGTTGCCGTGAGCTTCCCGTTGGGAACGAAGCGAGGGCGCGGACGCGGTGCCTTCATCGACTCTGTCGTGGAGTCAGTGGACACGTGTTATGCAGATGTGCTCCAGCAACTCAAGGCATGGGTCGCTCGTCCACCGCGCATGCGTGACGTGGATCTTCCCCCGGCGAAGGAGTCTGCGCTTTCCTCGACGGCGCTCTCATCTCAGGATGGGCCAGACTATGAAGGTCAGGACTCCTAGTCGGACCGGTTGGTGCCGAAGTGGTGTTGCCGAACCTGTGCCCTGGCCCACGACACGCCGCATCGAAGAGCGCACAGTGCAGGACACGCGGGGGTGTGGAGCAGGTGCGTCCACGACGGAGGAGCGGCGAGGGAACTGCGTGGGAGTTGCACAGGGCCCAACCGATTGGAGTCGGGAACCGCCTGCCTGCTACCATGGACGCATCCAGGTGTTCCATCTGTCACGGCGCTCGCGCTGAAGCATTCGGGACACTGTGCAAGTGAGGCCTTGAGCTTCCACCCGCGTTGACCCTTTGGGTTGCCGGGTTCACTGGTCCGCCACCTCGTGAGGGTGAGACGGTCGACGGGGCAACCCATCGGCATGCGTCTTGTTCTGTGGCGACACTCCAGGCCTCTCGTGCACCCGTGCCGAGGGGCCTCTCCTCGTTTCGGGGGGTGTCCACTGACACGAAACGAAGGAGTAGGCAATCAGCGAGCCTCGAATCAACGACCGCATCCGGGTCCCGGAAGTGCGGTTGGTTGGCCCTAACGGTGAGCAGGTTGGGATCGTGCGCGTCGAGGACGCGCTCCGCCTGGCCGCCGAAGCAGACCTCGACCTGGTCGAGGTGGCCCCCATGGCGCGACCGCCGGTGGCCAAGCTCATGGACTTTGGCAAGTACAAGTACGAAGCCGCCGTGAAGGCCCGTGAGGCACGGAAGAACCAGGTCAACACGATCATCAAGGAGATCAAGCTCCGCCCGAAGATCGACAGCCACGACTATGAGACCAAGAAGGGTCACGTCGTGCGCTTCCTCAAGGGTGGCGACAAGGTCAAGGTGACGATCATGTTCCGCGGTCGCGAGCAGTCGCGACCCGAGTTGGGCTTCCGGCTGTTGCAGAAGCTGGCCGAGGACGTCGTCGAGCTCGGCTTCGTCGAGAGCTCGCCCAAGCAGGACGGCCGCAACATGGTCATGGTCCTGGGGCCGGCCAAGAAGAAGACGGCCGTGCGCAACGAGAAGCGTGCCGAGAAGGCTGCTTCGGCCGCGGCTGAGGAGTCGCACGACGACCCCAGCGCAACGGACGTCAGCGAGGCCACCGAGGCTCCGCAGGACGCCGAGACCAGCACTGCCAGCTGAGTCAGCAGCACAGGATTTTCCACGCAAGCACGCGGCCCGAACGGGCTGCATCGAGCAACGAGGAGTCGGCCATGCCGAAGATGAAGACGCACAGCGGCGCCAAGAAGCGTTTCCGGGTGACCGGGACGGGCAAGATCATGCACCAGCGTGCCCGCCACGTCCACAAGTTCCAGGAGCGCACCGCCACCGCGGCCCGTCGCCTGGCCAACGACAAGGTCCTGTCCGCCCCGGACGAGAAGACCGCCAAGAAGCTGCTCGGCCGCTGAGCCAGCACCCCATCAACTAAAGGAGTTCTCACGTGGCACGCGTGAAGCGGGCGGTCAACGCCCACAAGAAGCGTCGGGTTGTTCTCGAGCGCGCCAGCGGCTACCGGGGCCAGCGGTCCCGTCTCTACCGCAAGGCCAAGGAGCAGGTCACCCACTCGCTGGTCTACAGCTACCGTGACCGTCGCGCCCGCAAGGGTGACTTCCGTCGCCTCTGGATCCAGCGCATCAACGCTGCGGCCCGCGCCAACGGCATGACCTACAACCGGTTCATCCAGGGTCTGAAGATCGCCGAGGTCGAGGTCGACCGTCGCATGCTGGCCGAGCTGGCCGTGCACGACGAGGCAGCCTTCACCGCGCTCGTCGAGATCGCCAAGGCCAACGTTCCGGCCCAGGCTGACGCCAAGGCCGACGACACCTCTGCCGCCTGAGCCACCGCAACATCCCGACGGCCCAGGGCACTGTGACCACCGACCCCGACCTGCTGAGCAACGCTCGCAGCGAACGGGTCAGGTCGGTCCGGTCCCTGGGCCGTCGTGCTGTCCGGGAGCGGCAGCGACTCTTTGTGGTCGAGGGCCCTCAGGGCGTCCGGGAACTGCTCTCGTATGCCGGATCGGTCGCCCGAGACCTGTATCTCACCCCCTCTGCTGCTGAGCGGCACGCCGACATCGTGGGGCTGGCCGAGCAGGCCGGTGTCCGGGTGCGTCCGTGCACGGACGAGGTGTTGGCCGCCATGACCGACACCCCACACCCGCAGGGCATGATCGCCGTCGCTGCCCCGGTGGACGTTCCACTGGCCGAGGCGTTGGCTGCCGTGGGGGACGGCTTCGTCGCGGTGCTCACCAACGTGCGCGATCCCGGCAACGCCGGCACGGTCCTGCGAGCCGCTGATGCGTTCGGGGCGTCCGCGGTGTTGGTGAGCGACGCCAGCGTCGACATCTACAACCCCAAGGTGGTGCGCTCCACGGTGGGGTCGCTGTTCCACCTGCCGGTGAGCGTCGGCACTCCCGTGGCTGAGCTGCTGGCCGCGTGCCAGGCGGCCGGCCTTCGCATCCTGGCCGCCGACGGCTCCGGCACCACGTCGCTGCCTGACGCAGACCTGTCCGTTCCACACGCCTGGGTGATGGGCAACGAGGCGTGGGGCCTGGAGCCCGAGGTTCGTGACCTCTGCGACGACGTCGTGTCCATCCCGATCGTGCGTGCGGAGTCGCTCAATCTGGCGATGGCCGCGACAGTCTGCCTTCACGCCTCATCGTCGCGCATGCTGTTGCCTTAGCATGTGAGCGACCACACCGTCGTGGGTCGTGCGACAGGCTGCCGGAGGGGCGAGATGTCCAGAGGTGTTCTGCAGGGCGTGGGTCTGATAACCGTCCTGCTCCTCACCGCATGCGGAGGGCCGCAGGATGTGCAACAGAACTCTGAGCCCCCCGTGCCGTCCGGTGCTGTGGAGACTGGCGCTGCGCTGCGGACCAGCGATGCAGAGACCAGCGTGTCCGCATCGAGCGCCAGGGCTGGTGAGACCGTGGCCCCGAGTGACGGCGTTCTTGCTTGGAAGGACACGCCCGAAGGATGGCTCGCGGGGTGGGCAGACAGTCGGGGAATCGAGGATCCGCCTCAAGTGGAGGTCGTTCGGGAGACTCGTCCCGAAGAGATGGGGGAGCTTGTCGCGGATTGCGTTCGAGAGCAGGGGTTTGAGGCCAGAGCTTTTCCGGACCAGAGTTGGGAGACGCGCGGCGGGCCAGGCCAAGCGGAGGCAATCGCCTTGGCGGAATATGTCTGTATCGCGCAGTATCCGCTGCAGCCGCAGTTTTATCAGCCCCTCGACGATGCCCGACTGCGGCAGTCCTACGAGTATCACGTGAACACCACCATTCCGTGCTTGCAAGATTTGGGTTATACGACCCCTGAGCCTCCGAGCGTGGAGGTCTACGTCGAGACGTACCGGGCCAGGGGCGATCAATGGATCGCGCAGACGGCTGGTGATCTGCCCTTCGAGACCATCGACCAGTGTCCGCCTGTCCCGTCCGGGGACGATTTGTTCCCGCCGAACTGAGCGGTGAGTCGAAGCACAACCCGTTCGTCCTGGGCACCCTCGGCAACTTAGACTCGGGCGCGTGTCCGGACCCAACACGAACTATGACCCTGTCGAGGTGAGCGCCCTCGATCCCGAACAGGTCGAGCAGAACGTCACCGACGCCCTCGCCGCCATTGCCGCTGCAGCCAGCCTGGACGACCTCAAGGCCGCGCGCATCGCGCACGCGGGCGAGAAGAGCCCGCTGGCGCTGGCCAACCGCGAGATCGGAGCCCTGCCGCCGAGTGCCAAGGCCGAGGCCGGCAAGCGCGTCGGCCAGGCCCGCGGGCAGGTCAACAAGGCCCTTGCGTCCCGGCAGTCCGAGCTGGAGGCCGAGCGGGACGAGCGCATCCTGGTCGAGGAGGCGATGGACCTCACGGTGCGCCCGGACCGTCGCCCGTTCGGGCACCGGCACCCGCTGACGCTGACCGCCGAGCGGATGGCCGACGTCATGGTCGGCATGGGTTGGGAGATCGCCGAGGGACCCGGTGTCGAGGCGGAGTGGTTCAACTTCGACGCGCTCAACTTCGACAAGGACCACCCGGCCCGGCAGATGCAGGACACCTTCTTCGTCGACCCCGCCGACGCCGGCATCGTGCTGCGCACGCACACCTCACCCGGCCAGGCCCGCTCGCTGCTCGAGCGTGGCGCCCCGCTCTATGTCGCCGTGCCCGGCAAGACCTTCCGCACCGACGAGCTCGACGCCACCCACACGCCGGTCTTCCACCAGATGGAGGGCCTGGCGATCGACGAGGGCCTGACCATGGCCCACCTGCGGGGCACCCTGGACCGCCTGGCCAGCGCCCTGTTTGGTGACGGTCTGAAGACCAGGTTGCGCCCGGCATACTTCCCGTTCACCGAGCCCAGCGCCGAGATGGACTTCCAGTGCTTCGTCTGCCGCGGCGAGGACACGGACTGCCGCACCTGTGGCGGCACCGGCTGGATTGAGTGGGGCGGCTGCGGCATGGTCAACCACAACGTGCTGCGCGCCTGTGGGGTCGACCCGGAGCGTTATCAGGGCTTCGCCTTCGGCATGGGCATCGAGCGGTCGCTGATGTTCCGCAACCACCTGGCTGACATGCGCGAAATCATCGAGGGAGACGTGCGCTTCAACGCGCAGTTCGGGATGGAGATCTGATGCGGGTTCCCCTTGACTGGCTGAGGGAGTATGCCGAGGTGCCAGCAGGCACGACCGGCACCCAGGTGGCCGCTGACCTCGTCCGGGTTGGCTTGGAGGAGGAGGGCCTGCACGGCGGTGACGTGCAGGGCCCCCTTGTGGTCGGCCGCGTCCTGGAGATGACTCCGGAGGAGCAGAAGAACGGCAAGACGATCAACTGGTGCCAGGTCGATGTGGGCGACGCCAACGGCACCGGCGAGCCCCAGGGCATCGTCTGTGGTGCCCACAACTTCGCGGCCGGCGACCTGGTCGTGGTGATCCTGCCCGGTGGTGTGCTGCCGGGGAACTTCGAGATCTCGGCCCGCAAGACCTATGGCCACGTCAGCGCCGGCATGATCTGCTCCTCCCTGGAGCTCGGCCTCGGCGAGGACCACGACGGCATCATCGTGCTCACCGACTGGCTGGGTGCCGGGGCGCAGGACCTGACCCCGGGCCAGGACGCGATCGCGCTGCTCGGCCTGGACCGCGAGACCGTCGAGGTCAACGTGACCCCGGACCGTGGCTACTGCTTCTCCCTGCGCGGCATCGCGCGGGAGTTCTCGCACAGCACCGGCGTCGTCTATCGCGACCCGGCCCTGGTGCGCGTGGTCGACGGCCAGGAGCAGCCGCTGACCGCCCCCGCGGCCACGCCCGACGGGTTCGGCGTCGAGCTGCAGGACGAGGCACCGCTCGACGCTGCCGACGGCTGCGACCGGTTCGTCACCCGCATCGTGCGGGGCCTGGACCCGCAGGCGCCGACCCCGGCCTGGATGGCCACCCGCCTCACCGAGGCCGGCATGCGCCCGATCAGCCTCGCGGTCGACATCTCCAACTATGTGATGCTCGCCCTCGGTCAGCCCACGCACGCCTATGACCTGCACAAGGTCACCGGGCCGATCGTGGTGCGCCGCGCTCGGGCCGGGGAGAAACTCACCACCCTGGACGACGTCGAGCGCGCGCTGGACCCCGAGGACCTGCTCATCACCGTTGGCGGTGAGACGGTGCTCGGCATCGCCGGCGTCATGGGCGGTGCCTCCAGCGAGGTCAGTGAGACCACCACTGATGTGCTCATCGAGGCCGCGCACTTTGACCCCAAGACGGTCGCTCGCACCTCTCGACGGCACCGGCTCTCCAGCGAGGCGTCCAAGCGTTTCGAGCGCGGGGTCGACCCCGAGCTCGCCCCGCAGGCGGCCCAGCTGATGGTCGAGCTGATGGTCGAGCTCGGCGGTGGCTCCGCTGACCCTGCCGTGACCGATGCGGGCCAGGTCAGCGCCCCCGAGTCGATCGACTTCGACCCCACGATGCCGACGCGCTATGTCGGCGTGGACTACAGCACCGACCGCGTGCGCGAGATCCTGGAGATCATCGGGTGCGCGGTCACGCCCGGCAGCGACGACACCCTCACGGTCACCCCGCCGTCGTGGCGCCCGGACCTGCTCACCGGCCCGGACCTGGTCGAGGAGGTCGCGCGGATCGACGGCTACGACAAGATCCCGTCGCTGCTGCCGACCGCCCCGGGTGGTCGCGGTCTCACCCACGCCCAGCGGGTGCGTCGCACCGTGGCCGCCGCTCTGGCCGGCCAGGGCCTCGACGAGGTCCTCACCTATCCCTTCGTGGGCGACTCCCGCTTCGATGACCTCGGGCTCTCCGCGGATGACCAGCGCCGCCACGCCGTGCGCCTGGCCAACCCGCTGTCCGACGAGGCACCCCTGATGCGCACCGAGTTGCTGCAGACGCTCCCCGATGCGGTGCGCCGCAACCTGGGACGTGGCGCCAAGGACGTCGCGCTCTTCGAGATCGACACCGTCACGCTCCCGGACCTGGCGCGCAAGGCACCAGTCCCAGGCGTCGGCGTCAGGCCCGACGACGGGGTGCTGGAGGAGATCCGCGCCGCTGTCCCGCACCAGCCGCTGCACGTGGCAATGGTCGCCACCGGCCAGACCGAACGTGCCGGGTGGTGGGGCGCAGGGCGCACCACCGACGTCACTGACGTCGTGGGCTGGGCCCACGCCGTCTGCGACGCCCTCGGAGTCGTGGTCGAGCGCCGGCAGACCGAGCGGGAGCCGTTCCACCCCGGCCGTTGTGTCGAGCTCGCACTGCCGGACGGCACGACCATCGGGTGGGCCGGCGAGCTGCACCCCAAGGTCGTCAAGGCCCTCGGCGTGCCCGAGCGCACCGTCGCGGCCGAGCTCGATCTGGACGTGCTGATCGCGGCCAGTGACCGTCGCGCCCAGGGCCAGCCGATGTCCAACCACCCACCGGCTGGCTCGGACATCGCACTCACGGTCTCCCGGAGCGTCAGCTTCGGGGACCTGCTCGAGTCCGTCCGGGCTGGCGCGGGTGACCTGCTGGAGTCGGTCCGCCTGTTCGACGCCTATCGCGGTGACCAGATCGGGGCCGACCAGCAGAGCCTGGCCTTCCACCTGACCTTCCGGGCACCGGACCGGACGTTGAAGACCGAGGAGGTCAACGCTGCCCGCGACGCAGCGGTCGCGCGCGCGGCCAAGGACCACGGCGCGGTGCAGCGATGAGTATGCCGAAGGTGGCGCTCGTCACGGGCGCCTCCCGTGGGATCGGTGCCCACCTGGCCGGTGCGCTGCGCGGCGCGGGGTGGCAGGTCGTCGGCCTGTCCCGTCGCGGAGGGGACGACCCGGCAGGGGAGCCCACCACCGCCTGTGACGTGACCGACGAGGCAGCCGTGCAGACGGTGGTCGACGCAGTCATCGCTGAGGACGGCCGGATCGACCTGCTGGTCAACAACGCTGGACTGGTCGAGCCGGAGGTCCCCCTGTGGGAGGCCGACGCTGAGCAGTGGTGGCAGGTGATGGAGACCAACGTGCGCGGCCCGTTCCTGGTGACCCGCGCCGTGGTGCCGCACATGATCGCAGCCGGTGGAGGGCGCGTCATCAACCTCAACAGTGGGTCCGGCACCCGGGAGAGCCCGGTGCTGACGGCCTATCACGCCAGCAAATCCGCCCTGGCCCGCCTGACCGGCGGCGTCGCGGTGGCGGGCGCCGAGCACAATGTGCAGGCCTTCGACCTGGCCCCGGGCGTTATTGAGACCGACATGACGCACAGCATGCAGATGCACCAGGGCCGCACCGAGTGGACGAGCCCGCAGGACCTGACGGCCCTCGCCCTGGCCATTGCCGACGGCGAGCTCGACGGCTTCTCCGGCCGGATGGTGCGCGCCGGTGCCGACGACCTGGACGTGCTGCGGGCCAAGTCCGCGCAGGGCCTGGGCGAGGGGGAGCGCATGCTCCGACTGCGGCCCTGGGGAGCCGACGACCCCCTGGCCTGAGTCACCGACGGCGACCCGCCCGGCCCTGAGCCCGGAGAGTCGCCGTCGCAGTCCATCGCGTGTTGTGGGTCAACGGTCCCCAGCCTGCTCTGACTCCTCCCCGGCATCCTTGCGACGGCCAAACAGGGGCATCCCGCTCAGCACGAGGCCGATGCCGACACCGGCCCCCATCCAGGCCCAGCTGTCGAGCACCATGGACAGGATCACGCCGATCACGACTCCGACCAGCAGGCCATTCCAGGAGGGGTCCGGACGCTTGCTCTTGCTCTGGTTGGTATCCATGACCACCACACTGCCGAACCTGCGCTCGGCCCGCATCGCCACCACGAGGGAGATTCGCCCTCCGTCCTGTGGCGGACCCGAACGGCGCTGGGTGAGCACGATCCGTGCTTGTTAACGTGCTCTCGTGTCTGAGTCCACCGAGCCGATCAGGTCCCACGGAGTGCGGATCACCTGGGACGATCTCCCTGAGCGGGTGCGGGCCTGGGTGACGCAGGAGCTCGGCGAGGTCACCGAGGTGGCGCCACAGCAGGGCGGCTTCTCGCCCGGCACGGCCGACCGGGTGCACGGCACGCGGGGGAGCGCGTTCGTCAAGGCGGTGGGCGAGAGCCTCAACGCGCGCACCCCAGACCTGGTCGCCCGCGAGATCGCGGTCCTGGACCACCTGCCGCCGTATGCCGCAGCGCCCCTTCTCCTGTCCTCTCTCGACGAGCGGATCGAGGGGGAGCGCTGGGTCGCCCTGCTCGTGGAGGACATCCCCGGCAGGCACCCGCAGACTCCGTGGGTGGGCCCGGAACTGGACGCGACGCTCGAGGCCCTGAGCTCCCTGGTCAGCGAGCCGTTGGCGCGGACCATCGAGCTGCCCAGACTGGAGGAGGACATCGCTGGTGACCTGTCGTGCTGGCCGCACCTCGCCGCCGACCCGCCGCACGACCTGGACCCGTGGGTGCGCGACAACCTGGACCGACTCGTCGCGGTCGCCGCCGACGCCCCGGGCCGGTTGCGCGGAGATCATCTGGTGCACACCGACATTCGCGCCGACAACCTCCTGGTCACCGGCGTCGGCAGCAGCCCCGGCGCAGCCGGCAGCGGTCCTGACACCGGCCAGGTCCGCGTCGTGGACTGGCCCTTTGCCTCCCGCGGAGCGCCCTGGTTCGACACCCTGACCCTGCTGCTCAACCTGCGCCTCCTCGGAGGACCCGACCCCACGGCATACGAGGGGCGGTTGACCGACCTGGGCGCCACCAGGGAGGACATCGACGCGGTCCTGGTGGCGCTGTGCGGCTACTTCCTGCATGCCAGCCGCCTGGCGCCGCCGACGGGACTGCCGACCCTGCGGGCCTTCCAGCGCGCGCACGCCGTGGCCAGCCTCGCCTGGGTGCGCGAGCGACTCGCTCCCTGAGGGGCGCCGCGCCCCCCCACAAAAAGATAAAGGTCTCGCACACCCTCCCCGCAAAAAGATAGAGGTCTCGCACGCCCCTCCCCGGCTCTCGACGCATGACTATGCAATGACTTGTATAGTTGTGCGGGTGAGCACAGCAGAGTTGCCTGCCGGGGGGATCCCGACCACTCGGGCCGCACGCCACCAACGGATCGTCGACGTCCTGGAGCGGCACTCGATCGCCTCTCAGTCCGACCTGCTGGAGCACCTGGGCCGCGACGGCATCTCCGTCACCCAGGCCACCCTGTCCCGCGACCTGCTCGAGCTCGGGGCGGTCAAGGTCCGCAAGGGGCGCGGTCAGGTCTATGCCGTGCCGGCCCAGGGCGGCGACCAGACCCTGCGGCCCACGTCGGCCGAGGACGGCACCCGGCTGGCCCGGCTCTGTGAGGAGTTGCTCGTCTCGGCCCGGGCCACCGGCAACCAGGCCGTGCTGCGCACCCCACCCGGGGCGGCGCAGTATCTCGCCTCGGCCATCGACCGCAGCGACAACCCTGATGTGTTGGGCTGCATCGCCGGGGACGACACGATCCTGGTGATCACCCTGGACCTCCAGGGCGGGGAGCGGGTCGCTGCTCGCTTCCTGGCGCTGGCCGGGCAGGGGCAGGAAACCGACCACTGACCCACGCGGTCACCCAGCCACACCGACCAGACACAATGGAGCCATGACCCTGAGCCTCTGGGGCGGCCGCTTTGCCGGCGGCCCAGCCGATGCCCTGACCGAGTTGTCCCGCTCGACCCACTTCGACTGGCGCCTGGCGCCCTATGACATCGCGGGGTCCCGCGCCCACGCCCGGGTCCTGCACGGGGCCGGACTGCTCAGCGATGACGACACCACCGCCATGCTCGACGGCCTGGCCCGGTTGCTCGCCGACGTGGAGTCCGGTGAGTTCACCCCCGCGCCCGACGACGAGGATGTGCACACCGCCCTGGAACGCGGCCTGATCGAGCGCGTCGGCCCCGAGGTCGGGGGACGGTTGCGGGCCGGGCGCTCGCGCAACGACCAGGTGGCCACACTCTTCCGGATGTATCTGCGCGAGCACGCCCGCCTCATCGGTGACAAGGTGCTGGCCGTGGCCGAGGCGCTTGTGGCCCAGGCCGCGCAGCACCCCGAGGTGGCGATGCCGGGCCGCACGCACCTGCAGCACGCCCAGCCGGTCCTGCTGGCCCACCACCTGCAGGCCCACGCGTGGCCCCTGCTGCGGGACATCGAGCGACTGCAGGACTGGGACAAGCGCGCGGGTGTCTCGCCCTACGGGTCCGGTGCCCTGGCTGGCTCGTCGCTGGGGTTGGATCCCGAGGCCGTGGCACAGGACCTCGGCATGAGCACCTCGGTCGAGAACTCCATCGACGGCACCGCCAGCCGTGACTTCGCCGCCGAGTTTGCCTTCGTGATGGCGATGATCGCCATCGACCTCTCGCGGCTGTCCGAGGAGGTCATCCTCTGGGCCACTGCGGAGTTCGGCTTCGTGACCCTCGACGACGCCTTCTCCACCGGCTCGAGCATCATGCCGCAGAAGAAGAACCCGGATGTGGCCGAGCTGGCCCGCGGCAAGGCCGGCCGGCTGATCGGTGACCTGACCGGGCTGCTGGCCACCCTCAAGGGGCTGCCGCTGGCCTATAACCGTGACCTGCAGGAGGACAAGGAGCCGGTCTTCGACCAGATTGACACCCTGGACGTGCTGCTGCCGGCCGTCAGCGGGATGGTCGAGACGCTCACCTTCCACCCCGAGCGTCTCGAGGAGCTCGCGCCGCAGGGATTCTCTCTGGCAACGGACATTGCCGAGTGGCTGGTGCGCCAGGGTGTGCCGTTCCGGATCGCTCACGAGGTCGCCGGCGAGTGTGTCCGGGTCTGTGAGGAGCGGGGCATCGGGCTGGACGAGTTGTCCGACGAGGACCTCGCGGGGATCAGCGAGCACCTCACGCCAGGGGTGCACTCGGTCCTGACCGTGGCCGGCTCGATCGCCTCCCGCGATGCTCGCGGCGGCACCGCACCGGCACGGGTCAGCGCCCAGCGCACCCACCTGATCAAGGCGATAGCCCTGGCACGCCACTGGGTCGAGGACCTGCCGCGCATCGCGGACTGACCGTGGTTGATCTCAGCCGCGAGTTCCTCGCTCGGCCAGCAGTCGAGGTGGCACCCGCGCTGTTGGGCGCGGTCATCGAGCACGGTGACGTGGCCGTGCGACTCACCGAGGTCGAGGCGTATGCCGGGGAGTCAGACCCCGGGTCCCATGCCTTCCGTGGGCCAACAGATCGCAACCGGGTCATGTTCGGGCCGGCCGGGCACCTCTACGTCTACTTCACCTATGGCATGCACACCTGCGCCAATGTCGTGTGCGGACCCGACGGCGAGGCGCAGGCCGTGCTGCTGCGCGGGGGTGAGGTGGTGCGGGGGCTCGAGCGGGCACGGGAGCGCCGGACCTCGGCTCGGACCGGTCAGGTGCCGGTGGATCGGGACCTGGCGCGCGGTCCGGCCCGGCTGGCGAAGGCGTTGGGGCTGACGCTCGAGGACTACGGGACTGACCTGCTCGCCGGGGGAGCGGTGGTGCTCCGCAAGAGGGCCGACGGGCAGCATGCCGTGGGGGACCACCCGGGGGACTCCGGTGAGCCTGCTGGTCGGCCGGTGATCCGTACTGGGCCGAGAGTCGGGGTGCGCGGCGCCGGTGGTGACGGCACGGCATACCCCTGGCGGTTCTGGTTGGACGGCGACCCGACGGTCTCCGTCTATCGCCCCGCCGCGCCGCTGCGTCGGCGCGGGTGACTGGGCGGTGTCGCCGGAAGTCCGCCCGAGGGGCGACAATGGCGACGTTCGAGCACCGATCAACACGAGACCTGAGGTAGTTGTGAGCGACATCTTTGACGAACTGCAGTGGCGCGGCCTGGTGGCCCAGACCACCGACGAGTCCGCCCTGCGCAAGGCGCTGGGCGAGGGCCCGATCACGGTCTACTGCGGCTTCGACCCGACCGCTCCGTCGCTGCACTTCGGCAACCTGGTCCAGCTCGTCATGCTCCGGCACCTGCAGCGGGCCGGTCACCGCGTGATTGTTCTGGTCGGTGGCTCGACCGGCCTGATCGGTGACCCCAAACCGACGTCCGAGCGCCTGATGAAGACCAAGGACCAGACGGCCGCCAACGTGGCCCGGATCAAGGCCCTGGTCCGTCCCTTCGTCGACTTCGAGGGGGACAACGCCGCGATCCTGGTCGACAACCTGGACTGGACAGCGCCGATGTCGGCCCTGGACTTCCTGCGGGACATCGGACAACACTTCCGGGTCAACCAGATGATCCGCAAGGACGCCGTCGCCGCTCGCCTGCGCAGTGAGGCCGGGATCAGCTACACAGAGTTCAGTTACCAGATCCTGCAGGCACTGGACTACCTGCACCTGTTCCGCGAGCACGGCTGCACACTGCAGACCGGTGGCCAGGACCAGTGGGGCAACCTCACGGCCGGCGTCGACCTCGTGCACCGGGTCGAGGGCGAGACCGTCCATGTGATGACCACTCCGCTGCTCACGGACGAGAACGGGCAGAAATACGGGAAGTCCGAGGGCAATGCGGTCTGGCTGTCCGCGGACATGACCAGCCCCTACGCCTTCTACCAGTACTGGATCAACGTCCCCGACTCCGAGGCGAGCAAGCTGCTCAAGGTCTTCACGGCCCGCACCCCCGAGGAGATCGCGGATCTGGAGCGGTCCACGGCGGACACCCCTCACCTGCGCGAGGCGCAGCGCGTGCTGGCAGCGGATGTGACGACGCTGGTGCACGGACCTGAGGCGACGGCACAGGTGCAGGCGGCCAGTCAGGTGCTCTTCGGCAAGGGAGAGCCGGGCCAGCTCGATGCCCGCACTCTCGCTGATGCGACCGCCGAGCTGCCGAGCGGAGAGGTAGCCGTGGGGGCGTCCGTCGTCGACGCCCTCGTGGCGACCGGCCTGGCCGAGAGCAAGGGCGCGGCCCGCCGGCTCGTGGGGGAGGGCGGCGTGAGCATCAACAACGTCAAGGTGGACGACGCCGAGCACGTCCTGGCCGAGGCCGACTTCCTGCACGGTGCCATCGCGCTGTTGCGCCGCGGACGCAAGAACCTCGCTGCCGCGCACAAGGCAGACGCCTGAGCCCAACGGCTTCGTGCGGGGCGCCCACACTGTCCAGCCGGCAGAGTGAGCGCCCCGCCAGGCGATGGTGAGCGCCCGGCAGGGCGCTGACCAGCGGATTTGTGTTCTGCGGACAACGTGACCTAATGTTGTCCTTCGCCAGCCCAGCAGGGAGGCACGGACACCCGGTTCACCGGAGTGGCCGGTCCCGCAGGATCATGGCAACCCATCACGCCGAAGCTGGCCGCAGTTCGCTGCAAAGCCGGGTGCACAGAGTGCGCCGGAAGATGGTACAGTAGTCAGGTTGCCCCAAACGCCTAGCAGATCGAAATGGTTTGTGTGGTGGGTGGTGTGTGTCCGATCTTTGAGAACTCAACAGCGTGTCAGTAATCGATGCCAATTTTAACCCTGTCCCAGGGCGTGTCATGCATCTTTTGTGGGTGTGTGGTGTGTCGTGGTGGCAAGGATTTCTTTGAATTAGATTGATGGATTGAGTCAGTTGACTCGTTTCTGTCTGCTAGTGATTGTGCCCTTTGTGGGTCAAAGTTTGCTCGGCTGGTGCTGCCTTTGTGGTGGTGTTGGTTGGGTGTTTGATTTTAACGGAGAGTTTGATCCTGGCTCAGGACGAACGCTGGCGGCGTGCTTAACACATGCAAGTCGAACGATGAAGCCCAGCTTGCTGGGTGGATTAGTGGCGAACGGGTGAGTAACACGTGAGTAACCTGCCCCTCACTTCAGGATAACTCCGGGAAACCGGTGCTAATACTGGATATGATCACTTCCCGCATGGGATGGTGGTGGAAAGTTTTTCGGTGGGGGATGGACTCGCGGCCTATCAGCTTGTTGGTGGGGTAATGGCCTACCAAGGCGACGACGGGTAGCCGGCCTGAGAGGGCGACCGGCCACACTGGGACTGAGACACGGCCCAGACTCCTACGGGAGGCAGCAGTGGGGAATATTGCACAATGGGCGAAAGCCTGATGCAGCGACGCCGCGTGAGGGATGACGGCCTTCGGGTTGTAAACCTCTTTCAGTAGGGACGAAGCTTTTGTGACGGTACCTACAGAAGAAGCACCGGCTAACTACGTGCCAGCAGCCGCGGTAATACGTAGGGTGCGAGCGTTGTCCGGAATTATTGGGCGTAAAGAGCTTGTAGGCGGTTTGTCGCGTCTGCTGTGAAAGCCCGGGGCTTAACTCCGGGTCTGCAGTGGGTACGGGCAGGCTAGAGTATGGTAGGGGAGACTGGAATTCCTGGTGTAGCGGTGGAATGCGCAGATATCAGGAGGAACACCGATGGCGAAGGCAGGTCTCTGGGCCATAACTGACGCTGAGAAGCGAAAGCATGGGTAGCGAACAGGATTAGATACCCTGGTAGTCCATGCCGTAAACGTTGGGCGCTAGGTGTGGGGCTCATTCCACGAGTTCCGCGCCGCAGCTAACGCATTAAGCGCCCCGCCTGGGGAGTACGGCCGCAAGGCTAAAACTCAAAGGAATTGACGGGGGCCCGCACAAGCGGCGGAGCATGCGGATTAATTCGATGCAACGCGAAGAACCTTACCAAGGCTTGACATATACCGGAAACATTCAGAGATGAGTGCCCCGCAAGGTCGGTATACAGGTGGTGCATGGTTGTCGTCAGCTCGTGTCGTGAGATGTTGGGTTAAGTCCCGCAACGAGCGCAACCCTCGTTCTATGTTGCCAGCACGTTATGGTGGGGACTCATAGGAGACTGCCGGGGTCAACTCGGAGGAAGGTGGGGATGACGTCAAATCATCATGCCCCTTACGTCTTGGGCTTCACGCATGCTACAATGGCCAGTACAAAGGGCTGCGATACCGTAAGGTGGAGCGAATCCCAAAAAACTGGTCTCAGTTCGGATTGGGGTCTGCAACTCGACCCCATGAAGTCGGAGTCGCTAGTAATCGCAGATCAGCAACGCTGCGGTGAATACGTTCCCGGGCCTTGTACACACCGCCCGTCAAGTCACGAAAGTCGGTAACACCCGAAGCCGGTGGCCCAACCCCTTGTGGGAGGGAGCCGTCGAAGGTGGGACTGGTGATTGGGACTAAGTCGTAACAAGGTAGCCGTACCGGAAGGTGCGGCTGGATCACCTCCTTTCTAAGGAGCAACACACACACCACCACGTGTTGGTGGTGGGTGGGTTTGGTTTTTGCACGGACGAGTGTTTCGTGGGAGCCGAGCTCTGGGTGGAACATCGATTATGAGCCTGTTCGTGGGTTCCTGGCTGTGTCAAGTACGACCCTTTGGGGTGTGGAACGATGTGGTTGGGGTTGCTCACGGGTGGGTGTGACACGTTGTTGGGTCCTGAGGGATCGGGCCCCAACCAGTCACGTCAGCTGGTCCCTAGGGGTTGGTTGGTGGTGGGTGGTTGGGTTCTGGTGACTCTTGGGAGTGCGGGGCCTTGGTGGTTCCCATACCGCCACACAGTTTGTGTGTGGTTGGTGGGGGCCGTGAGCCGGGGTGGCCGTTCGTATGTTGAGAACTACACAGTGGACGCGAGCATCTTTGTGGCTTTAAGTTTTTAAGTGCACACGGTGGATGCCTTGGCACCAGGAACCGAAGAAGGACGTAGGAATCTGCGATAAGCCTCGGGGAGTCGATAACCAGACATTGATCCGAGGATTTCCGAATGGGGAAACCCAGCTAGCTTCATCGCTAGTTACTCTCACCTGAATATATAGGGTGGGTAGAGGGAACGTGGGGAAGTGAAACATCTCAGTACCCACAGGAAGAGAAAACAACATGTGATTCCGTGAGTAGTGGCGAGCGAAAGCGGATCAGGCTAAACCGGGCGTGTGTGATAGACGGTAGTCGTTGCACGTTCGGGGTCGTGGGACCCAATTCTCAGTTCTACCGGGCTGGGCTGGAGTAAGAAATTTTTGTTGTAGGCGGAAGGCTTGGAAGGGCCTGGCATAGAGGGTGAGACCCCCGTAGCCGAAACAACAGGAACTCTAGTGTTGGTGTTCCCAAGTAGTACGGGGCCCGAGAAATCCCGTACGAATCTGGCAGGACCACCTGCTAAGCCTAAATATTCCCTGGTGACCGATAGCGGACAAGTACCGTGAGGGAAAGGTGAAAAGTACCCCGGGAGGGGAGTGAAATAGATCCTGAAACCGTGTGCATACAATCCGTCGGAGCCCTCTTTGTGGGGTGACGGCGTGCCTTTTGAAGAATGAGCCTGCGAGTTAGTGCTCAGTGGCGAGGTTAACCCGTGTGGGGAAGCCGTAGCGAAAGCGAGTCCGAATAGGGCGCCCATAGTCGCTGGGTCTAGACCCGAAGCGGAGTGATCTACCCATGGCCAGGTTGAAGCGCCGGTAAGACGGCGTGGAGGACCGAACCCACTTAGGTTGAAAACTGAGGGGATGAGCTGTGGGTAGGGGTGAAAGGCCAATCAAACTCCGTGATAGCTGGTTCTCCCCGAAATGCATTTAGGTGCAGCGTCACGTGTTTCTTACCGGAGGTAGAGCTACTGGATGGCAGATGGGCCTCACCAGGTTACTGACGTCAGCCAAACTCCGAATGCCGGTAAGTGAGAGCGTGGCAGTGAGACTGCGGGGGATAAGCTTCGTAGTCGAGAGGGAAACAGCCCAGATCACCAGCTAAGGTCCCTAAGCGTGTGCTAAGTGGGAAAGGATGTGGAGTTGCTGTGACAACCAGGAGGTTGGCTTAGAAGCAGCCACCCTTTAAAGAGTGCGTAATAGCTCACTGGTCAAGTGATTCCGCGCCGACAATGTAGCGGGGCTCAAGCACACCACCGAAGCTGTGGCATTAACATTTTGCTCGGCATCATCCACTTGTGGGTGGTGTCCAGGCGTGTTGATGGGTAGGGGAGCGTCGTGTGGCGAGTGAAGCGGCGGAGTGATCCAGTCGTGGATGCCACACGAGTGAGAATGCAGGCATGAGTAGCGAAAGAGGAGTGAGAAACTCCTCCGCCGAATAACCAAGGGTTCCAGGGTCAAGCTAATCTGCCCTGGGTAAGTCGGGACCTAAGGCGAGGCCGACAGGCGTAGTCGATGGACATCCGGTTAATATTCCGGAACCGGCGAAGGACCGCCCAATACCGAATCAGTTGATGCTAAGCGCCTGAAGCACGCCAAACGCACCAAGTCCTTTCGAGGACGCGGTGTGGGTGTGTGGAACGCGTGACCCGAGATTGTAGTAGGTAAGCGATGGAAGGACGCAGGAAGGTAGCCTCCGCGTGGCGATGGTTGTCCACGTCTAAGAGTGTAAGGCTGGGTGTAGGTAAGTCCGCACCCTGTATGCCCCAGGCTTGATAGTGACCGCGTATGCGGGAAGAGGGTGATCCTATGCTGCCTAGAAAAGTTCCTAGCGAGGTTCGAGCCGCCCGTACCCCAAACCGACTCAGGTGGTTAGGTAGAGAATACTAAGGCGATCGAGTGAATCGTGGTTAAGGAATTCGGCAAAATGCCCCCGTAACTTCGGGAGAAGGGGGGCCCGACCAGTGAACACCCTCGCGGTGGGAAGCTGGGACGGCCGCAGAGACCAGGGAAAAGCGACTGTTTACTAAAAACACAGGTCCGTGCGAAGTCGCAAGACGATGTATACGGACTGACGCCTGCCCGGTGCTGGAAGGTTAAGGGGACGGGTCAACCGTAAGGTGAAGCTCTGAACTTAAGCCCCAGTAAACGGCGGTGGTAACTATAACCATCCTAAGGTAGCGAAATTCCTTGTCGGGTAAGTTCCGACCTGCACGAATGGCGTAACGACTTTTCCACTGTCTCAACCACGAACTCGGCGAAATTGCATTACGAGTAAAGATGCTCGTTACGCGCAGCAGGACGGAAAGACCCCGGGACCTTTACTATAGCTTGGTATTGGTGTTCGGTACGGCTTGTGTAGGATAGGTGGGAGACTATGAAGCGGGCACGCCAGTGTTCGTGGAGTCAACGTTGAAATACCACTCTGGTCGTTCTGGATATCTAACCTCGGTCCGTGATCCGGATCAGGGACATTGCCTGGTGGGTAGTTTAACTGGGGCGGTTGCCTCCTAAAGAGTAACGGAGGCGCCCAAAGGTTCCCTCAGCCTGGTTGGCAATCAGGTTTCGAGTGTAAGTGCACAAGGGAGCTTGACTGTGAGACAGACATGTCGAGCAGAGACGAAAGTCGGGACTAGTGACCCGACGGTGGCTTGTGGAAGCGCCGTCGCTCAACGGATAAAAGGTACCCCGGGGATAACAGGCTGATCCTGCCCAAGAGCTCATATCGACGGCATGGTTTGGCACCTCGATGTCGGCTCGTCGCATCCTGGGGCTGGAGTCGGTCCCAAGGGTTGGGCTGTTCGCCCATTAAAGCGGTACGCGAGCTGGGTTTAGAACGTCGTGAGACAGTTCGGTCCCTATCCGCTGCGCGCGTAGGAAACTTGAGGAGAGCTGTCCCTAGTACGAGAGGACCGGGATGGACGAACCACTGGTGTGTCAGTTGTCCTGCCAAGGGCACCGCTGATTAGCTACGTTCGGACGTGATAACCGCTGAAAGCATCTAAGCGGGAAGCACACTCCAAGATGAGGTTTCCACGCGACTTAGTCGTGAGAGGCTCCCAGCTAGACTACTGGGTTGATAGGCCGGATGTGGAAACACAGCAATGTGTGGAGCTGACCGGTACTAATAAGCCGATAACTTAAACAACAAAGATGCTACGCGTCCACTGTGTGGTTCCCGAGATACGAACCACAACCCACACGCACCGACCTAAAGCCCCGGTGCGTGTAACCCGCAACACGGTTGGTTTATATTTCCATAGAGTTACGGCGGCCATAGCGAGAGGGAAACGCCCGGACACATACCGAACCCGGAAGCTAAGCCTCTCAGCGCCGATGGTACTGCACTGGTGACGGTGTGGGAGAGTAGGACACCGCCGGACAAACATTGGCTCTAGCCCCACCCAAACCTTCTGGTTCGGGTGGGGCTAGACGCATTTCTGGGCCCGTCAGATGACCGTCGAGAAGGCGGTCAGGAACGCGGGCCCCCGGCGGAATGCCGCGTAGACTGCCCGAGAACTGAAACGAGGAGGCCGCATGGCTGACGAGACGCCGGACACCCCTGGTCCGGAGGACCGGAAGAGTGACCGCGAGACCGGCCAGGGCGGCGGGCCCAACCGTCGCGATGATCGTCGCGGTGGCGCGCCCCGTGGCGGCGGTTACCGCGGCGGTGAGCGTCGCCAGGATCGCGATGGCCGGCGGCGTGACGGTGCGTCCGGTGAAGGACGGAACTGGCGCGGGAGTGAGGGGCGTCCACGCGACGATCGTGGTCCTCGTCGTGATGACGACCGTCGTGGTGGGGGTTACCGCGGGTCGGATGATCGTGGTCCTCGTCGTGATGACGACCGTCGCGCTGGAGGTTACCGCGGCCACGCGGCTCGCGGTGGCGCTGATCGCCCCTACCGTGAGGACGACACCCGGGTCTACCGGCCCCGACCGGATCGCAAGCCAGAGCCGGAGATCCCCGAGCACATCGAGGCCGGTCAGTTGGACCGGGCTGCACGTCGCGAGTTGCTCACGCTGAGCAAGGAGAACGCGGACGGCGTGGCGCGGCACTTGGTGGCCTCGGCAGAGTGCCTGGCAGCGGAGGACCTGGACGGTGCTCTGGCCCACGCGGAAAACGCGTCACGCCGAGCGGGTCGCGTGGCTGTCGTGCGCGAGGTGCTCGGTTTCGTCTACTACCGCCGGGCAGAGTGGGCAGAGGCACTGCGCGAGTTCCGCACCGCGCGGCGGCTCAGCGGGTCCAACCACCTGTTGCCGCACATCGCAGACGTGGAGCGCGGGTTGGGTCGGCCCGACCGGGCGATCGAGTTGTCACAGGAGCCGGCCGCTCAATCGCTGAGCGCGGCCGACCGGGTTGAGCTGGCCATCGTGGTCAGCGGCGCGCGACGGGACCTGGGTCAGCATGAGGCTGGTGTGCAGATCCTGCGTGAGCTCGTGCGAGCCAGCCCTCCCCAGCGATCCTGGTCGCCACGGCTCTATTACGCCTATGCGGAGTCGCTCCTCGGGGTTGACGACGAGGCCGGCGCCCGCGAATGGTTCGCCAGAACGGTGGACATTGATCGCGATGGAGTCACCAACGCTCCTGACCGTCTCAGCGAGCTCGACGGGATCGACATCGTTGACTATGGCGAGGATGAGGAATCGGGCACGGATGAGGCCGACGCTCATGAGGCCGACGCTGATGCGCCTGACGCTGATGCGCCTGACGCTGATGAGGCCGACGTTGATGGCGTTGCTGGGCCAGGAACGGGCCCGGTCGGCGAGACTGATCGATGACCTACCGCGGTCTGTTGTGCGACCTTGACGGCGTCGTCTACCGGGGGGCTTCGGCGTGTGACGGAGCGGTTGAGGGGTTGGCTGCGGCGAGAGCCGCTGGCCTGCTGGTGCTGTTCCTGACCAACAACGCTGCCCGTCTGCCCGCTGAGGTCTCCGAGCACCTGGTGTCTCTGGGGGTTGAGGCGCACCCGGATGAGGTCCTCAACAGCTCTCAGGTGGCCGCCAGCCATCTGCGCCAACACCACCCGGTGCCCGAGGGGACGGTGGTCCTGGCGATCGGCGGGCCTGGAGTGGCTGCAGCACTCGTGGAGGAGGGGCTGCCCGCGATCACGCCCCGCGAGGTGGTGGATCACGGTGGCAGCGAGCAGGTGTCGGTCGTCGTGCAGGGCCTCGGCAAGGAGCTGGGGTGGGCCGAGCTGACCGAGGCGACCTATGCCGTCGCTGCGGGAGCCCATTGGGTCGCCACCAACACGGACGCCACGCTGCCCACTGAGCGAGGCCAGGCACCCGGCAACGGTTCCCTCATCGCAGCGGTCGCGCACGCCACGGGACGTCAACCCGATCTGATCACCGGCAAGCCGCACGCGCCGGCGTTCGAGATCGCGCTGCAACGACTGGGCCTGCCCGCAGCCGAGGTCCTCATGATCGGCGACCGTCTGGACACCGACATCGAGGGCGCGAAGGGTGCTGGCCTGGCAACTGCCCTGGTCCTCACCGGCGTGCACGGTCGCTCCGATGTGGAGAGCGCGGGGGAGGACCAGCAGCCCGACCACATCGTCGAGGTCATCGGCGATCTGGCCCCCCACTGGAGCCACGGCGCCTGAGCGGACGTCTCGCGGGCTGGTGAGTGCGTGAAACGCCCCGTCCGGGGCGGTGGCGACACTCACCGGTGCAGGTTGTGGATGGATCGCCGGAGCAGCGGTGCGCCGCGATACGCTGCCTGTCATGAGCGAGCCGACCCCCACGACAGGCGACCCCACGACAGGCGACCCCGTGGTCGACGAGGTGCTCGAGACTTTCCGCGGCACCGAGCAGCAGCCCCTCCCCGAGCGTGCGGAGGCGGCACTGCAGGCGCAGCGGCGTCTGCAGGAGCGGTTGAGCGAGTCCTCTCCGGGCAACACCCCGGCCGCGGCCATGCAGCGTGTCGCCGGCGGCCCACAGTCTGCGTGACCTCATGAGAGGCGAAGAGCGCCTGGACCAGCACCTGGTCCGGGAGGGTCTCGCGCGCTCGCGCACGCTCGCTCAGCGACTCATCCGCGGGGGCTCGGTCTGCGTCGACGGCCAGGTAGTGCACAAGAGCTCGTATGCCGTGGCGCCGGGGCAGCAGGTCATGGTCACCGACGACGATGCCTCCCGTTGGGTCGGGCGGGGTGCCCTGAAGTTGTTGCATGCTCTGACTGTTTGGGAGGCCGACGCTCGCCAGCCAGCAGGCGACCCGGGGCAACCGGCTAGCGACGCGGGTCAGCAGGTGGGCAGCGGCGGGCTGCGGGTCAGCGGTCGTCGGTGCCTGGACGTGGGGGCCTCGACCGGTGGCTTCACCCAGGTGCTGCTTGAGCACGGCGCCACTCACGTCACTGCCCTCGATGTCGGACACGACCAACTCGTCGCAGATCTCGTCGCTGACCCCCGGGTCACTGATTTGCCCGGCACGAACATCCGTGACGTGTCAGCAGCGCAGCTCGGCACCTTCGAGGTGATCGTCGGTGACGTCTCCTTCATCTCCCTGTCCCTCGTCCTGCCTGCCGTTGCACCCCTGCTCGAGCCGGACGGCGACGTCGTCTTCCTGGTCAAGCCGCAGTTCGAGGTGGGCCGCGACCACCTGGGACACGGGGGAGTGGTCAGGTCCGCCGCCGAGCACGCCAGGGTGCTCAGCGACATCACCCTGGCCGCCGCCGAGCTGGGCTGGCACGTCCACGGCATCGAGCCGTCCCCGGTGACCGGCGCCCACGGCAACACCGAATACCTGCTGTGGCTCGCGGCATACCAACCAGGCATGATGAGTGCGGATGAGGCGACCGCCCGCATCCGTGACCTGACCCGGGAGGACGACTAGATGACCCGTCGCATCCTGGTCGTCACCCACGCCAACCGCCCCGACCTGCCCGCTCTGGCCACGGAGATGGCCAGGCGGTTGCGCGACCACGGCATCGAGGTGCACGAGCTCGAGCAGGGCTGGGACAGCCTCGAGGACGATCCGGACGTGGCCGCCCTGGCGGCCGACGCTGAGCTCGTCGTGATCCTCGGAGGTGACGGCACGATCCTGCGGGGGGCGGAGGTCTCCCGGGGCGCGGGCATCCCCCTGCTCGGGATCAACCACGGGCGGGTCGGCTTCCTCGCCGAGGCCGAGCGCGATGAGACCGCTGCCGTCGTGGACCGCATCGTCTCGCGCGACTACGAGGTCGAGGAGCGGATGACCCTCGAGGTCGACGTCTATCAGGACGGCGACCTGGTCTCGCACACCTGGGCGCTCAACGAGGCCTCCATCGAGAAGTCCGCCCGCGAGCGGATGCTCGAGCTCACCGTCGAGGTCGACGGCCGGCCGCTGTCCACCTGGGGGTGTGACGGCGTGGTCGTGGCGACACCGACCGGCTCCACGGCCTATGCCTTCTCCGGCGGCGGCCCCATCGTCTGGCCCGACGTGCAGGCGATGCTCGTCGTCCCCATCTCTGCGCACGCCCTGTTCGCCCGCCCGGTGGTGCTCGGACCCGACACGCGCGTCGCGGTCGAGGTCGTGCCGCACGCCACGACGCACGGGGTCATGTGGTGCGACGGTCGGCGCACGGTCGACCTGCCGCCGGGGGCCCGCATCGAGGTATGCCGTAGCGAGACTCCCGTCCGTCTGGCCAGACTGTCCTCGCAACCGTTCACCGACCGGCTCGTGGCCAAGTTTGCGCTGCCGGTTGCCGGGTGGCGTGGCAAACCTGACGGTGCACCCGCCTAGAGTGCGAGCGTGCTGACCCGCATCCGGATCCAACGACTCGGCGTCATCGAGGACGCCGAGCTCGAGCTGTCCCCGGGCCTGAACGTCATCACCGGCGAGACGGGGGCCGGCAAGACGATGGTCGTCTCCGGTCTGGGGCTGTTGCTCGGCGCCCGCGCGGACTCGACCATGGTGCGCTCGGGGGCGACCGCTGCGGTGGTCGAGGGCGAGGTGGACGTGCCGCCGGATCACCCTGCCGCCCAACGGGTGGAGGCTGCTGGCGGCGAGATCGAGGACGGGTTGATCCTCGTGCGCACCGTCAGTGCCGAGGGCAGATCGCGGGCGCACGTCGGTGGCCGGACGGCGCCCGTCGGCGTGCTGACCGAGGTGGGCGAGCATCTGATGGCCGTGCACGGCCAGGCGGACCAATGGCGGTTGCGGGCCCCCGAGCAGCACCGGGTCCTGCTGGACGCCTTCGGCGGTGCCAAGCTCGCTAAGGCCCTGGGCGCCTACACCAACACCCACCGGGCCTGGACCGCGGCCCGCGAGGAGTTGCACCGGCTGAGCACTGCCGGGGCCGAGCGGACGCTGCGGGCCGACCTGCTGCGCACCGCGCTCGAGGAGATTGAGGCCGTCGACCCGCAGGAGGGTGAGGAGGACGAGCTCCTCGTCGAGGAGCAGCGTCTGGCGCACGGGGACGGGCTGCGCCAGGCCGCGGACACCGTCCATGGTGTGCTGTCCGGCGGTGACGATGCGGTCGTGGACGATTTTCGACCCGTCGTCGAACAGCTGGCCTCGGCACGTCAGGCGCTCGCGCCGGTGGCCGAGCACGACCCGGCGCTGGCCGATCTCAGCAAGAGGCTGGACGAGCTCAGCTATCTGACCTCGGACCTCGCCGGCGAGCTCGCGGCCTATTCCTCGGGCATCGATGTGGACCCCTCCCGACTGGGGTGGGTGCAGGAGCGCCGGTCCGCGCTGACCGCCCTGCTGCGCAAATACGGCGAGAGCACGTCGGCGGTGCTCGCGTGGTCCGGTCAGGCTGCCGCAGAGGTCGCCGAACTCGACGGATCCGACGACCGGATCGCCGAGCTCACGGTCGAGCTGGCACGGCTGAGTCAGGAGTTGGTCACGACGGGGACCGCTCTGACCGGCGCGAGGCAGGCCGCCGCGAAGACCCTGGGCACCCGGGTTGAGGATGAGTTGGCGCACCTGGCCATGGGCGGTGCCCGGGTGCAGATCGCGGTGCGACACAAGCCGGACGACGAGGGCGTGGAGCTGGCGGACGGGGAGCGGGTGCGCGCGTGGTCCCACGGCCTGGACGAGGTCGAGATCATGCTCGCTGCCAACGCCGGTGCGCCACCACGCACGGTCAGCAAGGCGGCCTCTGGTGGTGAGCTCTCGCGCGTGATGTTGGCGCTGGAGGTCGTCACCGCCCAGGGTGACGTGCCCACCTATGTCTTTGACGAGGTGGATGCCGGCGTGGGCGGTGCGGCGGCTCTCGACCTGGGCGCCCGGCTGGCCGCGCTGGCCCGCAACGCGCAGGTCATCGTCGTCACCCACCTCGGCCAGGTCGCCGCCTTCGCCGACAGCCACCACGTCGTGCTGAAGAGCTCCGACGGCGCGATCACCGCCAGTGACGTGCGCTCGGTCACGGGGGAGGACCGGGTCGCCGAGATTGCCCGCATGATCGGTGGTGTGACCGACAGCCGCGCCGCGCTCGACCACGCGCGCGAGCTGGTGGAGGAACACGCGCCGAGCCGGCTGAGCAACTGACCTGTCTCACTGGCACGCCCACCGTGGTGACCCGCCCGTCCCGGTGAGGTGTGTCACCCCGCCCGGGTGACGTGCACGGCATACGGCTGTTGCTCGGCAGGTCAGGGCCATCGCACCACCGAACCGTGGCACGATGGGGCCACCATGAGCCTGTCCAGATCCCCCGTGCCCGAGGCCGTCCCCGACGGTCCCACGGTCGAGGGACCCATCCGGGTGGATGCCCGCACCAAGAACCTCACCAAACGGCTCGCCCACGGTGACATTGCGGTCATCAACCACAAGGACCTGGACCAGGTGAGCGCCTATGCGTTGGTGTCCTGCAAGCCGGCAGCCGTCGTCAACGCGGCCGCGTCCATCAGCGGTGCCTATCCCAACCTGGGCCCCAAGATCCTCGTCGAGGCGGGGGTGCCGCTGATCGACCAGGCGGGCGAGGAACTGCTGACCCAGATCACCGAGGGAGCGACCGGACGCGTCGTCGGCGACCAGGTGATCGTCGAGGGCCGCCTCATCGCTGAGGGCAAGCGGCTCGATCTGGCGATGGTCGAGGAGGCGATGGAGCACGCTCGGGGCAACATCTCCGAGCAGATCGAGGCCTTCTCCCGCAACACCATGCAGTATGTCCGCGAGGAACGCGAGCTGCTCCTCGACGGGATCCGGCTCCCCGAGGTGCGCACCGAGCTGGAGGGCCGTTACGTCCTGGTGGTGGTGCGCGGCTACCACTACAAGGAGGACCTGCAGACGCTGCGGCCCTTTATCCGTGAGGCACGTCCGGTGCTGATCGGCGTGGACGGGGGAGCCGATGCCCTGATGGAGCTCGGCTATCGTCCGGACATCATCGTCGGCGACATGGACTCGGTCGGGGACGCCGCCCTCAAGAGCGGGGCCGAGATCATCGTGCACGCCTATCGTGACGGCAGGGCTCCGGGTCTCGAGCGGGTCGAGGCGCTGGGCATCGAGGATGCGATCGCGCTGCCCGCCATCGGCACCAGCGAGGATGTCGCGATGTTGCTCGCCGACGGCAAGGGCGCCGAGCTGATCGTCGCCGTCGGCACACACGCGACGCTGATCGAGTTCCTGGACAAGGGGCGACAGGGCATGGCCTCCACGTTCCTGACGCGGCTGCGGCTGGGCAGCAAGCTGGTCGACGCCAAGGGCGTGAGCCTGCTCTATCGCAGTCGGATCTCGTCGGCGGCCCTGACCTGGCTGGTGCTGGCCGGGATGCTGGCCGTGCTGGCCGCACTGGCCGCAACTCCGGGAGGCCGCACCGCCATGGGTGTGCTGGCCGTGCGCTGGGACGACCTGCTCGCTCTGATCGGAGGACTCTTCGGGTGATCGACTTCCGCTACCACCTGGTCTCCCTGGTGGCCGTGTTCATGGCGCTCGCCGTCGGCATCGTCCTGGGTGCCGGGCCGCTGGGCCAGGAGATCTCCTCCACCCTCGAGGGCCAGGTCAAGGACCTGCGCGAGGAGCGCAATGGTCTGCGCGCCCAGCTCGACCAGGCCCACGACCGCGAGCAGCTCAAGGACCAGGCGTTCGCCATCGCGACGCCGACGCTGACCGCCAACCAGCTGACGGACCGTCGGGTGGCGATCATCACGCTGCCCGGTGCGGACCGCAACATCGTCGGTCAGGTGCACGATCAGCTGACCAGCGCTGGTGCGGCGGTGGTGCTGACCGTGCGGCTCGACGACGCCTGGCACGACCCGGAGGCCGCGGACACCCGGCACGAGGCTGCCGCCGAGCTGGCACCGGAGGTTGACGACCCCGAGCCGCGGGAGGGTGCGGAGCCCACCCTGGAGACGGTGATGGCTGCCGCACTCGCGGGACGTGATGAGGGGACGGCCAGCGGTGCGTGGCGGATGGCCTCGGACCGGCTGGAGGAGCTCAACTTCTATTCGACCAACTGGGCCGACAGCGAGCCCTCGGACTTTCCTGAGCCGCCTGACACCTTCGTCGTGGTCACTGGTGACCTGAAGGTCCAGCAGGTTGAGGAGGACGAGGCCGGCGCGCCGCGCCTGCAGCAGAGTCTGGGTTTGATCGCGGCCCTGGGCGAGCTTGAGGTCCCGACTCTCGTTGCTGGCTCGGGCACCGAGAGTTATGCCGACCCCGTGCAGGCGGCCGAGTCGCCTGTCGTCCGCGGGCTGCGCGCCGAGTCGGCCATGGCCGAGACGGTGGCCAGCGTCGACAACGCGGAGGGGCCGGCTGGCCAGCTGGCTGTCGTCCTCGGACTGCGGTGGATGATCGACGGTGAGGCTGGGCACTGGGGTGTCGGCACCGATGCGGTCGCACCACTGCCCAACATCCCCGAACCACCGGCCGCGGAGGACGAGGAGTCCGTGCCCGGGCCGACGCTGCCGCTCGAGCCCACGCTGCCGGGCAGCGGAGAGGAGTCGGGCAGCCCAGGGTCTGGCGGTGACGGGTCTGGCGGTGACGGGTCTGGCGGTGACGAGACTGGCGCTGGCGAGTCCAGCGGCGCGGAGCCTGGGGGCGCGGAGGGGTCGGCACCGGCGGACGAGCAGACGACCCCCGTCGGGCCGTTGGCACCAGCGCCGCCCGACGACGCGGAGTCCACCACGGGCGCCCCGGCCCCGTGAGGCCGCTGCGTGACGGGCTGGTGCGCGACGGTCAGCTGGGGGACGGGTTGCTGCGGGACGGTCTGCTGACCGCAGCGGGCGCCGCCGCCACGACGCTGGTGTGGCGCGCGCTGCAGACGCGCCGCGACCACCCGTCGGCGGCTCGGTGGGAGCGGACCAACCACGCCGGGGCGTCGGTCACCCTGCTCGAGGGCGTCGCCCTCGTCGCGGGGACCGCAGGGACCGCGCTCGTCACCGGAGGGGCGTGGGGGACGACCGCCATCCCGACCGCCATCCCGACTGCCGTCGCATCCCTCGGCGCAGGCTCGCTCGGCGCGCTGGATGACCTGCGCCAGGACACCGACCGCAAGGGTCTGGCTGGCCACCTGCGGGCGCTCGCCCACCGGAGGGTGACCACGGGGGCCATCAAGATCATTGGTCTGGCGGGGACCGGTCTCGTGGCGGTCACCCTGCAGGACCGTCACGATGGTGGGGCAGGCGGGCCTGTGGCACGCGGGTCTGTGGCGAGTGGGTCAGTGGCAGGCGGGTCTGTGGCGAGCGCGGTGTGCGGCACGCTGGTCGGCGGCGCGGTCGTCGCGGGGGCTGCCAACCTCGCCAATCTGTTTGACCTGCGCCCAGGTCGAGCGCTCAAGGTCGGTGTCCTCACTGGCGTCCCCCTCGTCCTGACTGGTGCGGGATCCCCGGGTGCCGCGGTGGCTCTGGGCTCGAGCCTCGCGCTGCTGCCAGACGACCTGGCCGGCCGCAGCATGCTCGGTGACACCGGGGCCAACCCCCTTGGCGCAGTGCTCGGGCTGGCGCTGGTCCAGCGGCAGGGGCTGGCGGCCCGCACGGCCTCCCTGGCCGTGGTGTGCGCGCTCACCCTCGCCTCCGAGCGGGTGAGCTTCACCAAGGTCATCGAGGCGACGCCCCTGCTGCGTGAGCTGGACGCGCTGGGACGCTCACGAGCTGCCGAGCCGCCCGTTGGGGCGTGAGGACCCGGTGACCCACGTGATGAGTTCACGGTGAGCGGCTCCGGAGACCCCGAGAGCTCTGGACACTCTGGGGCACCCAGCCCGCGGCTGCTCGCCGGCAGCATCGCTGGCGCGGCCGGACTCATTGCGGTCGTCACGCTGGTCGGGCGAGCGGTCGGCCTCGGCCGCTGGCTGGCCTTCAGCAACGGGGTCGGCGCCACCTGCGTCGGCGAGATCTATGCCACCGCCAACCAGGTCCCCAACGCCCTCTATGAGATCGCTGCCGGCGGAGCGTTGGCGGCCGTGGTGGTCCCGCTGGTCTCGGGCTATCTCAACCGGGGGCGTGAGGATGACGCTGACCGCACTGCCTCCGCGCTGCTCACCTGGGCCATGGCCGCTCTCCTGCCCCTGGCGCTGTTGGTCGCGCTGCTGGCCCGTCCCATCGCCTCCCTACTGCTGGGCAACGACCCGGGGTGTGGCAGTGCCGCCGTCGACACCGGGGCCACGATGCTGATGGTCTTTGCTCCCCAGGTGGTCCTCTACGGCGCGGGCATCATCCTCTCCGGCGTCCTGCAGGCCCACCGGCGGTTCCTGGCCGCTGCCGTGGCTCCGCTGCTGTCCAGCCTGGTCGTCATCGGTGTCTACCTGGCCTATGGCGCGTGGGTCGCTCCGAGCGTCGGGCTGGAGGAGACACCGGCCGCAGCCATCCAGCTCCTGGCGTGGGGCACGACGGCAGGCGTGGTCGCCCTGAGTGTGCCGTTGCTGGTGCCCACCTGGCGGGCGGGCGTGCGCCTGCGGCCGACCTGGCGCTTCCCCGAGGGCGCGGGTCGCCGCGTGGGCACCCTGGCCGTTGCGGGACTGGTCGCGGTGGCCGCCCAGCAGGTGTGCGTGCTGGTCACCGTCTGGCTAGCCAACTCGGCCGAGGGCGTCGGCACGCTCAACGTCTACACCTACGCCCAGACGGCCTACCTCCTGCCGTATGCCGTGCTAGCCGTCCCCCTGGCGACCGCCGCCTTCCCCCGGCTCACCGCTGAGGACGCCAGCCCGGTGCTGCGCCGGACCCTGCTGTCGGTGGCCGTGGCCGGGGTGGTGGGGGCGGTGGCCCTGGTCGCGGTGCGCCGCGAGGTCGGTGCCCTGTTCCTGGCCCTCGACGCCGGGAGCGAGGGGGCGGGGGAGCAGGCGCTGCGCGCGCTGCCCACGGCACTGGCCTGGTATGCCCCAGGCCTGGTGGGTTTTGCCCTCACCGCCCTGCTCTCGCGGGCCCTGTATGCCCGTGGCTCGGCGCTCGCTGCTGGTGGCGTCGTGGCCCTGGGCTGGCTGGTCGCCGCCGCCGTGCCCGTGATCCGGCTCACGGGCAGCACGCCCAACCCGGGTGGTGCCCTGGTGGCCCTGGGGCTGGGCAGCTCGCTCGGGATGTCGCTGACCGGGGTCCTGCTGGTCCTGCTGGTCCGACGGCACTGGGGCCCGGACACGCTCCGTGGCGTCTGGGGACCGGCCCTCTGGGCGCTCGGGGGCACGCTGCTGGTGCTGGTGGTCCGCGAGCTTGCCGGAGGCGTCGACGTGTCGCACTGGGGCGTCGCTCTGGTCAGTGGACTGCTCACCGGAGTCGCCGTGATCGCCGCTGCCCTGGTGTCGCTGCGCCTTGGTGCACCGGCCGCCTATCGTGACGTGGTGGGAGGGATCGCGCGCCGTGGGGTTAGATAACGGGGTGAGCAGGATCCTGATGGTGACCGGTGTCGTCGCTGGGGGAGTGGGCCGGCACGTTGAGCAGCTGTCCCGCAGCCTCGTCGAGTTGGGCCACACCGTCGTGGTGGCGTGCCCGCCCGTCGTCGCCGCGCGCTTCGGCCTGAGCGAGGCCGGGGCGCAGCACATCCCGCTTGAGATCGACTCCAAACCGCGCCCCCAGCGGGACCGCCGCACGGTGGCGGCGCTGCGTGAGGCGATGGCCGACGTCGATGTCGTGCACGCCCACGGGGTGCGGGCGGGTGCCCTGTCGGTCCTGGCGCGCACCGGTGACCGGCCCCCGCTGGTGGTCACCACGCACAACGCGGCACCCGAGGGGCGCCTGGCTGCGGTCGTCCACTGGAACCTGGACCGCGTCGTCTGCCGAGGAGCAGATCTGATCCTCGGTGTCTCGCAGGACCTGTGCGAGATGGCCCGTGAGCGCGGCGCCCGGGACGTCGGCGTGGCCGTCGTGCCGGCCGCGACGGCCGAGCCGGCCAGGGACCGTGCTGAGGTGCGGCGCGAGCTCGGGCTGCAGGACGACACACCGCTGGCTGTCGCCGTCGGGCGGCTGGCCCCGCAGAAGGGCTTTGACCGGCTGCTGGACGCCCTGGTGGCGGCCGGCACCACCGCTGAGGACGCGCTCGTGGTGATCGCCGGGGAGGGCCCGCAGGCAGAGGCACTCCAGCGCCGCATTGACCGGGCCGATCTGCCGGTGCGTCTGCTCGGGCACCGCAGCGACGTCCCCGACCTGCTGGCCACGGCCGACGTGGTGATCTCCGCGGCACGCTGGGAGGGTCAGCCGGTCTGGCTGCAGGAGGCGCTCAGTGTCGGGGCACCGGTCGTGGCGACTGATGTGGGCGGCACCGAGCAGGTGCTGGACGGGGCCGGTCTGCTCGTGCCCGGCGACGACGCCGAGGCGCTGGGCGCGGCGCTGACCGCGCTGCTCCAGGACGAGGTGCTGCGCGAGGACCTCCGGGCAAAAGCACTGGTCAGGGCGGCCGAGCTCCCCACAGCCGAGGATGCCGCCCAAGCCGCGCTCACGGCATACCGGCGTGCCTTGTCAACCACCGAGTCACGTGACGTAGACTGACAGCCCGTGGTGGACCAGACGAAACATATCTTCGTGACCGGAGGAGTTGCCTCCTCACTCGGCAAGGGCCTGACTGCCTCGAGCCTCGGACTTCTTCTGCGAGGGCGCGGCCTGCGCGTGACGATGCAGAAGCTCGACCCTTATATCAACGTTGACCCCGGCACGATGAACCCGTTCCAGCACGGTGAGGTCTTCGTCACCGAGGATGGCGCCGAGACCGACCTGGACATCGGGCACTACGAGCGCTTCCTGGACGTCAATCTGCGCGGGCGCGGCAACGTGACGACCGGTCAGGTCTACAACGACGTGATCGCCAAGGAGCGCCGCGGGGAGTATCTCGGCGACACGGTGCAGGTCATCCCGCACATCACCAATGAGATCAAGGCCCGGATGCGCGCCGATGCCAACGAGCTGGCACCAGAGGACACCCCCGACGTCATCATCACCGAGATCGGCGGCACGGTCGGCGACATCGAGTCGCTGCCCTTCCTCGAGGCGGCCCGCCAGGTCCGGCACGACCTGGGGCGCGCCAACTGCTTCTTCGTGCACGTCTCGCTGGTGCCCTATCTCGCCCCGAGCGGCGAGCTGAAGACCAAGCCGACTCAGCACTCCGTCGCTCAACTGCGTCAGGTCGGGATCACGCCCGATGCGCTGGTGCTGCGTGCGGACCGTGAGATCCCCATGTCGATCAAGCGCAAGATCTCGATGATGTCCGACGTGGAGGTCGACGGGGTCGCGGCCTGTGTTGACGCACCGTCGATCTATGACATCCCCAAGGTGCTGCACGCCGAGGGCCTCGACGCCCATGTCGTGCGCACCCTCGGCCTGCCCTTCCGCGACGTCGACTGGACTGACTGGGACGGGCTGCTGCGCCGGGTGCACGAGCCGGAGCACGAGGTCGAGGTGGCGCTGGTCGGCAAATACATCGACCTGCCCGACGCCTACCTGTCGATCACCGAGGCGCTGCGTGCCGGCGGGTTCGCCAACGACGCGCGCGTCTCGATCCGGTGGGTCGCCTCGGACGACTGCCGCACCGAGGCCGGTGCCACCAAGGAGCTCTCCGGGGTGGACGCGATCCTGGTGCCCGGCGGGTTCGGGATCCGCGGCATCGAGGGCAAGGTCGGCGCCCTGCGCTGGGCCCGGGAGCGCCAGGTGCCCACGCTGGGCATCTGTCTCGGCCTGCAGGCCATGGTCATCGAGTTCGCCCGCAATGTCGCCGGCATCGAGGGCGCCAGCTCGACCGAGTTCGACCCCGACACCACGGCCCCCGTCATCGCGACGATGGAGGAGCAGCGCGCGTTCGTCGAGGGCGCTGGTGACCTGGGCGGCACGATGCGGCTGGGGTCCTATCCCGCGACGCTGACCGAGGGATCGGTCATCGCGCAGGCCTATGGCACCACGTCCGTCGACGAGCGTCACCGGCACCGCTATGAGGTCGGCAACGCCTATCGCGAGCAGCTCACCGAGGCGGGTCTGGTCATCTCCGGCACGTCCCCGGACGGCGAGCTCGTGGAGTTTGTCGAGCTGCCCGCCGAGGAGCACCCCTATTACGTCTCGACCCAGGCGCACCCGGAGTTCAAGTCGCGACCGCACCGGGCGCACCCGCTGTTCGCCGGCCTGGTCGCCGCGGCCCTGGACGTGCAGCGCAGCCAGCGCCTCGTCGAGGTCGAGCGCACCACCGCCGGCTGATGTCGCTCGACGCGCCGCAGCTCGCCCTGACCGACGTCGTCGACGTCCTGGAGCGTCGACCTGTCTCGGCGTCCGAGGTGGCCTTCGCCGGCCGCGTGTGGGACGTGCGCAGCGACACGATCGACCTCGGTGACGCCGGGACCGTCGTCCGTGAGTATGTCGCGCACCCCGGTGCCGTCGCCGTCATCGCCCTGCGCGAGGACCGCGGCGAGCCGGAGGTCCTGCTGATCCGGCAGTATCGCCACCCGGTCGGCGCCCAGGACTGGGAGCTGCCCGCCGGACTGCTCGACGTGCCGGGGGAGGACCCGGTCGAGGCGGCCCGCCGAGAGCTGGCCGAGGAGACCGACCTGCAGGCCGACACCTGGGAGCAGCTCATCTCGATCACCACCTCTCCCGGTGGTCTCGACGAGGTGATCACCATCTTCGTGGCCACCGACCTGTCCGATGTCGCCGAGGGCGACCGGTTTGAGCGAGAGCACGAAGAAGCCGGTATGCCGACGGGCTGGGTTCCCCTGTCCGTGGCCGTCCAGGCGGCGCTGGCCGGGCAGGTGCGGAACGCTCCGATGATCCTGGGCGTCCTAGCCCTGTCCGCCCGCCGGGTGGAGGATGTCCACGGCTGACAGGAGCGTCCGATGGCTTTCGTGAGGCCTTCGTCGCGCGGGATTCTTCCGCGCGGGAATCTGCTGCGCAGGATTCTTCGGGGCACGGTGGCGGTGACCGCTGCCGCCCTGCTCGTGGGCCTGGGAGGGTGCGGTGCGGAGCCTGGCAGCGACCAGCCAGCAGCGACAGGACACTCTGATGCGGCCCCGACGTCACGGGACACTCCGATGAGGAGCACCGCGGGGCCGTCCGCTCCTGCACCCGAGACCGCGTCCGAGGCTGCACCGCCGACACCAGGAACTGACACGGCGAGCTCGACGCTCACCGGGTCGAGGAGCCCGCTCAACAAGGTCAGGGAGACTTTCGCGCAGGAGGCCACCAAGCACGTCTACGACCACCCGGACGTCTTCGCCGGGGTGGGGTGGACGGGGGAGAACTCCTGGCACTTCACCATCCAGGTGGCCGAGGACCACCTGGATGCGCCGGAGGTCGACTCGGTCCGGGAGCGCGTGCCCGACGACCAGGTGCACATGGTGCATTTCACGACCGTCGCCCACTCGGCGACCGACCTGCAACGCGTGATGGACCTGTTGGGTCCGAGGATGGAGGACCACGAGATCATCGGCCTCGGCTCGGACTTCCAACACAACGCGGTGCGGGTGGTCGCCACGCCCGAGGCCATCGCAGCTGGTGGCGGGCACGATGCGTTCCTCCGTGACCTGAAAGCCGGCCTGCCAGCTGACCTGTCGGCTGACCTGCGGGATGCGGTCGTGCTCGAGGAGGGGCAGATGGCGACAGCAGACACCGCGCACGGACCCTGAAGTCCCCGTGCGCGGTGCGCTGTCCTGCGACTAGTTGCCGGTCACGAGGTCAGCCAGCCGCTCAAACTCCGAGACGGCCTCAGCGTCGGTCGCCTCGCTGGACCAGTCGATCAGCCGGAACGTCGAGACTGCCGCCGGCGTGCCGTCGTGCTGGACGACGTAGTAGAAGTCCGTCATCGGGTCTGTCCCGTCCTTGAAGGTGGTGGTGATCCGGAAGGCACCCGAGAGCTCCAACGGCTGCACGTCCAGCACGATGTTGTCCGCCTCAGCAGGCGCCTCGCAGGTGGCGAGGGCCGCGTCGAGGTCATTGACATAGTCAGCCGCGGCATCCGGTGAGTCGAGCACCCGCACACGCTGGTTGGCGAAGGCCGAGCCACCCGACCAGACGCCCATGATGCCGAAGGTGCCCTCGTCCTCGGCGCCCCACGTCACATCATCAGGGTCGCAGTCGAACAGTGCGGTCGACTCGAACTCACCCATCCCAGCCTCGGTCGCCGCGCCGCCGGTGAAGGCCTCGGACTCCCACAAGGTTGGCGGCACGAACAGACTGAGCTCGGGCCCGCCCGACGCGGCCAGCACCAGGTCGTCGGGGGCGACGAGGGCCGCGTCGGGGCTCTCCCCGTCGGTCCCCGTGGGCTCATCCGTCGGCTCCTGCGTCGCGTCGTCCCGCTCCGTGGTCGGCGTGCTGGTCCCGGCGGGCGGCGCTGTCGTGGCCCCGTCCTCCAGCGACTGAAAACCGATCCACGAGAGCCCGAGCACCGCCGCGGCCCCCGCCGCGATGCCGGCCACGGCCCGGTGCCGCTGACGGCCCGCCCGTCGCATCACGAAGCGCACATCTGGGATCCCTGCAGCGTCCACGTCGTGGCGCAGTGCCCCCAGCGAGGCGCGCAGTCGGTCGTCCTGCTCCTGGGTCCACCCCGAGTCCCCCTCTGGACCCCAGTCCTGGAACTCCTGGTCCTCACGCATGGTCGTTCTCCTTGATCTCAAGGGCTGCGGCGAGCTGTCGCCGGCCCCGATGCAGGTGGGACTTGATGGTGCCGACCGCAGCCCCGGTCTCCTGGGCGATCGCCTCGATCGACAGGTCGGCGATGTAATACAGCGCGACCGACTCGCGGATCGGATCGCTGAGGGTCTGCAGCGCCTCGAGCACCGCCACCCGGTCCACGCCGGGCCCCTCGATCGTGGCGGGGGCGCCGTGCCGGACATACGCCCGGTCCTGGGCGCTCTGCTTGCGCCACGCAGAGATCGCGATGCGTCGGGCGACCGTGCGCACCCAAGCCAGCGGCTCGTCATACGTGCTGATCGTCGACCACCGCTGCCAGGCGCGCGCAAACGCCTCCTGGGCGGCGTCCTGGGCGACCGTCATGTCCCCGGTGCTCGCATACACCAGGTGGACCACCTTTGGTGCCGCCGCGGTATAGAACTCCTCGAAGTCTCGCTCCGCCTGCCCTCGGCTCATCGGTCCCTCCTGCCCCTCATTGTGGCCCCCTCTGTGATCCGGTGGTGGTGAGCGGCCGATGATTTCTGCTGCTCACCTCTCCACACGCCCTGGTCAGCCCAAAGGTTGCGGGCGCCACCCGTTTCGGTGGCAGGTGGCGCGGGTCACGCCAACCCGCCCATTTTTGGGTATGCCGAGGGGCTGGCGGACCGTAGAATGTCACCCGTGTGCGGGGCGGAGTGACGATCCGCCGAGACGGCCTGGGGCCGGCTTGCCCGCGCGCCGCGCGTCCGGCGGTCCCGACGAGAGGCCGAGGTCCCCTCGGCAAAGGTGTGGTGGCACCGCGACCTAGCCCCCGCCCACACCTTCCGGGCTGCCTAGCAAGCGTCGTGGGCAGTCTCCTCGGCGTCTTGCACCCGAGAGGAGACCACATGCTTCGCACCCACGAGTCCGGCACGCTGCGACCAGAGCACGTCGGCACCACTGTCACCCTCACCGGTTGGGTGGCCCGTCGCCGCGACCACGGAGGCGTCGCCTTCATCGACCTGCGCGACGCCAGCGGCATCGTCCAGGTCGTCGCCCGTGACGAGGTGCTCACCGGCACCGCCCACGACCTGCGCAGCGAATACTGTGTGAGTGTCACCGGTGAGGTCACCGCCCGTGAGGACAAGGACGTCAACCCCGACCTGCCGACCGGCGGCGTCGACGTCGTCGCCACGCAGATCGAGGTGCTGTCGGCCTCCGAGGCGCTGCCGTTCCAGATCGACGAGCGCGTGACCGTCGGTGAGGAGGCACGTCTGCGCCACCGCTATCTGGACCTGCGTCGCCCCGGTGTCAACTCGGCGGGGCAGAACCTGCGCCTGCGCAGCAAGGTCAACGCCGCCGCGCGCACCGTGCTCAACGACCTGGACTTCGTCGAGATCGAGACCCCGACGCTGACCCGCTCCACGCCCGAGGGTGCCCGTGACTTCCTGGTGCCCGCACGCCTGCAGCCGGGCAGCTGGTATGCCCTGCCGCAGAGCCCTCAGCTGTTCAAGCAGCTGCTCATGGTCGCCGGCATGGAGCGGTATTACCAGATCGCCCGCTGCTATCGCGACGAGGACTTCCGCGCCGACCGGCAGCCGGAGTTCACCCAGCTCGACATCGAGATGAGTTTCGTCGAGCAGGACGACGTCATCGCGCTCGGCGAGGCGATCGCCAAGGCGGTCTGGGCGGTCAAGGGCATTGACCTGCCCACGCCCTTCCCGCGGATGACCTATGCCGACGCGATGGCCCGTTATGGCAGCGACAAGCCCGACCTGCGCTTCGACCTCGAGCTGGTCGAGTGCACCGACTTCTTCGCTGACACCCCGTTCCGCGTCTTCCAGGCCGAGTATGTCGGCGCTGTCGTCATGCCCGGAGGCGCCAGTCAGCCGCGTCGCCAGTTCGACGCCTGGCAGGAGTGGGCCAAGCAGCGCGGTGCCAAGGGACTGGCCTATGTCACGGTCGCCGACGATGGCACGCTCGGTGGCCCGGTGGCCAAGAACCTGTCCGACGCGGAGCGCGAGGGTCTCGCGGCGCACGTCGGAGCCACCCCCGGGGACTGCGTGTTCTTCGCTGCGGGTGCCACGAAGGCCTCGCGTGCCCTGCTGGGGGCCGCGCGCCTGGAGATCGCCCGGCGCGCCGAGCTGATCGACGAGTCGGCCTGGTCGTTCTTGTGGGTGGTTGACGCCCCACTGTTCGAGCCGGCCAGCGACGCGGTCGCCTCCGGTGACGTGGCCGTCGGCGGTGGCGCCTGGACCGCGGTGCACCACGCGTTCACGTCGCCGCAGGAGCAGTTCCTGGACACCCTCGAGTCGGACCCCGGCTCGGCGCTCGCCTATGCCTACGACATGGTCTGCAACGGCAACGAGATCGGTGGCGGGTCCATCCGTATCCACCGCCGCGAGATCCAGGAGCGCGTCTTCGCGATCATGGGCCTGTCGGAGGAGGACGCACAGGAGAAGTTCGGCTTCCTGCTCGAGGCGTTCAAGTTCGGCGCTCCGCCGCACGGCGGCATCGCCTTTGGCTGGGACCGGATCGTCGCGCTGCTCGCCGGCACCGAGTCGATCCGCGACGTCATCGCCTTCCCGAAGTCCGGTGGAGGGTTCGACCCCCTGACCGAGGCACCCGCGCCGATCACCTCCCAGCAGCGCAAGGAGGCTGGCGTGGACGCCAAGCCCGAGCCCAAGGCGCCGGCACCCCAGGGCGCGGAGCAGGTGAACCCCAGCCAGAGCTGAGGCGTCAGCTGGCCGCCACGGGTCGGCCCGGTCCACTGGCTGCCCGTCCATTGGCTGCCCCGTCCACTTACTGGCAGCCCCCCTCTGACCGCCCCGTCCAACTGCACGCATCCTTCTCGCCTCGCCCTGCGTGTCGCGCGAAGGATGCGTGCACCTGGCACTCCCCGCCGGACTGCACCCAGGGTCACAGCGTCAGCGGTCCATGGCTGGAGCGTGCATGGCTGGAGTGTGCGTCCACCGTCCCCTTCGGGACGGCTCGGTGAAAGACTGGGTTGGTGAGCTCAGTCAGGGACGTGGTCGTGGTCGGGTCCGGGCCCAACGGACTCGCGGCCGCGGTGATCCTGGCTCGGGCCGGGCTGTCCGTGACGGTCCTGGAGGGACAACCGAGCAGCGGTGGGGGAGTGCGCTCCCTGCCGCTGATCACCGACCGGGTTGCCGAGACCGAGGGGCTGCTGCGCGATGTCTGTGCGGCCGTGCCCGCGGCAGCACCGACCTCGCCCTTCTTTGCGGAGTTTGACCTGGCGGCCCGCGGGGTTGAGTTGATCGTCCCCGAGGCGTCCTATGCTCAGCCGCTGGAGGGCGGACGGGCGGGCATCGCCTATCGCGACCTCGAGCGGACGGTCGAGCGTCTGGGAGTGGACGGCCCACGATGGCGACGTCTCCTGGGGCCGCTGTCGACACATGCCGCCGAAGTTGCCGCAATCGCCCTGTCTGACAAGCGATCTGTGCCGCGAGGCGATCCGCTCCGAATGGCGAGAGCGGGCGCCGCTCTGGGGAGGAGTACCGCCCTGATGGCTGGCTCCTGGGGCGATGGCTATTGGCGCACCGAGGAGGCCCGCAGCCTGATCGGCGGTGTCGCGGCGCACACCATCTCGACGCTCCCGTCGCTCGCCGCTGCCGGCACAGCCAGTTATCTGGGGGCGCTGGCGCACGCACCGGCCGGGTGGCCGTTGGTCCGCGGCGGGATCGGGGCGATCTCCCAGGCATTGGTGGCCGACCTGCTGGCTCACGGCGGCGAGGTGATCACCGATCACTCGGTGCGCAGCCCGCGTGACCTGCCGCCGGCCCGTGTCCACGTGCTCAACACGCATGCCCGCGTCGCCGCGGACTTGCTGGCAGAGCCGTATCGCTCGCGGCTGCGTCAGTTGCCCCTCGGTGCCGGTGTCTGCAAACTCGACTATGTCCTCAGCGGTCCCGTGCCCTGGGCGGACCCGGAGGTTGTGCGCGCGGGGACCCAGCACATCGGCGGTTCGCTCGCGCAGATGCGGTTCGCAGAGGCAGACGTTGCGGCTGGCCGCCACGCGGAGCGTCCGGTCGTGTTGCTCAGTGACCCTGCCCAACACGACGACTCACGTCTCGGGCACAGCGGACTGCGGCCGGTCTGGGCCTATGCGCACGTGCCACACGGTTCGACGCAAGATGTGCGCCCCGCAGTGGAGGCCCAGCTCGAGCGCTTCGCCCCGGGCTTCCGAGACCTGGTGGTGGACTGTCTGGTCACCCCCGCGTCACGCATGGCCGATCACAACGCGGCCTATCCGGGCGGTGACATCGCCGGTGGCTTGATCAGCATGTGGCACATGGTGGCTCGCCCCGGCCCGGCTCTGGACCCGTATGCCGTGGCCCCCGGGGTGTATCTCTGCTCACAATCCACACCTCCAGGCCCTGGTGTGCACGGCATGGCGGGAGTGCACATGGCCCGACGGGTCCTGCGTCGAGAATTCAAGATTCCGCAGATTCCTTCGCTGGCACCGCAGTCAACGGAAAGAATCACTGACTAGCTTGCGTGGAGTCCCCGTGTCTGCCGATGGTTCTTCGTCACTGTCGGTTTGACAGGCCGCGCGCGACTCACCTCTAATAGGTGAGGTCGGGCCGTCAGCCCGTCCCCGCGTCAGCCTCCGAGTGGTTGACCAGGCGATGAGATGGAGAGTCATGAGCAGCCACGCTGTGCACCCAGTCCCGGTCCGTCCCCAGGGACGCCGCGACATGTGCTGCGTGATGTCTGCCGACCCCATGATGTGTCGCTGCTGAGCCGCATCCACTGAACACTCGCCGCGACGGCCTTGCCGGCCACGCGGCATACCTCTCCGCATTCCCTGGCCCCGGCATCGTTGCCGTCGGCCGCTCACGCCGTGCCGTCCACGCCGTGCCCCGTTGATTTCCTGTGCCTGAAAGGCAGTCCCATGTCTGAGAACACCACGCCATCTGAAAACACCGCTCCGTCTGAGAACGCCAGCACCCCCGTCCTCCCCGCGAAGCCCAAGCGCAGCCGAACCCCGTTGATCGCCGGCGGACTCGTCCTGGTGGCTGCCCTCGCCGCCGGGGGTTGGGCTCTGGCCGGCGGTGACGATGACAGCGATGTCATCAAGATCGGCACGACCGAGGCCAGCCAGCCCTACTGGGATGTCCTGGTGGACAAGGCAGCCGAGGAGGGCATCGAGTTGGAGATCGTCAACTTCAGCGAATACACGCTGCCGAACCCGGCACTGGCCGAGGGCGAGATCGACCTGAACTCCTTCCAGCACCTGCTCTATCTGGCCGACCACAACGTCAACACCGGTGACGACCTGCAGCCCATCGGGTCCACGATGATCGTGCCGCTCCCGCTGTACTCCCTGCAGCACGACTCGGTCGACCAGTTCAGTGCTGGTGATCAGGTCGCCATCCCGAACGACTCCACCAACCAGGCTCGAGCCCTCTTCGTGCTGGAGAGTGCCGGGCTGATCACCTTTGAGGGTGAGCCGACAACGCCCACGCCCGAGGACGTCGACGAGGATGCCTCCACCGTGGTTGTGCGACCGGTCGAGGCGAGCCAGACGGCGGGACTGATCCACGATGCCGATGTGGCTGGGGTGATCACCAACAACAACTTCGCCAAGGACGCCGGGTTTGACCTGGAGGACTACGTCTATGCAGACGACCCCGAGTCGCAGGGCGCCCAGCCCTACATCAACATCTTCGCCGCCAGGCCCGGTGACCTGGACAACGAGACCTACCTGAAGATCGTTGAGCTCTACCACGACCCGGAGGTCCTGCAGTCTGTTGTGGATTCGTTCGGCGGCACTGCCGTGATCGTTGAGGGCTATGACACCGAGCGCCTGCAGGAGGTGCTCGGGGAGACCGAGGCCAACCTCCAGGCCAGCAACTGACGTGTCCGCGAGAGCTGAGGGTTCCTCGAGAGCTGACGTGACCGCGAGAGCTGACCGGTCCTCGATCATCGAGTTCCGGGACGTCTCCAAGGTCTTCACCGGTCGCAGTGGCGACGTCACCGCGGTCGACCATGTTGATCTGAGCGTTAACGCGGGGGAGATCTTTGCGGTCATCGGCTACTCCGGAGCTGGCAAGAGCACCCTGGTGCGGCTCATCAACGGACTGGAGCGGGTCACCTCCGGAGAGCTCGTTGTTGACGGGCAGGACGTGGTGCAGATGTCGGAGTCGCAACTGGAACGCAAACGGCGCGACATCGGGATGATCTTCCAGCAGTTCAACCTCTTTGGGTCGCGCACGATCGCCGGCAATGTGGCCTTTCCGCTGAAGGTTGCGGGCTGGTCAAAGGAGCGCCGTGACGCTCGCGTCGCCGAGCTCCTGGACTTTGTCGGTCTGCTGGACCGTGCGCACTCCTATCCGGATCAGCTGTCCGGCGGGCAGAAGCAGCGCGTCGGCATCGCCCGTGCGCTGGCCGCCGGTCCGAAGATCCTGCTGGCGGACGAGTCCACGAGCGCCCTTGACCCCGAGACCACTCAGGACGTGTTGCGGCTGCTCCGCAAGGTCAACCGCGAGCTGGGCGTGACCGTCGTGGTCATCACCCACGAGCTCGAGATTGTCCGCGCCATTGCTGATCGCGTCGCCATCCTGGAGAGCGGTCACGTCGCTGAGATCGGCACTGTCTTTGAGGTCTTCACCAACCCGCAGTCTGAGGTCGGGCGGAAGTTTGTCTCGACCGTGATCCACGACAAGCCGATCGGAGATGACCTGGCCCGGATCAGGCAGGCTCACCCCGGGAGGATCGTCACTGCCACAGTCCACGACGGCTCTCGTCTGGGCACGGTGTTGGCAGGGGCTGGTGCCCAGGGTGTGAGCTTCGAGATCGTCTACGGCGGCATCGGCACGCTGCAAGCACGCTCGTTTGGGTCGCTGACCTTGGAGCTGTCCGGCCCCGAGGCTGCTGTTGACCAGGTGGTCGCACAGCTGCGCGGGGTCACCGAGGTCGAGGAGGTCGCCTGATGAATGACGGATTCGAGTGGAGCGAGCACGGCTCCAGCCTGATCGAGGCCACCGGGCAGACGCTCTATATGGTCTCGGCCACCCTTGTCATCGGCGGCCTGCTGGGATTGACCCTCGGTATGGGGCTCTACACGACCCGACGGGGCGGACTGTTGCAGAACCGTTGGGTCTTCGGGGTCCTCAACCTGGTCGTCAACATCTTCCGGCCGATCCCGTTCCTGATCCTGCTCTTTGCGGTGGCCCCACTGACCGTGGGCATCGTCGGGACCCGGCTGGGCAGCACGGCGATGATCGTGCCGATGTCTGTGGCCGCCACCTTCGGCGTCTCACGCATCGTGGAGCAGAATCTGGTGGCGATCGACCCCGGCGTGATCGAGGCAGCCCGAGCCACCGGTGCGACGCGCTGGCGGATCATCACGACCCTCCTGGTCCCGGAGGCCCTTGGTCCATTGATCCTGGGCTACACCTTCATCTGCATCGCTGTCGTGGACATGTCGGCCTTGGCAGGAACTCTGGATGGCGGGGGCCTGGGTGCCTTTGCCCTGGACTATGGCTACAAGCGCTGGAACTTCGGCGTCGTCTGGGTCACGGTCATCGTCATCATCATCTTGGTGCAACTGGCTCAAGCACTTGGCAACCGCCTGTCCCGCAGGGCCATGCACCACAACTGAGCGCTCGTCACAACTAAGCGCTCGTCGACGGCCTGGGGAGCACCCTGGCAAGGCCATGTCGACAATCGGGTCGAGTCGCCATCTCCGCTGATCTGGTGACACGATGAGACCTCAGGGCGCGGCTCAGATCGTTCCGTGTCCTCAGGAGGGGAGTCATCGATGTCCGAACAGCGTCGGTCCGAGCGGGCGCAAGAACAGAGCCCGGTCGTCACCCTGCTCAAGGCTCACTGGATCACGATCGTCCTGGCACTGCTGGCCATTACCTTTATCGCCCAGAACACCGATGACCTCCACCTGCGGTTGCTCTGGATGACCTTCACCGCACCACTGTGGTTGGCGCTCACGCTGGTGGCGCTGATCGGGGTGGCCGTGGGCTGGATGCTGAAGCGTCGATCCGTGCGCCGCAACCTCGGCTAGGGCGCCAACTCGACCCGACATCAGATCGATCCCACCGCCTAGAAGGGTGGTGGTTCGTCGGGGTCGTGGGTCCAGGGTGTGGTGGGTCCGTCGTCGGGCTGCTCGGACCCGGTGCTGTGGCCCGGAGTCTGGTCGTCTTGGCCTCGGTGGGTCTGGCCAGTCGCGCCAGCACTCTCGTCGTGCCCGGTGTCCTGCTGGTCGGCCCTGGTGGTCTGGTCGTCCTCGGTGTCCTGCTGGTCGTGGGTGACTCGGTCGTCGGTGTCGTGGTGGCGTTGTGCCTCGGCGCGCATGGCGTCCGGGGCGGGGTGGTAGGTCCGGCGTCCGCTCTCGGGGGTGTGGGTCAGGGTGACGGAGTCCCAGCCGGTGAAGAGTTCGCTGAAGTCGTCGTCATCCTCGGCTTCGAGCTTGGCCCCGGCTGGACGGTAGGACAACGCCTGATACACCGCTGCATCGACAGCCGCAGCAGGATCATCCCCTGACGCTATGGCTTCGTGGACCTGTGTGGTGGCTGCAGTCAATAGCTTGGTGTACTGGTTGTAGTCATGGGCCTTGGTGGTGTAGATCCGCCCGAGCAGGGTAGTCCAGGTGACGTCCCTGTTGGCGTGGATCACCGCGTCCCAGAGTTTCTTGGTCTTCAGATCATGGTCCGGGGTGTCCAGTGGTTGTCCGTTGGCGATACACGTGTGCCCGCCGGGGGTGCCGTGTTCCTGGACGTGATCAATCTGCGCCACCGACGCCGGCTTCAGACAGCCAGGCATGCGACAGAAAACATCCGCGGCGATGATGTGCGCGCGCATGCCCGCATCGAAGGGGTAGGCCTTGATCGAGCGTTCCACCAGGACGCCGGTGGCGGGGTCGGTCAGTAGCCGGTACATCGTCGACCCAGGGGTGAGCGCGAGGGTGCGGACCTCATCGGGGGACAGGAACACACTGTGCTTGCCGATCACTTCGCCGACACCGACCTCACCATCCGGTTCACCGGGAGTTGGTGGCTGGGTTCCTGATGCTGCCTGCTGGGGTGGGCAGTCTGGTCCTGGCGGGCCTGAGTCAGGGCGGTCTTGTCCCCTCGAAGCGTCTCCGGGCGCTTGATCTGAGGCGGTCTCTGCGCCGCAGGTGCACTCACAGGTGCAGGAGCTGACGCCACCGGAGCCGGAGGGTCGGCTGCCAGACTGGCCAGGGGTAGCACCAGCGGTAGCGAAGGCGGCGGGGATCGGGTTCCCCTCGGCATCGACACTCGTGCCGGGGCTAGACCCTGTGGGGGTCATGCCGCCTGGGGTGGTGCCGATCAGGGCGTTGAGCGGGACGATGACGTTGAGTTGCGCGGCTGGGAGGCCGTGGAGGATTTTGGTGAGCTGCTCGGACTGCTCGACCGTGACGAGGGCTGGGTCGTCGGGTAGTCCGGTCAGGTCGGCGGTGCCGTGCAGCAGCAGGGCGATGCCGGCCGCGGCACGGAGTTGGCACAGGGTGCGTGGGTCGCCGGCCTTGCGGGCAGCCCGGGCCGCTTTGTCGATGCGGTCAGCGACCGCGGCGCCCTGGGTGGCGGTGCACCCGATCATGACCTGCGCGGTGCCGTTGTCCTCGACCAACACCCTCGTGTCGTTGGCGGCGAGGTTATCCTCACGAGTCTTCTTCGTGGACTGCGGGTCGCGACCTTTGATCTTGTGCACTTCACGGTCCAGCGCACGGTAGAACTCGCGGTGGCGCCACGGCCCACCGAGGAACTCACCGGCAGAGTCGAGCCGCTCAGACACCGACGCTGCCGGGTCGTCGCCGAACAGCCCGTTGGCCACCGCAGCCGAGTCCTCGGTGCTGAACGTGGAGCAGGCCCGGAAGTAGCGGCGCACCAGCCGCCACGTCGACTCGCCCGACTTCAGAGAGTGGGCCACCGGGGCAGTGACCGAGGCGGGAAGGTTCGCGACCGCGACCAGGTCAGAGACCTCCCCGGGACACCACCCCATCAGGGCTTCCACTTCCTTGCGTGTCGCCCGCTTGGCCTGGGCCCGCCACTTCTCCCACTGCGTTGGGGTGAGGTCGTCCGGGGTGGTGCCACCCTTGTCCAGGAGCAGCATCTGGCCCTGCACGGCGGTCAGCTCCCTGGTCGCGGAGAGCAGGACCGCATCCAACCGCCCAGCGGTCGCGTTCGACGACTCCATGCTGGACAACAGCGCCTGCCCCCGGGCGACGACGGAGGGTTGCTCGTCAACGGTGGCCACGGTCGCGCAGGATTCGACCAGGCCAGTCAGGGACTCGACCATCGACTCGTCCAGCCCGAAGTCGTTCAGGACGGAGCGCAGACGTGCGGGCGTGTCGAGATCGGTTGGTTCCTGATCGGGGTGCCCCTGTTCTGGTGGGGCCTCGGAGGTGGGTTTGGCCGGCGGTGCGATCAGGTCGGCAAAGGAGGTCACCCACAACTCAGTAGGGACCCCGGCAGCGTCCGTGAACTCCGGAGAGTCCGCAGTGTCCGTGAACTCCGGAGAGTCCGCAGTGTCCGTGAACTCCGGAGAGTCCGCTGCGTCCGTGAACTCCACAGACTCCGGAGTTTCCGTGGCGTCCGTGAGCTCGGGGGAGGTTGACGGGTCCTTGCGCCCGGCAGGACGCGACGAACGGGCCCGCACGACCGGAGGACGGCGCAGGCTCTCCCGGATCCTCCGCTGCACGACCTTGGTGTCCATCACCCCTCCTTCCGCTCCATCGCGAACCCGTCCTGGCCAGGAAACTCACTGCGTCCTGATCAGCTACCTACAACATTAGGGATGACGTCTGACACTCCCAGCAGATCGTCTTGACCTGCGGAAACATACATGGGAAGGCCGAGGAACGGACAGCTTCAGGAACGGCAAGGGCCCTCGTGCGGGGTGACGCCAGCCTCTCTCCGGCCATGCAAACTTGACAGTCAGGATGTCCACCCAACGGGGCAACTCAGACATGCGGAGACGCCAGGGGGTGTCGTCAAGCGGTGCGTTCTGTTTGACTGGGCCATCGTGACTGCCACGACGAACCTGACCCACGCCGAATGCGCCGAGCGCGCCAGGACAATTGCTGTGGGGGAGCAGCGAGTTGAGCTCGACCTCAGATCAGCCACCGACCCGACAGCGCGGACCTTCCGGGTGGTCAGCACCATCGCCTTCACAGCCACCGGCGAGGAGACCTGGGTGGACCTGATCGCCGACCAGGTTGTCAAGGTGACCCTGAACGGCGCCCCGGTCGACCTCTCCTATGACGGTGCGCGTGTCCCGCTGACCGGCCTGGCACGGGACAACGAGGTCCGCATCGAGGCGGACTGCGTCTACAGCCGCAGTGGCGAGGGACTGCACCGGTTCACCGACCCGCAGGACGGGAACACCTACCTCTACACCCACTTTGAGCCCACCGATGCCCGCCGGCTCTATCCAGTCTTCGAGCAACCGGACCTCAAGGCCGAGGTCACTTTCGTCGTGACTGCCCCGGCAGAATGGGTGATCCTGTCCGGGCAGCCTGAGGTCGAGCGCACGCAGGAAAGGGACGCTGCGACAGTGACTTTCGCGCCCACCCCACCGTTGTCCAGCTACATCACGGCAGTGGCTGCCGGGCCTTATCACCGCGTGGACGGGACCTGGTCGACCGAGCGTGCTGACGGCACCTCGCAGGAGATCGCACTGGGTGTTCTCTGCCGTGCCTCGATGGTGGACTATTTGGACGCCGACGAGGTCCTCCGGCTGACCCGGCAAGGCCTGGACTTCTTCGACGAGCACTTCAACTATCCCTACCCGTGGGGCAAGTACGACCAGATCTTCGTGCCGGAGTACAACATTGGCGCGATGGAGAATCCGGGCCTGGTGACCTTCACCGAGCAATACCTGCACCGCGGCAGAACCACCCGGGCACAGCGTCAGGGACTGGCCAACACGCTCATGCACGAAATGGCCCACATGTGGTTCGGGGATCTGGTGACGATGCGTTGGTGGGACGGCCTGTGGCTCAAAGAGAGTTTCGCCGATCTGATGGGCTATCACGTGACCGCGGAGGCCACTGAGTACACCGACACGTGGACGCGGTTTGCCATGGACCGCAAGCAATTTGCCTATCGACAGGACCAGCTGCCCACGACTCACCCGATCGTCGCGGTGATCGATGACATGGAGGCGGCCCGGCAGAACTTCGACGGCATCACCTATGCCAAGGGTGCGGCAACCCTCAAGCAACTGATGGCGTATGTCGGCCGGTCGGCTTTCTTTGCCGGGTCCCGTGACTACTTCGGTCGCCACGCGTTCGGCAACACCGAGGTCAGCGACCTGATGGAGTGCCTGGAGGCGGCCTCCGGCCGCGACCTGACGTCGTGGTCCCGGGTGTGGCTCGAGACCGCCGGCATTTCGGAACTGACCCCGGTGGTGGAACGGGCTGAGGACGGCACGCTGACCAGCTTGCTCATCCGTCAGAGGGCAAGCGACCCACTGGCTAGCGACGCACGTGGAGAGGGTCCGGCTGCTGGGGCCTTCATCGACCGACCTCATCGCCTGGTGGTGGGTTGCTATGCGTTGGAAGGGGACCGCCTGTCCCGGGTGGCAGCCCACGAGATCGATGTCACCGGTCAGCAGACCCAGGTGCCCCAAGCGGCGGGCGAGCACGCCGACCTGGTGCTGATCAACGACGACGACCTGACCTATGCCACCGTCCGCCTCGATCCCGTCTCAACCGAGACTGCGCTGGCTCACGTCAGCTCGATCGAGTCGCCGCTCAGCCGCGGCGTGGTGTGGTCCTCGCTCTGGAACTCTGTGCGCGACAGCGAGCTTCCCGTCGACCGCTATGTGCGCGGTGCCCTGCAGCAACTGCCCGATGAGGCTGATGCGGCACTCCTCGCCTCGGGCCTGACCAATCTGCACTCGGCCATCGAGTCCTTTGCCCCCGTTGCCCGTCGCTCGGACTGGCGAGGCGAGCAGGTGGCCATGTTGCGCGACGCGCTGTGGGCAGCAGAGGCGGACTCGGACCGGCAGGCCGTCCTGGCCCGTGCCCTGGTGCGGGCGACCGCCTCCACCGCAGAGGGTGTCGAGGTGGTGGGCGGACTCCTCGACGGAACCTCGGTGCCCGATGGACTGGTGGTCGATCAGGACCTGCGATGGGGCGCGGTCGCCGCGTTGGCCGCCCAGGACGCGGTCTCGGACGACGCGCTGGCCGCCGAGCTGGCAGCGGACGACACGATGACTGGACGAACCGCGCACCTGCGAGCAACGGCAGCCCGCCCCTCTGCGTCGGCGAAGGCTGCGGCCTGGGAGGCGATGGTCGCGGATGAGTCTCTGACCAACGATCACCTGCGCGCCCTGGTGGCTGGGTTTACCGAGCCGTCGGGCGGGCCCGCGACGCAGTCGTATGCCGACGACTACTACGCCTCGATCTCGAACTGGTGGCAGCAGCGCTCGATGGTGATGGCCAGCATTCTGGTGACCGGCTTGTTCCCGCGCGGGGACCTGGTCGCAGGAAACCAGCCCGACGAGGCTCCATCGCTGCTCGCTGCGCAGACCTGGTTGGAGCAGCACCCGGAGGCTCCAAAGGCCCTGCGGCGCATCGTCATCGAGCAGACCGACCACCTCCGGCGTGCGCTGAGGGTGCAGGCGTCGGCGGGCTGAGGGCGCGGGTGTGGGTCTGCTGAGGTGCAGGCGTCGGCGGGCTGAGGGTGCGGAGCCTCAGTCGGTGGCGAGTCTGCGGGAGTGCCAGGCGTATGCCGTCTGGTAACCCAGTCCGTAATAGATCGCCCGGGCAGGTGGGTTGGCTGAGTACATCCCCAGCGTGCACACGCCGTGCTCGTCGACCGCGTGGCGGGTCAGCCCAGCCGTGACCGCGCGGGCCAGGCCCAGACCACGGTGGTCCGTGTGAGTGACGATCCCGGCCAGGTGCGGCGCCCCGGACTCCAGGGACTGCATCGCTCCCGCCGCCACGAGCTGGCCCTCCGGAGTGCGGATGCCCAACCACAGGTCGGTCCGACCCGTGCCAGGGTCACCCTCCCCGGTGGGGCTGTGAACCGCAGAGAGGGCCTCTAGCTCTGCCGCGTCGCGGGTGTCATCGAGGGTGATGAGGCGATCCTCGAACAGCACGGGCGGCGGAGCCTGGTCGGTCCACATCCAGTCCCACTCACCCCCTGAGCCGAGCTCGAAGGTCGCAGCCAACTGATCCGCATACTCCTGGGGCACGGAGATGCCGGTGATCCCGCGCTCTGCGACGGGGCCACCCAGGGCCTCGAGCAGGTCGCGGATCGCGACGCTGTGCCCACCTGAGTGCGGGAACACCCACAATCCGCGCCCGCGCCGCCCGAAGCGCTCGACGGCGACTGCTCCGGGGCCAGCCAGGACAGCTCCGGTGAACGGGTCAGGGATGCCCCAGCGGACGAACGGGTCGCCGCCACAGAGCTCAAGAAGGTCAGGGTGCGAGGTGATGTTGCGCAGCAGGGTGTCCGAGGCCACCACGGCATGCTAATCGGGCACCGTGGGTCAAGGTGCCAGTGGGTGAAGCTGCCAGCGGGTGATGCTCTGTCGGTGATGTTCCGTCGGCACGTCCGCATACGCTGGGCCCATGGCGGATCAGGACCTCTTCAGCGCGACTCCCGTCGATCACCCAGACCTGCAACCGCCCCTGGCGGTCCGGATGCGCCCGAGCACCATCGAGGAGGTCCGTGGCCAGGCCGACGTGCTCCGGGCAGGGAGCCCACTGCGGCGTCTGATCGAGGGGCACGCCGGTGCTGCCGGACCGCTGTCCGCCATCTTGTGGGGGCCTCCGGGGACCGGCAAGACCACCCTGGCCCACCTGGTGGCCCAGGCCGCCGGACGCACCTTCGTCGAGCTCTCCGCGGTCACCGCTGGCGTCAAGGACGTCCGCGCCGTGATGGAGCGAGCGACTCAGGAGCGATCGCTGCACGGCAGACAGACCGTCCTCTTCCTCGACGAGATCCACCGGTTCAGCAAGGCCCAGCAGGACGCGCTGCTGCCCGGCGTGGAGAACCGCCTGGTCATCCTCGTCGCCGCCACCACCGAGAACCCGTCGTTCAGCGTCATCGCACCGCTGTTGTCCCGGTCCATGCTGATCCGCCTCACCTCGCTGGACGATGCGCAGGTCGGTGACGTGATCGACCAGGCACTGCAGGACGAGCGCGGCCTCGACGGTGGGTTCGAGCTCGACCCAGCGGCACGCGAGCACGTGATCCGGATCGCCGGGGGAGACGCACGACGGGCCCTGACGACCCTCGAGGCAGCCGCGGGGGTTGCCCTGGACAGCGTCCCTGCCGGGCGGGAGGGGGACACCGTCGCGATCACCCTGGCGGTTGCCGAGCAGGCCGTCGATCAGGCGGCAGTGCGCTACGACAAGACCGGCGACCAGCACTATGACGTGGCCAGCGCCTTCATCAAGTCGATGCGGGGCAGCGACGTGGACGCGGCACTGCACTATCTGGCGCGGCAGCTCGAGGCGGGGGAGGACCCGCGCTTCATCGCGCGGCGCATCGTGATCTCTGCCAGTGAGGATGTCGGGATGGGCGACCCGACCGCCCTGCAGACTGCGGTCGCGGCCCTGCACGCTGTCGCTCAGATCGGCATGCCTGAGGCGCGGATCATCCTGGCCCAGGCCGTGGTGCACAACGCGCTGGCCCCGAAGTCCAACGCGGCCTACAACGGCATCAACGCGGCCATCGCGGACGTCCGCGCCGGCCACGGGGGCGCGGTGCCAGCGCACCTGCGCGGCAGCAGCTATTCCGGAGCGGCGCAACTTGGCCACGGCGTGGGCTATCGCTACAGCCACGACGAGCCCAACGCTGTCGGGCCACAGCAATACCTGCCGGACGACCTGGTCGAGGCGGAGTACTACCGCCCGAGCGACCGTGGCTGGGAAGAGCGGCTGGGCCCACGCTGGCGCGAGCTGCGTGCCATCATCCGGGGAACCCGCCCCGGCAGATAGAGTGCAGCGTCACCCCGAACGACGAGGAGCCCATGGAAACCGCCGAGATCCGACGACGTTGGCTGTCCTTCTTTGAAGGCAGCGGTCACACAGTCGTGCCCAGCGCCCCGCTGGTCTACGACGACCCGAACCTGTTGTTCGTCAACGCCGGCATGGTCCCGTTCAAGCCCTATTTCCTCGGGCAGCAGACCCCGCCGTGGACACGCGCCACGTCGGTGCAGAAGTGCGTGCGCACCCTCGACATCGAGGAGGTTGGCAAGACCACCCGCCACGGCACGTTCTTCCAGATGAACGGCAACTTCTCCTTCGGTGACTACTTCAAGGAGGGGGCCATCACCAACGCCTGGAAGCTGATCACCGGCTCCCAGCAGGAGGGCGGACTGGGCTTCGACCCGGACAAGATCTGGGTCACCGTGCTCGGACCGGGGTTGCTCCCGCACCTGCCTGACGGCGACGAGGAGGCTGCCTCCCTCTGGCGCGAGATCGCCGGCCTGCCCGACGAGCGGATCCAGCGCCGCGGCCTGGAGGACAACTACTGGCACATGGGCGTTCCCGGTCCCGGCGGGCCGTGCAGCGAGATCTACGTCGACCGCGGCGCGGAGTTCGGCCCGGACGGTGGTCCGGAGGTCGACGAGGAGCGCTTCCTGGAGATCTGGAACCTGGTCTTCATGCAGGAGGTTCTCTCCGAGGTCCGCTCCAAGGTCGACTTCGACGTGGCCGGTGAGCTGCCGTCCAAGAACATTGACACGGGCATGGGCCTGGAGCGCGTCGCCTACCTGCTGCAGGGCGTGGACAACCTCTACGAGATCGACGAGGTCTATCCCGTCATCGAGCGTGCCGAGGAGATGTCCGGTCTGACCTACGGCAACGACGAGCGCACCGACGTCCAGTTCCGGGTCGTCGCCGACCACGTGCGGTCCGGCCTGATGCTGATGTCCGACGGGGTCACCCCGGGCAACGAGGGCCGCGGCTATGTCCTGCGCCGCCTGCTGCGCCGTGCCGTGCGCTCGATGCGGCTGCTCGGTGTCCAGGACCCGACGCTGCCGGCCCTGCTGCCGGTCAGCAAGGACGTGATGAAGGCGTCCTATCCGGAGTTGGAGGCCGACTTCGGCCGGATCAGTCAGATTGCGTATGCCGAGGAGGAGGCTTTCCGACGCACGCTCGCCTCGGGCACCACCATCCTTGACCAGGCGGTCAAGCGCGCCAAGGACAACGGCGAGAGCAAGCTCGCCGGTGACCAGGCGTTTGCCCTGCACGACACCTATGGCTTCCCGATCGACCTGACCCTGGAGATGGCCGCCGAGCAGGGGCTGGAGGTCGACCGCGACGGCTTCACCCGCCTGATGACCGAGCAGCGCGAGCGGGCCAAGGCCGACGCCCGGGCCAAGAAGTCCGGGCACGCCTCCACCGAGGTGTGGCGCGAGCTGCGCGACCAGGGCCCCACCGACTTCCTCGCCTACGAGACGCTGAGCGCCGAGGCCTCCGTGCGAGGTCTGGTGGTCGACGGCGCCACGGTGCCGGCCCTGAGCCAGGGCCAGCGCGGCATGGTCGTGCTGGACCGCACCCCGTTCTATGCCGAGTCCGGCGGGCAGATCGCCGACGAGGGTGTCATCGAGACCGCGTCGGGAGCGATCCTGCGCGTCCGCGACGTGCAGCGGCCCGTCAAGGGCCTGATCGCGCACACCGTCGAGGTGGAGTCCGGGGAGTTCACCGTGGGCACCGCCGTCAATGCCCAGGTCGACCCCGAGTGGCGCGTCCAGGCCTGTCAGGCGCACTCCGGCACCCACGTGGTGCACGCGGCCCTGCGTCAGGTGCTCGGCCCGACGGCGCTGCAGAGCGGTTCCTACAACAAGCCCGGCTATCTGCGCCTCGACTTTGCCTGGAACTCCGCGCTGTCACCGGAGACCAGGTCGGAGATCGAGGAGGTCGCCAACCTCGCGCTGCGCCAGGACCTGCCGGTCGCCGCGGCCTATATGACGCTGCCGGAGGCCCGCGAGGCCGGTGCGCTGGCACTGTTCGGCGAGACCTATGACGAGCAGGTTCGCGTCGTGGAGATCGGTGGCCCCTGGTCGCGCGAGCTCTGCGGTGGCACGCACGTGCGGCACTCGAGCCAGATCGGTGCGCTCACCCTCACGGGTGAGTCGTCAGTCGGCTCCGGGTCGCGCCGCATCGAGGCCCTGGTGGGCCTGGACGCCCTGCAGTTCCTGGGCCGCGAGCGTGCCCTGGTCAGCGAGATCTCCGGGCTGGTCGGCGCGCGCCCCGAGCACCTCACCGACCGGATCGGCCAACTGCTGGCCCGCCTGAAGGAGGCCGAGAAGGAGATCACGACCATGCGTCAGGCGGCCGTCATGTCCGACGCCGCGAGCCTGGTCGCCTCGGCCAAGGACGTCAACGGCGTCACCTGGCTCGGGCACGACGCCGGCGCTGGCGTGTCCGGTGATGACCTGCGCCGACTGGTCACCGACCTGCGCGCCCGCCTCGGGGACGAGCGTGCCACGGTGGTCGCCGCGGCGTCTGCGGTGAAGGATCGCCCGGTGGTCGTCGTCGCGACCAACCAGGGTGCGCGCGATCGGGGAGTCAAGGCAGGGCAGCTGGTCAAGGTCGCTGCCCAGACCCTTGGCGGCGGCGGTGGCGGCAAGGACGACCTTGCCCAGGGTGGGGGACAGGACGCCTCGAAGATCGGCGAGGCCCTCACCCAGATCGAGCAGGCCCTTGGCAGCGCCTGACGCGCAGCCGCAGCCCCCCGGGCCCCCACCGGGTGCGTCGCCCTCCCGGGCCACGCACCCCGGTGACGAGCCCGCGGACACACGCCACGGCATACGTCCAGGTGTGCGACTGGGGGTCGACGTCGGTGACGCCCGCGTCGGCCTGGCCGCCAGTGACCCGGCAGGGATCCTGGCGACCCCGGTGGCCACGCTGCGGCGTGACACCGACACGCTGAGCGATCTCGCTGAGATCGCCTCCCAGGCCCGTGATCGGTCGGCCATCGAGGTGATCGTGGGCCTGCCCCGCACCCTCTCCGGGGGTGAAGGTGTGGCCGCTCGGGCGATCCGGGGCTACGCTTCTGCGTTGCACCGCCGTCTCGGCGGGATCCCGGTGCGACTGGTTGACGAGCGGCTGTCCACGGTGGACGCACACCGGTCCCTGCACGCCAGCGGGGTGCCCGGCCGGCGACACCGTGCGCGTGTCGACCAGGCGGCGGCAGTCGTCATACTGCAGGCTGCACTGGACACGGAACGAAGCACCGGTCGCCCCCCCGGTGAGAGCATCGCGGGCCGCAAGCCACGGGCGAAGCGGACCTCGACGACGAGCGAAGGAACCCAACCATGAGCCGACCCCCGGCGGACGATTGGGCTGAGGACCAGACTCCGGGCGAGGTGCACGCCGAGGACCTCCTCGGTGAGACCCACCATGACGAGACCCACCACGGTGAGACCCACCACGATGAACTCTTCCCCGAGGAGCACGACGAGTCTCTGGCACACGACGTGCTCCAGGGCCCCCCGGAGGGACACGACGACTTCCGTCCGCGTCGTCCGGAGAAGCACCACAACCCGCTGCTGCGGATCGGCGCCATCGTCGTGGCCGCAGCCGTGGTCATCGTCGGCGGCATCATCGGGTTCAACGCGGTCCGCGGCATGATCCCGGACCTGTCGTTCGGCAGCTCCGCCCCCGAGGACTTCGAGGGTGAGGGCAGCGGCGAGGTCACCGTCGAGATCCCGCAGGGCGCCGGCGGCGGCCAGATCGGCCAGATCCTCTTCGACGCGGGCGTGGTGGCCTCGGCCGAGGGCTTCGCCAACACCGCTGCCGCCGACCCGCGCGCCACCGGCATCCAACCGGGCACCTATCTGATGTCCAACGAGATGAGCTCGGCAGCAGCCCTGGAACGCCTGGTCGACCCCGAGGCCCGCCAGGTGGCCGGGGTCACGATCCGAGAGGGTCTGTGGACGGCGGAGGTCTTCGCCCTGCTCGCCGACGCGACGGGCAACGACGTCGCGGACTATGAGGCCATCGATCCCGCGTCGCTCAATCTGCCCGAGGCGGCCAACGGCGAGCTCGAGGGCTATCTGTGGCCCGACACCTATGAGTTCGGCCAGGACTCGACGCCCGAGGAGCAGCTTCAGGCGATGCTCGACCTGGGGGCCCAGCGCTACGCCGACCTTGGCCTCGAGCCCGACGCGATGCACGACATCATCATCAAGGCCAGCATCGTGCAGGGCGAGGGGCTGTTTGCCGAGGACCTCCCCAAGATCGCCCGGGTCGTCGAGAACCGCCTCAAGGAGGGGTCCGAGACCGACGGCAAGCTGCAGATGGACTCCACGATCCACTTCATCCACCAGCAGCGCGGCCTGGCCGGCACCACCAAGGAGCAGCGCGAGGACGAGAGTCCCTACAACACCTATCTGCACCAGGGGCTGCCCCCCGGGCCGATCAACAGCCCCGGCGCCGCGGCGATCGAGGCGGCCATGAACCCGGCGGAGGGCGACTGGGAGTATTTCGTCACGGTCAACCCGGACACCGGTGAGACCGTCTTCACGAACAGCTATGAGGAGCACCAGGAATATGAGGCGGAGTTCCTGCAGTGGTGTGAAGACAACCCGGACCGCTGCTGATCGATGACCTGGCGTGCTGGGGTCGTCGGCTCGCCGATCACCCACTCGATGTCACCGGTCCTGCACCGGGCTGCCTATGACGCCCTCGGTCTGGAGGGGTGGTCCTTCCACCGGGACCAGGTCGAGGCAGGTGACCTCGCGGCATACGTCGAGGGGTTGCCGGGTGACTGGGTCGGGTTGGCCGTCACGATGCCACTGAAGGAGGAGGCCCTGGCCCTGGCCACCCACGTCGGGCCTGAGGCACGCCTGGTCGGTGGGGCCAACACCCTGCTGCGCCGCGACGACGGCTGGCACGGCGAGAACACGGACGTGCACGGGCTGGAGCAGGCGCTGCGCGCCCAGGGTCTGGAGACCGCGTCCACGGCCGCCGTGATCGGCTCCGGAGCGACGGCCCGGTCGGCGTTGCTCACCCTGAGCAGGTTCGGGGTGAGTGAGGTGACGCTGATCGTGCGTGATCAGGTCCGGCCAGGGGCCCTTGAGCTCGCCGACGAGCTGGGACTGCGGGTCACGACCAGCCCGTATGCCGAGGGGCCGGCCTCGTGGGGCACGCCCGGCGTCGTGGTGAACACGGTCCCGGCGGGTGGGACCCCGCCTGTGGACGGCTGGTCGCTGCCGGTCGGCGCCGTGGTGTTTGATGTGGTGTATGCAGGGTGGCCCACGCCGTGGGCCACGGAATGGAACGCACAGGGGGTCTCGGTGGGTCGGGGTGACGCGATGCTGTTGCACCAGGGCGTGCGGCAGGTCGAGCTGATGACCGGCCACGACGCACCGGTCGTCGCGATGGCTGCGGCCCTGGCCGCCGCCGTGGACGCGCGGCCGTGATGGGGCGGGCGCGGTGAGCGCCGAGATCATTCCCTGGCTGGTGGTGGCGGCCGGCGTCGTCGTCGGGGTGCCCGTGGCGCGCTGGCTGCGCTGGGTCACCTATCGCAAGCCCGACGAGGAGGACCTGCCGATCCCGGGCTCCCGGTGGTGGGTGGTGCCGGCGCTCGCTGTGTCCTGGGGGGTCCTGGCCTGGCGGATCCTGCTCACCGACGCGGCCCTGCCTGGTGGCGCCGACCCGGGCGCTGACTCCGATCATGCGTGGGTGGTGCGGACGATTGTCATGGTGACCGCCATGGTCATCGCGTTGTCGTGTATCTGCCTGGCCGCCATGGACTTTGACGTCCACCGACTGCCCGACCGGTTGATGTGGCCGTCCATGGGGACGCTGCTGCTTGGGCTCGCCATCGCCGGTGTGGTGGCCTCCGAGTGGGGCGCGATCGCCCGTGTGGTGCTGGCCGGATTGACCTGCGGCGCTGCCTATCTCGCGCTCGCGCTGCTCTCGCTCGCACGGGGCTCGCTGGCTGTGGGGCTCGGAGACGTCAAGCTGGCCGCGCTGCTGGGCATGGGGCTGGGCTGGTTTGGCTGGCAGACGGTCCTGGTGGGCATGTACGCCGGGTTCCTGGTTGGCGGGCTCTATGCCGTCTACCTCCTGGTGACGCGCAAGGTGGGGCGCTCGGGTGAGCTGGCCTATGGCCCACCGATGATGGTGGGCGCCCTCATCGGGGTGCTCGTTGGCCCGGGTGCGTTGACTGCGTTGTTCTGACGCGTGACAAGATGCGAGCCATGCTGCGCTGGTTGACCGCCGGTGAGTCGCATGGTCCCGCGCTCACCGCTCTGCTCGAGGGACTCCCCGCCGGTGTGCGGGTCGAACGATCGGCCGTCGAGGGCGCCCTGGCGCGCCGCCGGCTCGGATATGGCCGTGGTGCCCGGATGTCGTTCGAGGCTGATCAGTTGTCCTTCCAGGGCGGAATGCGCCACGGGCTGACGCTCGGCAGCCCGATCGCCCTGCAGATCGCCAACTCCGAGTGGGGCAAGTGGACGGCGGTGATGAACCCCGAGCCGGTGGATCGCAGCGACCTCGAGCGTGCCAGCGACGTCGGGGCACCGCAGGAGATCGCCCGCAACAAGGCCCTCACCCGGCCGCGCCCGGGCCACGCCGACCTGGTGGGGATGCAGAAGTATGGCTTCGACGAGGCACGCCCGGTGCTCGAGCGGGCCAGCGCCCGTGAGACGGCCGCCCGCGTGGCCCTCGGCGCCGTTGCGGCGGCCTTCCTGGAGCAGGCTGCCGGGATCCGGTTGGTGAGCCACACCGTTGCCATCGGATCGGTGCCCCAGGTGGCCGGTGACATCGACGCCCCTGCGTCGGCCAGCCTGCCCCGCCCCGACGACGTCGTGGCCATCGACGCCGATCCGGTGCGGACCCTCGACGGCGATCTGTCGGCCGCCATGGTCGCCGAGATCGACGCCGCCAAGAAGGACGGTGACACCCTGGGTGGCGTCGTGGAGGTGCTCGCCTGGGGCGTGCCGCCGGGCCTGGGTTCCTACACGCACTGGGACCGCAGGCTCGACTCCCGTCTGGCGGGCGCCCTGATGGGCATCCAGGCGATCAAGGGTGTCGAGCTCGGAGAGGGTTTCCGCACGGCGGCCCGACGCGGCAGCCAGGCCCACGACGAGATCGTGCGAGACGACAGCGGTGCCATCCAGCGCCAGACCCTGCGCTCCGGTGGCACTGAGGGCGGCATGAGCACCGGTGAGGTGCTGCGCGTGCGGGCGGCGATGAAGCCGATCAGCACCGTGCCACGTGCCCTGCAGACGATCGACGTCGCGACCGGTGAGTCGGCCACGGCGATCCACCAGCGCTCCGATGTGTGTGCCGTCCCGGCAGCCGGGGTGGTGGCCGAGGCGATGGTCGCCCTCGTGCTCGCGGACGCCGTGCTGGAGAAGTTCGGCGGTGACTCAGTGGCCGAGGTGCGCCGCAACGTCGAGTCCTACCTCGCCGCGATTCCCCGCCTGATGGGTGGCCAGGCCTCCGTGGTGGATGACCTCCAGGCCCAGGAGAGCCACGCCCAGGAGGGCGATGCGCAGGAGAGCCACGCCCAGGAGAGCGACTCGTGAGCACACAGGCGCCCCACGCGGTGCTTATCGGGCCCCCTGGGGCCGGCAAATCGACGGTCGGGGCGCTGCTCGCCGACCGACTGGGCACCGGGTTCCGGGACACCGACGACCTCATCGTGCAGGCCCAGGGGCGCTCGATCTCCGACATCTTTGTCGATGACGGGGAGGCTGCCTTCCGGGTGATCGAGCGGGAGACCGTGCTCGCGGCACTCCAGGAGGGCGGTGGCGTGCTGGCACTCGGCGGAGGAGCCGTGCTCGACGCGGACGTGCAGGCCGCCCTGTCCGGACACCGCGTGGTCTTCCTCGATGTAAGCATTGCCGACGCCTCGAAGCGGGTCGGGTTTGATGGCTCGCGACCACTGTTGGCGGTCAACCCCCGCGCGTCCTGGACCCGGATGATGAAGGCGCGTCGGCCCGTCTACGAGGCCGTGGGCTCGCACCGCGTCGACACCGCAGGGCGGACCCCGGCAGAGGTTGTTGACGATGTCCTCGCCGAGCTGGACCCGTCGTGACCGGTTCCACGCAGGATGGTGCCCAGAATCATGGTGCCCAGGATGATGGTGACGGGCAGGATGCGGCGAGCCTCGGCATACGCAGCATCTCGGTCGGTGGACGCTATGGCGTCCACATCGGGGTCGGTGCGCTGACCCGACTGGCCGAGCACGTGAGCGAGGGGCGACGGGTCATGGTGATCCACCAGCGCGGGCGCACCGACCTGGTGGCCGAGGTGGTGGAGGCTGTGCGAGCCGCCGGTGGCGAGCCGCACGTGCACGAGGTCCCGGACGCGGAGGCCGCCAAGGACGTCAGGGTGCTGGCCGGTGCCTGGGGTGCGCTCGGGCAGGCAGGGTTCACCCGCAACGACCTGGTGGTTGGCGTCGGGGGAGGGGCGGCCACGGACCTGGCCGGTTTTGTCGCGGCGAGCTGGCTGCGAGGGGTTGACGTCGTGCAGTTGCCGACCTCGCTGCTCGGTGTCGTCGATGCGGCCGTTGGCGGCAAGACCGGCATCAACACGGCTGAGGGCAAGAACCTGGTCGGTGCCTTCCACGAGCCGCGAGCGGTGCTGTGTGATCCGACGTGGATGGGCTCGATGGCTCGGGCTGACTTTGTGTCCGGTCTCGCTGAGGTCATCAAGTGCGGCTTCATCGCTGACCCCGCGATCCTGAAGCTGGTCGAGGCCGACCCGGCTGCCGCGTGCGAGGCGAGCGCCCCGGTGGTCAGTGAGTTGATCGCCCGGGCCGTGCAGGTCAAGGCCGATGTGGTCGAGAACGATCTGACCGAGGCTGGCATCCGCGAGATCCTCAACTACGGCCACACCTTCGCCCATGCGATCGAGCAGGTCGAGGACTATCGCTGGCGCCACGGTGACGCCGTCGCCGTGGGCATGATCTTTGCCGCTGAGTTGGCGGTGCGGTCCGGTGTTCTGGGCCAGGACGTGCTGGATCGGCACCGGACCGTGCTGTCCGCGGTGGGACTGCCCACCAGTTATGCGGGCAGCGGCTGGGAGCCGCTGCGCCGGGCGATGGGGCGGGACAAGAAGGCGCGGGGCGCGACCCTGCGCTTCATTGTGCTGTCCGCTGTGGGGTCTCCGCAGCGGCTCGAAGGCCCCGACGAGCAGGTGCTCATCGAGGCCTTCGAGGCAGTGGCTGCGCCCTGAGGCCTGCCGGTCAGGCGTCGTCGCTGTCCGGGGAGTCGACCGAGTCGGGGGACGCCGGCGAGTCCGGCGAGTCGGGGGACGCGGGGGAGTCCGGCGAGTCGGGGGACGCGGGGGAGTCCGGCGATGCCGGGGACGCGGGGGAGTCAGGCGAGTCGGGGGACGCGGGGGAGTCAGGCGAGTCGGGGGACGCGGGGGAGTCCGGCGATGCCGGGGACTGGGCACTGATCGGTGACTGTGCCGACTGGGCGCTGATGGGCGACTGAGCTGACTGGGCGCTGATGGGCGACTGTGCGGACTGGGCGCTGACCGGCGACTGCGCGGACTGGGCACTGATCGGCGACTGCGCGGACTGGGCACTGATCGGCGACTGTGCGGACTGGGCACTGATCGGCGACTGTGCCGACTGAGCGCTCACGGCCGACTGGGCACTGACCGCCGAGGCCACCGACTGGACGGACTGGACGCTCGCGGACTGGACGTCCTCGGCGGCGCTGATGTCACCCACCTTGGCGAACACACTGCCTGCGGTGGACACGCTGGCTGCGTTCCACTCACCGGCCTGGCTGCCCAGACGCTCCCAGGTGGCGGCGCTGGCGGTGGTGTCGTCCGCGGTGAGGCTCCGCTGCTCACTCAGGGTCACCGCGCTGGTGACAGCCGTCGTCTCGGGGCTGGCCGCCTGCGTGGTCCAGGCCGCGGCGACACTGGCTCCGCCGATCGCGGTGACGGCGGTGGCAGCAACGACAACGGTCCACGCGCGGGACTTGGGGGTGTTGGAGCTCATGATGATCGTCCTTTCGAGAACCGATGCACTGGGTTGTTGATACATCCATCATCGAGAGTCGAGATGAGCAGATTGTTGGACGACGGTGAGGAAACTCTCACGATCCGAAGTGGGAGGGCAGTCGCTGTTCGCGGTCCCGCGCCGGCAGGGCGACACAGACCCGCGCGGGTGCGGCGACACAGACCCCAGTCAGGCTGACTCGGCGGACTGCACCCACTGCTCAGCCAGGGCCAATCGCCGGGAGGTCTCCACGGGCCAGCCCTCCTGTTGCACGCGGAACGGGCCGGCAGCCAGTCCCAGGATGCGTGCGGCGGCACGCAGCCGGAGGTCCCGCGGGTCCAGGGTGGACTCCCACCGCTGCTGGAGGTCGGTGGCATACGCCGCGATCCGATCCGGCTGTGCGGACATCGTGTGCCAGACGGCCAGGTGTCCGAGCATCGTGCCGGGATCGTCGCCGGGACGTGCGACGCCAAGGGTGTCCACGTCGAGGATGCCGCTGACCCGTCCATCCTCGACGAGCAGCTGCGCCTCGTGGTAGTCGCCGTGGGCGGGCACCCGGTCCGTGACGTCGTCGGTGCCAATCGCCTCCTCGAGCCGGTCGATCCGGTCGGCCTCCATCGGGAGCAGGCGCCGCAACAGCTCGGCCACCCGCGGCAGGGCCTCGATCGAGGAGTGCACGTCAGCGGTCCTGGCCAACCTCGGCAGCGTGCCCGGCAGCCCGGCAATGACCTCAGGACGCGGCAGCCGGCCGTTCGGGTCCTCGAGGACGTCGCGCAACGTCGATCCCGTCATGCTGCGCATCGCCAGCAACCCCAGGTCGCGGTTGATCCCCAGCGGCTCGGGCACCGGCAGAACACCCTCGAGGTCGAGGTGCCGCTGGTGCAGGGCAGCGAGCCGGCGTGGTTTCACCAGTTTCAGATAGACCTTGTGGCCCTGCCCGGTGACCTCGATGACTGCTCGGCGACTGGGCCGGTAGGCCCGCAGCCGGGTGTGCGGCTCGGTGATCTGCCCACCCAGACCCGCCACGACGGAGGCAGCGACCTCGGGCTGCAGCACGTGGGCCAGCGCCGGCAGGAACGGGTCGTGCGGCACGCGCCAGACCGCGACGCTCTCCTCGCCGTCGCCGACCGTGACGGCCTCGGGTGGTGCCTTCAGCGTCGTGCCGACGAAGGTTGCTCGACCGGCCAGTGAACCACCCTCGATGATGCTGTCCCAGGAGACCGTGGCACTCCGCCCGGGCCACCAGGTCACCTGGCTCACCACCACGGCAGTGACACTGCCGCCCGCGGCGGCTGCCACAGCGGCCAGTGGGCCGGGCACCTGGTCGGTGAGCAGCTCCGGAAGCACCGGGAGGGACTCGTCGGTCAGGGAGGCGGTCCACTGCCGGTCGGTGAGCGGGATGGGCCGGTTCATCGCACGAGGGCCTGGCGTCGCCTGGTCATCGGGAGCCTGACTGGTCCAGTCATCGGGAGGTCGCCGACCGCTGCGCGCTGCCACCGCGTGAGGCGGTTGCCATCAGGGTCTGCAGGGCGGCGCACTGCTCCTGATTGGGCAGCGCCCAACCCGGCTCATAGCCGACGACCTCGCGCAGCGGCGTCGCGCTGCGGGTCCCGAGCAGGATCTCGATGTCATCGGCGTCGAGCAGGGCCGGGTGCACGACGCCGCAGGCCTCGGCGAGCTTGAGCATCTCCCGGCGCCAGGCCCGCAGATAGTTCGCAGCGCGGCTCGCCTTGAGCGGCACGTCGATGCCGCGGGTCAGCCAGGCGTTCTGCGTGGCGACGCCGGTGGGGCAGTGGTCGTCGTGACAGCGCTGGGCCTGGATGCAGCCGATCGAGATCATCGCCTCGCGTGCGACGTTGACCATGTCCGCGCCGAGGGCGAAGGCGACCGCGGCGTTGTCCGGCAGCCCCAGTTTGCCTGCGCCGATGAAGACGATCTGGTCGGCCAGACCGCGCTCAGCGAAGAGCCGGTAGACCCGTGGGAAGCCGAGGCGGAAGGGCAGCGCGACCGAGTCGGCGAAGGACAGCGGGGCGGCGCCGGTGCCGCCCTCGCCACCGTCGATGGTGATGAAGTCCACGCCACGGTCGGTCGTGGCCATCTGCTCGGCCAGGTGCTCCCAGAACTGCAGGTCACCCACCGCCGACTTGATGCCGACCGGCAGGCCGGTCTCGTCCGCGATCAGCTCGATCCAGTCGAGCATCGTGTCGACCGAGTCGAACTCGGCGTGGCGGGAGGGACTGGCACAGTCGCGGTCCTTGCGGATGCCCCGGATCTGCGCGATCTCGTCGGTGATCTTGGCCTGCGGGAGCATGCCGCCCAGCCCCGGCTTCGCGCCCTGACTGAGCTTGACCTCGATCGCGCGCACCGGAGCCGAGGCCACCAGCGCCTTGAGCTTGTCCAGGCTGAAGGCCCCGTCCTCGTCCCGGCAGCCGAAATAGGCCGTGCCGATCTGGAAGATCAGGTCGCCGCCCTGGCGATGGTGCTCCGAGATGCCGCCCTCACCGGTGTTGTGCAGCACGCCGGCCTCGGCGCACCCCCGGTTGAGGGATGCGACGGCAGGTGCGGACAGGGAGCCGTAGCTCATGGCGGACACATTGATCACCGACTGCGGCCGGAAGGCCAGGCGGCGACCGCGCGCGGCACCCATCACCTTCGCGCACGGCAGCACGTCATGCTCGCCGGAGTGGACCAACGTGCTGGGGGAGACCGGGGCGAACGTGCGGTGCTTGAGCACCGCATAGCCCTCGTCACGCTCGACGTTGTTGTCGGTGCCGAAGCCAAAATAGGGGTTCTCCAGCTTGGAGCTGGCATAGATGAACCGGCGTTGGTCCCGGTTGAACGGCCGTTCCTCGTCGTTGTCGGTGACGATGTACTGCCGCAGCTCCGGACCCACCTTCTCCAGGAGATAGCGCGCGTGGCCGACGACCGGGAAGGTCCGCAGGATGGCGTGTCGGCGCTGCAGCAGATCGTGGGTGGCGACGGCAGCCAGCCCGGCCGCTCCGATTCCGAGGGTCTTGCTCCAACTCATGCCCGACACTCTGCCGCATACGATGTCTTCGTGTCCCAACCAGTCAGTCCAACACGCCACGTCCTGGTCCTCAGCGGCCCCAACCTCGCGGCCCTGGGCAGCCGCGAGCCAGAGATCTACGGCACGCTGACCCTCGACGACATCCAGCGGCAGGTGGTCGAGCAGGCTGAGGAGCTGGGGCTGCAGGCCACCTGCCGGCAGACCGATGACGAGGGTGAGCTGGTCGGGTGGCTGCACGAGGCGGCGGTGGCTGGCTGGGACGTCATCCTGAACCCTGCGGCGTTCACCCACTACTCGTATGCCGTGGGAGACGCGTGCGCGCACCTGGCCGGGATGGGGTCCCGGCTCATCGAGGTGCACCTGTCGAACCCCGCCTCCCGCGAGACCTTCCGGCACACCTCGGTCGTCGCGCGTTCGGCGACCGGCACGATCGCCGGCTTCGGGGCCGCCTCCTACCTGCTCGCCCTCCGTGCCCTCGCCGGTCATTAGCACTGCAGGGGACCAGCCGTTAAACTGACCGACGATCCCAAGCCCCCCACTGGTGCCCCACCTGGGTGAACCTGTGCGCCGGGGCGGCACACGACATACGAAAGAGACGCCTGTGGCAACCACGAACGACCTCAAGAACGGCATGGTCCTGTCGATGGACCAGGGGCTGTGGCAGGTGCTGGAGTTCCAGCACGTCAAGCCCGGCAAGGGACCGGCCTTCGTGCGGACCAAGCTCAAGAACGTCACGTCGGGCAAGATCATCGACAAGACGTTCAACGCCGGCACCAAGGTCGAGACCGCCACGGTTGACCGCAGCGACTTCGAGTACCTCTACAACGACGGCACCGACTTCATCTTCATGGACAGCAAGTCCTACGAGCAGATCCCGGTGTCTGCGGAGATCATGGGCTCGGCCAAGGACTACCTGCTGGAGAACGGTCAGGCGATGATCGCCCAGCACGAGGGCGCCGTCCTGTATGTCGAGCTCCCGCCGAGCGTCGTCCTGGAGATCACCCACACCGACCCGGGCCTGCAGGGCGACCGCTCCACCGGTGGCACCAAGCCGGCGACCCTCGAGACTGGCGCCGAGATCCAGGTGCCGCTGTTCCTGGAGTCCGGCACGAAGGTCAAGGTGGACACCCGCGACGGGTCCTACCTCGGCCGTGTGAACGACTGACCCTCGGTGGCAGCACGCACCAAGGCGCGCAAACGGGCGCTGGAGATCCTGTTCGAGGCGGAGGCCCGCGAGCTCAACATCGGTCAGTTGCTGGCCGAGCGGGTCGCCGCGCCGACGACCCAGCACCCGCTCCCGGAATACACCGTGACCCTCGTGGAGGGCGTCCTGGCCCACTGGGGCGAGATCAACGAGGTCCTGGAGACCTACAGCCAGGGCTGGCAGTTGGAGCGCATGCCCTCGGTCGATCGCGCTGCCCTGCGCGTCGCAACCTGGGAGATCGTCTGGAACGACGAGGTGCCCGACCCGGTCGCGATCTCTGAGGCCGTCGAGCTCGTCACGGGCATGTCCACCGACGAGTCCCCGAAGTTCGTCAACGGCCTGCTGGCCCGCGTCTCCGACGTCAAGGCCACCCTCGCCTAATCGACCGAGCGCGTGGGCGCCTGGTCTCTGGGTCGACCGAGCGCGTGGGCGCCTGGTCTCAGGGTCGACCGAGCGCGTGGGCGCCTGGTTTCTGGGTCGACCGAGCGCGTGGGCGCCTGGTCTCAGGGTCGACCGAGCGCGTGGGCGCCTGGTCTCAGGGTCGACCGAGCGCGTGGGCGCCTGGTTTCTGGATCGACCGAGCGCGTGGGCGCCCGATGAGCCGTTTGCCGCGCCGCCTGTGAGCGGATCTGCGCCACTCAACCTGCAGCGCGGTGCGGGAGGGGCTGGGGTCGAGTGATGCGGTCACCGATGCGCAGCCAGCCGTTGAAGTCAGCGGGATTGGCGGTGTTGACGGCAGCCCATATTCGTCGAGCAACCAGCCCGGGCTCTCGTTGGATCTCCCGGGTTGTCCAGCGAACGCCCTGCAGACCCAGCCCAACGAGTCGCTCATGACGATCGGACTGCTTCTCGAGGACCCGGGCCACTGACTCTGCCGGGGTGAGTCCCAGCTCCTCGGTCAGCAGGTAGTACTTGGACTCGCCATCGGCTTCGAGGAACACGCTGCCCAGCAGCCCGTCGACTCGCCCGACAAAGTGAAATCCCTCGTCGAGCACCTGCACCTGGGGCTCCGGCAGGGGGACACCGAGTTCGTGGAGGGCGACGAACGAGAACGACTCCAGCCAGGACTCCCGCCTCGGATCGTGCAGCTGCATGGCCTGGCGTGCTCGAGGTCGACCACGCCAACGCACCTGGGTGTCCAGCACGCGCCGAACGGCCTGAGCGGTGACCAGCCCATCGCGCACAGCAGCGTCGAACAGTGCCACGGAGTTGGGCGGGCGCGAGGTCCTCAGCACATCGGCAATGGTGCGAGCCGGCGTCGTGGTGCGGATGCCGTCCACGACCGCGACATCGTTTGAGACCGAGTCGGCGTGGTGCATGACGAGCCCGGGCTCGCGACGGGAGCACGGAGCACGGTCCACCGACGTGAGGTGCACGCTCATCGCTGGGTGCAGCCGCAGTTGCATGCCGTGGACGACCGCGGCGCTCTGGTGGCTGATGACATGTCCTGGGTGGACTGCCTGAGCCTCCCGACACCGCCGCAGGTGTTCGGCACGTGCAACCTCCCAGGGCTGGCCATCCTCCAGCTCGACCGGGACCCGATAGAGGCCACGCCCGAAGCGGACCAGTGCGCCGTCAGCGGTGGTGCGCTCCAAGACGTATGCCGAGGAGCCGGCCTCCAGAGCGCTCGACCTTGTGAAGATGGGGCCTAATGACCGCAGTTCGTGGGGGAGTCGCATCTGCACAGGGTGCGGGAAAGACACCACTGCGCGCTGAAGTTGTCCACAGCCTGGTCGACCCCGTGATGGGGTGAGGCGCTGGGAGAGCCAGCGACTCGGCATACGGCTCGGTTCCCGACCCGGGTCCTCGCGCGCTCAGTGGGCCGGATTGTCAGGCGCCCGCGCGCTCAGTGGGCCGGATTGTCAGGCGCCCGCGCGCTCGGTCGGATGGATTGTCAGTCGCCGGCGCGCTCGGTCGGATGGATTGTCAGTCGCCGGCGCGCTCAGTGGGCCGGATTGTCAGTCGCCGGCGCGCTCGGTGGGGGTCAGGGTCGCAACACCGCGCGCCCGGTCGGAGGTGGGGGTGGCGGGGAGCGTAGAGTACGGGGCACCACACCAGATACAACGACGTCCTTTAACCACCGTCCTGTGAGGCGGGGAAGGAGTGGGCCATGAGCCCTGCCCGTGACCGAGGCCCCGAGGGGCCAACTGACGACACCGGTGGACGGGTGGTGCTGGCCCAGGCCGAGATCTCCCGCGCACTGCGCCGGATCGCCCACGAGATCCTCGAGGGCAACAAGGGCTCCGAGGACCTGGTGCTGATGGGGATCCCCACGCGCGGCGTCCCCCTGGCCCGCAGACTGGCCGACGCGCTGCACGACGTCGAGGGCGTCGAGATCCCGGTGGGCACTCTCGACATCACGATGTATCGCGACGACCTGCGCTCCCAACCGGTCCGCGCCATGGAGCGCAGCCAGGTGCCCGAGGGCGGTGTCGACGGCAAGGTGGTGGTCCTGGTGGACGACGTGCTCTATTCCGGCCGCACCGTGCGCGCAGCCCTCGACAGCCTCGCGGACCTGGGCCGCCCGCGCGCGGTCCGCCTCGCCGTGCTGGTCGATCGCGGGCACCGCGAGCTGCCGATCCGCGCAGACTATGTCGGTAAGAACCTCCCCACGGCCCACGCCGAGCGCGTGTCCGTGCGGCTCGCGGAGTCAGACGGCAGTGACCAGGTCGTCATCTCCGCGCCGGCGAGCGGAGGGGAGACGCTGTGAAGCACCTGCTGTCCATCGCCGACCTCTCCCGGGACGAGATCAACGAGATCCTCGACACCGCCGTGAGCATGCACGAGGTCCAGCACCGCGACGTCAAGAAACTGCCGACGCTGCGCGGGCGCACCATCATCAACTTCTTCTTCGAGGACTCCACCCGCACCCGCAGCTCCTTTGAGCTGGCCGGCAAGTGGCTGTCGGCCGACACGATCAACCTCACCGGCAAGGGCACCTCGGTGTCCAAGGGAGAGTCCCTGCGCGACACGGTCAAGACGATCGACGCGATGGGGGTGGACATGATGATCATCCGCCACATGGCCTCCGGTGCGCCGGCCCAGATCGCCCAGTGGACCAACTGCTCGATCGTCAACGCCGGCGACGGCACCCACGAGCACCCGAGCCAGGCCCTGCTCGACGCCTACACGATGCGCCAGCGCCTCGGCGACCTCGAGGGCAGGCACGTGGCCCTGGTCGGAGACCTCACCCACTCCCGTGTGTTCCGCTCCAACGTCCTGTGCCTGACCACGCTGGGGGCCAAGGTCACCCTGGTCGCCCCGGCCACGCTGATGCCCGCTGGCATCGGTGCCTGGGCGCAGGCCGACGGCATCGAGCTCTCCCACGACCTCGATGCGGTGCTGCCCACCGTGGACGCCGTCATGATGCTGCGGGTCCAGCGAGAGCGGATGTCCGGCGGGTTCTTCCCCACGGCCAGGGAGTATGCCGTGACCTACGGCCTCACCAAGGCCCGGTTGGGTCTCCTCCCGGACCACGCGGTGATCTGTCACCCGGGGCCGATGAACCGCGGCCTGGAGATCTCCGGGGACGCGGCGGACGCCGCCCAGTCCCTGGTCCTGGACCAGGTCTCCGCCGGTGTCGCGATCCGGATGTCGATCCTCTATCACTTGCTGTCCGGCGAACGATCCGGAGACCAGTCCGGCGAAGGGAGCGCCTCATGAGCGCCGATGACCGTCCCACCAACACCTCCCCGCTGCTGATCACCGGGGCCGACCTGGCCGGTGCCGGGGCCGGGGACCTCCTGGTCGTCGACGGCCGCATCGCCGCAGCCGGGGCCGACGCGGCCGACCAGGCTCCCGAGGGCGCCCAGCGCTATCACGGCGAGGGCCTGATCGCCCTGCCTGGTCTGGTCGACCTGCACACCCACCTGCGTGAGCCCGGACGCGAGGACGCCGAGACCATCGAGACCGGATCGGCAGCCGCAGCCGCAGGCGGCTTCACAGCGGTCCTGGCGATGGCCAACACCAGCCCGGTCACCGACACGGCCGAGAACGCCGAGCGGATCTGGGACCTGGGCCAGCGCGCGGGCTATGTCGACGTGCACCCCGTGGGGGCAGTCACCAAGGCCCTGGCCAGCGAGGAGCTCGCGGAGCTGGGCCTGATGGCACGCTCTCGCGCCCGCGTGCGCGTCTTCTCCGACGACGGCAAGTGCGTCCACGACGCCCGCGTGATGCGCCGGGCGCTCGAATACATCAAGTCTTTCGGCGGCGTGATCTCCCAGCACTCGCAGGACCCGACGCTAGCCGGCTCGAGCGCGTGCTGCCACGAGGGAGAGCTCTCCGGCCGACTCGGTCTGCCCGGGTGGCCCGGCGTTGCCGAGGAGTCGATCGTGGCCCGCGACGTCATGCTGGCCCGGCACACCGGCTCCCGTGTCCACGTCGCGCACGTCTCGACCGCCGGCAGTGTCGAGGTGCTGCGCTGGGCCAAGGCTCAGGGCATCGACGTCACGGCCGAGGTGACGCCGCACCACCTGCTGCTCACCACGGACCTGCTCAGCGGCTATGACCCCGTCTTCAAGGTCAACCCGCCGCTGCGCCCGCAGGAGGACGTCGAGGCCCTGCGCGAGGCCCTGGCCGACGGCACCATCGACATCGTCGCCACCGACCACGCCCCGCACGTGCGCCAGGACAAGGAGCACGCCTTCGTGGACGCCGCGTTCGGCATGCTCGGCCTGGAGACCGCCCTGTCGGTCGTCAGCACCGTGATGGTGGCGCAGGGCCGCATGACCTGGGCCGACGTCGCCCGCACCATGTCGACCGACCCCGCACGCATCGCACAACTCACCGACCAGGGACAAGGACTCACCGTGGGCGCCCCCGCCAACATCACCCTCATCGACCCCGACCGCAAGGTCGTGGTGGACGCCGCCACCTCACAGTCGCTGTCGCGCAACAACCCCTGGCACGGTCGTGAGCTGACCGGCGGGGTGCACCTGACCATGCTCCGCGGGCGAGTGACCGCCCGTGAGGGCCTCGTGTGGGGAGCGAGCGCATGAGCGAGCAGTCACCAGCGATCCTGGTCCTCGAGGACGGTCGCGTCTTCGAGGGTGAGGCCTACGGCGCCGTCGGTGAGACCGTCGGCGAGGCGGTCTTCTGCACGGGCATGACCGGCTATCAGGAGACCCTCACCGACCCCAGCTATCACCGTCAGGTCGTGGTGATGACCGCGCCGCACATCGGCAACACCGGCGTCAACGCGCTCGACATGGAGAGCCAGCGTATCTGGGCGGCCGGCTTCGTGGTGCGCGACCCCGCGATCCGCCCGTCCAACTGGCGCTCCCAGGGCGACCTGCAGACCTCGCTGACCGAGCACGGCGTGGTCGGGATCTCCGGCGTTGACACCCGGGCCCTGACCCTGCACATCCGCGACCGGGGGGCCATGCGCGCGGGCATCTTCTCCGGCCAGCTGGCGCTGGAGTCTGTCCAGTCCCTCCTGGCCCGGGTGCACGCCGCGCCCCAGATGGCGGGGGCGGCCCTGGCCGCCGAGGTCAGCACCCAGCAGGAGTATGTCGTGGAGCCGGTGGGCGAGCACCGGTTCACCGTTGCGGCACTGGACCTGGGCATCAAGGGCAGCACCCCCGCCCTGATGGCCGAGCAGGGCATCCGTGTGCACGTCCTGCCAGCGGCCACCACCTTCGAGCGGGTCCGCGAGCTCGCGCCCGACGGACTCTTCTTCTCCAACGGACCGGGCGACCCGGCGACCGCAGACAGTGAGATCGACCTGTTGCGTCAGGCCCTGGAGGCCCGACTCCCGTTCTTTGGCATCTGCTTCGGCAACCAGTTGCTGGGCCGTGCCCTGGGGCTGGACACCTACAAGCTGCCGTTCGGGCACCGGGGCATGAACCAGCCCGTGCTGGACCGGGCGACCGGCAAGGTCGCCGTGACCAGTCACAACCATGGCTTTGCCATCGCCTGGCCAGGTGGCGACACCACCCAGGCCGTGGACTCGGCATACGGCTCGGTGCGGGTGTCGCACGTGGCGCTTAACGACGACGTGGTGGAGGGCATCGCCTGCTCCGACATCCCCGCCTTCTCGGTGCAGTATCACCCGGAGGCGGCCGCGGGTCCGCACGATGCCAGCGATTTGTTTGACCGCTTTGCGGACCTGATGCAGTCCGCCAGCCACGAGCAACCGAGCCACGAGGGGGAGGAGGGCGACCATGCCTAAGAACGAGTCCATCAACAGCGTCCTGGTGATCGGGTCCGGTCCGATCGTCATCGGCCAGGCGGCCGAGTTCGACTACTCGGGCACCCAGGCGTGCCGCGTCCTGCGCGAGGAGGGCGTGCGGGTCGTCCTGGTCAACTCCAACCCGGCCACGATCATGACCGACCCCGACGTCGCCGACGCGACCTATGTCGAGCCGATCACCCCGGAGATCGTCGAGGCCATCATCGCCAAGGAGCGCCCCGACGCGGTGCTGGCGACCCTGGGTGGGCAGACCGCCCTCAACACGGCGATCGCGCTCCACGAGTCCGGTGTGCTGGAGAAGTACAACTGCCCGCTGATCGGGGCCAACGTCGAGGCGATCCAGCTCGGCGAGGACCGGCAGGCCTTCAAGGGCGTCGTCGAGCGGTGCGGCGCAGAGAGTGCGCGGTCGATCATCGCGCACACCATGGACGAGTGCCTGGCCGCGGCCGAGGACCTTGGCTATCCGCTCGTCGTGCGCCCCTCGTTCACGATGGGCGGACTCGGCTCCGGCTTTGCCTTCGACGAGGAGTCCCTGCGCCAGATCGCCGGGGCGGGTCTGCAGGACAGCCCCACCACGGAGGTGCTCCTCGAAGAGTCGATCATGGGGTGGAAGGAGTATGAGCTCGAGGTCATGCGCGACCACGCCGACAACGTCGTGGTCGTCTGCTCCATCGAGAACCTCGACCCGATGGGCGTGCACACCGGTGACTCGATCACCGTCGCCCCCGCGATGACCCTGACCGACCGCGAATACCAGAGGTTGCGCGACATCGGCATCGCGGTCATCCGCGAGGTCGGCGTCGACACCGGCGGGTGCAACATCCAGTTTGCCGTGAACCCGCAGGACGGGCGCATCATCGTCATCGAGATGAACCCCCGGGTGTCGCGCTCCTCGGCGCTGGCCTCGAAGGCCACCGGCTTCCCGATCGCCAAGATCGCCGCCCGGATGGCGCTGGGCTACACCCTGGACGAGGTGCCCAACGACATCACGCAGGAGACCCCCGCGTCGTTCGAGCCGAGCCTGGACTATGTCGTGGTCAAGGTGCCGCGGTTTGCCTTCGAGAAGTTCCCGCTGGCCGACCCGACCCTGACCACCACGATGAAGTCGGTCGGTGAGGCGATGTCCATCGGGCGCAACTTCACCGAGGCGCTGCAGAAGGCCCTGCGCTCGGTGGAGCGCAAGGGCTCCTCCTTCCACTGGCGCCCGGGCGAGCAGCCCACGCAGGAGATGGCGCGGGCGCTGATCACCGAGGCCGCGACACCCACCGATGGTCGGCTGATCCTGGTGCAGCAGGCGCTGCGCGGCGGCATCAGTGTGGAGGAGGCCCACGAGGTCACCGGCATCGACCCGTGGTTCCTGGACCAGATGGTGCTGATCAACCAGATCGCCGAGGAGCTGGCCGAGTCCGCGGCCGACGCGATGGGGCGGATGACCCCGCAGCTGCTGCGCCGGGCCAAGCGGCACGGTTTCTCCGACGCGCAGATCGCCGAGATCGTCGGTCAGCCGGAGGCCGTGGTGCGCGGTGTGCGACAGGCCCTGGGCGTGCGTCCGGTCTACAAGACCGTGGACACCTGCGCGGGCGAGTTCGTGGCGACCACGCCCTACCACTACAGCAGTTACGACTCGGAGACCGAGGTGGCGCCGCGGGAGAAGCCGGCCGTCATCATCCTCGGCTCCGGGCCCAACCGCATCGGCCAGGGCATCGAGTTCGACTATTCCTGCGTGCACGCCTCGTTGGTGCTGCGGGAGCGCGGCTTTGACACCGTGATGGTCAACTGCAACCCGGAGACGGTCTCCACGGACTACGACACGTCCAGCCGGCTCTATTTCGAGCCGCTGACGCTGGAGGACGTCCTGGAGGTCGTGCACGCCGAGCGTGCGGCCGGGCCGGTGGCCGGAGTCATCGTCCAGCTGGGCGGGCAGACCCCGCTGGGGCTGGCGGCCGCGCTCAAGGCCGAGGGGGTGCCGATCGTGGGCACCTCGCCCGAGGCGATCGACCTCGCCGAGGACCGCGGGGCCTTCGGACGCGTCCTGGCCGAGACCGGTCTGATCGCACCGCGGCACGGGACCGCCTACTCCGCTGCCGAGGCGCTGGAGGTGGCCCAGGAGATCGGCTATCCGGTCCTGGTCCGCCCGTCCTATGTGCTGGGCGGGCGCGGCATGGAGATCGTCTACGACGACGACTCCCTGACGACCTATGTCACCCGGGCCACCACGGCGGCGCCGGAGCACCCGGTGCTGGTCGACCGCTTCCTGGACGAGGCCATCGAGATCGACGTCGACGCGCTCTATGACGGTCGCGAGCTCTATCTCGGCGGCATCATGGAGCACATCGAGGAGGCGGGGATCCACTCCGGGGACTCTGCATGCGTGCTGCCCCCGGTCACCCTCGGCCGCGAGGAGATGACGCGGGTCCGCGAGGCCACGCACAAGCTGGCCGAGGCGATCGGGGTGCGCGGGCTGCTCAACGTGCAGTTCGCGCTCGCGCAGGACGTCCTCTACGTGCTCGAGGCCAACCCGCGGGCCAGCCGCACCGTCCCGTTCGTGGCCAAGGGCACCGGCGTCCAGCTCGCCCGGGCCGCGGCCCTGGTGATGCTGGGCTCGACCATCGAGGAGTTGCGCGAGGACGGCATGCTGCCCCGGCACCGCGACGGCGGAGACCTGCCCGAGCACGCCCCGGTCTCGGTCAAGGAGGCGATCCTGCCGTTCCGCCGGTTCCGCACACAGACCGGGCAGGCGGTCGACTCGATCCTCGGACCGGAGATGCGCTCCACCGGCGAGGTCATGGGCATCGCTGCGGACTATGGCACCGCCTTCGCCAAGAGCCAGCTCCGCGCCGGCTCCGGGCTGCCGCAATCCGGCACAGTGTTCGTGTCGGTCTCCAACCGGGACAAGCGCTCGATGATCTTCCCCGTCAAGCGACTCACCGACCTCGGGTTCACGCTGGTGGCCACCGCAGGCACGGCAGACGTCCTGCGCCGCAACGGAATCCCCGCCAAGGTGGTGCGCAAGCACAGCCAGGGGCCGGGCCCGGACGGCGAGCCGACGATCGTGGAGATGATCGCCGACGGCCAGATCGACATGGTGATCAACACGCCATCGGGGCAGGGCGCTCGCGCCGATGGTTATGCCATCCGTGCGGCGACCACGGGCCTGGACCGTCCGATCATCACGACGGTTCAGCAGCTCGGTGCCGCGGTCCTGGGCATCGAGGCGGCCGGTGCCGGACCGATGGACGTGGCCTCCCTGCAGGAGCACGCGGCACACCTCGACCTGTTTGGGCAGCCACCGGTGGCGGCCGGGGCGGGATGAGTAGCCCCCAGCTGCGCCGACGCGTCGGGGAGGTGGTGGCCAACCGGGCCCTGGGCAACTACCGACAGCTGTCGGTGGTCGTGCCCACCCTCCCGAGGCGGGCGCGGCCGGGGCAGTTTGTGATCGCGCCGCCGGACGCCTCGGACCGGGTCCTGCCGCGCACCTGGTGGATCGCCGACGAGCGCACCGAGCCGGGGTTCGGCAGCACGCTCGACCTGGTCCTGCGCGAGGGTGGGCCAGCGGGTGTGACGCTCCCGGAGGCGGGCGACAGCCTTGCGCTCACCGGGCCGCTGGGCCGGGGCTTCGGACTGCCCACGACGCCCGTCACCGCAGTCGTGGTGGCGCAGGGCGATGCCGGGGCGACCGGGCGCTGGTTGTGTGAGCGGCTGCGCGCCAGAGGCAGCTCGGCGCACCTGTTGTCGGTGGCACCCAACCCCGAGGAGCATGTTGACCTGGTGCGGGCCCGGCGCAGCGCCGACGGGGTCGTGCTGGTGGAGCCGGACAGTGTGCTCGAGGCGCTGACCGCGCTCACCTCATCGACGGACGCCGCGGTGCTGTATGCCGTGGGGCCGGTCTCCCTGTCGGCCACCGTTGCCGGGGTGGCCGAGCAGGCAGGCGTGGTCAGCCAGGTGACGGGGGTCCACCTGGGCGGGGACGACGTCGGCACCGACGTCTGCGGCCACGGCCTGTGTGGGGCCTGCGACCTCCCCCTGGCGGGTCAGCGGGAGGCCTGGCTGCGCCCGTGCGCCGACGGCCCGGTGGTGCGCGGCGACCTGGTGGACTGGGAGAAGGTCCGATGACCCGGGTGCCCCTGGTCACGGTCGCGGCCGGCTGTGGCGGGACGGGCCGTGAGCTGGCGCGCTTCGGCGACCTGAGCACCCTGGACGCCTTCCTGCTCGGGCCGATCGGGCTGCCCGGCGGTGCCCAGCCGCGCGCGAGCATCACCGCCAGCCCCTCGGGCCTGGTGCACCGGCCGGCCCCCGTGCTGCCGGTGGACCAGGTCGTCGAGGACCTGCTGCCGTGGTTCCGGGCACGGGGGCTGCCCGTGGTGTGTGCGGTCCGGGGCAGCACCACTGGGGTCGTGACCGACACCCTGCAGCGCCTGAGACGGTCCCTGGACTTCAGCACCGTGGTCGGTGTGGAGATCGACCTGGCAGCGCAGCGGGAGGGGACGCGTCCGGCGCTCGGAGGACTGCTGGGATCCGGGCCGGTCGGGCCCTGGTCAGCCGACCCACAGGCCTGCCTCAAACTGCTCTCCGTTGCGCGAGAACAGCTCCCGCGAGACCTGCTGCTGCAGGCCAAGCTGGGTGGCGAGTGTCCCGACCCGGTGGCCGCTGCCCGAGCAGCGGTCGGCGGCGGTGCCCGCGCCCTGGTCCTCAGCGGCGCTGTGCCAGCCTCGGGCCCCGGCCAGCACCTGGTGGGACCTGCCGTCGGGCCGGTCACCGTCGGCCTGGTCACCGCTCTACGAGCGGCCATCGCCGCCGGGCGGGTGCCAGAGGTGCCGCTCGTGGCCGTCGGCGGTGTGCACGACGGCCCCAGCTCACTGGCGGCACGCCGGGCCGGAGCGGACGGGGTCCAGGTGGGCTGCGGCATACTCACCGATCCCGAGACCCTGTGGCGGGTGCATGCGACCCTGACCGGCGCGGACCCGGCGACCCAGGCACCACACCCTCCTGCCCGTGAGGGCTTCAGCGACCCGGACCACCAAGGAGCAGACGATGGCCATTGACTCACCACGTTTCGGAGCCCGCCTGGTCGCGGCGATGCAGGAGCGCGGCCCCCTCTGCGTCGGCATCGACCCCCACCCGGAGTTGCTCGCTCAGTGGGGCCTGCCGGACACCGCGGACGGCGTGGCGCGCTTCACCGACGCGGTCCTGGAGGGGGTCGCCGGTGAGGTCGCTGCCGTCAAACCCCAGTCGGCCTTCTTCGAGCGTCACGGATCCGCTGGCATCGCCGTGCTCGAGCGCCTGCTCGCCGACCTGCACAGCAGCGGCACGCTCAGTGTGCTCGACGTCAAGCGGGGCGACATCGGGTCCACGATGCGCGCCTATGCCCAGGCCTACCTGCAGGACGGGGCGCCGCTGGCAGCCGATGCGATCACTGTCACGCCCTATCTGGGGACCGGAGCGCTGGCACCGGCCCTGGACCTCGCTCGCGAGACCGGGCGCGGACTGTTTGTCCTCGCGCTGACCTCCAACCCGGAGGCCGCGGCGCTGCAGCACGCCGGGGAGCCGCCGGTGGCTCGCTCCGTCGTCGACGATGTCGCGCGACTCAATGCCGGCGTCGAGCCCGTCGGTGACGTCGGACTGGTGGTCGGAGCCACGGTGGGGGACACCCCTGCTCAGCTCGGCATCGACCTGGCGGCAGCACACGCCGTCGTGCTGGCGCCAGGCGTCGGTGCGCAGGGTGCGCAGGCCGAGGACGTGGCCTTGACCTTCGCTGGGCTGGAGCGGCGCGTCCTGGTGCCGATCAGTCGGGGTATCCTCTCCGCCGGACCCGCACCGGAGCGGATCCGAGCCATAGCGGCTAGGTTCAGTGCAGAACTGACGTCGAAGTTGTGGAGCTGACCCCGGGTTGGCAGGCTGTCCCCAAGTCGCTAAGTTCGGTGTGTGGCTTGACTCGGTGGGAGGGCACCACGGGCGCCGCCGGCAGCGTGACCGACGCAGTAATGATTGTTGAATGACGCAAGTGATTGACCCAAGAGACGACTTTGTCGAAGACCGATCAAGGAGCAACTGTGGCACTTCCCCAGCTGACACCCGAGCAGCGAGCCGAGGCTCTCGCCAAGGCAGCGGTCGCGCGTCGTGAGCGCGCCGCAGTCAAGAACCGGCTGAAGAACGCGCAGGGGTCCCTGACGGACGTCCTGGCAGAGGGCAAGGAGAGCGACATCGTGGGCAAGATGAAGGTGTCCGCGCTGCTGGAGTCGATGCCCGGTGTGGGGCGGGTGCGGGCCCGTCAGATCATGGAGACGGTGGGGATCTCCGAGAGTCGCCGCGTGCGCGGGCTGGGCGCCAACCAGACGCGCGACCTGCTCGCCTACTTCAACCAGGGTTGATCACCCCTTGACCAGCGCCCCGGAGGGCACGGGGCACCCGGAGACCACGGGACACCCGGAGGACGAGGAGCTGCGAAGCGTCGGCCCCCGTCTTGTTGTCCTGGCCGGCCCGACCGCGGTCGGCAAGGGAACGGTCGCGGCCTATGTGCGCCGGCACCACCCCACGGTGTGGCTCTCGGTGTCGATGACCACCCGCGAGCCCAGGCCCGGCGAGGTCGACGGGGTGCACTATCACTTCGTCGACGACCAGGAGTTCGAGCGACTGCGTGAGGCGGGGGAGTTCCTGGAGTGGGCCGTCGTGCACGGACGCGCCAAGTACGGCACCCCACGCGGCCCCGTGGAGCGCACCCTGGCCTCGGGACGCCCGGCCCTGCTCGAGATCGACCTGGCGGGGGCCCGCCAGGTGCGCGAGGCCATGCCCGGTGCGTTCTTCGTCTTCCTGACCCCTCCGTCCTGGGAGGATCTGGTCGACCGGCTCATCGGCCGCGGCACCGAGACCGAGGCCGAGCAAGAGATCCGACTGCAGACCGCACGCACGGAATTGGCCGCGGTCTCGGAGTTCGATGTGCAGATCGTGAACGACGACGTTTCACGTGCTGGCGAGGAACTCGTATCATTGATGTTTGACCACCGCAGCACCAGCGCCGACACGACCCCAGAGGGTGCCGTCGACGATCCCGGACTGCGCACTGAGACGACGAGGACACACCTGACGTGATTGGCACAATCGCCCAGCCGGAAGGCATCACCAACCCGCCCATCGACGACCTGCTGCAGCACGCGGACTCCAAGTACGCCCTGGTGATCTACTCCGCCAAGCGGGCCCGCCAGATCAATGCCTACTACTCCCAGCTCTCCGAGGGTCTGCTGGAGTATGTCGGTCCGCTCGTGGAGTCGGAGATGACCGACAAGCCGCTGTCGACCGCTCTGCACGAGATCAACCAGGGCAAGCTGCACACCACCAGCCCCGAGAACTAAGACAGCCCCGAGAACTAGGCCAGCCCCGAGAGCCGCCGCCCACGACCGTAGGGAGACCGATCCGGATGAGAGTCGTGCTGGGTGTCAGCGGTGGCATCGCTGCCTACAAGGCGGCCCTGCTGCTGAGGCTGTTCACCGAGGGCGGCCACGAGGTGACGGTGGTGCCCACTGAGGCCGCCCTGCACTTCGTGGGCGAGGCGACCTGGTCGGCGCTGTCGGGCCGGCCGGTCGCCACCCAGGTGTGGTCCTCGGTCCACGAGGTGCCCCATGTGCGCCTTGGCCAGGAGGCCGACCTGGTGGTGGTCGCCCCCGCCACGGCCGACCTGCTCTCTCGAGCCGCCCACGGGCGGGCCGATGACCTGCTGACCAACACCTTGCTGACCGCACGCTGTCCGGTCCTGATGGCCCCGGCGATGCACACCGAGATGTGGTCCCACCCGGCAACGGTCGCCAATGTTGCCGTGCTGCGTGAGCGCGGCGTGTCCGTCCTTGATCCGGCCGCGGGCCGGCTCACCGGGACCGACACCGGACCGGGCCGCCTCCCGGAACCCGAGGAGATCTTCGCCGCCGCAATCGCCCTGGCGGGGGGCGCACCGAGCCAGGACACGGCATACGAGTCCGCGGCAGAACCGGACCAGAACCAACCGGACCAGAACCAACCGAACCAGGACCCACAGACCCTCCAGGGGCGCCATGTGGTGGTCAGTGCCGGCGGCACCAGGGAACCCTTGGACCCGGTGCGTTTCCTGGGCAACCGGTCCTCCGGCAAGCAGGGTTATGCCCTCGCGCAGGTCGCAGCCTCGCGCGGGGCGCGGGTCACGTTGATCTCTGCCAACTCTGCCCTCCCGGTGCCTTCCGGCGTCGATGTCGTCGAGGTCGAGACGGCACTGGACCTGCAGGACGCGGTCCGTGACGCCAGCGCCGACCACGCAGACGTGGTGGTGATGGCGGCCGCTGTGGCGGACTTCCGGCCCCGCGACTATCTCGAGGCCAAGATCAAGAAGTCGCACGATCCCGGCGAGGAGCACAGCGCCCCGACCATCGAGCTCGTGCGCAATCCCGACATTCTCGCCGGCCTCGTCGCCGATCGTGGTGCAGCGCCCAGCCCGCTCATCGTGGGGTTTGCTGCGGAGACCGGGGACGCCTCGGGCGACGTGCTCAGCCACGCCCGCGCCAAGCTGGCCCGCAAGGGCTGTGACCTGCTGGTGGCCAACGAGGTCGGCCGCGACGTCACCTTTGGCAAGGACGACACCCTAGTGCACCTGCTGCGACCGGACACGGACGAAGCACGCACGGTCGGGCCGGCCAGCAAGGTCAGCGTCGCAGGAGCAGTCTGGGACGAGGTGGCGCACCTGCTGCGCGACCGAACCCCTGTCGGTGGCGACGGATAGACTGCAGCACCGTCGGGCGCAATGTCGTGCCGGCGCCCGCCCAGCTCGCAGCAACCGTCGACCTCAGGAGTTCCGTCCGTGCCTCGTCTCTTCACCTCCGAGTCCGTCACCGAGGGTCACCCCGACAAGATCTGTGACCAGATCAGTGACGGCATCGTGGACGAGTTGCTGCGCCAGGACAGCGGTTCCCGGGTGGCCGTCGAGACGCTGGTGACCACCGGTCTGGTGCACGTCGCGGGCGAGGTGCGCACCACGGGTTATGCCGACATCCCACGCATCGTGCGCGAGACGATCCTGGGCATCGGCTACGACAACTCCAACAAGGGCTTCGACGGTCGCACCTGCGGCGTCCAGGTCTCGATCGGTGAGCAGTCGGTGGACATCGCCCAGGGCGTCGACTCGGCCTATGAGCAGCGTGAGAACGCCTCGGCCGACGAATATGACCTGTTGGGTGCGGGCGACCAGGGCCTGATGTTCGGTTATGCCTGCAACGACACCCCTGAGCTCATGCCGGTGCCGATCTGGTTGGCGCACCGCCTGGCTGAGCAGCTCACCCAGGTGCGCAAGAGCGGCGAGCTGGACTATCTGCGCCCTGACGGCAAGACCCAGGTCACCATCGAATACGACGGTGACCGCGCGGTGCGTCTCGACACCATCGTGCTGTCCACCCAGCACGCCGAGGGCATCGGCCTGCGGGACCAGCTCGAGCCGGACATCCGGGCGCGTGTCATCGAGCCGGTGCTGCAACGCGCCCGTGACAACGGGCTGCAGCTGGACACGGGCAACCACCGGCTCCTGATCAACCCGACCGGCAAGTTCGTCATCGGGGGACCGATGGGTGACGCCGGCCTGACCGGTCGCAAGATCATCGTTGACACCTATGGCGGGATGGCCCGGCACGGTGGTGGGGCCTTCTCCGGCAAGGATCCCTCCAAGGTCGACCGCTCGGCCGCCTATGCCCTGCGCTGGGTCGCCAAGAATGTCGTGGCAGCCGGCCTGGCCGGTCGCTGTGAGATCCAGGTGGCCTACGCGATCGGCACGGCGACCCCGGTCGGTCTCTATGTTGAGACCTTCGGCACCGAGACCCAGCCGGTGGAGCGCATCCAGGACGCCATCACCAAGGTCTTCGACCTGCGTCCGGCGGCCATCGTCGAGGAGCTGGACCTGCTGCGCCCGATCTACCAGCCGACCGCGGCCTATGGTCACTTTGGCCGCACCGAGGCCGCCGGGGTCGAGCGTCCCTTCACCTGGGAGCAGACCAACCGGATCGAGGACCTGCAGGCCGCCGTCTGAGCCGCAGGGCTCCCATGGCCGACGACAGCACCGACCAGCCAACACTGGCCGGTTTGTCTGTGCCCACGGCCGCGGTGCCCACCACGGACACCTCGGGGGCTGCCGTCGCCGGCGAGGACGCCGTGGCACTGGTGGCGGTGGACAGTCACCTGGCCCATCTGGACCGGCCTTTTGAGTATGCCGTGCCGGCCGGTCTCGACCGGGTCGCCCGGGCCGGGGTGCGGGTGCGGGTGCGTTTCGCCGGCCGAGTCGTGGACGGTTATCTCCTGGCACGGCGCGCAGAGGCGGAACACACCGGGCGGCTCGCTCCCCTGTTGAAGGTCGTGTCTGACGAGGTCGTGCTGACACCGTCCATCGCGCGGCTCTGTCGGGAGCTGGCGGACCACTACGCCGGCTCGATGGCCGACGTGCTGCGCCTGGCCATCCCACCGCGACACGCCAGGGCCGAGAAGTCCCTGCCGCTCCGGCCCGAGGCCGAGTCCGAGTCCGAGCAGCCTGCACCCCACCTCGCGAGGGACGTTGACGACACTGTCGCCGAGGAGACGTCCGGCTGGGAGGCCTACCCGGCGGGGCCAGCACTGCTGCGCCGGCTGGCCGCGGGGGAGTCACCCAGGGCCGCCTGGTTGGCCGTGCCGGACGCAGGTGCGCTGCAGGGGTGGCCACGGGCCCTGGCCACTGCGGTCGCGGCGGTGCACGCGTCGGGGCGCTCGAGCGTCGTCGTGCTGCCCGACCACCGAGACCTAGACCGGTTGGCCGCCGCGCTCGATGCGGTCCTCGGCCCGGACAGCTATGTCCGGCTGACCGCGGACCTCGGCCCGGAGCAGCGCTACGCCGCCTGGCTCCGGTCGCTGCGAGGTCACGTCAAGGTGGTGATCGGGTCACGCTCGGCTGCCTTCGCGCCGGTGCCTGATCTGGGTCTGGTGGCCTGGTGGGACGACGGTGACGACAACCTCCAGGAGCCGCGCGCGCCCTACCCCCACGTGCGTGAGGTGCTGCGGCGCCGTGCCGCCCTGGCCGGGGCCGGGCTGCTCGTCGGTGGGCACAGCAGGACATCGCAGATCCAGCACTGGATCCAGCGCGGTGATCTGCCTGAGGTGCGACCAGCGCCACCTGCCCTAGCGGCCCGCGTGCCGCGGATCACCGTGGCAGGAGAGGGACACCAGGGGGAGCGGGACGCGGCGGCGGCGTCGGCTCGGTTGCCCAGCGTGGCGTGGCGGGCGGTCAAGGACGGGCTGGTGAACGGCCCGGTCCTGATCCAGGTGCCGCGGCGGGGTTATCTGGTGAGTCTGAGCTGCGAGCACTGCCGCACCCCGCTGCGGTGTGCCACCTGCTCGGGGCCGCTGCGGATGGTCGCCCCCGGTGCCGACCCGACCTGTGGCTGGTGCGGTCGTGGTGATGACGGCCACCCGTGCCGAGAGTGTGGCGGCACCCGACGCCGCTCCGGTGTCGTGGGGGAGGAGCGGACGGCAGAGGAGGTCGGTCGAGCCTTTCCCGGGGCACGCGTGCTGGTGTCACGCGCAGCGCAGGTCCTGGCGACGGTCCCCGACGAGCCCGCCGTCGTGATCGCGACACCCGGCGCCGAGCCGGTGGCCGAGCGTGGCTACACGGCGGCTCTCCTGCTGGACGGTTGGGCGGTGCTCGACCGCGGTGGGCTGGAGGCCGGTGTCGAGGCGTTGCGGCGGTGGTTGTCGGCGGCCGCGCTGACCAGACCCGCAGCGCGTGTGGTGCTGTCCGGCGTGCCTCCGCACGCGGGTCAACGACCCGTTGAGGCCCTGGTGCGCTGGGACCCGGCCTGGTTGGCCCGCCGCGAGCTCGAGGACCGGGTCGAGCTGGGGCTGCCACCCGTGCGGCGCACCGCCACCCTGACCGGTGACTCCGCCGCGGTGACTCGAGCGGCCGAGATCCTGCGTGCCGACACGAGCCACGGCGACATCGAGGTCCTCGGCCCGTTGGTCACCGAGGCTGGGCGCTCAGCCAAGGAGATCGCGCGCCTGGTGGTGCGAGGAGATGTCGGCGGTCCTGTTGACGACCCAGGCCTGCCGCGCGTGCTGCGCGATCTGCGGGCGGCACGGAGCCTGCGCAAGGCCGCTGGCGACCTCGAGGTCCGTCTCGACGCTCAAGACCTCGACCTCTGACGGCAGCCCTCCCGGGTCACCGGGAATCCAGGCCCAGCAGGGTTGCGTATCAACTCGATAACGATCGGGTCACCTTGCGGCGACTTGTGTTGGTATTGGGTCGAGTGAGTGCATACCTTGTCTCTCGCACACCCCCGGCGCGTTGCAGGTCTGTCGGGTGCCGGCCATGGGGGCCGGGCACCTGCCTGTGGCAGTGTCCGCTCAATAGGAGGAACATTGAAGATCAGGCGCACAACCATGGCGATTGTGGCCGCGGGAGCCCTGGTGCTGTCCGCTTGCACGTCCGGGTCCGACGAAGAGGACCCGACGCAGGACGACAGCCAGGGCAGCGAAGAGGGCTCGGAGGACGACGGCGGCGAGTCTGCCGCTCCCGGTGGGGAGGACGAGAGCGAGGCGACCTCTGGCGGCGGCGAGGATGCCGCGCCTGCTGGTGACTCCGCCAAGCCGGACCTTGGTGAGATCACCACCAAGGAAGACAACATCTTCTTCTCGGTCGGCGCAGACGAGTGGGCCGGTCTGAACTCGGTCACGGTGGAGACCAACTCCGTCTACAACTCGGTCATCTCCAGCCGGCTGGGGAGCAGCTTCTGGTACTACGGCACCGACGGCACCATCTACCCGGACACCGACTTCGGTTCCTATGAGATGGTCTCCGAGGACCCGCTGACCGTCGAGTACACCATCTCCGACGAGGCGGTCTGGGAGGACGGCACGCCGGTCACCTACAACGACTTCCTGTTCGACTGGGCCTCCAACAACCCGCCGTCGATCTACGGCGAGGCACCGGCTGAGGACGACCCGGCCTTCGAGGACTACGTCCCGGCCTTCAACTCGGTCGCGACCGACTGGGGTCTGTACAACCCGGACGGCCCGCAGGGTGAGCTCGACGGCAAGACCTTCACGGTCGAGTACCCCGAGCCCTACCCGGACTGGGAGCTCAGCGTCGGTGGCGCCATGCCGGCCCACGTTGCTGCCGAGCAGAGCGGGATGACCTCCGAGGAGCTCGTCACCGCAATCCAGGAGGGCGACACCGACGCGATCGCACCGGCCGCCGAGTTCTGGAACACCGGCTGGCTCTCCCCGGACAAGACGCTGCCGGACCCGACCATCGCGCTGTCCAACGCTCCCTACAGCATCGACCCCGCAGGCGGCGCTGAGTGGAGCGTCGGTGAATACGTCACCCTCGGCCCGAACGCGAGCTACTGGGGCCCGCCGCCGGCCACGTCGAACCTGACGTTCCGCTTCGCCGCGCCGGAGACGCACGTCCAGGCCCTGAGCAACGGTGACCTCAACATCATCGAGCCGCAGGCCACCGTGGACACGGTGCAGCAGATCGAGGCCCTCGGTGACTCCATCACCATGGACACCGGCGACACGATGACCTTCGAGCACCTCGACTACAACTTCGCCGAGGGCAGCCCGTGGTCCGAGGGCGAGGGTGGTCTGGCTGCTCGCGAGGCGTTCGCCCACTGCGTGCCGCGTCAGCAGATCGTGGACAACCTGCTCAAGCCGATCACCGAGGACGCGGTGGTCATGAACTCCCGCGAGGTGTTCCCGTTCCAGGAGGGCTACGACGAGCACGTCGCGGCCATCTACGACGGTCGTTACGACGAGGTTGACCTGGAGTTGGCGAAGGAGAAGTTCGCCGAGTCCGGTCTCGAGGAGGGCACCGAGATCCGCATCGGTTATGGCGCGGGCAACCAGCGTCGTGTCGATGAGGTCGCCCTGATCAAGGCGTCCTGTGACCAGGTCGGCTTCACCATCGTTGACGCCTCGGCCCCGGGCCTGGGTGACGTCCTGTCCTCCGGTGACTGGGAGATCGCCCTGTTCGCGTGGGCGGGCTCTGGCACCGTCACCGGCTCGGCGTTCTGGTACGAGAGCGACGGCGCCGGCAACTACGGTGGCTGGGTCAACGAGGCTGCTGACGAGGCGTGGAACACCATCTCCACCACCCTGGACGAGGACGTCCAGAAGGAGCAGCTGGCCATCATCGAGACCGAGGCGTGGAACACGCTGCACAGCATCCCGGTCTTCGCGCACCCGGGTGTTGTCGCCTACGACTCGACCATCGACAACGTCATCCTCAACGCCAGCCAGACTGGTGTGCCGTGGAACGCAGAGCAGTGGGTCCGCAGCGAGTGATCTCGTGCATGACCCTCGACCGGCTAGCGCCGGTCACCTCCGCTAACACACCGTTGTAGCGCACAACTAGTGGGGCGGGACCCTGGTCCCGCCCCACTAGTCCGCCCGGACACACCATCCGGACGGAGTGACAGCCCGAGGGTGGAGCGTTAGGCTCACACAACCCGAGGCCACGGCACAGTCCAGTTCCTGACGGAACTGGCCAGTTCTTGAAGGGAAAACCCCGTGCTCCGATTTATCTTGCGCAGGTTGGGCGTTTCGGCGCTGATCCTTGTGCTGGGATCCGTCTTCCTGTTCTTCATCACCGTCTTCTCCGGTGACCCACTGGAGGACCTCCGCGAGAGTCGCGACCGCAACCGCGAGCAGTTGATGGCGGCCCGCACCCGGAACATGAACCTCGACGAGCCGTGGTACGTCCGCTACTGGATGTGGGTCGTGGGCGTCGGCAAGTGTGCGGCCCTGCGCTGTGATCTGGGCCTGGACTCGCGTGGCGCAGACATCGGGACCGCCTTGATGAACGCCGCCGGCAGCACGCTGCGCCTGGTCACCCTGGCCACCGCCCTCGCGATCATCATCGGGATCACGATGGGCATCCTGGCCGCCATCCGGCAGTACTCCGGGTTCGACTACATCGTCACCTTCGCTGCCTTCCTGTTCTTCTCCCTCCCGGTGTTCTGGGTCGCGGTGCTGCTCAAGGAATACGGCGCCATCCGCTTCAACAACTGGATCGCTGATCCATCAGTCTCATTAACAGCGGCGATCATCATCGGGGTGCTCTTCGGGCTGGTGCTCGCCTCCCTGCTCGGTGGAGACCTGCGCCGCAAACTCATCACCTTCGCGGTGTCCGCCCTCGTGGCCTTCGGCGCCGTCACCTACTTCGACCAGGTCGACTGGTGGCGCCAGCCAGCGCTCGGCCTGGGCCTGATCATCCTGATCGCGCTCGGCGCCGCGGTGCTGCTCACCTACCTGACCGTCGGCCGGGGCAACATGAAGATCCTCTACGCCGGGCTGACCACCATCGCCGTCGGCGTCGTGGGCACCTTCATCTTTAGCGGCTGGATCGAGGCCCCCACCTATCCGCTGCTGCTGCTGATGCTCGCCATCAGCGTCGCCTCGGCCATCATCATCGGGTGGTTCTGGGGCGGTTGGGACAAGAGCATCGCCATCTGGGTCTCGATCGGGACGGCCGTCGCGTTCGCCGGCGCCACCGGGCTCGACCAGCTCCTGCGCAACTGGGGTCCGTTCCTGGACCGCAAGGCCCGGCCCATCTCGACCATCGGCAGTGGGTCTCCCAACTTTGAGGGTCCCTTCTGGACCGGAGTCTGGGACTGGGGCGTGCAGTTGATCCTGCCGACCATCGTGCTGACCGTCATCTCACTGGCGAGCTACAGCCGCTACACCCGAGCCTCGATGCTGGAGACGATCCGCCAGGACTACGTCCGCACCGCCAGGTCCAAGGGCCTCTCGGAGCGGGTCGTCATCACCAAGCACGCCCTGCGCAACGCGCTGATCCCGATCACGACGATCGTGGCCTTCGACTTCGCCGGTCTGATCGGTGGCGCGGTGGTCACCGAGTCCGTCTTCGGCTGGAAAGGCATGGGGGCGATGTTCCAGGAGGGGTTGACGCGAGTTGACCCCGGGCCGGTCATGGCCTTCTATCTGGTGACCGGCACCGCGGCCGTGCTGATGAACATGATCGCGGATATCTCCTACGCCTTCCTCGACCCGCGGATCCGGACGTGAGCTGGTGGACCGCCGTGACCAGCCAGCCCGCCCCGACTTCCTTCGGAGGATCCCATGAGTGACGACAACGACAAGCCCGAGATCCCGGGCAGCGGTCAGGAACACCTGTCCCCGATCCCCGACCAGCACGACCCCGCCGCAGTGCAGCACCGAGACACGGTGATGGGCGACGAGCTCTCGGTCGAGAAGCAGATCGACCTGACCCAGAAGTCCTACTCGCAGGGTGAGTTGATCCGGCGCCGGTTCTTCCGGCACAGGGGCGCAATGATCTCGCTGGGGCTCCTGCTCTTCATCACCATCATGGCCTTCAGCTCGATCGGTTACGGCTTTCTGCCGGGCTGGTGGGGCAAGGACTACTACTCCGCGGCCACGGTTGTGGACGGCGGGCGTCCCACCCTCGGGTTCTTCCCGCCCTCGTGGGGCGAGCAGCCCTTCGGCCAGGAGAACGCCGGCAAGGACTACTTCGCGCTGGTCATGCGCGGGACCCAGCGGTCGATGATCATTGCCTTTGCGGTCGGCATCGTCACGACGATCATCGGCACCCTGATCGGCGCCATCGCCGGATACTTCCGCGGGTGGGTCGAGTCGCTGCTGATGCGCATCACCGACCTGCTCATCGTGATCCCGCTGCTGGTCATGGCTGCGGTCCTGGGCCAGATCAGTGGCGGTGGCATCTGGCCGCTGGCGATCATGCTGAGCCTGGTCTCCTGGACCGGTCTGGCGCGTCTGGTGCGCGGTGAGGTCCTCTCGCTCCGGGAGCGAGACTTCGTCACCGCAGCAGAGGCGGTCGGCACGTCACCGTGGCGGATCATCTTCAAGCACATCCTGCCCAACACGATGGGCACGATCATCGTGAGCGCCACCCTGACGATCGCGTCCGTCATCCTGCTGGAGAGTGCGCTGAGCTTCCTCGGGTTCGGCGTGAAGCCGCCGGACACCTCGCTGGGCCAGCTCATCTCCATCTATCAGAACAGCTTCACGGTGCGTCCGTGGCTCTTCTGGTGGCCCGGCATGATCATCCTGGGCATCGCGCTGTCGGTGAACTTCCTCGGTGACGGCCTCCGTGACGCCTTTGACCCCCGCCAGAGCAGGAGCGACTGATGACTGCACCCACCACTGACCACACCTCAGGTGCCGTTCTCGACTTCACGGACGTCGACGTCCGGTTCTCCACCGAGTTCGGCTCCGTCCACGCAGTCAAGGGCGTGTCGTTGCACGTCAACCCCGGTGAGGTCGTCGCCCTGGTCGGCGAGTCCGGCTCCGGCAAGTCCGTGACGTCGATGACGGCCATGCGGCTGCTGCCGAGCAACGCGCGGATCGGCGGTGAGATCACCGTCAACGGACGGGGGATCCGTCAGCTGTCCGAGGGCGCCATGCGGCGTCTGCGCGGCAACGACATCGCGATGGTCTTCCAGGAGCCGATGACGGCTCTGAACCCGGTGCTGACGATCGGCACCCAGATGACCGAGGCCCTCGAGCTGCACGGCATCGCGTCGGGCAAGGCTGCGGTGCGACGAGCCATCGAGCTGCTGGACATGGTCGGCATCCCTGAGCCAGACCGCCGCATGAAGCAATACCCGCACGAGCTCTCCGGCGGCCAGCGCCAGCGCGTCGTGATCGCGATCGCGATCAGCTGCGACCCGAAGGTCATCATCGCCGACGAGCCAACGACGGCCCTGGACGTCACGGTCCAGGCCGACATCCTCGACCTGCTGCGGTCCCTGAAGGACAAGCTCAACACCGGCATCCTGCTGATCACCCACAACATGGGGGTCGTGGCCGACATGGCCGACCGCGTCGCCGTGATGTTCAAGGGTGACCTGGTCGAGACCGGCACGGCCGATGAGGTGCTGCTCAACCCGCAGCACGACTACACCAAGATGCTCCTGTCGTCCGTGCCCCGCCTGGGTGCTGGCCGCTCGCAGATGGGCATCAACATCAGCGAGGACACGGTCGACGACCAGGCCGATCTGGCGATCGACCTGGAGAACCTGGTGATCGAGTATCACCGGCTCGGCAAGCCGCCGTTCCGCGCGGTTGACGACGTCAGTTTCCAGGTCCGCCAGGGCGAGATCGTCGGCCTGGTCGGTGAGTCGGGCTCCGGCAAGTCGACGATCGGGCGCTGCGCCCTGGGCCTGATCCCGGCTGCGGGCGGGTCGTTCCGTCTGCTCGGGCAGGACATCACCGGGATGAACCGCAAGCAGCTCAAGCCGATCCGCCGACGCATCGGCGTCATCTTCCAGGACCCGGCCGCGTCGCTGAACCCGCGCCTGCCGATCGGTGAGTGCATCAGCGAGCCGATGGTCGTGCACAAGGTCGGCAACCGCAAGGAGCAGGAGGCGAAGGTCTACGAGTTGCTGGACGCCGTCGAGCTCCCGCGCGAGGTCTTCAACCGCTATCCGCACGAGGTCTCCGGTGGACAGCGACAGCGCATCTCCATCGCCCGCGCCCTGACTCTCGACCCGGAGCTGCTCGTGGCCGACGAGCCCACGTCCGCCCTGGACGTGTCCGTGCAGGCCAAGGTGCTCAACATCTTCAGCGACCTGCAGGCGCGCTACAAGTTCGCCTGCCTGTTCATCAGCCACGACCTGGCGGTCATCGACCTGCTGGCGCACCAGGTCGTCGTGCTGCAGAACGGCAAGGTCGTCGAGGCTGGCCCGCGAGAGCAGGTGCTGATGAACCCCCAGGAGGAATACACCCAGCGGCTGCTGGCCGCTGCTCCGGTCCCGCACCCGGGCGAGCAGCGGACACGTCGCGAGGAGCGCCACGCGCTGCTGCGTCAGCTCGGTGACGAGGTCTCCGAGATCAAGGCCGACGCAGACGAGTTCCACGTGGCCTCGGAGCAGCACGAGGAGCCGAAGGACCTCTGAGCACCAGGATCGAGAACCTCACGTGAGACTCGTTTTCGCCGGCACCCCTGAGCCGGCCGTGCCGTCGCTGCGTGCCCTGCTGGCCTCGGACCATGAGGTCGTGGCCGTGGTCACCCGGCCCGATGCGCGAGCAGGGCGGGGGCGCACGCTGGCGGCGTCGCCAGTGCGCCAGGTCGCTCAGGAGGCTGGGGTCGAGGTGCTGACCCCGGCTTCTGCCCGCGACCCCGAGTTCGCCGCACGCCTCGTTGAGTTGGCCCCGGACGCCTGCCCGGTGGTCGCCTATGGCGGCCTGATCCCGGCCCCGGTGCTGGAGATCCCGCGCCACGGCTGGGTCAACCTGCACTTTTCCCTGCTGCCCGCCTGGCGTGGCGCGGCCCCGGTGCAGCGTGCCCTCATGGCTGGCGACGAGATGACCGGTGCCACGACGTTCCTGTTGGAGGAGGGGCTGGACACCGGTCCCGTCCTGGGGACCCTCACCGAGCCGATCCGCCCCGAGGACACCGCCGGCACCCTGCTCGAGCGACTGGCCGACGTGGGTGCCGGCCTGCTGGTCGCCTCCCTCGACGGGCTGGCCGACGGCAGTCTGCGGCCTGTGGAGCAACCGGGGGAGGGGGTCTCCCATGCGCCGAAGATCACCGTTGACGACGCCCGGATCGACTGGACCAGGCCGGCGTATGCCGTGGGGCGGCAGATCCGTGGCTGCACCCCCGCACCGGGCGCCTGGACGACCTTCCGCGGTGACCGGTTCAAGGTGGCACCACTGGCGTCCGTGAACACCGATGGCCACGATCACGCCTCGGTCGACAACAGTGGTGACAGCGGATCCCTGCGGCCCGGTGAGCTGCGCGTCCAGCGGCGGGCCGTCCTGGTCGGGACGGGCACCGGGGCGGTCGAGCTGGGGACCGTGCAGGCCCATGGCAAGAAGGCCATGGCGGCCACCGACTGGGCCCGTGGCGTGCGGATCGAGACAGGAGAGGTGCTCGGTGGCTGAGCGCGGACGGCAGGACGACAGGCGGCGACGCGACGGCTCAACGGGCGCGGGCGGGCGAGGCCGCGGTCCCCGTCAGCGCTCCGCCCAGGCTCCCTCGCAGCGTGCCAGACACGGAGACCCCGCACGAGACGCTGCCTATGAGGTGATGCGTGCCGTTGCCGATGGAGGCTATGCCAACCTGGTCCTGCCCACAGTGCTGCGCGAGGCCCGTCTGCAGGGGCGTGATGCCGGCTTCGCCACGGAGCTGACCTACGGCACCCTGCGGATGCAGGGCCTGTATGACGCCGTGATCGACGCCTGCGTGGACCGTCCCGGCCGTGCCATCGACCCGGCGGTGCGGGACATCCTGAGACTGGGGGCCCACCAGTTGTTGGCGATGCGGGTCCCGGACCACGCAGCCGTCAGCGCCACGGTGGCCCTGGCGCGACAGCACGTCGGCCAGGGCGCAGGCGGGTTTGTCAACGCGGTGCTGCGCAGAGTGTCCGAGCGCAGCCGCCCGGAGTGGCTGGAGCAGGTCGCCGGCTCGACCACCGACCCGATCGAGCGTCTCGCGATCGAGAACTCCCACCCCGTGTGGGTGGTGCGGGCGCTGCGGGCCGCGCTGATCGGTCACGGAGCCAGCACGGCTGAGACGTCCGAGCGTCAGTTGGCGACGTTGCTCGAAGCGCACAACACACCGGCGTCACCGACGCTCGTGGCACGTCCCGGGCTCGGCGCCGAGGACGAACTCAAGGAGGCGGGGGCCGTGCCCGACGCCACCGCCCCCACGGCCTGGACCATGCCCGGTGGCGACCCGGGCCAGCTCGCGGCAGTCCGGGACGGCGGCGCAGCCGTCCAGGACGCCGGGTCGCAACTGCTGGCCCTGGCTCTCGCGGCCGCCGAGATCTCCACCACGGACACGTCGGCAACGGAGAGCTCGACAACGGACACCTCCACCACGGATGCTCCGGCCACGAACACCGCCACCACGAACACCCCCACCGAGCAGTGGCTCGACCTGTGTGCCGGGCCCGGAGGCAAGGCTGGGTTGCTGGCTGCCCTCGCGGTCCAGCACGGTGCCCACCTGCGCGCCAATGAGGTCCAGGCCCACCGCGCCGACCTGGTGCGCAACACACTGCGGGCGGTCCGACACGCCCACCCCGAGGTCGTGCACGTGACCGTGGAGGACGGCCGGGACGTCGGCGAGTCCGACCCCGGGCGCTATGACCGCGTGCTGGTCGACGCGCCGTGCACGGGTCTGGGAGCACTCCGGCGACGTCCAGACGCACGGTGGCGCCGCACCCCCAAGGACCTCGCCGAGCTCGGGCCGCTGCAGCGCGACCTGCTGGCGGGGGCCATCGAGGCCACCCGGCCTGGGGGAGTCGTGCTCTATTCGACCTGCTCGCCGCACCTGGCTGAGACCGAGTTTGTGGTCAAGGACGTGCTCAAGGTCTTCCCGTCGGTGAGCGCCGTGGACGTGCGGCCACTCCTGCGCGATCGGGCGGGCCAGATCCTGCCGGACACCGGCCCGGGGCCCTGGGCCCAGCTCTGGCCACACCTGCACGGCACGGACGGGATGTTCCTGGCGCTGCTCCGTGTCGGCGCCTGACCTGACCTGACCTGACCTGACCTGACCTGACCGCCTCACCGGCTGACACGGCGGCACGCACTAGGCTGCTCAGGTGCTCCAGATCAGCCCCAGCATCCTGTCCGCAGACTTCGCCAACCTTGAGTCCGAGCTGGCCCGGATCTCCACGGCCGACTGGGCCCACGTCGACGTGATGGACGGCCACTTCGTGCCCAACCTGACCCTCGGGCTGCCGGTGGTCGAGGCCATCAAGGCAGTCAGCCCGATCCCGCTGGACTGCCACCTGATGATCGAGGACCCGGACCGGTGGGCCCCGCAGTATGCCGAGGCCGGCGGCTCCTCAGTGACCTTCCACGTCGAGGCCGCGACGGACCCCGTCGCGACCGCCCGGTCGATCCGTGCTGCCGGAGCTCGCGCCGCCTTCGCGGTCAAGCCTGGCACCCCCTTCACCCCGTATGCCGACCTGTTGCCCGAGGTGGACATGGTGCTGGTGATGACCGTGGAGCCTGGTTTTGGCGGCCAGTCCTTCATGGCTGACCAGATGGCGAAGGTGCGCGAGGTCCGCGAGGCCGTGAGCCGACACGGCGGCGAGATCTGGGTGCAGGTCGACGGCGGCGTCTCCCAGGACACGATCGGTCAGTGCGTCGAGGCCGGGGCGGACGTCTTCGTGGCCGGCTCGGCCGTCTACGGAGCTGACGACGTCCCCTCGCGGATCAGCGAGCTCCGGGACCTGGCTGCAGCCTGCGCCGGGCACTGATCACCGGCCGGGTCTGGGAGCTGACCTGGGCCCGACCAGACCCCTGACGCCAAGCCCCTGACACAGACCCTTCCCGAGGCGTTAGAATGGCGGGGCAATACGTGCTCCGGGGTCGGTGAAATTCCGAGCCGGCGGTGATAGTCCGCGACCCGGCCGCATCCAGCGGCTGGCTGACCTGGTGAAACTCCGGGACCGACGGTTAAAGTCCGGATGGGAGGCAGCACGCGCGTCGCCGCGGCGACGGACCGCACCGGGAGAGGTGCCGGCAACGGCATACCTCTCGTTGAGGCCCCCGCCCACGCGACACGTATCGCTTCACGCAAACCCCCGGCGCCCACACCGTCTGTGGCCGGGGATTTTTTCGTTCCCGGCCACCTGATCCGCAAAGGATGCACGTCGTGGACGTCTGGAACGACCTTTTCACCGCCGAGCTTCAGCTCGGGCAACACACCATTCTCTGGCGCGAAGTCGTCGGAAACCTCTTTGGCATCGGCTCGGCGATCCTCGGCATGCGCCGGTTCGTCTGGGCCTGGCCCGTCGGCATCATCGGCAACGTCTTCCTCTTCACCGTGTTCATGGGGGTGTGGTTCGCCACCCCGCAGGAGCACAGCCTGTTCGGGCAGGCCGCTCGACAGGTCTTCTTCATCATCACCAGCGTCTATGGCTGGTGGGCCTGGAACCAGTCCCGCCGCACCCGCGGCAAGGGCGAGCCGGCGATCACCCCGCGGTGGGCCACGGCGCGAGAGCGCACGGCCTACCTGCTCGCCGCAGTCGCACTGGTGGTCCTGTGCCAGTGGATCTTCCAGCAGGTTGGCGTGGGCTGGGCTGCTCCGGACTGGTACTACTGGACCGACGCCTGGATCTTTGTCGGCTCGATCCTCGCGACCTACGCCATGGCCCGCGGGTGGGTCGACTTCTGGCTGGTCTGGATCGCGGTCGACCTGGTGGGAGTGCCGTTGCTGTGGCACTCCGGCTACTACCCCTCGGCGATCATGTATGCCGTCTACGGAGCCTTTGTCCTGTGGGGCTTCTTCGTGTGGCGCCGGGCAGCCAGGGACGAGAATCCGAGGCCGACACCGGCGTCGGTGGACGCGACCGTCGGCTGACCGCAGACGGCCGGCTCACCCGGTCGGCCAGGTGACCTAGGCTGGCCGGGTGAGCCCCAAGGACCCGTATGCCGTGTTTCGGCCCCGGCGCGGAGCCCTGGTCGCCTGGGGCAGTGCCCTCGCGGTCCTCGTGGCCTTCGGGGTCCTGGCGATCCTGGCCCCCGGCGGCTGGACCATGGCCGACCGGATCGTCGTCGGGATCTTCGCCGTCGTCGTCGCAGCCGGTCTGGCGCGGTTCGCGATCGTCCGTGCCGTCCCCACCTCTGAGGGACTGCACGTCATCAACCTGGTGCGCAGCCGGCGCCTGGAGTGGGCCGAGATCCTGCGGGTGAACGCCCTCGATGGTGGGCACCCGTGGGTCATCCTGGAGCTCGCGGACACCGAGGAGCTGTCCGTCATGGGCATCCAGCGGGCCGACGGTCAGTTTGCGCACGCCGAGGCTGCGCGCCTGGCTGCCCTGGTCCAGCACCACAGCAGCTAGCTCCCGCCTGATCTCCTGACCCGTGTGCGGGTTCGGTGGGTCCGGGCCCTCGAGAGGCGGCTCCGCGATAGGCGGCCCTCGATCATCGGCTCCGCGATATTCGATTGGGAAGGACCAACCACTCGTGCGATGATGGCGGGTGCGCCAACCGGGTGGGTCCGGTCTGCGTCCATCCCGCCTGCAGAAGGAGCCTTCCGACGTGACCTCTGCGACCAGACCGGTCGAACGCCCACGCCCCACACCCGCGATCCTGCGGCAGGGGCTGCGCGTCATCTGGATCGGCATCCGGCAGCAGAAGAAGATCTTTGCCGTCGCGGTCGTGGGCTCAGCGCTGTGGGCCCTGGCGACCGTCGCCACCGCCTGGGCGATCGGTTATGTCACCGAGCACGCGGTGTCTCCCGCCGTGGAGTCGGGCAATGTGACCAGCCGGGGGCTGTGGCTGATCTTCCTCGTGCTCTTTGGCGTGCTCCTGGTCAACATGACCGGTGTGGTGCTGCGCCGGGTCGCCGCGTCGATCGCCGGGTTCAACCTGCAGGCGCTGTATCGCCAGCGGGTCACCCGGCAGTATCTCCGTCTGCCGCTGAGCTGGCACCACTCCCACCCGTCGGGGCAGCTGCTGTCCAACGCGCACGCCGACATCGAGGCCGCGTGGCAGATCTTCAACCCGCTGCCGATGGCCATCGGAGTCATCGTGATGCTGGTCATCGCCGGCACCCAGATGGTCCTCGTCGACCCCTTCCTCGCCCTGATCGGCTTCCTGGTCTTCCCCGGCCTGTTCGCCGCCAACCTCGTCTTCCAGCGGGTCATGTCCCCGCGCATCACCAAGGCCCAACAGTTGCGGGCCGAGGTCGCCGAGGTGGCCCACGAGTCCTTCGAGGCCGGGATGCTCGTCAAGGCCATGGGGCGCGAGCAGGAGGAGACCAACCGCTTTGGCGGCGTCACCAACGACCTGCGCGACTCCCTGATCAACGTCGGGCGCACCCGCGGCATGTTCGAGCCGGTGATTGAGGCGATCCCGGTGCTGGGCACCCTGGCCGTGCTGGCGGTCGGCACCGCCCGGGTTGCCTCGGGTGACCTGAGTGCGGCGGACGTCGTCGAGATCGCCTACCTCTTCTCGATCCTGGCCTTCCCGGTCCGGGCCCTGGGCTGGGTGCTCGCCGAGATCCCGCGCTCGGTCGTGGGCTTCCGCCGCGTGGACTCGGTGCTGCAGGCGAAGGGTTCGATGGATTACGGCGAGGGCACCCTGCCTCGAGAGGGGGCAGCACACTCGCGGTCCGAGGGCGTGTCCTATGCCTACGCCGAGCCCGCCGAGCGCGCCGTCCTGGGCGCTGAGGATCCGCTGGAGGCGGCGACCCTGCCGGTGGGACCGCAGCGCGCGATGGCCATCCGCGATGTCACCCTCGACGTGCCCGCGGGCCGCACGGTTGCCCTCGTCGGGCCGACGGGCTCCGGCAAGTCCACGCTGACGAGTCTTGTCCTGCGCCTGATGGACCCGGACAGCGGGTCGGTGACGATGGACAGCATCGACCTGCGCGGCGTGCGCAAGGGCGAGGTGCCCGAGGTCGGCACCCTGGTCGCGCAGCAGACGTTCATGTTCGACGACCCGGTGCGCGACAACGTGACCCTGGGGGCGGACCTGTCCGACGAGGTGGTGTGGGAGGCCCTGCGCACCGCTCGGGCGGACGGCTTTGTCAGCGCCATGCCGGGTGCGCTCGATGCCATGATCGGCGAGCGCGGCGGCAACCTCTCCGGTGGCCAGCGGCAACGGATCGCGCTGGCTCGGGCCATCGTGCGCAAGCCACGGCTGTTGGTGCTCGATGACGCCACCAGCGCGGTTGACCCCTCGATCGAGCAGGCCATCCTGGGCGGGCTGCGAGAGACCGGCGACGGCATGACCGTGCTCGTGGTCGCCTATCGGATGGCCACCATCCAACTGGCCGACCACATCGTGTATGTCGAGCAGGGGCAGGTGATGGACCAGGGCACCCACCAGGAGCTCGTCACTCGGTGTGAGGGCTATGGCGACCTGGTCAACGCCTATGCCCGCGAGGCCGCAGAACGGGCCGCGGTCGCGGCCGACGAGGAGACAGTGTGAGCACCACGACCCGCTCCGCTCGCGACGACGAGCACGACGCCATCAACAGCGAGATCGGCGGCAGCCAGGACCTGTCCACCTGGGCCACCCTGAAGCGTGGCCTGGAGCTCTCGCCCGAGTTGGTGCGCGGCCTGTGGGTGACGGTCCTGCTGGCGCTGTTCGCCACCATCGGCAAGGTCCTGATCCCCTTCGTGGTGCAGCAGGCCACCGACAACGGCATCCTCGCGGAGGGCGGCCCCGACACCGACTTTGTGGTCCGGGCGGTCCTGCTCGCGGCAGGCGCCATCGTGTTCACCGGGTTCGCGCAGTATGTCGTCAACGTCCGCCTGTTCAAGGCGGCCGAGTCGGGCCTGGCGACGCTGCGCATCCGGGCCTTCCGACACATTCACGACCTGTCTGTGCTGACGCAGAGCACCGAGCGCCGCGGCGGACTGGTCGCCCGAGTGACCAACGACGTCGACACGATCTCGATGTTCGTCCAGTTCGGCGGCATCATGCTGCTGGTCTCCACCGCCCAGATGCTGGTCGCCACGCTCCTGATGGTGATCTACAGCCCCATCCTGGCCGGGGTCGTCTATCTGTGCGTGATCCCGCTGGTGGTCCTGGTGTCGAAGTTCCAGCCGATGCTCGGGCGTGCCTACGGCGCCGTCCGAGCACGGGTCGGCGATCTGCTCGGCGCCGTGTCGGAGTCGATCGTGGGCGCCGTCACCATCCGTGCCTACGGCGTGGAGGGACGCACCGAGGCGCGGGTCGACGAGGCGATCGAGGGACACCGGCGGGCGGCGATCAAGGCGCAGATCCGCTCGGTCATGGCCTTCGTGTCAGGGCAGGCCTTCGGAGGCATCACCACCGCCATCGTGCTGGTGATCGGCACCGTCCTGGCCGCGAACGACCAGATGACCCTCGGTCAGCTGCTGGCCTTCCTGTTCCTGGTCAACCTGTTCACCCAACCGGTGCAGCAGGCCACGGAAATCTTCAACGAGCTCCAGAACGCCGTCGCGGGCTGGCGCCGCGTGATCGGCGTCATCGACACTCCGGCCGACGTCTCGGACCCGGGCGAGGACGGAGTCCGGCTGCCACGAGGGCCGATCACCGTCGAGTTCGACGACATCGCCTTCTCCTATCCCGGCGGAGACCGGGTGCTGCAGGACGTCAACCTGACCTTCGAGCCCAAGACCCGCATCGCGGTCGTGGGGGAGACCGGGTCGGGCAAGACCACCCTGGCCAAGCTGCTCACCCGCCTGATGGACCCCAGCGAGGGCCGAGTGCTGATCGACGGGGTCGACCTGCGCGACATTGCCTTCGACAGCCTGCGCCGGCGCATCGTCATGGTGCCCCAGGAGGGCTTCCTGTTCGACGAGTCCCTGATGGAGAACATCCGGTTCGGACGCCCGGAGGCATCCGATGAGGACATCGAGCTGGCAATGACCGAGCTGGGCCTGGACCACTGGCTCTCCGGGCTCCCGCTCGGGCTGGCCACCCAGGTCGGCCAGCGTGGTGAGTCACTGTCGGCCGGGGAGCGCCAACTCGTGGCGATCACCCGGGCCTATCTGGCCGACCCGGACCTGTTGGTGCTCGATGAGGCCACCAGCGCCGTCGACCCGGCCACCGAGGTGCGTATCCAGCGCGCGCTCGAGGGGTTGACCCGCGGCCGCACGTCCGTCGCGATCGCGCACCGGCTGTCCACCGCCGAGGCCGCCGACGTGGTCGTGGTGGTCGACAAGGGCCGCATCGTCGCCGTCGGCCCGCACGAGGAGCTGGTCGGCGCCGGAGGCGTCTACACCAGGATGCACGCGTCCTGGGCGGCCCAGCAGCAGGGTTGAGGCCACCACCCGCCATGATGGGGACCATGACACCCAACGGTCGAGACACCCGACCTGACGGCACCGGGGCCCAGCGATGAAGCGCTGGTGGCTCTGGGCCGGGCTCGGCGTCATGCTCCTGCTCATCGCTGCACAGCAGATCTGGGCGAGGGGCACCTGGCAGGACCCGGTGCTCGGCACCACCGTGGTGGAAGCCACCGGCTCCGAGGTGGCAGGCACCCTCACTGCTGGTGCGCTGCTGGCTGGCGCTGCCCTGTTGGCGGGCCTGGTGGGCTCGCGGCCGGTGCGCCTGGCGGCGGCGGTCTGCCTGGCCGGTGGTGCGCTGCTGGCTGGCCTGCCGGCTGTGCTCACCCTCGGTGATCCCGGTGAGCCACTGGGTCAGATCGCGCGCCAGCGTCCCGGTGCCGCGTCCCTGAGCGTCCACATCGATGACCCCACGACCACGCTCTGGCCGTGGCTCGCTCTGGGGGCCGCGGTGCTGGTCCTCCTGGGTGCTGTGCTGTGCGTGCTGCGGTGGTTCGACACGGGTGCCTCGAGGTCACCCGGTGGTGGTGCTGCCGCGACGGGCACGACGCCTCCCGGGGTGAGCAGCACCCGCCGCCGTGAGCGGCCGCGGGACCCGTGGGATGACCTGACCCACGGTCAGGACCCCACCGTCGATGACTGATCCGCGACGAGCGACAGCTGACACCGGGCGCGGGACTCGCCGGGCTGTCCCCGGTCCGGCGTGGCCTTGGCCGAAGCGTCCCTGCTCAACTGGCACAATGGACCCGAAGCAGCCCACCCCGACACAGGAGTTTGACCATGGACGATGAGCACGGACACGGAAACAGCGTGGCGGCCTGGACCGGCGTGCTGCTTCTCCTGCTCGCCACCTTGCTCATCTCGCTCGGTGTCATGTTTGCCTTGAGCTGGGCCACCTGGAGCGGCGTGGCAGTGGCCGTGATCGGCATCGGCGCCTGGTGGGGCCTCAACGCTGCGGGCTACAACGAGGAGCACTGGGAGAACCGCTGACCCCGGCGCACCTCCGGTGGTGACGGACGCCACCCTCCCCGACGACAGAAGCCCTGCTCAGCACGGATACGCTGGCCAGGTGAGCACCGTCCTCGATCAGATCATCCGCGGCGTCCGTGAGGACCTGTCTGCACGGCGCAGCGCCCTGCCACTGGAGCAGCTCCGCGATCTGGTGGCAACCAAGCCCGCGGGCCTGGATGCCCTGGCCGCGCTCAGCGCTCCCGGCGGAGTGCACCTGATCGCCGAGGTGAAGCGGGCCAGCCCCTCCAAGGGCGCCCTGGCCGACATCCCGGACCCGGCCGTCCTGGCGGCGGAGTATGCCGCGGGTGGAGCGAGCGTCATCAGTGTCCTGACCGAGCAGCGCAGGTTTGGCGGCAGCCTGGCGGACCTGGACGCGGTGCGCGCCGCAGTCACGATCCCGGTGCTGCGCAAGGACTTCGTCGTCGAGCCCTATCAGGTCTGGGAGGCCCGGGCGCACGGCGCCGACCTGGTGCTGCTGATGGCCTCGGCACTGCAGCAGGGCGAGCTCACCGAGCTGCTCGGGCTCGTCGAGGAGTTGGGGATGCACGCGTTGCTCGAGGCCCACGACGAGGACGAGCTGACCCGGTGCCTGGATGCCGGAGGTCGCATCGTCGGCATCAACGCCCGCAACCTCAAGACGCTGGAGGTGGACCCGAGCACCGTGTCCCGGCTGCTCCCGAGCGTGCCCGCGGGCGTGGTCGGCGTTGCTGAGTCAGGGGTGACCGGCCCGGACAGCGTCCGCGACTATGTCGGCGCCGGCGCCCGCGCGGTGCTGGTCGGTGAGGCCCTGGTGACGGGCGCCGACCCGCGGTCCGCGGCACGGGAACTCCTGGCCGCCGGTGGACGTCGAGTGGATGTGGAGGAGAGCTCATGACACAGCAGGACACAGAGCAGAACGCGGGGCAGGACACAGGGCAGAACGCGGGGCAAGACACAGGGCAGCAACACGCTGAGCACCCCGGACGCTTTGGTGATTTTGGCGGTCGCTTCGTCCCCGAGGCGCTCATCGCGGCCCTGGACGAGTTGGACGCCGCCCGCACCAGCGCCATGACCGACCCGGAGTTCACCGCCGAGCTCGCGCGACTGCACCGCGACTACACCGGGCGGCCCACGCCACTGACCGAGGTGCCACGCTTTGCCGCGCACGCCGGCGGCGCCCGCATCTTCCTCAAGCGGGAGGACCTGACGCACACCGGGTCCCACAAGATCAACAACGTGCTGGGCCAGGCGCTGCTGACCGTGCGGATGGGCAAGAAACGGGTGATCGCGGAGACCGGCGCCGGTCAACACGGCGTTGCCACCGCGACGGCGGCCGCCCTGATGGGCCTGGAATGCACCGTCTATATGGGCGAGAAAGACACCCGCCGCCAGGCGCTCAACGTGGCCCGGATGCGGCTGCTCGGTGCGGAGGTGATCCCGGTCCGCCATGGGAGCTCCACGCTCAAGGACGCCATCAACGAGGCCCTGCGCGACTGGGTGACCAACGTCGAGGACACCCACTACCTGCTGGGCACAGTGACCGGGCCGCACCCGTTCCCCACCATGGTCCGGGACTTCCACCGCATCATCGGCGACGAGGCGCACGACCAGTTGCAGGCCGTGACCGGCGGCCTGCCGGACATCGTCTGCGCGTGCGTCGGCGGCGGCTCCAACGCGATGGGTATTTTCCAACGGTTCCGCGACGAGCCGTCGGTGCGACTCGTGGGATTCGAGGCCGGGGGCGAGGGCGTCGACACCGGGAAGCACGCGGCACGGTTCAGTAGCGGTGAGCCGGGCGTGCTGCACGGCGCCGCGACCTATGTGCTGCAGGACGAGGACGGCCAGACCCTGGAGTCCCACTCCGTCTCCGCCGGCCTGGACTATCCCTCCGTCGGGCCCGAGCACTCGCACCTGCGCGACACGGGTCGGGCGGAGTATCACCCGATCAACGACGACGAGGCGATGGACGCCTTCGCGCTGCTGTGCCGGACGGAGGGCATCCTCCCGGCCATCGAGTCGGCGCACGCCCTGGCCGGCGCCCTGCAACTGGGTCGCGACGCCGGGCCGGACACCGTCATCCTGGTCAACCTGTCCGGTCGCGGAGACAAGGACGTCGAGACCGCTGCGCAGTGGTTTGGTCTGACTGGTGAGGACGCCGTGCAGGCGGAGGCACCGGGCGATGACGCCGATGGCCCGACGCCCGACCAAGCGCACGCACCGAGCGAGGGGATCGAGTCGTGACCGCACTGGACACCGTGTTCAGCACCTGCCGCGAGGAGGAGCGCGCCGCGCTCGTCACCTACCTCCCGGCCGGCTTCCCGGACGTGGCCGCCTCACGGGAGGCGATGGTCGCCCTGGTCGAGTCCGGAGCGGACATCGTCGAGGTCGGGGTGCCCTACACCGACCCGCTCATGGACGGCCCCGTCATCCAGGACGCTGCCGACCGCGCACTGGCCCAGGGCTTCCGCGTGCGGGACCTGCTCGGCAACGTCGAGGCCATCTCCTCCGCCGGGGGCGTGGCCGTCGTGATGAGCTACTGGAACCCGATCCTGCGCTATGGCCCCGAGGCCTTCGCGCGGGACCTGGCCGCCGCGGGCGGTTCGGGGCTGATCACCCCGGACCTGATCCCGGACGAGGCCGCCGACTGGCGCGCCGCCGCGCAGACCCATGGCCTCGCCCCGATCTTCCTGGTTGCCCCGAGCTCCACCGACGAGCGGCTGGCCCTGACCACCGCGGCGTGCCGCGGGTTCGTCTATGCCGCCTCCACGATGGGAGTCACCGGGACCCGGACCAGTGTGGGCAGCGGTGCCGCAGAGCTGGTCTCGCGCACCCGCGCGGTGACCGACCTGCCGATCAGCGTCGGGTTGGGCGTGTCCACCCGTGAGCAGGCCGCCGAGGTCGCCTCCTTTGCCGACGGTGTCATCGTCGGGTCCGCCCTCGTGCGGGCACTGGGGGAGGGCGCCGCCTCCGGAGCTGGCCTGGCCCCGTTGCGTGCCCTGACCGCGGAGCTGGCCGAGGGAGTCCGCCGGCGATGAACCGCGTGGCCCGGTGACGGTCATGACCAGCAGGGCGCGGTGGGCCGACCTGGTGGGCCTGCTCGCGCGCCAGGCTCTCGGTGGGGTGCTGCTCGCAGCCGGTGCCCTCAAGATCGGCGATCCGACCGGGTCGATCCAGTCCGTGGTGGCCTATCGGCTCTTCGACTATCAGATCGCCGAGATGATCGCCCTCATGCTGCCGGTCGTGGAGATCGCTCTGGGCCTGCTGCTGATCCTGGGGCTGTTCACCCGCTGGAGCGCCCTGGCTGGTGGCGGGTTGATGCTGGTGTTCATCGCCGGCATCATCTCCGCCTGGGCTCGCGGACTGTCCATCGACTGCGGGTGTTTCGGCACCGGCGGACCCGTCGATCCCTCCGACACGGCCTACCTCTCCGAGATCCTGCGGGACACAGCACTGTTCGCCGCCGGGGCGTGGCTGGTGGCCCGGCCTCGCTCCCTGCTGGCTCTTGACTCGCTGCTCTTCCGCCGCCCGTCCGCCGAGCCCGTGCCTCGGCATACCTCCACCTCTCTGTCGAAAGGCGCCCCCTGATGGCCCGTCCGCCCGCCCATGTCCCCCCGCCGCCAAAGAGCGGCCCACCCGTCGCACTGATCGCGGCCGTGGTGGCGATCGCCGTTGCCATCGCCGCGGTCGTGGCCTATGTGGTGATGCGTCCGGACCCGGTGGACACCGCCACCGAGGATGGCGCTGCTGTCACCGGGGTCGGGAGCTCGGCCAACGCCCTGCCCAACGCCGGAGGGATCGTGGTGGGCGACGCTGGCGATGACGCCCCGGCCGTGCACATCTATCAGGACTATCAGTGCCCCTGGTGCGGCCTGCTGGAGCAGGTGTCCGGGCCGGCCTTCACCGAGGCGGCGCTGGCTGGCGACATCCAGCTGACCTACACCCTGATGTCCTTCCTGGACGGCAACCTGGGCACCGACCACTCCGGGCGGGCCGCCAACGCCGCCATGTGTGCCGACGACCAGGGGGCCTTCGTGGACTTCAACGCTGCGGTCTTTGCCGGACAGCCCGACGAGGAGGGCGACGGGTGGACCGACGAGCAGCTGATCGGCTTCGCGGAGGACTCCGGCGTGGAGGACATCGAGGCCTTCACCGGGTGCCTGGAGGCCGGGACGCACGACGACTACGTCACCGACATGCAGACCCGGTCCAGTCAGGACGGGATCTCCGGGAGCCCTCGCGTGTTCATCGACGGCACCGAGGTGAACGACGACCAGCTGGGCATCCTGCTCGAGGACCCCAACTCCTTCCCGGGCCTGCTGGACGAGCTGGCCAACTGAGCTCCGCCAGCGACTGATTCAGCCCACCGCTGAGCCGAGCCGGGTCCGCGCGCCGGACCCTCGGCATACACATAGGCTGGGGAGCATGCGCCGAGCCAAGATTGTCTGCACGCTGGGACCCGCCACCGAGAGCTACGAGGAGATCCGCGCGCTCGTCGGCGCCGGGATGGACGTGGCCCGGATGAACATGTCCCACGGCAACCACGAGGACCACGACCGCCGTTATCACCTGGTGCGCCAGGCGGGCGATGAGATGGAGCACGCCGTGGCCGTGCTCGCCGACCTGCAGGGGCCCAAGATCCGCACCGGCACCTTCGCCAACGGGCCGGTGGAGCTGGTCCCGGGGGAGACCTTCACCATCACCGTGCGCGAGGTCCCCGGTGACAAGGACGTGGTCGGCACCACCTATGAGGGTCTGGCCGGCGACGTGCAGGTGGGCGACGACCTGCTCATCGACGACGGCAAGATCCAGCTCAAGGTCACCGAGGTCACTGACACCGACGTGGTCACCACGGTCGTGATCGGCGGGCAGGTCTCCGACCACAAGGGCATCAACCTGCCCGGCACGGCCGTCTCTGTCCCGGCCATGAGCGAGAAGGACGAGGAGGACCTGCGCTGGGCCCTGCGCACCCGCGTGGATGTCATTGCCCTCTCCTTCGTCCGCAGCGGCAAGGACGTCGAGGACGTGCACCGGATCATGGACGAGGAGGGCCTGCGCCTGCCGGTCATCGCCAAGATCGAGAAGCCGCAGGCGGTCGAGAACCTCACGGACATCATCGCCGCGTTCGACGGCATCATGGTGGCCCGCGGTGACCTGGGTGTCGAGCTCCCGCTCGAGGAGGTCCCCCTGGTGCAGAAGCGGGCCATCGAGATCGCCCGCCGCAACGCCAAGCCGGTGATCGTGGCCACCCAGGTGCTGGAGTCGATGATCACCAACCCGCGCCCGACGCGCGCCGAGGCCAGCGACTGCGCCAACGCCGTCCTGGACGGTGCCGACGCCATCATGCTCTCCGGCGAGACCAGCGTCGGGGCCTGGCCGATCAAGGCCGTCGAGACGATGGCGACGATCATCGAGAACACCGAGGAGCACGGCATGGAGCGGATCCGTCCGCTCGGCACCAAGCCGCGCACCACCGGCGGCGCCGTCACCAAGGCCGCTGCCGAGATCGCCGAGCTGCTCGACATCCGCTTCATGGTGACCTTCACCCAGACCGGCGACTCCGCCCGGCGGATGGCCAGACTGCGCAGCACCACGCCGGTGCTGGCCTTCACGCCGGTGCCAGCCACGCGTTCTCAGCTCTGCCTGACCTGGGGCGTCGAGACGTTCCTGAGCCCCACGGTCGAGCACACCGACGAGATGGTGATGCAGGTCGACGAGTTGCTGCTCGACCAGAACCGCTGCTCCGAGGGCGAGATGATCGTGATTGTGGCCGGCTCCCCGCCGGGCACACCGGGGTCGACCAACGCGCTGCGGTTGCACCGCGTCGGTGACGCCGTGCACGGTCGCGCGCCGGCATACCAACGGTTGCTCAACCGCTAGCCGATTGGCCGGTATGCTGTGCCGGTCACCTTGCCGGGGTGGTGGAATGGCAGACACGGAGCACTCAAAATGCTCTGCTCGAAAGGGCGTGCGGGTTCGAGTCCCGCCCTCGGCACCACGATGTTCGTGCGCTGGACCCACGGCGCTCGGGCACCTGACCCACGGGCGCTTGGGCGCTCACGTGAGATAACTCTCGTCAGGTTCAGCGCCCTGCACGGTCTGTTCTCAGCCAACTCCCAAGGTCCACCGGCTATTCTTCCTGGGTGACCACGTCAGAGCGCCCTGTCCCGCGCCCGCCGAAGCAGTCGGATCCGGACTCGACCTCACCTGCTGAGCAGGATGAGACCACCGAGCCGGCCGCAGCGAGCGCCGTCCGCATCCTGGTGGCCGAGGACGAGGCGCTGATCCGCCTCGACCTGGCCGAGATGCTGGAGGAGGCGGGTTATGACGTGGTCGGGCAGGCCGCCGACGGTGAGCAGGCCGTCGATCAGGCACGTGAGTTGAAGCCCGACCTGGTCGTCATGGACGTCAAGATGCCCCGCATGGACGGCATCAGCGCTGCCGAGGTGCTGGGCAAGGAAGGCATCGCCCCCGTCGTCATGCTGACGGCCTTCAGCGACCGCCAGCTCGTGGAGCGCGCCCGCGACGCCGGCGTGATGGCCTATGTCGTCAAGCCGTTCACCGCCAACGACGTGCTCCCGGCGATCGACATCGCACGGTCGCGCTGGCAGGAGCGTCAGGCACTCGAGTCCGAGGTCGCCGACCTGGCCGAGCGGTTCGAGACCCGCAAGCGCCTCGACCGGGCCAAGGGTCTGCTGCAGCAGCAGCTCAAGCTCTCCGAGGCCGAGTCCTTCCGGTGGATCCAGAAGGCCGCGATGGACCGTCGCCTGTCGATGCGCGAGGTGGCCGACGCGGTCATCTCCGGCATGCCGACCAAGTAGGCCTCAGTCGTCAGTCGTCAGTCGTCAGCGGTCAGTCGTCAGTTGTCAGGCGTCAGGTGAAGGTGCCGACCAGGTAGACCAGCACTGGAGCCACCGCGAGGGCGGGCAGCAGGTCGCCCACCGGGATGTCACGGATGCGCAGGAGTCGCAGCGCGATCCCGATCAGCAGCAGCCCGCCGACCACCGTGAGCGCTGCGATGTGGGCGTCTGGCACCAGCGAGCCCAGCAGCACGCCAACGAGGGTCAGGGCACCCTGCACCACCACGACGGAGACGGCCGAGAAGGCGACGCCCAGCCCGAAGGACGAGGCAAAGGCCAGCGAGGCAAAGCCGTCGAGGACGGACTTCAGCGCCAGCTCATCGATGCCCCTCCCGAGGCCGTCGTTGAGCGAGCCCAGGATCGTCAGTGGCCCCACGCAGAACAGCAGCGACGCGGTGAGCCAGCCCTCGATGAACCGCTCCCGCGCCGACACGTGGGCAGGCGTGCCGTCAGCATCGTCCGCACCGGGCTCGGTCGGGTCAGCGGTCTCGGTCGAGTCAGCGGTCTCGGTCGAGTCGAGGGCGGCCACGGCCGGGGTGCGTCGGGCGACTGCAGCCTGGATGACTCCGGCGAGGGACTCCACCCGGGCCTCGATGCGCAGCAGGGAGCCGATGATCCCGCCGATCAGCAGGGCCCCCAGGACAATCATCACGGGGGCGCCCGGGCCGACATACTCCACCAGGGCTGGGGAGGAGATCTCCAGCAGGGAGACCACGGCCATCAGCACGACCACCAGGCCGAGGCAGTCGGTGACCACCGATCTGGTGTGCTCGGACAGACGGTGGCCGAACAGCATGCCGAGCACCGACCCGACCAGGATGGTCACGACGTTGAGGGCGGTGCCGGCGCCGGGAAAGAGGTCCACGGGGGGAGCGTATGCCGACACGCCCCTTCTCCGGTGCGCCGGGTTGGCTGGGGGCTGGGTGGGCGACCTTCTCAGGTGGTTGGCGGCCCAGCGTGGGTGGCCGGTGAGTGTTGGGCGTTGTGAGCTCGTGACACCTAGGGCGGATCAGCTGCCCGGGGGTCGGTCGCGCAGTTGACAGGTGAGGCGGGCCGAGGCACAGCGCTTGCCGGAGTCGTCGGTGATCACAATCTCGTAGGCGGCGACTGACCGACCCAGGCTCAGGGGCGTGGCGACTCCGGTGACGTGGCCCTCGCGCACGCCGCGGTGGTGGGTGATGTTGAGGTCGACGCCGACGGCGATGCGGCCCTCGCCCGCATGGTGGGCCGAGCCGACGGATCCCAGGGTCTCGGCGAGGACGGCGGAGGCGCCACCGTGCAGGAGACCGTAGGGCTGGATGTTGCCGGCCACCGGCATCCGACCCACGACACGGTCCGCGCTGGCCTCGGTGATCTCGATCTCCATGCGATCCAGCAGCGTGGCGATGCGCTGGTCGGGACGTTGAGTGTCAGTCATGGCACCTAGAGTGTCATGCGTGAGTCGACTGCTGCTGTTGGATGGACATTCGCTGGCCTACCGGGCCTTCTTCGCGCTTCCGGTGGAGAACTTCTCCACGAGCACCGGGCAGAGCACTAATGGTGTCTTCGGGTTCACCTCGATGCTCATCAATGTGATGCGCGACGAGGCCCCGACCCACGTCGCGGTCGCGTTCGACGTCTCCCGGCAGACCTTCCGCAGCGAGGAGTATGCCGAGTACAAGGCCGGCCGTTCGGCCACCCCGTCGGAGTTCAAGGGGCAGATCCCGATCATTCGGGAGGTCCTGGACGCGCTGGCGATCCAGCACCTGGAGGTCGACGGCTTCGAGGCCGATGACATCCTCGCCACGCTCACCACGCGGGCGCGGGACGAGGGCATGGAGGTGCTGATCTGCTCGGGAGACCGGGACACCTATCAGTTGGTCGGTGACAAGGTGACCGTGCTCTATCCGCGCAAGGGCGTCTCGGACCTGGTCCGGATGACCCCCGCCGCGGTGCAGGAAAAGTATGGCGTCGGGCCGGAGCGCTACTCCGACCTCGCGGCCCTGGTGGGCGAGGCCTCGGACAACCTGCCGGGCGTGCCGGGGGTCGGCCCCAAGACGGCCGCCAAGTGGATCAACCAATACGACGACCTCACCGGCATCGTCACCAACGCCGACCAGATCAAGGGCAAGGCGGGGGAGTCGCTGCGCGAGCACCTGGACGGCGTCCTGCGCAACCGACGCCTCAACCAGCTCGTCGGAGACCTCGAGCTGCCGCTGGCCCTGCCCGACCTGGAGCGTCGGGTGTGGGACCGCGAGCAAATCCACACCGTCTTTGACCGCCTGGAGTTCCGAGTGCTGCGGGACCGGCTCTTCGACTACCTCGACCCGGTGGAGGACGAGGCAGACGAGGGCATCGAGGTGGAGGGCGGCCGCCTCGCGGTTGCCGAGGTGCCCGCGTGGCTGGCCGAGCACGCTGCGGCGGGCACGCGCACCGGGCTGCACGTCAGCGGCAGTTGGGCCCGGGGGACCGGTGACGCAACCAGCCTGACCCTGGCGACGCCCGGTGCGGCCGGGCACATCACGCTCAGCGATCTCGATGAGGCCGCGGAGACCGCGCTGGCCGCCTGGCTGGCTGACCCGGGCGTGCCCAAGGTGCTGCACGACGCCAAGGGGCCGTTGCACGCGCTGGAGGCCCGCGGGCTGCCCCTGGCCGGGCTGGTCAGCGACACCGCCCTGGCCGCCTACCTCGTGCGCCCTGACCAGCGGTCCTATGACCTGGCCGACCTGGTGCTGCGCTATCTGAAGCGGGAGCTGCGCGCCGAGGAGTCAGCCCCCGACCAGGGTCTGCTGGATCTTGACCTGGGCGAGGGCGACGCCGCTGTCCAGTCCGCGCTCGTGCACGCCCAAGCCGTCCTGGACCTCGCCGAGGCGCTGGACACCGAGATCGCCGAGGTGCAGGGCGCCGAGTTGCTGCGCGACATCGAGCTGCCGCTCGTCGGCGTCCTGGGCCGGATGGAACACGTCGGCATCGCGGTCGACCTGGACGCGATGGAGCGCCTCGAGGGTGAGTTCGGTGACGCCATGCTGGCGGCACAGCAGGACGCCTGGGACGCCATCGAGGACGACTCGGTCAACCTCGGCTCACCCAAGCAGTTGCAGACGGTGCTCTTCGAAAAGCTCGACCTGCCCAAGACGCGGCGCACCAAGACGGGCTACACCACCGACGCCGACGCCCTGGCCGGGCTCTATGCCCAGACCGAGCACCCGTTCCTGGAGGCGCTGCTGCGCCACCGTGACAAGACCCGCCTGCGGGTGACCGCTGAGGGCCTGATCAAGTCGGTCGCCGACGACGGGCGCATCCACACGACCTATCAGCAGACGATAGCTGCCACCGGGCGACTCAGCTCCACCGACCCCAACCTGCAGAACATCCCGATCCGCACCGAGGAGGGCCGGCGCATCCGCGAGGCCTTCGTCGTCGGCTCGGGCTACGACGAGTTGCTGTCGGCTGACTACAGCCAGATCGAGATGCGGATCATGGCGCACCTCTCGCGGGACGAGGGGCTCATCGAGGCCTTCCGGACGGGGGAGGACCTGCACCGCTTCGTCGGCTCACGGGTCTTCGACGTCGAGCCGGCCGGGGTCACGTCCGAGATGCGGTCCAAGGTCAAGGCGATGAGCTATGGCCTGGCCTACGGTTTGTCGGCCTTCGGCCTGTCCAAGCAGTTGGGCATCTCACGTGACGAGGCCAGCGGCCTGATGGAGGAATACTTCGCCCGGTTCGGCGGGGTGCGCGACTATCTGCGCGACGTGGTGGCCGAGGCCCGCGGCACCGGGTTCACGGAGACGATGCTGGGGCGGCGTCGTTATCTGCCCGACCTCACCTCCGACAACCGACAGCGTCGGGAGATGGCTGAGCGGATGGCGCTCAACGCGCCCATCCAGGGGTCGGCCGCCGACATCATCAAGGTCGCCATGCTCAGGGTCGAGGAGGCGCTGCGCACCGAGGGCCTGAGCTCGCGGATCCTGCTGCAGGTGCACGACGAGTTGGTCCTGGAGGTCCCGACGGCCGAGAAGGCAGCCGTCGAGGAGTTGGTCCGGCGCGAGATGGGGGCGGCCGTCGAGCTGGACGTCCCGCTGGACGTGAGCCTGGGGTGGGGTCGCACCTGGCACGACGCCGCGCACTGAGCACGGCTGGCCACTGATCGGCGCTCTCCTGGGCGCCTCGGCGGGCTCAACGTCACTGCTGGGTAACGATTTGGGACCGTTCCCGCAACGAGTGGCTCGTGTCCCTTGTGTGGGCCCGAACTGCCATTTACCTTGCACATACGTGAGGTGCCCCACCCCCGGACGCATCGCGATACATCACGACGAGCAAGGAGCAACATGAGTCCATCTACCCTGCGCAAGCGGACGTCCGTGACCGCCCGCGGAATTGCAGTGTTGGCAGCCTCTTCCCTCATCCTGGCTGCGTGTGGCGGCGACGACGAAGGTGACGACGGCACCAGCGAGTCGACGGAGGAGGACGCGGCTGCCGGCGACGACGCCGAGGCCAGCGACGACACGAGCGAGTCCACTGAGGAGGCCGGGGGCGCCGGCGGCGCACCGGAGGACCCGGGTGCTCCCGAGGCCGGCGAGCGCGACCTGACGCTGAAGGTCGGCACCGTGCTGCCGCAGACCGGCGCGCTGGCCTTCCTGGGCCCGCCCGAGGAGGCTGGAGCACTCAAAGCAGCCAAGGACATCAACGACGCCGATGCAGGCATCACCATCGAGCTGACCCTGGGCGACTCCGGTGACCCTGACAACCGCGCCTACGCCACCACCGTCCCGCAGTTGCTCAACGCGGACAACAAGGTGATCATCGGTGCCGCCTCATCGGGCGTCTCCAAGTTGTTCATCGACGAGGTCGTGGCTGCGGAGACGCTGATGATCTCCCCGGCCAACACCGCCCCGGAGTTCAGCGACTGGCCGGACAACAACCTCTACTGGCGCACGGCCCCCTCGGACCTGCTCCAGGGTGAGGTGCTGGGCAACCTGATTGCCTCCGACGGTGTGGTCAACCTCGGCATCCTCTTCCTGAACGACGCCTACGGCACCGGCCTGGAGGCCCAGCTCACCGAGACCTTCGAGGCCGCCAACGGCACAGTGGTGGCTTCCGAGTCGTACAACGCCGGTGACACCACCTTCGACGCGCAGATCAGCTCGATCATGGCGCAGAGCCCTGACGCCATCGCGCTGATCACCTTCGAGGAGATCAAGACCATCATTCCGGCCCTGGAGTCCGGTGGCGTCGACATGAGCAACCTGTACTTCGTCGATGGCAACATCGCGGACTACAGCGAGGACTTCGACGCGGGCATGCTCGAGGGCTCCAAGGGCACCCAGCCCGGGCCGGCCCTGGACGACAGCTTCCTGGAGGGCCTGAACGCGGGCTGGCAGGAGCACGCCGGTGAGGAGCTTTCCGACCTCAACTACGCCGGTGAGACCTACGACGCGATCGTCCTGGCGGCGCTGTCCGCCCTGGCGGCCGACTCGGTCGAGGGCCCGGACATGGCCACCTGGATGGCTCAGGTGTCTGGTGGCTCCGGCGGTGGCGAGAAGTTCGACAACTTCGCCGACGCTGCTGCCGCCATCACCGCGGGTGAGATCGTCGACTATGACGGCCCCTCCGGACCGATCACCTTCGATGCCAACGGTGACCCGACCGAGGCCACCATCGGCATCTTCGAGTATGACGGTGAGAACAAGCTGGTCCGCCAGAACTGATCAGCTGATCTGAACGACCAACACAGAGGCCCCCGGGAGAATCTCCCGGGGGCCTTGTGCGTGTGCGCTGCGCCGCGTCGAACGAGCTAGGGCGTGTCTCCCACAGGTTCTGAGGGTGGTCCCGACGTTGCGTGCGGCGGTGTGGTGCCGTCCGATGATGAGCCGTCGGGGGTCAGCAGACCCATGCTGATGTAGGTCAACGCTCCCAGGATCAGCCCGACGCCGATCCAGATCGCCCAGGAGGCCCATCCGCGACGCAGGTGTTGCCCGACGAGGCCAGCGATGAGGATCAAGGGGCCAACACACCAGCCGAAGAGTCCGAAGATGGAGAGGCCAAGGCCGACAGGGATGGCGAGGACGGCGACCAACGCTGTCCCTGCAGTGAACTGCCGGTCACGTGCAGGCGGCTGAACGGTGCCAGGACCTGTCATGCCTGATCACCTCCACAGTCTCCGGGGCGCCCGTGCCCGGCACCTCAACGCCAACAACCGTAGCGCTGCCCGCGACCCTCGCGCGGCCGTTAGAAGTGATCAGGTGAACTGAACGACCGCCACAAGAAGGCCCCCGGGAGATTCTCCCGGGGGCCTCGTTGTGGTGCTGTGCGCGGGCTAGGCCGACTCCTCCTGGCCGAGTGTGCCGAGGTAGAGCCCGATCACCTTCTCGTCGTTGAGCAGTTCACGACCGGTGCCGGTGTGGGCGTCGTGGCCCTGGTCGAGCACATAGGCGCGATCACAGATCTGCAGGCACCGGCGGGCGTTCTGCTCGACCATGATCGTCGTGACCCCCGCCTGGTTGATCGAGGAGACCCGGATGAAGGCATCGTCCTGACGCACGGGGGACAGCCCTGCCGACGGCTCATCGAGCAGGAGAACCTCCGGGCGCATCATCAGGGCCCGGGACATTGCCACCATCTGTCGCTCACCACCGCTCAGCGACCCGGCGACCTGACTCATGCGATCACCCAGCGCCGGGAAGATGTCCACGACGAACTCGAGGTTCTCGCGGACGCCCGCCGGCTTCTGGAAGGCGCCCATCTCCAGGTTTTCCCTGATGGTCAGGGTGGGGAAGACATTCTCGGTCTGGGGGACCAGGCCGACACCCTTTTCGACCAACTCGTTGGCCTTGAGGTTGGTGATGTCGTCGCCGCGGAGGGTGATCGATCCCTCGCGGACCTGCACCATGCCGAAGATCGCCTTCAACAGGGTGGACTTGCCGGCGCCGTTGGGCCCGATGATGCCGATGAGCTCACCGTCATAGGCCCGCAGGTTGGTGTCGGTGAGGATGTTGATCCCCGGCAGATAGCCCGCGGTCACGCTCTTGACATCGACCACGATGTCCCGCGTCTCGGGCTGAGCCGCCGGTGTGGTTGTGGGGGTGGTGGATTCGCTCATGGGAGTCTGTTCCCCTCCTCGTCATAGCGGCCGGTGATGACGCCGATGTCCTCGTCCAGGTGGCTGCCGAGATAGGCGTCGATGACGGCTGGGTCCTTCATGACCTCGCTGGGTGGGCCCTCAGCCACGATCCGGCCCTCGGCCATGACCACGACCCAGTCGGCGATGTGGCGCACCATGTGCATGTCATGCTCCACGAAGAGCACGGTCATGCCCTCGGCCTTGAGGTCGAGCACGTGGTCGAGCAGGGACTGCACCAGCGCCGGGTTCACACCCGCCATCGGCTCGTCCAGGAGGACGAACTCCGGCTCGGTCATCAGGGCGCGTGCCATCTCCAGCAGTTTGCGCTGGCCGCCGGAGAGGCTGGCGGAGTAGTCGTCCTTCTTCTCGTAGAGCTTGAACTTCTTCAGCAGACCGAGAGCGCGCTCCTCGATCTCACGCTCCTGCTTCTGCCAGAGCATCGGCACCACGGAGGCCAGCATGGACTCGCCACGCTGCCCGGTGGCACCCAGTTTCATGCTCTCGAGCACCGTGAGGCGGGCGAGCACCTTGGTCAGCTGGAAGGTGCGCACCTGACCCAACCGCGCCGACTTGAAGGCGGGGATCCCCGACAGGGCACGGCCGTTGAACGACCAGGCACCCGTGTCCGGCTTGTCGAAACCGCTCAGCAGATTGAACAGCGTCGTCTTGCCGGCACCGTTGGGGCCAATGAGCGCAGTGATCGCGTGGCGGGGGATCTCCAGGTGCTGGGCATCCACCGCCTTGACACCGCCGAAGGACCGGGTGATGTTGTCCGCGACCATGATCGGGTCGGTCTTGGGCACGCCAGGGGCGGGCGGTCCCTTGGCCAGATCGGTGGTCGTGTGGATCTCGTGGGTCGGCTCGACCTCGAGCGTCTCGACGACGGTCTCCACGTCGATCCCCTTCAGCTCGGTGCCCTCCGGGGCATCCGGCAGGTCGGGGGCACTGGGGTCAGGAGTGTCCCGGTGGGGAGTGTCGGGATTGAGACTGCTGGGTTCGGGGCTGCTATTTGACAAAGGTCATCTCCTTCTTCTTGCCCAGGAGGCCCTGTGGTCGGAACGCGACCAGGAGCATCAGAGCGAGACCAACGAGCACGAACCGGAAGTTGCCGGCCGCCGTCGAGGACATGGGCAGCCAGCCCTCGTTGGCCATGGCGGGGAGGACCCCGGCCAGGAAGGCCATGACGCCCCAGTACATGACGGCACCGAGCACCGGACCAAACAGTGTTGCGGCGCCACCCAGAAGCAGGGCGGTCCACACGAAGAAGGTCAGGCTCGGCAGGTAGTACTGCGGGATCACCGCGGAGGGCAGGGCAATGACCACGCCGCCCAGGGCGCCGAGGACACCACCGATGATGAGGGCCTGCATCTTGTAGAGGTAGACGTTCTTGCCCAGCGAGCGGACCGCGTCCTCATCCTCCCGGATGCCCTTGAGCACGCGACCCCAGGGGCTGCGCATGAGCAGCCACACCAGGAGGACACCGAGCGCGACCAGCACGAGGCCGAACAGGCGGCTCCACCACTGGTCGGACGTGAACTCCCACGGGCCGAAGCCGAAGGTGCCGGCAGGGAGGGGATTGGCCTCGCGGAAACTGGTGTGATAGCCGCCGAGCCCATCGGCGGAGTTGGTCCAGGTGTCAAAAACCCGGGACTGGAACAGCAACCGCACGATCTCGGCAGCGGCGATGGTCACGATCGCGAGGTAGTCGGCTCGAAGTCGTAGCGTCGGGATGCCGAGCAGCACCGCGAAGATCACGGCCGCGACGACGCTGACCAGGATACCGGCCCACCAGGGGAAGCCGAAGCTGAGGATGGAGATCGCGTAGCCGTAGGCACCGATGGCCATGAAGCCAGCCATGCCGAAGTTGAGCAGGCCCGCGTAGCCGAAGTGCACGGCCAGGCCGAGGGCGGCCAGCATGAAGCCGATGGTCTCGGGGGACAGCATGAAGCTCGCCGTGTTGTTGAGGATGGAACCCCAGTTCATTGCATGCCTCCCTTATCCGACGCGTTCGCGTCGGCCCAGGAGCCCCTGGGGTCGGACGAGTAGGACCAGGATGAGGACGCCGAGCGCACCGACGTACTTGATGTCAGACGGGATCCACAGGGTCGAGACCTCGACCAGGATGCCGATGACCAGGGAGCCGACCAGCGCGCCGAAGGCCGTGCCCAGGCCGCCCAGGACGACCGCGGCGAAGATGAGCAACAGGATCTGCACACCCATGTCCCACTTGATGCCCGGACGGAAGTAGGCCCACAGGACGCCGGACAGTCCGGCGAGGGAGCCACCGATGACCCAGACGATCCGGGTCACCCGCTCGACATCGATGCCGCTGGCGGCGGCGAGTTGACGGTTGTCGGCGACCGCTCGGGTCGCCTTGCCGATGCGGGTGCGCAGCAACCAGTAGGACACGCCGAGCAGCACGAGCAGGCTCAGCACCATGCTGATGATGTCCACCGTCGACAGGGCAACCGGTCCGAAGATTTGGTGTTTGGTCCCCCCGACACCGGGGAGCTGGGTGGTGCCACCGCCGATGATGATGAGGAAGACGTAGCGGCCGACCAGCGAGAACCCGATGGTGAGGATCATCATCTGCACGAGCCCGATGCCTCTGCGTCGCAACGGTCTCCACAGGGCGGCGTCGAAGAACCAGCCGAAGGCCCCGCTGGCGATCACCGCCACGGCGATCGCCACGAGAATGGGCAGGCCGAGCTGCCACACCAACAGGGCGGCGACGGCGCCGAAGGTCACCATCTCGGCGTGCGCGAAGTTCGTCAGGCCGGTGGTGCCGAAGATCAGAGACAGCCCGATCGAGGCGAGCGCGAGCATCAGGCCGAAGTTCAGGCCGTTGAAGAGTCGCTCGACGAACTGCGACAGGAAGCTGGCCGTCTCGCGCACGTCCTCGCCGAGGAAGAAGTTGGCCGGTGCGAAGAACTGCGAGCCGTAGGCCACGGTGATCGGGTTGTCGCCCTCGACGGTCACGCCCTCGGGGAGCGTCTCCTCATCGACCAGGACCTCGTAGGGGTCCTGGGTCGGCACCCCGATCCGGACCTGCCCCCGCTCGTCGGAGACTGCCTCGGCCTCGTAGTCGCCGCCGGTGACAACGACCCGCACGTCAGGGACGGGCTGGTTGCTGTTGCGGATGTTGACCGTGACGTTCTGGTCATACTCCTCGACGTTGACCTGGGACTCTCCACCGGAGCCGTCGTCCTGGGCCGAGGCGGGCACCGCCGCCTGCAGGATCACCATCAGGAACGAGACAACCAGGAGCCATAACCCGCGCGTCGCGGCCGGGCGTGCGTGGGCAGGGGGAACAGGCCGGGGCGGGGGAGTGCGCCGCACTCTGCGCCGACGCCTGATAGATCCGATCGTGGTCACGGGACCTCACTTCGGGGGGCGGGGGTCACACGACACCATTGGGGTGTGCCGCTGGCGGTATTAAACGCGACCTGAGGCTGTTCGGCCAGTATCTCGGCCAGATCGGGCCACATGTTGTCCGTTCTGTTACCTAGTCGTGCCCAGGCCTCGGGGCAGGGAGGTGACACACGAAGATCGCTGTCCCGGGGATCAGTTCGCCGCGCAGCCGGCTCCAGCCGCCCCACTCGTGGTCCGCGCCCGCAGGCCACTGCGGCTCCACCAGGTCGACGAGCGTGAGCCCGGCGGCCGTGATCTCTCGCACGCGGTCGCCCAGGGTGCGGTGGTGCTCGGCATAGGTGGCGCGCCCCTGTGCGTCCTCCTCGACATAGGGACTGCGATCGAAGTAGGAGGAGCGCACGGTCAGGCCCGCCTCTCCCGGGACATCGGGCAGCGCCCACCGGATCGGGTGGGTGACCGAGAAGGCCAGGGTCCCGCCGGGCCGGAGCACCCGGGCCACCTCACGCAGCAGTCCGGCTGAGTCGGCGACGAAGGGCAGGGCGCCGTAGGCAGAGAAGACGGTGTCGAAGGAGTCGTCGGCAAAGGGCAGGTGCGCCGCGTCGCACTGGGCGTATGAGGGGCGGGCGTCACGATCCAGTGCCTGTCCCTGCCGGAGCATGGCGCCGGAGATGTCGGTGGCCACCACTCGGGCCCCCTGGGCGACGCACCACCGACTGCCTTGGGCGGCGCCGGCACCGAACTCGAGGAGGTCGCGCCCAGCCAGATCGCCGAGCAGCCGCAGCTCGGACTCGTAGACACCCTCCGGCCCCCACATCAGCTCCGCATCGCCCAGCACCACGCTGTGCTCCGCGTAGTATTCGGTGGCCTCGGAGTCCCACCAGGACCGGTTGGCCGCGGCGCTCTCTGGCTGGCCCACGGGCCGCCGCGTGACAGACTCGGCCGGCGCCACGGCATACGGCTGCTGTCCGGGAGGACCTGCGGGCGGGCGCGTGCTCATGGGCGCAGTCTGCCGGATTGACCACCGGTGGCACGCGCAGGTAGGGTAGTCGTGCGCGGCGCGTGCGTTCGTGCGTGCGCCATCACAATATCTGTCCATCTCGGACGGGTCACCCTCGCGGTTTGACCGGTCCACACCTGAGTGTCCACTACTACGGAGCCCCTACTACATGACTGCAACTGCGCCTGAGAAGGCCATCTCCCAGATCGCGATCAACGACATCGGGTCTGAGGAAGAACTCCTCGCAGCGATCGACGCCACGATCAAGAACTTCAACGATGGCGACATCGTCGAGGGGATCATCGTCAAGGTCGACCGCGACGAGGTCCTGCTCGACATCGGCTACAAGACCGAGGGCGTCATCCCGTCCCGTGAGCTGGCCATCAAGCACGACGTTGACCCGTCCGAGGTCGTCAACGTCGGCGACGAGGTCGAGGCCCTTGTCCTCCAGAAGGAGGACAAGGAAGGCCGCCTAATCCTGTCCAAGAAGCGCGCACAGTATGAGCGCGCCTGGGGCTCCATCGAGCAGATCAAGGAAGAGGACGGCGTCGTCACTGGCACCGTCATCGAGGTCGTCAAGGGTGGCCTCATCCTCGACATCGGCCTGCGCGGCTTCCTGCCCGCCTCCCTGGTCGAGATGCGCCGCGTGCGCGACCTGCAGCCCTACGTCGGCCAGCAGATCGAGGCCAAGATCATCGAGCTGGACAAGAACCGCAACAACGTGGTCCTGTCCCGTCGTGCCTGGCTGGAGCAGACGCAGTCCGAGGTCCGCACCACCTTCCTCAAGGAGCTGGCCAAGGGCCAGGTCCGCTCCGGTGTCGTCAGCAGCATCGTCAACTTCGGTGCGTTTGTCGACCTGGGCGGCGGCGTGGACGGTCTGGTCCACGTCTCCGAGCTGTCCTGGAAGCACATCGACAACCCGGGCGAGGTCGTCGAGGTTGGCGACGAGGTCACCGTTGAGGTCCTGGACGTCGACATGGACCGCGAGCGTGTCTCCCTGTCGCTGAAGGCGACCCAGGAGGACCCGTGGCAGCACTTCGCGCGCACCCACGCCATCGGCCAGGTCGTGCCGGGCAAGGTCACCAAGCTGGTGCCCTTCGGTGCGTTCGTGCGTGTTGAGGACGGCATCGAGGGCCTGGTCCACATCTCCGAGCTGGCCGAGCGCCACGTGGAGCTGCCGGAGCAGGTTGTCACCGTCGGCACCGACATCTTCGTCAAGGTCATCGACATCGACCTGGAGCGTCGTCGCATCTCGCTGTCGCTGAAGCAGGCCAACGAGGCCGTCGCGGCCGACTTCGACCCGACCCTCTACGGCATGGCCGCCGAGTACGACGAGGAGGGGAACTACAAGTACCCCGAGGGCTTCGACGCCGAGGCTCAGGAGTGGATGGAGGGCTTCGAGGCCCAGCGCGAGAAGTGGGAGAAGGAGTACGCCGACGCCCACGAGCGCTACGAGGCTCACAAGGCTCAGGTCGAGGCAGCTTCCGAGGCCGAGGAGGCCGCTGGCGACGCCGCGGACACCGCGACCACCTACTCCTCGGGCAGCAGCAGCAGCTCGAGCGGCAGCTCCAGCTCCAGCTCCAGCAGCGAGACCGCGGCTCCGTCCGCGCCGGCCGAGGCCCAGGGCACCCTGGCCTCCGACGAGGCTCTCGCCGCACTGCGCGAGAAGCTCACCGGCAACTGATCACCGCTCCGGCCGGCCGCTCACACGGCTGACGGAGCATGCCGAACGGCCCGGTTCCCCTGTGGGGGAGCCGGGCCGTTCGCGTTGGCTAGGTCGCGTCATCGGCGCGAGCGCTGGTCTCGGCATCAACGGCACGTCGCTCGCAGCGCCCGGCGCTCTTGGTCCTGCGGGAGGTGTCGGCAGCGACCACTCCTGCAGGACGTTAACCGCCCGGCGAACAAGGGTCAGCCCCGGCACCGGGTGCCTCTCCCACCGACGAGTCAGCCGCGGCCGAGCAGCGTCCCGCCGTTGACCTGCAGGATCTGGCCGGTCGTCCACGCGGCGCCGGGGGAGGCGAGGTAGGCCACGGCGCCAGCGACCTCCTCGGGCGTGCCGGGTCGTCCCATCGGGATCGTCGCCAGCCGCTTCTGGCGCACGGACGGGTCCGCGGCGATGCGGTCCTCCCAGAATGGCGTGTCCGGCACGAAGCCCGGCGCGACCGCGTTGACGGTGATCTGCTCGGCGGCGAGTTCCTGGGACAGCGAGAGCACCCAGGCATTGATGGCGGCTTTGGCCGCACCATAGGACCCCGAACCACGCAGCGCCGCAATGGAACTCATCGCGATGATCCGTCCGCCGGGCCGGCGGATGTGGTCACGTAGCGCCTCGGTGAGCAACACGGCAGAGAGCACGTTGGCCTCGAAGTCCGCCTTCCAGCCGTCGGCGATCGACTCGAGATCCGGCCCCGCCCCGACACCCAGGTTGCCGCCCGCGTTGCACACGAGCACGTCGATGGCTGGGCCGCGGTGCAGGATCCCGGCCAGAGTCTCCACCTCGGCGGGCACCGTCAGGTCGCACGCCAACGGACTGATCTGCACGCCAGGGGGTGCCTGTGACGCCAGCTCACGAGCGGTCTCGCGCAGCACCTCCGCGCGCCGGCCGACCAGCACGACCTGGCTGGCCTGCGGGAGCAGGGCGGCAGCGATGGCCCGGCCGATGCCGGTGCCACCTCCAGTGACGACGATGCGCGAAGCCATGACGTGAGTGTGCCCTACCCGCGGTGTGCTGACTAGGCTGGTCACCATGTTGAGGGTCGGGTTGAGCGGTGGCATCGGGTCCGGGAAGTCCACTGTCGCAAGGGCGTTGGCCGACCACGGGGCGGTCATCATCGACGCGGACCGGCTGGCCCGGGAGGTCGTCGAGCCGGGCACCGCCGGACTGGAGGCCATCAGGGAGAGGTTCGGGAGCGGCATACTCACCTCCGACGGGGCCCTGGACCGGCCCGCCCTGGGTCGGGTCGTGTTCGCGGACACCGCCGCCCGAGGTGACCTCGAGCGCATCACCCACCCCCTGATCGCCGCACGGACCAAGGAACTCATCGACGCCGCCCCGCCGATGAGCATCGTGGTCCACGACGTGCCGCTGCTGGTCGAGGTCGGTTATGCCCCGCGCTATCACCTGGTGATCATCGTGGGTGCCTCCCGGGAGACCCGGCTGGAGCGACTGGTCACCCACCGGGGCATGGACCGCGCCGATGCCGAGCAGCGGATCGACGCCCAGGCCTCCGACGAGCAACGCAGGGCGGTGGCCGACGTGTGGCTCCACAACCAGGGGAGCGTGGACGAGCTGCGCGCCGCAACCGAGACGCTGTATGCCGAACGCCTGGCTCCCTTCCTGGCCAACCTGGAGCAGGGGGTCGGCCTGGAGACGCACGAGGTGCCCGGTCCGGTGGAGGTGGAGCGGCTCACGGCCCGCCTGGCGCACGTGCTGGGGGATGACCTGGGCGGTCCGCTTGAGCTCGATCCCGGGACGGACAGCCTGCTGGTCCCGCTGAGTGCGGGAGTGACGAGTGAGGGGGTCACCGAGACCTTGGCCCGGGCCGGCTTCCCGTCCGTGGGACCGGGGCGGATGGCCTCAGCCGACCCGGGGCGCCCGGTCGTCCTCACGCTCCGGGAACACACTGTCGGTCCTGAGGGTTAGCGTTGACGATATGCGCCCCACGACTGACCTCCAGCGGACCGTCGCGCCGATCCGTGTCGAGTCCGATTTCCAACCCAGCGGTGATCAGCCCGCTGCGATCAGGGACCTCGCCGACCGGATCAACCGCGGCGAGCAGAACGTCGTGCTGCTCGGCGCCACGGGCACGGGCAAGTCAGCGACCACCGCCTGGCTGCTCGAGCAGGTGCAGCGGCCCACGCTGGTGATGGCGCCCAACAAGACTCTGGCGGCCCAGCTGGCCAACGAGTTCCGTGAGCTGCTGCCCAAGACCGCGGTCGAATACTTCGTCAGCTACTACGACTACTTCCAGCCCGAGGCCTATGTGCCGCAGACGGACACCTACATCGAGAAGGACTCCTCGATCAATGACGAGGTCGAGCGGCTGCGTCACTCGGCGACCAACTCGCTGTTGACCCGGCGCGATGTGGTCGTGGTGGCGTCCGTGTCCTGCATCTATGGCCTGGGCACCCCGCAGGAGTATGTCGACCGGATGGCCCAGTTGAGGGTGGGCGACGAGATCGAGCGCGACGAGTTGTTGCGCAAGTTCGTCACCATGCAATACACCCGCAACGACATGGCGTTCACCCGCGGCACCTTCCGGGTGCGGGGTGACACGGTCGAGATCATCCCGCAATACGAGGAGCTCGCCGTGCGCATCGAGTTCTTCGGCGACGAGATCGACAAGCTCTACACGCTCAACCCGCTCACCGGTGAGGTGGTGCGCGAGGAGCAGGAGATGTATGTCTTCCCCGCCTCCCACTATGTGGCCGGACCGGAGCGCATGGAGCGGGCCGTCGCCGGCATCGAGGCCGAGCTGGGCGAGCAGTTGGCGGTCTTCGAGCGCGAGGGCAAACTGCTGGAGGCCCAGCGGCTGCGGATGCGCACGACCTATGACCTGGAGATGATGCGCCAGATCGGGTCGTGCTCGGGCATCGAGAACTACTCGCTCCACATCGACGGCCGGGAGCGCGGGACCGCCCCCAACTGTTTGTTGGACTACTTCCCCGAGGACTTCCTGCTGGTCATCGACGAGTCGCACGTGACCGTGCCGCAGATCGGTGCCATGTATGAGGGTGACATGTCGCGCAAGCGCACCCTGGTCGATCACGGGTTCCGGCTGCCCAGCGCGATGGACAACCGCCCGCTGAAGTGGGAGGAGTTCCTGGAGCGGATCGGCCAGACCGTCTATCTCTCGGCAACCCCTGGCGACTACGAGATGGCCAAGGCTGACGGCGTGGTCGAGCAGATCATCCGGCCCACGGGCCTGGTGGACCCCGAGGTCGTGCTGAAGCCGACCAAGGGGCAGATCGACGACCTGCTGCACGAGATCGGTGAGCGCACCGCCAAGAACGAGCGGGTGCTGGTCACGACGCTGACCAAGAAGATGGCCGAGGACCTCACCGACTACCTGCTCGACAAGGGGGTGCGGGTGCGTTATCTGCACTCTGACATCGACACCCTGCGGCGGGTGGAGCTGCTGCGCGAGCTGCGGCTGGGGGAGTATGACGTGCTGGTCGGCATCAACCTGCTGCGTGAGGGACTGGACCTGCCCGAGGTGTCGTTGGTGAGCATCCTGGACGCCGACAAGGAGGGCTTCCTGCGCTCGGCACGCTCCCTCATCCAGACGATCGGCCGCGCGGCCCGCAACGTCTCGGGCCAGGTGCACATGTACGCCGACAAGATGACCCCGTCCATGGAGCAGGCCATCGACGAGACCAACCGGCGGCGCGAGAAGCAGTTGGCCTACAACGTTGAGAAGGGCATCGACCCGACCCCGCTGCGCAAGAAGATCGCCGACATCACCGACCTGCTGGAGCGTGAGGACGCCGACACCGAGGCGCTGATGGGCAGTGGCCGTTCGCAGTCGCGCGGCAAGCGAGGGCGGCCCAACGCTGGTTCGGTGGCTGCGGATGCCGGTGTTGCGCTCGGCGGGCGCCGGGAGAATCTCGCGGCCAGCGAGCTCGCCCAGCTCATCCAGGAGCTCACCGGACAGATGCATCAGGCGGCGACCGATCTGCACTTTGAGCTGGCGGCCCGGCTGCGTGATGAGATCGGTGATCTCAAGAAGGAACTGCGCCAGATGCGGGAGCACGCGGGCTGACCGTTTGCCCCTGCACTCTGTGAGAGAATCACCTGGTGCGGAGGGGAGTATCCCCATCTCGTCGGTCGTCCGTCATCACGGCACCCATCTGGTGCCCGGGCCACTGGCCGGTCACTCCTGACCGGTGGGAGAGACCTCCGGTCAGTCGTGATCCCCTCACCGGAAGGCCCCCGCGTCTTGTTTGACAATGCGTTCGTTCCCGCGAGCACCGCGTTCATCTTTGTTGGTGCCATGATCGTGGTGCTGCTCTTTGACGTGATCATCCTCGGCCGTCGCCCCCACGTGCCGAGCAACAAGGAGACAGGCACCGCGCTGGGGCTCTACGTCGGCCTGGCCGTTGCCTTCGGCATCTACGTGTGGGTGGTCGGAGGTCATCAGCTCGGAGGTGAGTTCTTCGCCGGGTGGTTGACGGAGTACTCCCTGTCGGTTGACAACCTGTTCATCTTCATCATCATCATGGCCAACCTGAAGGTGCCACGGCAGTATCAGCAGTACGCCCTGCTGATCGGCATCGTCATCGCCCTGATCCTGCGCGCGATCTTCATCATGCTCGGTGCCCAGGCGATCGAGGCCTGGTCCTGGGTCTTCTACATCTTCGGCGCCTTCCTCATCTACACCGCAGTCAAGCTGGCCATGGAGAACGTCGGAGACCACGAGGACGAGGAGGAAGAGGAGAGCAAGATCATTGCGATCGCCCGCCGGATCCTGCCGTTCACGGACTCCTGGGACCACGGCAAGAAGCTCAGCGTGGTGGAGAACGGCAAGCGCCTGTTCACCCCGATGCTGCTGGTGATCCTCGCCCTGGGCATGACGGACCTGCTCTTCGCGCTCGACTCCATCCCCGCGATCTTCGGGCTGACCCAGGACCCGTTCCTGGTGCTGATGGCCAACATCTTCGCCCTGATGGGTCTGCGTCAGCTCTACTTCCTGATCGGCAACCTGCTGCAGAAGCTGGTGTACCTCGGCATCGGTCTGGCGGTCCTGTTGGCCTTCATCGGCCTGAAGCTGATCTTCCACGCCATGCACGTCAATGAGCTGTCGTTCATCAACAACGGTGAGCCCTTCCTGTGGGCCCCAGAGATCCCCATCTGGCTGTCACTGACCGTGATCATCGGCATCCTCGCCATCACGACGGTCGCCAGCCTCATCAAGACCGGCAGGGACTCCCGCAAGCGCGAGCGTGAGCAGTTGGAGCTCGACGATGTCTCGGACACCGGCTTCTATGGCTCGGACGGCGAGGGGTCTGACTCGGCGAGGACGACCGACAAGGGCTAGGTGCGACAAGGGCTAGGTGCCGCGGCCTCGACGACCGAGCACCGCAATGCTGGCCAAGACCACCATGGCCATCCCGGCCACCTGCAGGGACGCTAGCGTCTGAGACAGCACGAGGAGCCCGGCCAGTGCCGCCGCGGCGGGCTCCAGGCTGAGCAGGACCCCGAAGGTGCCCGCGGACAGCCGGCGCAGTGCGAGGAGCTCCAGGGAGTAGGGGATCGCCGAGGAGAGCAGGGCAATGCCGAGGCCGCGCAGCAGCACCTCGCCGTCGAGGAGCGCGGTCCCGGCATCCAGCACGCCGAGGGGGACCAGGACCACGGCGCCGATCGTGAGCGCGATGGCCATGCCGTCCAGCCCCTCGAAGCGTGCACCGGTGCGGCCGCTGAGGACGATGTAGGCCGCCCAGAACCCACCGGCGGCGGCTGCCAGCGCGATGCCGACCAGGTCCATCTGCGCCCAGGGCACGGTCAGGGCCTGGGAGATGAACAGCACCCCGAGCAGGGCGAGCAGGACGGCGAGCGCGTCGCGACCACGGCGAGAGGTGGCAGCGGCGAGCAGGAGCGGTCCCAGGAACTCGATGGTCACGGCGACGCCGATGGGCAGCCGCTCCAGCGAGGCATAGAAGCAGATGTTCATCGCCGTGAGCGCCGCCGCGAAGCCAGCGACCGTGATCCAGTCCGCCCGGCTGCGGCCACGCCAGCGAGGACGCACCAGGGCCAGCAGGAGCAGCGCGGCCAGCACGATGCGCAACAGCACCGAGCCGAGGACGCCCACCAGGGGCAGCAGCGTCGCGGCGAGCGCGCCGCCAAACTGAACGGACAGCACCGCCACCATGACCAGCAGGACGGGGTGGCCCTGCAAGCTGTTGGTGAGTCCGGTGCCGGTCGGGCGGCTTGTCACCAACCTCGGTCGCGCCATTCGGCCAGGTGCGGACGCTCGGCCCCGAGCGTGGTGCTGTCACCGTGGCCGGGATGCACCACGGTGTCGTCCGGATAGACGTCGAAGACCCGCGCCTCGAGATCGTCCATCAGCGACGTGAACGCCTCGGCGTCGGGTGTCTTGCCGGGCCCGCCCGGGAACCATGAAGGTGCTAACCTGTCAATATGACAGAGACGCTTCGGGTCGCGGTGTATGCGCGGATCAGTGAGGACGGCACCGGCGAGGGCGCCGGCGTTGACAGGCAGGTGCGCGACGCCGAGGCCCTGGCCGAGCTGCGCGGCTGGGAGGTTGTCGAGAGGTTCCACGACAACGACATTAGCGCCCTGCGCGGGCGGCACCGCCCAGGCTACGAGGCACTGCTGCAGGCGGTCGCTCGGGGAGCCGTCGACCGGGTGCTGGTCTGGCAGACCTCCCGACTCTGGCGCAACCGTTCCGAGCGCGCCCGCGACATAGACACGTTCGCCGAGGCGCGGGTGGGGATCATCGCGGTGAAGGGGCCGGACCTGGACCTCTCCACAGCCTACGGTCGCGGCATGGCCGGTCTATTGGGAGAGTTCGACACGATGGAGTCCGAGGTCAAGTCCGAGCGCGTCGCCGCCGCTGCTGCCGACCGCGCCCGTCGTGGTGTGCCGAACGGTGGACTTGGCTACGGCTGGATCAAGACCGAGGACGGAGCGTGGATCGTCAACGAGGCCGAGGCGGCCGTGGTCCGCGAGGTCACTGACCGACTCCTGGCAGGGGAGTCGCTGCACGGGATCACCGACGACCTGAACGCCCGCGGAGTCCCGTCGCCGGGATCGCGGGAGAACCGCCGTCGTGCGACGAGCAACCCCAACGGCACCCGGTGGGGCCGCTCCAGTGTCAAGAAGATCGCCACCCGACCTGCCAACGCCGCCATACGGGTGCACCACCGTGGCAAGCCCACGGAGACGATGACAGACGGGCAGTGGCCCGCGATCGTTCCGCGCGACAGGTGGGAGCGGATCGCAGCCAGGTTCGCACCCGACCCCGGCCGGACCAGCACACCGAGGCCGGGTGCACGCAAACATCTGCTGTCATTCTCCGAGGTCGGCGCCTGCGGTGTCTGCGGGTCGCATCTACGGGTCAAGACGATGAAGCCCAAGAAGCCCACGCAGTCGCCGCAGACCCTCTATGCGTGCGACGCCAAGAGTCAGTGCACCGGGCGGAATCAGGCCAAGGTGGACGACCTGGTGGCCGCTGTCGTCGTGGGCCGGCTGGGGCAGCCTGACGCCCTTGCCTGGCTCGCTGGTGACGACGAGCGGGCACGTGAGGCGGGGGAGCGGGTGGAGGCGCTGCAGGCCCGTCTGGACGGTGCCGCAGACCGTTATGCCGAGGGTGGGCTGGACCTGGCGCAACTGGAGCGGATCACCGAGAAGATCAAGCCGCAGATCAATGCGGCCGAGCGGGATCGTCTGGCGCACCTGAGCACCATCGACGCCGATCGGCTGGCAATCCTCGCAGGTCCGCAAGCCCGGCAGAGTTGGAATGCGCTGAACGCTTCCCAGCGGCACGATCTGCTGCTGGCGCTCGGTGTCCGCGTGAAGATCGACCGTGCGGGGCGCGGGCCGGTGTTCCGACCCGAGTCGGTGCGAGTGGAGTGGGTGAGGTCATGAGTCGACGCCGGAAGATCGACCCGCTGCTGCGCGACATGCTTGAGCACCCGTCGTGGCACATTGAGATCGTCTGCCGTTGCACGGGTGACCGCCGCGTGGTGGGTCGTGTGGGATCGAAGAATGGCAACCCGCCGCAGCTCGAGGGTGTGACAAGCGTGGCGCTGGGCACCGGCGATGGACTGCGCACGACCAGCGCTTTTCGTTGCGGTCGCTGTCGCCGGAATCTGCCGGTGCGGACCGACGCCCGCGAACGGTTCACAGTGGCGGCCATGCGCGGCGTGTCGGAGGTCGATCTAGTGCACGTGGCTGCTATCGTCGACTAGCAATAGCCCACCGTCGAGTGGGCCGGCTACCTGCCACGGTTACCGATTACGTCGAGTGGCTGACATTGCGGCTCCATCGGGCACGCGCCTACTGCGCATCCCCGAGGGAGCCGTTCCCATGTCCTGGACTCATCACCGCGCTCGCGTCGCCGCCCTGGCTCGCGACCGCGAGCCCAATGACCCCGACCTACTGGCCGCCCGGCGTGACCTCGCAGCCGAGCGACTGGCCGATCACGTTGCACACGTGCTGGCCCAGGCCCCACCGCTAACAGACGCACAACTGCAGCGCGTCACCGCGATACTGCGTCCGACGCTGCGACCCACCACCGAGGGGCAGGTGGTCGGTCATGCGGGTTGAGACAAGCAGAACGCCCCCCACTGGCCCCAGTGGGGGGCGTTCCCAGACGGTCGGCCACCCAGCCTCAAGTCTTGCTACTGAGTCTACCGTGTCGGCGCCGCTGGCGAGCCGAGCGCGCCGCCACGACTACGCCGTGCGCGTTGTCTCAGAGCGCCGTGACGGGGTGCTGGTCACGCAGTACATGACCGACCTGCCCGCGGCCGACCGGAAGCGCCGGCGCACCCTCGAGCGCGGCCTACGGTGCGAGCTGCACCTGGTGCGCATCGTGCCTGTCGGGCTGACCCTGGACACCTCGGTGGTGCCGTCTGCGGTGGCAGACCTACTCGGGTCGGAGGTGGTCTGAGTGGCGACCTCTCAGACGATGCCCGCGGCGATCAGTGAGCCGACCGCCTGGTGTCGGATCACGGGTGCTGCCCAGGCGCGCCGTGCCGAACGGCTGACCGGGCTGGACCTGGACGACCCTCGCGCGCCCGTCGTGCTGGCGCCGATGGTCGGCACCCTGACCGAGCACGGCACCGAGGCAGACCGGACGTGTGACCGGTGCGGCCACTGGAGCCCGCCGGATGAGGTCTACTGCCCCGGCCTGTACTGGCCGCGACCCCGGCTGGCTCTGGTGCTCGGGCTGTGCGCCCGCTGCGCCGACGCCGAGGGGGTGGCGCCGTGAGTACCGCGAGGACCGCCACAACGGCGCGTGAGCGGCTGCTAGAGGCGCTGGCAGTGGCCGGGAGCACGATCACCAACGGCGGCACCGCAGCGACCTGCCCGGCCCACGAGGACCACGCGCCGAGCCTGTCTATCGGGCAACGTCGGGACCGTGACGGGGTGCTGGTCAACTGTCACGCCGGCTGCACCGTTGACGACGTGCTGGCCGCACTCGGGCTGACCCCGCCTGACCTGTTCGACACCCCTCGGGAGCCGCAGAACAACGGGCGCCCCGTCGTCGTCGCGCGCTACCCCTACACCGACGAGGCCGGGACGATGCTGTACGAGAAGATCCGCATGCACCCGAAGACGTTCCGGCAGTGCCGCGAGGTCGACGGCCGGACCGTGTGGAAACTCGGAGACGTTCGGCGAGTGCTGTACCGGCTGCCTGACGTGCTGGCCGCTGTGCAGGCCGGTGATGCCGTCTACGTGGCCGAGGGCGAGAAGGATGCCGACGCCCTGGTGGCGGCAGGTGTGTGCGCCACCACATGGACAGAGGGTGCGTGGCAGCCGAACAACACCCTCAAGTGGCGGCCGACCTACACCACCACGCTGGCCGGTGCGCACGTCGTCATCGTCCGCGACCGCGACGACGCCGGTCGACACACGGCAGCGACGATCGCGACCGAACTGCAGACGGTGGCCGCGTCGGTGGCCATCGTGGAGCCTGCCGAGGGCAAGGATGCGGCGGACCACCTGGCGGCCGGTCACGCCGTGGCCGATCTGGTGCCCGCCCTCGAGGACGATGGTCGCAACAAGACCAACGTGCCGGATCGCACGGCAGACCAGCGCCGGGCCATGCTCGGTGACCTGCTGGCCGACCTGCGCACCTGGCAGCACCTTCCCGACCCCACGCACATCGTGGCCGCCCTGGCCACCAGTGCGACCCGCGACGAGGACGGCGAAGCGTGCTGGCTGCTGCTGGTCGCTCCACCAAGCTCGGGCAAGACCGAAGCGGTCCGCGTACTGGACGAGGCCGCGGACGCCCGACTGGACGAGGTGACCTCCGCAGGGCTGCTCGGATGGTCCAAGGGCAAGACGGTGCGACCGACCGGCGTCCTGATGCGCGTCGGCGCCCACCCACTGGTCACGTTCGGGGACCTGTCGACCCTGCTGGCCACCTCCGACCGTGGTGGCCGTGACCAAGTGTTCGGCCTGCTGCGCCGCGCCTACGACGGCCACGTGTCGCGGGACATCTCACCCCCTGGCAAGGTCGCAGACGGCCTGCCCGAGCGGCTGGAGTGGTCCGGCCGCCTGACCGTCGTCGGATGCGTCACGGGAGCCATCGACAGATACACCGCCCACGCCGACCAGCTCGGTGCACGGTGGCTGTACGTCAGACTGCCGGGCCGCTCCACCGCCGAGAAGCGACACGCCTCGCTGCTGGCCCGTCGAGGTTCACTGCCGGAGAACCGAGCGCGCGCCAGTGAGGCCGCAGCCGAGCTGCTGGCGGCAGCCAAGACCGTCGACCAACTCCCCGACCACCTCGCCCTGCAGATCGAGGACGCCGCACTGGTCACGGCATGGGGTCGAGGTTCCGTGCCCAGGAACGGCTACGGCCGCCGAGAGATCGAGGGCGTGCCGGTGGTCGAAGAGCCGATGCGCCTGGTCCAGCAGCTCGGTGCCGTGGCCCGCGGCGTCCTGGCCCTCGGACTGCCCACCGAGGCCGCTGCGGCCGTCGCACGTCGAGTGGCACTGGACTCCATGCCGGAGTCACGTCGGGCCGTCCTGGAGGCACTGGCGACCGGCGAGGTGCTGACCACCTCGGGTGTCGGCCGAGCCGCTGCCCTGGACCGCAAGGTGGCCCGGTTCACGCTTGAGGACCTGGCCGCCATCGGCGTGGTTGCCCACGACAGAGCCGAGGACGAGGACGAAGACATACAGGGCACCGTGCACTGGTCGCTGACTGGTGAGGACGGGGTGCTGATATCTGACGTTTTCGCTGCTCACAGCCGGTATGGGGGGTGGGACGAAACGTGGGTATATACCTCCACCTCTCCCCCAGAGAGAGAGACAAAGAGAGAGACCTCGGGGGGTAACCCCACACTTCGTCCCACCCCTGACCACGCCCCGCCGGCCGCCGATGCTGCCGCCGATTCCGACCTCCGGTGCCCGAGCTGCGCCGGAGCGACCACCCCAACCCGAGACGCTGCCGGGCTGCCGTGCCTGGCCTGCTACGAGAAGAGGACCGCATGACCACCACGACCGACCCGACCCTGACCGCGGCACGACACCGCTATCCCCAGGCCGAGTGGATCACAGGCGCCGGGAGATACGCCGTCCTAGCTCGGTGCGGCGTCCTCACCGTCACGCTTCACACCGAGCAGGCGGCCGCCACTGACTCCCGCGCGTTCATCGACCAGCTCGGCTGTGGTGGTGGCTGTAGTCGCCGCCACGAGGTCATCGACCTGGAGGCGCCATGACCGCCCCGATCCCGACAGAGCAGCTGGTGCACACCTCCGACTGCCCCGGTCCGAAGATCACCCGCAAGGACGCGATCGGCTACTCGGCACTGTCCTGCAGCACGTGCGGTGCCCACGCCCGAGTCCCGCTGCGCCGAGAGTGGGCCGACCGTGGCTAGGACAGTCAAGGGCACCTTTCCCCAGATCAGGCCCGCCACGCCCGAATGGGACGCGTTCACCGAGGCCCTGGCCGACGTGGTGACCCCCTGCCGAGGTCTGAATGCCTGGACCTCTGAGGATGCCGCAGAGCGCGCCGTGGCGGCTCGAGCGTGCCAGGGCTGCGAGGTGCTGGCCCTATGCGGTGCCGCGGCTGGGAGCACCCGTGAGAGATACGGCGTCTATGCCGGGGTGGACCGCACACCCCGTGTCGGCGCACCACCGAAGACCACCACCACCACGAGGAGGACCGCATGACCATCCGCCACCGCGGAGGGTGCACGAGCACCGCCACGTTCCGGCAGACCGGCCTACTAGGCGACGTGCTCGAGCGCTGCACCGGCTGCCGAGCGTTCCACGTCGTCACCGACGACCCCGAGGCGCCCGAGGCTGTCGACGCCGACGCACCTGGCACGGCCTACCGATGCCGGGAACACGACACCCCCGTTACCTGGCGCGGCACCGGGTGCCAACCCTGCGCCCACGAGCGCAGCGGCAACCGCAGGCAGCGCAAGGCCAGACGCCGCAAGCAAGCCGAGGCCGGGCTGTGAGAGTCCAAGTCATCCGGTGGGGCGACGGTGGCGCCCTGGCCTACGTCGACGGGGTGCGCGTCAGAATCCGCACCCGCGCCACCGGACCGGCCGTGTGGCTTTGCGACGGACACCCAGACCTACCCGGCCGTCAGGGCTGCGAACACACCGAGGCCCTGGCCGCCCACCCCGCAGACCCCCGCGACCGACAACCGCCGCGGAACACCCCCAAGGAGAACCCCAATGCATGACGAGGACGAGTGGCAGGCCGTCATAGACGCCCGCGCCCAAGAGATCGAGACAGACCCCAACCCCAACCCCTACGAGCGGCGCCGGCGCATCGCAGCCGAGTTCGCAGCGTGGGCCGAGTCCCACGTGCCCAACGGATCGACCACCACCACGAGCACCGACCTGGGCGACCTTGCCCACAACATCACGGAGGACAACTGACATGACCGCCACGACCACGCACCGCGCCCCCAGCTACCGCCCCGCACCCGCCACGACGCACAACGCCATGCAGCGACTCGAGGCCGCCTACCGACTCGCGAAGGTCGACCCGCCGACCCGCAGCACCGAAGTGCTGGCCGCCGTCAACGAACACCCCACCGCAGCCAGCGTGGCCCGTGACCTGGCCGCCGAGGCGATCGCCGCCCCTGACCCCGGCCCGTGGATCGAGGACGCCCTGCCGCGCATCCAGCGCGCCCAGGCAGCCGACGCCCTACGCGCCGCGCTACGGGAGCACCACGCCGCCGCAGCACGGGCCGCACACCCGCGCATGGTCGCCACCGCTACCGAGGCCGTGGCCGACGCATTCAGCGCCACCGTGGCCCAGCTGGCCAAGGCTGCCGGCAAGCTGCCCGACGGGCCAGACCCGCTGGACCTCGAGGCCGTGGTGGCTCTGGACGCGACACGGGAGCACAAGAGCGCGCTTGCTGCGTTGTCTGACCTGGCAACGTTCGCCGGCGTTCACGACCCGTACCTGAGCGGGGACACCGCGCCCCGGGTGGCTGCCCTGCTGCCGGTGGTGGACGTACCCCAGGTACCCCAGGAGATACGTACCGGGCTGGGCGAGGGCACCACCAACCCCGACGCCGAGCGCGACAACGTGCGCGCCATGTTCCGCCGAGCCGAGCGTTACGGCGCAGACGCTGCACTGATCGCCCTAGCCCGAGGCGAGTTCGGCAAGCGGCTGCGCATCAACCTCGCGCGAGACGGCGCCGAACTGGTCAAGCGAACCGAGCGCGCGCGCATCGCTCACACCTACAGAACCGCCGGGTGACCCCCCAGGGGGGCACCCCCCAGGCGGCCCCACCGGGAACCGGGGAGGAGGCCCAAAGAAACCCCGGCACTACCTAACGCTGAGATTGCCCCTGAGAGGGCTAGAGAGAGGCTGAGATGAGCACACAGAGCACACCCAGGGCACCGACCGGTCTAGGCGCTCGAGGTCGCCGTTTCTGGCGCGGAACGGTGGGCGAGTTCGATCTGTCGGGCGCTGAGTTGGAGATTCTGGCCGAGGCGTGCCGCACGCTTGACGACCTGGACCGGCTGGCCGAGATGGTGGCCGAGAACGGGGCCACGGTGAAGGGCTCTCAGGGGCAACCCGTGGTGAATCCTGCTCTCACGGAGTCTCGTGGGCAACGGCTGGCGCTGCACCGGCTGGTGTCTGCGTTGCAGCTGCCGGACGCCGACGACACGCCGATCCCCACCGCGGCACAGATGCGGGGCAAGAGGGCCGCCCAGGTCCGGTGGCGCCACCACGTGAAGGAGGGGTGAGGCGTGGCCCGCCGCCGTCGTCCGCACGAGCTGCGGGCACCGGCACCGGACGAACTACCGCCCGAGTTGGCCGCTGGGCCGTGCATCGAGGACTGGTGCACGGGCACGCCGCCGGACTACCAACGCCACGAGCCACAGTGGCCGGCGATGCGCGCCAGGCGACGTTGGGCTGAGGCTGTCGACCAGTGGGCACTAGATACCGGCTGGGCACGGGAGGACCGACCCGCCATGAACGCCCGTAACCTGGCCCGCACGCGCCACCCGTGGTCGAGAGTGTTTCTTACCGGCAACGGCGAGGGTGACCGGGTGGACTACCTCGAGGGCCGGCGCGCTGACTGTCCACCGAGGCCGCGGCCGGGCTGGTCGCCTGACTACTGACCGGCTCACATAGACGCAGCACCCCTCGCCGGGGCCGGTGGGGGGTGCTGTTTGTCGTCGGGCCAACGAGCGCGAGCCGTCGAACCTCCGCCTCGCTGCCGACACGATGGAGCGCACCGGCTGGACCGTGGCGCGCCTCATCGCGGCGTCGGTCGAGGTTGACGCAAATACGGGGCGACCCACAAAAGGTGGGCCGCAGGCCCAGGTTTCCAAGCTCGGAGTTCATCGCGCGGCCGACCTGATGAAGAAGTCGCATCACACCATCCGCGCCTACCTCGCCGCCTGGAACGCCGCCGCTGCTGACGGTCTGTGTGCCCCGTCCTCTGACCTCACTCCCGAGGATGGTGCGGCTGCGAACCTCCCTGATGCCGAGTGGAGCGACTACTACGCCAACACCAAGCCCCGCGGCGTCGGCACCTGTGACGGAGGGCAGCCGCGGTGGCGACACCACAGGCGAGCATTCCGCCGCAGACCGAAAGTTCCCCGTGTACAGGGCGGCCAAGGTGATCTGTCGGGCACCACCACTGCGACTACCAGCCGCGCGCCCGCCATTCTTCGAGGTGGGGACGCTCGGCACCGAGGGTGGTGCTGTCACCGTGGCCCGGATGAACCACGGTGTTGTCGGGGTAGACATCGAAGACTCTGGACTCAACATCGTCGAGCAGTTGAGTGAAGTCCTCCGGTGTTGTTACCCGTCCAACACCCCCGGGGAACAGGCTGTCGCCCGTGAACAGGTGGGCGCGCCCGGCCCCGTCGGTCAGGGCCAGGGCGACCGAACCCGGTGTGTGGCCACGCAGCGCGATCACATCGAGGACAAGCTCACCGATGCTGACCCGATCACCCTGGGTCAGTTCGACGTCCGGCGGGACGGGCAACGCCGACGCGTCGGGCGCCCCCGCCGCCGTGCGCGGGGAATGCGCCGCGACGACGGCCTCCAGCGCCCGGTGGTGGTCCCAGTGCTGGTGCGTCGTGACCACGGTGGTCAGCCGTCCGGACCCGGCAGAGACCAACTCGGCGAGGCGCTCCGGCTCGGCGGCAGCATCCACCAGGAGCTGATCACCGGTGCGACGGCAGGTGACCAGATAGCAGTTGTTGTTCATCTCGGACACGCTGACCTTGCGCACCAGGGCGTGCCCGAGGTTGCTGAGCCAGAAGGGGCCACCCGTCTCGACGTGGGCAGCATCCGGTGAGGTGTCAACCATGGCAGTGAGTCTATGCCGGACGCTCACACCATGACCTCACACTGTGACCTCACCCTGTGACCTCACACTGTGACCTCACACTGTGATCGGGGCGTCGGTCGGCCGCACCGGTGCCGGCAGCGACGTGGTGCCGGTCAGGAAGCGATCAACCTCCGCGGCGCACGCCCGGCCCTCGGCGATGGCCCAGACGATGAGCGACTGTCCCCGGCCGGCGTCACCGGCGACGAAGACACCCGGCACCTCGGTGGCATAGTGCTCGTCCCGGACGAAGACGCCGCGAGCGGTGGTCGGCAGTTCGGTGCCAGTGGTCACGACGGGGTCCGGGCCCGTGAAGCCCAGCGCCACGAGGACCAGGTCCGCGGGGATGGTGCGCTCGGTCCCGGCCTCGGCGTCGAAGCGACCGTCGATCCGCTCGCCATCAACGATGTGCACCCCGCTGACCACGCCGTCGGTGGTGACGACCTCCAGGGTGTTGACCCCGAACATGCGCTCACCCCCCTCCTCGTGGGACTCGCCGACCCGGTGGATCAGCGGATACATCGGCCACGGATGGTGCTCTGGCCGCTCTGTGGGCGGCTGGGGCCGGATGTCGAGCTGGGTGACGCTGGCCGCCCCCTGACGGATGGCCGTGCCATAGCAGTCGGCACCGGTGTCACCGCCGCCCACGATGACCACGTGCCGGCCCGCGGCGTCCATGCCGCGATCGGCACCCAGCGCCTCGCGGTTGGCTGGCACCAGATAGTCCATGGCAGCGTGCACACCGGGCACCTCCTGGCCGCTGACCCCGAGGGGACGAGGAACGGTGGAGCCCACGGCGAGGACGACGGCGTCGAAACGCTCGCTGAGGTCGGCGATGCTGAGGTCGGCGGGACCGTCGCCACCGATCGTGACACCGGTCCGGAACCGGATGCCCTCGGAGCGCAGCTGGACGAGCCGGCGGTCGAGCACCGACTTCTCCATCTTGAACTCGGGGATGCCATAACGCAGCAGACCGCCGACCGCGTCGTCGCGCTCAAAGACGACGACGGTGTGACCAGCGCGGCCCAGTTGCTGCGCCGCGGCCAACCCGGCCGGGCCGGACCCGACGACCGCGATGGTCTTGCCGCTGAGCCACTCCGGCTCCTGGGCGGTCACCATCCCGTTGTCGAAGGCCCGGTCGATGATCGAGACCTCGACCGACTTGATCGTCACCGCAGGCTGGCTGATGCCCAGGACACACGCGGTCTCGCAGGGCGCAGGGCACAGACGCCCGGTGAACTCGGGGAAGTTGTTCGTGGCGTGCAGCCGCTCGATCGCCTCCCGGAAGTTGCCACGACGCGCCAGGTCGTTCCACTCGGGGATCAGGTTGCCCAGCGGACAACCCTGGTGGCAGAACGGGATGCCGCAGTCCATGCACCGCCCGGCCTGGCGGCGGAGCACGCCGTCCTCCTGGGCGGTGTGCACCTCCTTCCAGTCCATGATGCGCACCGGCACCGGCCGGCTGGGCTGGGGCTCGCGGTCACGATGGTTCAGGAAGCCATGAGGGTCAGCCACGGGAGTCCTCCAGGATCATTTGCCAGGCATGGGGGCCGTCTGGGTCCTCGCCGCGGGCGGCGATCTCCTCGCGGATGCGGAGCACCCCGGCATACTGCCTCGGGGTGATCCTGGTGAAGCGGGTCGGCCAGTCCGGGGTGTCCAGGATCAGTTGAGCGACGGTCGATCCGGTCAGGGTGATGTGCTCGGTGAGCAACTCGTGCAGCACCCCGGCGGTCGGACCGCCGGGCTCGACCGGGTCGAGGATCAGGTCACCAGAGGTGACGGCGCCCTGGTTGACCCGGCTCGGCTCCAGATCGAGGACGTATGCCGTGCCGCCAGACATCCCGGCGCCCACGTTGCGACCGGTCGGGCCGAGGATCAGCACGGTCCCGCCGGTCATGTATTCGAGGGCGTGGTCTCCGACGCCCTCGACCACGGCGATGGCGCCGGAGTTGCGCACGCAGAAGCGCTCGCCCACGAGTCCGCGCAGGTTGAGCTGGCCCGACGTCGCGCCGTAGGCGATGACATTGCCGGCGATCACCTGGTCGGCCGCACGGAAGGGAGCCTCGTCGGGTGGGCGCACCACGATCTGCCCGCCGGACAGACCCTTGCCGACATAGTCATTGGCGTCGCCGACCATCCGCAGCGTGATGCCGCGCGGCAGGAAGGCCCCGAGGGACTGACCTGCAGACCCGGTGAGGGTGAAGTCGATCGTGCCGTCGGGCAGCCCGTCGGCGCCGTGCCGCCGGGTCACCTCGTGGCCGAGCATCGTGCCGAGCGTGCGATTGACGTTGCGGACCGCGAACTCGCCGGTGACGTGCGCCCGGTGCTCCAGGGCGGGAGTGGCCGCCTCGATCAGCTGGTGGTCCAGGGCCTGCTCCAGGCCGTGGTCCTGGCTGGTGCTGCGTCGCAGTGAGGCACCAGCGGGGACTGACTCCGAGTGCAGCAGCGGCCCGAGGTCGAGGCCCTGGGCCTTCCAGTGGGTGGTCGCCGCCTCGGCATCGAGCAGGTCCACCCGGCCGATCACCTCATCGAGCGTGCGATAGCCGAGCGAGGCCAGCAGCTCGCGGACCTGCTCGGCGATGAACTGGAAGAAGGTGATGACGTGCTCCGCCTGCCCGGTGTATCTCGAGCGCAGCTCGGGGTTCTGCGTGGCGACCCCGACGGGGCAGGTGTCCAGGTGACAGACGCGCATCATGACGCAGCCGGAGACAACCAGGGGAGCCGTGGCGAAACCGAACTCCTCCGCCCCCAGCAGCGCCGCGATGACGACGTCTCGACCTGTCTTGAGTTGACCGTCGACCTGGACGGTGATCCGGTCGCGCAGGCCGTTGCGCAGCAGGGTCTGTTGCGTCTCGGCCAGGCCGAGCTCCCAGGGCGTGCCAGCGTGCTTGAGGGAGGTGAGCGGGCTCGCCCCCGTGCCGCCGTCAAAGCCGGAGATGAGCACCACGTCGGCATGCGCCTTCGAGACGCCCGCGGCCACGGTGCCGACCCCGATCTGACTGACCAGCTTGACGTGGACGCGTGCCCGGGGGTTGGCGTTCTTGAGGTCGTGGATCAGCTGGGCCAGGTCCTCGATGGAGTAGATGTCGTGGTGCGGGGGAGGCGAGATCAGGCCGACGCCCGGGGTCGAGTGGCGGGTCGCTGCCACCCAGGGATAAACCTTGCCGGGGGGCAGCTGTCCGCCCTCTCCGGGTTTGGCGCCCTGGGCCACCTTGATCTGGATGTCGTCAGCGCTGACCAGATAGGCACTGGTCACCCCGAACCGGCCCGAGGCCACCTGTTTGATAGCCGAGCGGCGCTCCGGGTCGGTCAACCGGTCTGGCTCCTCACCTCCCTCGCCGCTGTTGGACTTGCCGCCGAGGCGGTTCATGGCGATGGCGAGGGTCTCGTGTGCCTCGCGGGAGATGGAGCCAAAGCTCATAGCCCCCGTGGCGAACCGCTTGACGATGTCACTGACCGGCTCGACCTCCTCCAGCGGCACGGGCTCCCGGTCCCCGGACAGCCGCATCAGACCGCGCAGTGTCATCAGCTGCGCCGACTGGTCATCGACCAGGTCGGTGTACTGCCGGAAAATGTCGTAGCGTCCGGCGCGGGTGGCGTGCTGCAGCCGGAACACGGTCTCGGGGTTGAACAGGTGAGGCGGCCCCTCGCGCCGCCATTGGTACTCGCCCCCGATGTCGAGGTTGCGGTGGTAGGGCGGGATCCCGCTGAGGGGATAGGCCACCTCGTGGCGACGAGCCACCTCCTGTGCGATGACGTCGAGGCCGACACCGTCCAGCTGGCTGGTCGTGCCCGTGAACCACCGGTCGACCAGGTCACGGGACAGGCCGACCGCCTCGAACGTCTGGGCTCCCCGGTAGGACGACACGGTGGAGATGCCCATCTTGCTCATCACCTTCAGGACGCCCTTGCCGAGAGCCCTGATCAGATTGCTGATCGCCACGTCAGGGTCGAGTCCGTCCAGCTGCTGACCCGAGCGGCACAGGTCCTCAACCGTCTCCATGGCCAGGTAGGGGTTGACTGCCGCGGCGCCGTACGCGACGAGCAGCGCGACGTGGTGCACCTCGCGCACGTCACCGGCCTCGACGAGCAGACCAACCCTGGTGCGGGTGTGCTCGCGCACCAGGTGGTGGTGGACGGCGCTGGTGAGCAGCAGTGAGGGGATCGGAGCGTGCTCCCGGTCGGCGTGCCGGTCAGACAGCACGATGAAGAAGGCCCCACGGGCGACCGCCTCGGACACCTGCCGGCAGATCTCCTCGAGCCGCTCCTGGAGGGCGGCGCCGCCGCCGTCCACCCGGTAGAGGCCGCGCACCACAACCGGTGCGAAGTCGGGGTGGAGTCCCTCGAGGTTGATGTGCCGCAGGCTCGCGAGCTCGTCGTTGTCGATCACCGGGAAGTCCAGCTCCACCTGACGGGCGTGGGCCGGGCCCTCCTCGAGCAGGTTGGGCTCGGGCCCGGTCGAGGTGGCCAGCGAGGTGACGACCTCCTCACGGATGGCGTCCAGGGGCGGGTTGGTGACCTGGGCGAAGGCGCCGACGAAGTAGTCGAAGAGGAGCCGGGGTCGCTCGGAGAGGACGGCGATCGGGGTGTCCGAGCCCATCGCGCCCAGTGGCTCCGTGCCCTGCTGGGCCATGGGGGAGAGCAGGATCCGCAGCTCCTCCTCGGTGTAGCCGAAGATCTGCTGGCGTCGGGTGACCGAGGCGTGCGTGTGCCGGACGTGGGCGCGCTCGGGCAGGTGCTCCAACCGGACCAGGTTGTCGCTCAACCACTGCCGGTAGGGCTGCCGGGCCGCCAGCTCGTGCTTGAGAGCCCGGTCGTCCACGATCTCGCCGGCTGCGGTGTCCACCAGGAACATCCGGCCCGGCTCAACACGTCCCTTGCGGACCACGGACTCCTCCGGGATCGGCAGGACCCCGGACTCGCTGCTGAGGACCACCAGGCCGTCGTCGGTCACCCAGTAGCGCGAGGGCCGCAGGCCGTTGCGGTCGAGAATGCCGCCCACCTGGGTGCCGTCGGTGAAGACCAGGTTCATCGGGCCGTCCCAGGGCTCCATCATCATCGAGTGGAACTCGTAGAAGGCCCGGATGTCGTCAGGGAGCTCCGCGTTGTTCTCCCAGGCCTCGGGGACCATCATCAACACCGCGTGCGGCAGGGACCGGCCGCCGAGGTGGAGGAGCTCGAGGACCTCGTCGAACGTCGCGGAGTCGCTGGCGCCCGGCGTGCAGATCGGCAGGGCGTCCGACAGGTCACCGGGAAACACCGAGGTGTCCAGGTTGCTCTCCCGCGCGTTCATCCAGTTGCGGTTGCCGCGCACGGTGTTGATCTCGCCGTTGTGCGCGATGACCCGGTAGGGGTGGGCCAACGGCCAGGACGGGAAGGTGTTGGTCGAGAAGCGGGAGTGCACCACGGCCAGCTGGGACTCGTAGCGCTCGTCGGTGAGGTCCGGGAAGAACTCGGCGAGCTGCGTCGTGGTCAGCATCCCCTTGTAGCCCAGGGTCCGCGAGGAGAGCGAGACGGGGTAGACCTCGCTCTGGCGCTCGATCACCCGGCGCGCCAACCAGGCGCGTCGCTCCAGCTCCAGCCCCGACTCCCCGGTGCGGGAGACCACCACGACCTGGCGCATGACCGGCATCGCGGCGCGAGCCAGCGGGCCGACGATCTCCGGGTGGGTCGGCACGTCACGCCAGGTGAGCACGTCCAGACCCGACCGGTGCAGGATCTCCTCGACCGCCGTTGTCGCCCCCTGCGGGTCCGCAACGGGCAGGAAGAGCAGCCCCACGGCATACGAACCCGCTTCTGGCAGGTCGATGTCCAGCACCTCCCGCAGGAACCGGTCCGGCACCTGGGTGAGGATGCCGGCGCCGTCACCGGAGTCCGGCTCGGCCCCCACGGCCCCCCGGTGGTCCAGGTTGTGCAGGGCAGTGAGCGCGTGGGCCACGATGTCGTGCCCGGGGGAGCCGCGCAGGGTCGCGACGAAGGCCACGCCGCAGGCATCGTGCTCGTGGGCCCCGTCATAGAGGCCTGCGGGGAAAGCAGCGGGCGGCCGTCCGGGGGCGGCCGAGGAAGGGGACGTCAGGGAAGGGCTCTGGTTCATGGCACCGTCTCGTGGGCGGGCAGCCTGTAGCCGCGTGAAAATGACCCGGGACGTCGCTGTCCCGCTGTGGCACAGCACCTCTGACGATGTCGAAAAGTGCTGCGGTGACTGTAAACGCTGCGGTCCGCCACCGGAAGGAAGCGTGCCGAGCATCACATAACTATGCGGAGAACAGCATAACTTGTCGCTGGGCGCGGTCAGTGTCACCGGCAGGACTTAACATCGAGAGCGTGCCATCCACGACTCCCACCACCATCCCCCACCGGCACGACCAGTTGGTCGTGCGCGGTGCCCGCGAGCACAACCTCAAGGACGTCTCGGTCGAGATCCCGCGCGACTCCCTGGTCGTCTTCACCGGTCTGAGCGGTTCGGGCAAGTCCTCGCTCGCCTTCGACACGATCTTCGCCGAGGGGCAGCGACGCTATGTCGAGTCGCTGTCGGCCTATGCCCGTCAGTTCCTGGGCCAGATGGACAAGCCGGACGTCGACTTCATCGAGGGGCTGTCACCGGCGGTCTCGATCGACCAGAAGTCCACCAACCGCAACCCGCGCTCGACCGTGGGCACGATCACCGAGGTCTACGACTACCTGCGCCTGCTGTATGCCCGCGTCGGGCACCCGCACTGCCCGGTCTGTGGTGAGGCCATCGCGCGCCAGACCCCGCAGCAGATCGTGGACCAGTTGCTGGAGCTGCCCGAGGGCACCCGGTTCCAGGTGCTGGCCCCGGTCGTGCGATCCCGCAAGGGCGAGTATGTCGACCTGTTCAGCGAGCTGCAGACCAAGGGCTTCTCGCGGGCGCGGGTGGACGGTGAGGTCGTCTCGCTGAGCGAGCCACCGGTGCTGGAGAAGCAGAAGAAGCACACCATCGAGGTGGTAGTCGACCGCCTCGTGGCCAAGGGCGGCGAGAGCAAGGCCAAGCAGCGGCTGACCGACTCGGTCGAGACGGCTCTGGGGCTGGCCGGCGGGCTGCTGCTCGTGGAGTTCGTCGACATCGCGGACGACGACCCCGAGGGCCGCCCGCGCGAGCGGCGCTTCTCCGAGCGGATGGCCTGCCCCAACGACCACCCGCTGGCCATCGACGAGGTCGAGCCCCGGTCGTTCTCGTTCAACTCCCCTTTCGGGGCCTGCCCGTCGTGCACCGGCATCGGCGTCGAGCTCGAGGTCGACCCGGAGCTGGTCATCCGTGATGAGGACGCCTCGATCATGGAGGGTGCCATCACCCCCTGGTCGACAGCGCACGGCATCAGCGACTACTTCATCCGGGTGCTCGGCGGGCTGGGGGAGGACCTCAAGTTTGACCTGGACACCCCCTGGCGGGCCCTGCCCGGGCGGGCGCGGGACGCGATCCTGCACGGTTACAAGCACAAGGTGCACGTGCGCTATCGCAACCGGTTCGGCCGGGAGCGGGCCTACAGCACCGGCTTCGAGGGCGTCATCCCCTACGTGAAGCGCAAGCACGCCGAGACCGAGTCGGACATGAGCCGCGAGCGCTACGAGTCCTACATGCGCGAGGTGCCCTGTCCCGCGTGTCAGGGGAGCCGGCTCAAGCCAGAGATCCTGGCCGTGACCATCGGGGGCAAGAACATCTCCGAGGTCTGTGCCCTGCCGATCGACCAGTGCGCGGACTTTGTGCGGGACCTGGACTTCAGCGAGCGTGAGGCGCAGATCGCCGAGCGGGTGATCGTCGAGGTGATGTCTCGCCTGGGCTTCCTGCTCGATGTCGGTCTCGACTACATCTCCCTGGACCGCCCGGCCGGAACGCTGTCCGGTGGTGAGGCCCAGCGGATCCGGTTGGCGACGCAGATCGGCTCCGGCCTGGTGGGCGTGCTCTATGTCCTGGACGAGCCCTCGATCGGGTTGCACCAGCGAGACAATCACCGGCTCATCGAGACGCTCACCCGGTTGCGTGACCTGGGCAACACGCTGATCGTGGTCGAGCACGACGAGGACACGATCGAGGCGGCCGACTGGGTCGTCGACATCGGCCCCGGCGCGGGCGAGCACGGCGGTCAGGTGGTGCACTCCGGGTCGGTGCAGGACCTGCTGACCCACGAGAGCTCGCTCACCGGTGCCTACCTCTCGGGCCGTCGTGAGATCGCGGTGCCACCGAAGCGCCGGCCCCAGGACGGGCGCTATGTCAAGGTCATCGGCGCCCACGAGCACAACCTGCAGGGCATCGACGTGCGCTTCCCGCTGGGCAACCTGGTCGCGATCACCGGTGTCTCCGGCTCGGGCAAGTCCACCCTGGTCAACGACATCCTCTACAAGGTGATGGCCAACCGGCTCAACGGTGCCCGGCAGGTGCCCGGGCGGCACAAGCGGGTCGAGGGCCTGGAGGAGCTCGACAAGGTCGTGCACGTCGACCAGGGGCCGATCGGCCGCACGCCGCGCAGCAACCCGGCGACCTACACCGGGGTGTTCGACCATGTCCGCAAGCTGTTCGCCGAGACGACCGAGGCGAAGGTGCGCGGCTATCTGCCGGGCCGCTTCTCGTTCAACGTCAAGGGCGGGCGCTGCGAGGCGTGCTCGGGTGACGGCACGCTCAAGATCGAGATGAACTTCCTGCCGGACGTCTATGTCCCCTGCGAGGTGTGCCACGGCGCTCGCTACAACCGCGAGACCCTCGAGGTGCACTTCAAGGGCAAGACCATCTCCGACGTGCTCGAGATGCCGATCGAGGAGGCCGCGGACTTCTTTGCTGCCGTCCCGGCCATCTCCCGGCACCTGAAGACGCTGGTCGAGGTCGGTCTGGGCTATGTCCGCCTCGGACAGCCCGCTCCGACCCTGTCCGGTGGTGAGGCACAGCGGGTCAAGCTCGCGGCGGAGCTGCAGAAGCGCTCGACCGGCCGCACCGTCTACGTCCTCGACGAGCCGACCACGGGTCTGCACTTCGAGGACATCCGCAAACTCCTCGGTGTCCTGCAGGGGCTGGTCTACAAGGGCAACACGGTCCTGGTGATCGAGCACAACCTCGATGTCATCAAGAGCGCCGACTGGGTCGTCGACCTCGGCCCCGAGGGTGGCCGGGGCGGTGGCACGGTCGTCGCCCAGGGCAGCCCGGAGAAGGTTGCTGCCGAGTCGGACAGCCACACCGGCCGCTTCCTGGCTTCCCTCATGGAGCGGGGCCGCTCGGGACGCAGTGCGACGCCGGCCAGGCCTCGAGGGCGGTCCGCCTGACCCATGGCTGACCCCTCCACCTATCGTCCCCGCCCCGGTGAGATCCCGACCGAGCCGGGTGTCTACCGGTTCCGGGACCAGCACAGCCGGGTGATCTATGTCGGCAAGGCGATCTCGCTGCGCTCCCGGCTCAGTTCCTACTTCCAGGACATCTCGGCCCTGCACCCGCGCACCCGCACCATGGTGCAGACCGGGGCCAGCGTCGAGTGGACCGTCGTGCGCAACGAGGTCGAGGCCCTCCAGCTGGAGTATGCCTGGATCAAGGAGTACGACCCGCGCTTCAACGTCAAGTACCGCGATGACAAGTCCTACCCCTACCTCGCGGTGACGATGGGGGAGGACTTTCCCCGTGCCCAGGTGATGCGCGGAGCCAAGAAGCCGGGCACCCGCTACTTCGGCCCCTACGCCCACGCGTGGGCCATCCGGGAGACCCTGGACCAGTTGCTCCGGGTCTTCCCGGTGCGCACCTGCAGCAAGGGTGTCTTCAAGCGCGCCTCCCAGGTGGGACGGCCCTGTCTGCTGGGGTATATCGACAAGTGCTCCGCCCCGTGCGTCGACCGTGTGTCAGCGCAGGAGCACCGTGAGATCGCCGAGGACTTCTGTGACTTCATGGCCGGCAACACCGGCCGGTTCGTCAAGGACCTCGAGCAGCGGATGCGAGCGGCCAGTGCCGATCTCGACTTCGAGGCGGCGGCCCGGCTGCGCGACGACATCGTGGCCCTGCAGCGTGCGCTGGAGAAGTCTGCGGTCGTCCTGCCGGACGCGACCGACGCCGACGTCTTTGCGCTGGCCGACGACGAGCTCGAGGTCGCCTTCCAGGTCTTCCACGTGCGCGGCGGCAGGGTGCGGGGTCAGCGCGGGTGGGTGAGCGAGAAGGGTGCCGAGGAGATCGCCGATATCGTCGAGCACCTGTTGCAGCAGGTCTATGGCGGGGAGTCGCCTGAGGCTGTGCCACGGGAGGTCCTGGTGCCGGTGGCTCCGACGGGGCGCGGCAACCTGGAGGAGTGGCTCAGCGAGTTGCGGGGGTCACGCGTGCAGATCCGCGTTCCGCAGCGCGGTGACAAGAAAGCGCTGCTGGAGACCGTGGGTCGCAACGCCCATCAGTCCCTCGCGCGGCACAAGGTGGCCCGCTCCGGTGATCTGACGGCCCGCAGCCAGGCGCTGCAGGAACTGCAGGAGGTCCTGGAGCTCGACGAGGCCCCGCTGCGGGTCGAGTCCTTCGACATCAGCCATGTGCAGGGCACCGACGTGGTCGGCTCGATGGTGGTCTTCGAGGACGGGCTGCCCCGCAAGAGCGAATACCGCCGGTTCATCGTCCGCGAGGGCACCGCCGATGACACGGCGGCCATGCACGAGGTGCTCACCCGCCGGTTCCGGCACCTGCTCACCGCCCCGCACGGGGCGCCAGAGGAGACGACCGGGGGCGGGGACGAGGCATCCGCGGGGCCAACGGGCCAGCCCGTCACTCCGGAGGGCAGGCCAGCCCGGTTCGCCTACCCACCCAACCTGGTGGTCGTTGACGGTGGACTGCCGCAGGTCAACGCCGCCGCAGCCGCGCTCAGTGAGGTGGGCGTCAACGACGTGTCGGTGATCGGCCTGGCCAAGAGGCTGGAGGAGATCTGGGTGCCGGGGCAGGACTATCCCGTGATCCTGCCGCGCAGCAGCGAGGGCCTCTATCTGCTCCAGCGGGTGCGTGATGAGGCCCACCGCTTCGCCAACACCTTCCACCGGCAGCGCCGCTCCAAGTCGATGACCGTCTCCCGACTCGACGGCATTCCCGGGCTCGGCCCAGCCCGCCAGAAGGCACTGTTGAAGGCCTTCGGGTCGGTCAAGCGGATCGAGGCCGCCTCGGTCGAGGACCTCGCGGGGGTGTCGGGGATTGGACCGGCCCTCGCCGCGCTGGTGCACGAGCGACTGACAGGTGAGGCGACCACCCGCGCTCCGAGCGTTAACCTGGCCACTGGCGAAGTTTTGGACTGAGGGAGACCCACGATGACCGATCTCGACGCGGACGCGGCGCCGTCCCGGGCCACCGGCGTGACCGTGGATCCCGATGAGCACCAGGAGGGCACGGCAACCCCGGAGGGAGCGCGGGAGCACGTGACACCAGACCGGGCCGCTCCGGAGGATGAGTCCGTCGCTGGGCAGGAGTCGACCGGCGACCACGGGCCGCGCGAGCTGGTCCTGCTGACCGGGATGAGTGGCGCCGGCCGCTCCACCGCGGCCAAGGTCCTGGAGGACCGGGGGTGGTACGTCGTGGACAACCTGCCGCCCAAGATGCTCGTCGACCTGGTCGATGTGATCTCCGACGGGGACAGCCCACCGAAGATTGCGGCGGTCATCGACGTGCGCAGCAGGGACTTCACCACCGAGCTCAGCAAGGGCGTCGAGGCGCTGCGGGCCCGGGGCAGCAGCCCCCGCACCATCTTTGTCGATTCCAGCGACGAGGCGCTCGTGCGGCGCTTCGAGAGTGTCCGCCGGCCCCACCCGCTGCAGGGCGAGGGGCTGCTGCTGGACGGGATCCACAAGGAGCGGCGCATGCTCGGTGACATCCGCTCCAGCGCGGACGTGGTCATCGACACCACGGGCTACAACGTGCACCAGCTGGGTCTCGCCGTTGATGAGTTGCTCAACACCGACGTCACCGTCCGGCTGCGGCTGGCGGTGCTGTCCTTCGGCTTCAAATACGGCATCCCCCTCGACGCCGACATCGTCCTTGACCTGCGTTTCCTGGTCAATCCCTACTGGCAGCCCGAGTTGCGTCCTTTCACCGGTCGGGACGCCCAGGTCCGGGACTTTGTGCTGGGGCAGCAGGGTGTCGACGCCTATCTGGACGCGGTCACCAAGATGCTCAGCGTGGCCATGGACGGCTATCTGTCCGAGGGACGTCGCTATGTCACGGTCGCCGTCGGCTGCACGGGCGGCAAGCACCGCTCCGTGGCGGTCACCGAGGAGCTGGTCAAGCGCCTCGAGGGTCGCTCCGGGGTGGCCATCACCACGTTCCACCGCGACCTGGGGCGCGAGTGAGCGCCCCGCGCGTCGTCGCTCTCGGCGGTGGGCACGGTCTCGCAGCCTCCCTCCAGTCGCTGCGGCACCTGACCGAGGAGATCACGGCCGTCGTCACCGTCGCTGACGACGGAGGCTCCAGCGGTCGCCTGCGCAACGAGTTCGGCATCCTGCCACCGGGCGACCTGCGGATGGCCCTTGCCGCCCTGTGCGAGGACACTGCCTGGGGTCACCAGTGGAGCGCCGTGCTCCAGCACCGCCTCGGCGGCAACGGCGAGCTGGCCGGCCACGCCCTCGGCAACCTGCTCATCATGAGTCTGTGGGAGCTGCTGGACAGTCCCGTCGGCGGACTCGACCTGGTCGGGAAACTGCTCAACACCCGCGGACGGGTGTTGCCCATGTGTGAGGTTCCCCTGGACATCGAGGCAACCGTCGTGGGTGCCGACCCCGCAGCACCGGACGAGATCACGGTCGTGCAGGGACAGTCCCTGGTCGCCAAGACGCCGGGCAGGGTCATCAACGTGCGCATCGTGCCGGAGTCGCCGACCGCGTCGCAGCCGGCGGTCGAGGCCATCAAGCTCGCGGACTGGGTGATCCTGGGGCCCGGTTCCTGGTTCACCTCGGTGATGCCGCACCTGCTGGTCCCCGACATCCAGGAGGCCATCGTGCACACCCCGGCGCGGCGGATCCTGACTCTTAATGTGGGCCTCGACGACGACGAGACCCAGGGCTTCTCGCCCGCCGAGCACGTGGAGGTGCTCTCGGCCCACGCTCCCGACCTCACCCTCGACTTCGTGATCGCCGACCCGGCGGTCGTGCGCAGCGAGGAAAAGGCACTGCGCGAGGTGGCTCAGGGCGTCGGGGCAGAGCTCATTGTCAGTCCAGTGCGTAAGATGCGGAGACCGCGGGAGCACGACACCCTGCGGCTTGCTGCTGCCTATCGGGATGTGATCATCGGTGGCTGACCACGCGCGACGGACGAGCCGGACCGGAAAGGGGGCCACCATGGCGATGACTGCCCGGGTGAAGGACGAGTTGAGCAGACTGCCCGTCACCAAGACCTGCTGCAAGAAGGCAGAGGTCTCCACGATGCTCCGCTTCGCCGGCGGACTGCACATCATTGGCGGCCGCATCGTCATCGAGGCAGAGGTGGACACCGCCCAAGTCGCGCGTCGACTGCGTGCCTTCATGGCCGACGTCTATGGCTCCAGCAGCGAGATGGTCGTGATGGGCCCCGGGGGGTTGCGCAAGGGCACCCGCTATGTCGTCCGCGCCACCTCCGACGGTGAGTCGCTCGCGCGACAGACCGGCCTGATCGATCATCGTGGGCGACCGGTCCGGGGCCTGCCGCCGCGGATCGTGGGTGCCTCCGTGTGCGATGCCGAGGCCGCCTGGCGGGGCGCCTTCCTCGCGCACGGCTCGATCACCGAGCCGGGACGCTCGTCGGCGATGGAGATCACCTGCCCGGGCCCCGAGGCAGCCCTGGCACTGGTGGGTGCCGGTCGCCGGATGAACATCCAGGCCAAGGCACGTGAGGTGCGCGGCGTCGACCGTGTCGTCCTGCGCGACGGGGACGCCATCGGCGCGATGCTCACCCGCCTCGGAGCACACGAGGCAGTGCTGGCGTGGGAGGAGCGCAGGATGCGCCGCGAGGTGCGGGCCACCGCCAACCGGCTGGCAAACTTCGACGACGCCAACCTGCGCCGCTCCGCCCGCGCGGCAGTCGCGGCCGGTGCCCGCGTCGAGCGGGCCCTGGAGATCCTCGGCGAGGAGGCACCAGACCACCTGCGGGTCGCTGGCCTCCTGCGCGTGGAGCACAAGCAGGCATCGCTCGAAGAGCTCGGGGCCCTGGCCGATCCGCCGATGACCAAGGACGCTGTGGCCGGTCGGATCCGCCGGCTCCTGGCGATGGCAGACAAGCGCGCCGAGGACCTTGGCATCGACGGCACCGACGCCGGGCTGACCGCCGAGATGCTCGACGATTGATCGCCCGCCACCCGGCGTGTCCCGGTTGTCCTCTCCGCAGTCCTCCCACTAGCCCTCCCTGTTGTCCGCCCAGTTGTCCTCTGGGGCGCCTCATCCCATAGGTTGGGGGGTGAGAGATTTCACCGTTCACACGCCGGCCCAGGCGCCGGATGACTTTGGGAGGCTGGTCACGTGACTGTTCGCGTAGGCATCAATGGCTTTGGCCGCATCGGCCGCAACTTCGCTCGCGCGGTCCTCGCGTCGGGTGCCGACATCGAGATCGTCGGTGTCAACGACCTGACTGACAACGAGACGCTCGCGCACCTGCTGAAGTACGACTCGATCCTGGGCCGCCTCGGCCAGGAGGTCTCCTCCACCGAGGACGACATCACGGTCGGTGGCAAGACCATCAAGGCGTTCGCCGAGAAGGACCCGTCCGCGCTGCCCTGGGGTGACCTGGGCGCAGACATCGTGATCGAGTCCACCGGCATCTTCACCGACGCCACCAAGGCCAAGGCACACATCGATGGTGGCGCCAAGAAGGTCATCATCTCCGCGCCGGGCAAGAACGAGGACTTCACCGTCGTCCTGGGCGTCAACGATGGCGACTACGACCCCGCGAACCACCACATCATCTCCAACGCCTCCTGCACGACGAACTGTCTCGGCCCGATGGCCAAGGTGATGCACGAGGAGTTCGGCATCGTCAAGGGCCTGATGACCACCATCCACGCCTACACCGCCGACCAGAACCTGCAGGACGGCCCGCACAAGGACCTGCGCCGCGCCCGCGCCGCAGCCCTCAACATCGTGCCGACCACCACCGGCGCGGCCAAGGCCATCGGCCTGGTCATGCCCGAGCTGCAGGGCAAGCTGGACGGCTTCGCGCTGCGTGTCCCGACCCCCACCGGCTCCGCGACCGACCTGACCTTCGAGGCGAGCCGTGAGGTCACCGTCGAGGAGGTCAACGCGGCCGTCAAGAAGCACGCCGAGGGCGACCTCAAGGGCATCCTGCGCTACACCGAGGACCCGATCGTGTCCAAGGACATCGAGGGCGACCCGGCTTCGTGCATCTTCGACGCCGGCCTGACCCGTGTCATCGGCGACCAGGTCAAGATCGTCGGTTGGTACGACAACGAGTGGGGCTACTCCAGCCGCCTGGTGGACCTCACGGCCCTGGTCGGCAGCAAGCTCTGAGCCGCGCCGTGAAGACCATTGCCGATCTCGGTGACCTCTCCGGACGGCGGGTCCTGGTCCGCAGCGACCTCAACGTCCCGCTCGACGACGACGGCACCATCACCGACGACGGGCGTGTGCGAGCCTCGGTGCCCACCATCGCAGACCTCGCCTCCCGGGGGGCACGCGTCATCGTGATGGCCCACCTGGGCCGGCCCAAGGGTGAGCCCGACCCGCAGTTCTCGCTGCGGCCGGTGGCCACCCGCCTCGAGGAGCTCCTTGGTCAGCCGGTCGCCTTCGCCACCGACACGGTGGGGGAGTCGGCTCGCGCTGGCGTGGACGCGCTGGAGGACGGTCAGGTGCTCCTGCTGGAGAACCTGAGGTTCAACGCCGGTGAGACCGCCAAGACGGCAGCTGACCGCCGCGCGTTCACCGAGCAGCTGGCGTCGCTGGCCGATGCCTATGTCAGCGACGGGTTCGGCGTCGTCCACCGTGAGCAGGCCAGCGTCTTCGACATCACCGAGCACCTGCCGTCCGCGGCCGGTGGCCTGGTCGAGTCCGAGGTGAAGGTGCTGCGGCGTCTGACGGAGGACCCAGAGCGGCCGTATGCCGTGGTGCTGGGTGGTGCGAAAGTCTCCGACAAGCTCGGGGTCATCGAGAACCTCCTCGGCAAGGCCGACCGATTGCTCATCGGCGGCGGCATGGTCTTCACCTTCCTGAAGGCCCAGGGCCACGAGGTGGGCAAGAGCCTGCTCGAGGAGGACCAGGTTGACGTGGTCCGTGGCTATCTGAAGACCGCCGAGGAGACCGGGGTCGAGATCGTCCTGCCGACCGACATCGTCGCGGCCACCGAGTTCTCCGCCGACGCCGACCACGATGTGGTGGCGGCCGACGAGATCCCGGCCGACCGCCTGGGCCTGGACATCGGACCCGACGCCGCCCGGCTGTTCGCCGAGAAGCTCGGTGACGCCAAGACGGTCTTCTGGAACGGCCCCATGGGGGCCTTCGAGATGGAGCCGTATGCCGCGGGCACCGAGGCCGTCGCCCGTGCCCTGGTCGACATCACGGCCAACAACCACGCCCTGACAGTGGTCGGCGGGGGAGACAGCGCCGCCGCAGTGCGCCAGTTCGGGCACTCCGACGACGAGTTCGGTCACATTTCGACCGGGGGTGGTGCCTCCCTGGAGTTCCTGGAGGGTGCCACGCTCCCCGGCCTGCAGGTCTTGGAGGACTGATGGCAACGCTCAACGCTGGGCGCACCCCGCTCATGGCGGGCAACTGGAAGATGAACCTGGACCACCTCCAGGCCACGCACCTGGTCCAGAAACTGGACTGGAGCCTGCGGGACGCGAAGCACGACTTCGCCGGGGTTGAGGTCGTCGTGCTGCCACCGTTCACCGACCTGCGCTCCGTGCAGACCCTGGTGCAGGGTGACCGGCTGGAGCTGCGGTATGGCGCGCAGGACCTGTCCCAGCACGACTCGGGCGCCTTCACCGGTGAGATCTCCGGTGCCTTTCTGACCAAGCTGGGGTGCTCCTACGCAGTCGTCGGCCACAGCGAGCGGCGCCAGCTGCACGGTGAGACCGACGACGTGGTGGCGGCCAAGACTCGCGCAGCGATCAAGCACGAGCTGGTGCCGATCGTGTGTGTCGGCGAGCCGCTGGAGGTGCGGCAGGCCGGCGAGCACGTCCCGCACGTGCTCGCCCAGGTCGACGCCGCCCTGGAGGGACTGGACGCTGCCACGGTCAAGGACCTGGTGATCGCCTATGAGCCGGTGTGGGCGATCGGCACCGGTGAGGTCGCGACGCCGGACGACGCCCAGGAGGTGTGTGCTGCCATCCGGACCCGCCTCGCCGAGCTCACCACGGGTGACACCGCCGATGCTGTGCGCATCCTCTACGGCGGGTCGGTCAAGCCCGGCAACGTGGCCTCGATCATGGCGCAGGAGGACGTCGACGGCGCCCTCGTCGGTGGTGCCTCGACCAGCGTCGAGGACTTCGCCAGCATCTGCCGCTATCAGCAACACGTGGGCGGCTGACCCCGAGCAGGCCACCGCCTGCCCATCCTGCTGGGTGTCACCGGCAGGTGGCACCCAGCCAGTGAGTTACCCTGTTATCTGCTCTTGAATCCCGGGCCCGTGTGGCCCGCCCCGACGTGAGGTGTTCGCAAGTGGACTTGGTCCGGATCTTCCTTGATGTGCTGCTCGTGCTGAGCAGCGCGTTCCTGGTCCTGCTGATCCTGATGCACAAGGGCCGGGGTGGCGGACTCTCCGACATGTTCGGTGGCGGCATGTCCTCCAGCCTGGGCGGCTCGACCGTCGCTGAGCGCAACCTCACCCGCATCACCATCGCCGTGTCGGTCATCTGGGCCGCGGCCGTTGTTGGCATCGGCCTGCTGATCCGCTTCGCCTGATCAACAGTTGGGCTGATCCGCTTCGCCAGATCAACAGTTGGTGGGCTGATCCGCTTCGCCTGATCAACAGTTGGTGGGCTGATCCGCTTCGCCTGACTAACAGTGGGTGGGCCGACCCGCCCACCCGCTGATGACCGGCGGTGTCACCGCGGGTTACTCTGCTTCCTCAGGTTCCGTGCAGAGCAGCAGGAGGTCCACCATGGTCGGTGCGAATTCGATCAGGGGCAGCCGGGTTGGTTCCGGTCCGATGGGCGAGGCCGAGCGGGGTGAGTCCGCGCCCCGCATCGAGTTGTCCTACTGGTGTGGCAAGGGCCACGAGACGCGTCCTTCTTTTGCCACGGAGGGCGTGGGAGAAGCCCCGGAGATCTGGGACTGCCCGCGCTGCGGCCTCCCTGCGGGTCAGGACAAGGACCACCCGCCCGAGCCGCCGAAGAACGAGCCCTACAAGACGCACCTGGCCTATGTGAAGGAGCGCCGCTCCGACAAGGCGGGCGCCGAGCTCCTGAAGGAAGCGCTGGGCTCCCTGCGCGAGCGCCGCGGCACCACCGACCGTAACACCTGACGACCGGGCGCATGGTGCACCGGTAATAACCTCGACCGAGCGCACCGTGTGGCGACATCTACCCCGACCGGGCGCATGGTGCACCGGTAATATCCCCGACTGAGCGCACGCGGGGGGAGCACCGCTAGGCGCTTACTGTCCTGTGGAAGTCGTCGCATGCCGTGTCTCCCGCAGGACCAATTTCGCCTAGCGGTGGGGAGCCGAGGGCACCTGTCCTGGCCACCGCCCAGCGGTCAGCTGCCAGCCGGAGGTCAGTCGCCCGCTGCCGCCTCGTCAAGCCACCACACGGTCTCCCGGGTGCCGCGCACCCAGGAGGCGGGCAGGTGCGGGTCGTCGCGGGCGTCTCGAGCTGCGGCCACGGCCTCGGCCTTGTCGGCACCGGCGACGACGAGCCACACGCGCTCCGCGGCATTTATCGCGGGCACGGTGAGGGACAGGCGCAGTGGCGGTGGCTTGGGTGAGGCAGTGACCAGGACCGTGGTGCGGTCGGTCACCGTGACCTCGCTCCGGTCCGGGAACAGCGAGGCGACGTGCGCATCGGGACCCACGCCGAGCAGGACCACGTCGAACCGGGGCGCGTGCTCTCCCTCGATGGCGTGAGCGGCCAACTCGCTGGCCCACTCGGCAACCGCCGCGGGCAACTCATCCTCGGAGGATCCGGCCGGTGCTGGATGGATGTTCGCGGAGGGAACAGGCAGCCGCTCCAGTCCGGCGTCGCGGGCCTGCTGGTCGTTACGGTCCTGATGACCCTGCGGGACGAAACGCTCGTCACCCCACCAGATGTGCACCTTGCTCCAGGTGGCCTTGGGCAGGTGGGCCGAGGCCAGAGCGGTGACCGTGCGCGCGCCCATGGACCCGCCGGTGAGGACCAGGTGGGCCGTGCCGCGCAGGGCCACCGCGTCCTTGAGCGCAGAGGCGATCGCGGCGGCCACGTCGGCAGCCAGGGCGTCGGGGTCAGCAGCGGTGCGGACCTCGCCCGCGGAGACCTCGGCCAACTCCTCCTCCACCCGCTGCTGGAGCTGTTTGGCGGGGGGAGCGGACTCCTTGGGCGACCGCCGTTTGAGCGAGCGAGAGGACATCGAGGGCGTCGAGCTCGAGGGCACGTCGGCCGGGCCGGGCGCAATGTCACCGGCGCGAGCAGCGTTGGCGGCCCCCTTGGAGCGCCGGGTGACCTGGGGCAGCCCCTCGGTCAGGGCCGCGGCATAGATCTCGTCAGCATCGAGTCGGCGCAACTCGGCCGCCAAGCACTCGGCCGGGGAGGGGATGCTCAACGGGACCTCGCGCACGGGTCGACCGGGCTGGCTCAGCGTCGACAACCCCTCGCGGGCCCGGACCAGATCGATCGGGCCGTCCTCGCGGTCCATCCGGATGCTGACGATGCCGCTGCCCGCTGCGCTGTTGACACGCTGCACCGGCACGTCAAGGGCGTGGGCCAGCCACCCCGCGATGAGGTCCGCGCTGGGCTCACCGGCCTCGGCGACGACCACGGCGGACTGCACCGCAGCAAAGGGTGCCTCGTCGAGGGCAGCGGCCAGCAGACCGCGCCACCGGGTGATGCGCGTCCAGGACAGATCGGTGTCGCCCTCGGCGTAGGTCTTGGCCCGGCGCTTGAGCTGGGTCGACGGTTTGGCGCACGCCCCGGCGTCCGTGATGCGCCGACGGGCGATCGCGCCGAGGGCGCTGGTGGCCACGTCGGTCGGTGGCTCTCCTGGCCACCAGGCGACGATGGGGGAGTCCGGCAGCAGCAGTGGTGTCACCACGGAGGCACCGTGGTCGGCCATCTCGCCGAACAACCGCAGGATGACGATCTCGCTGGCCCCCGCGTCGCCACCCACCCGGATCTGGGCGTCGAGGCGACTGGCGCCGCGCCGGTTGGCTCGCACGACGGCCAGGATGCGCGCCGGGTGCTGACGCGTGGCGTCGTTGGCCACCTCGAGCGCGGCGTCGGCCTCATCCTCGTCGGTGATCAGCAGCAGGGTCAGGACACGGCCCATGGCCATCGCGCCGACGGCGTGCCGCAGAGCGACCAGACGTTTGCTGATCTCAGTCGTCGTGGTGCTGGGCAGATCGACGATCACGGCAGTCTCCACTCGCGCCCGTCCCGGCGCATCAGCTCATCGGCGGACTCGGGGCCCCAGGTGCCAGCAGGATAGGCGCCGGGCACCACCTTGTTCTCGGCCCAGTAGTTGATCACGGGGTCGAGGATCTTCCAGGACAACTCGACCTCCTCGTGTCGTGGGAACAGGGGAGGATCGCCCAGGAGCACGTCAAGGATCAACCGCTCATAGGCCTCAGGGCTGGACTCGGTGAAGGAGGCGCCATAGCCGAAGTCCATCGTGACGTCGCGCACCTCCATCTGGCTGCCCGGCACCTTGGAGCCGAAGCGCATCGTGATGCCCTCGTCGGGCTGCACCCGGATCACGATTGCGTTCTGGCCCAGCTCCTCGGTGGCGGTGCTGCTGAACGGGAGGTGCGGGGCACGCTTGAACACCACGGCGATCTCCGTGACGCGCTTGCCCAGTCGCTTGCCGGCCCGCAGATAGAACGGAACCCCCGCCCAGCGGCGCGTGTCCACCTCGAGCTTGATCGCGGCATACGTCTCGGTGAGGGAGTCGGCGGCGACGCCGTCCTCCTTCAGATAGCCCTGGGCGAGTTCACTGCCCTGCCAGCCCTTGGCATACTGCCCGCGGGAGGTTGCCGCACCCAGGTCCTGGGGGAGGCGCGCCGAGGCGAGCACCTTGAGCTTCTCGGTGCGCACGGACTGGGCGGTGAAGTCGATTGGCTCCTCCATCGCAGTCAGGGCGAGCAGCTGGAGCAGGTGGTTCTGGATGACGTCCTTGGCGGCACCGACCGTGTCGTAATAGCCCGCGCGACCGCCGATGCCGATGTCCTCGGCCATCGTGATCTGCACGTGGTCGACATAGTTGCTGTTCCAGATCGGCTCGAACATCTGGTTGGCGAACCGCAGCGCCAACAGGTTTTGCACCGTCTCCTTGCCGAGGTAGTGGTCGATCCGGAAGACCGAGTCGGGCGGGAAGACGTCCTCCACGATCTTGTTGAGCTCCTGGGCGCTGGCCAGGTCGTGCCCGAACGGCTTCTCGATGACCACGCGCCGCCAACTGCCCGGGATCGGGTCGCTCAGCCCGGAGGCCCGCAGGTGCTCGCAGACGGTCGCGAAGTAGGTCGGCGGGATGGACAGGTAGAACGCGTGGTTGCCGCCGGTGCCACGCTCCTCGTCCAACTCACGGACCGTGTTGGCCAGGACCTCGTAGGCATCCGCGTCGTCGAAGTTGCCCGGGACGAAGCGGAAGCCCTCGGCCAGACTGCGCCACACATCCTCGCGGAACGGAGTCCGGGCATGGGCACGCACCGAGTCGTGCACGACCTTGCCGAAATCCTGCTGCTGCCAGTCACGGCGGGCAAACCCGACGAGGGAGAACCCTGCCGGCAGCAGACCCCGGTTGGCCAGGTCATAGATCGCCGGCATCAACTTCTTGCGCGCGAGGTCTCCGGTGACACCGAACATCACCATGCTGCACGGCCCGGCGATCCGGGGGAGTCGCTTGTCGTCGGGATGACGCAGGGGGTTGCGGTGGGCGGTGACCTCCACTGGACTCACTGGCGACCCAGCACCTCTCGCAGTTGGGTGAGACCAGCCTCCTGGTCGGTCAGGTGCAGACGCAACACCGGGCGACCGGCATCGGCCAGCACCTGGGCGTCACCGGCAGCCTGGGCCGCGATGAAGGTGCCCAGCGTGAACTCCTGCCCCGGCACCTCGACGTCCTCGACGGGCGTGCCGGTCACCTGGAGATAGGCACCGACGGCGGGACCGCCCTTGTGGAACTGTCCGGTGGAGTGCAGGAAGCGTGGCCCCCACCCGAAGGTGACGGGACGCCCGGTGCGGGCCTCCAACGCACCGCGCACGGCAGCGAGGTCGGCGTGGGCCAACCGGTCGAGATAGACCATCACTGCCAGGTAGCCGCGCTCGGGGTCCAGCGTCGCCAGGAGGGTGTCCACGGACGCCTCGAGCGAGTCGGCGGAGCCGCTCAGACTCAGCGCGGTCCCGGTGGTGCGGATCTCCACGGCGTCGTCCGTGCCGAGCGCGGGCTCGGCCGTCTCGGACGGGTTGGCCATCAGGTCACGGGCGGCGTTCTTGGCGCTCTCCACGTCCGGCTGGTCGAACGGGTTGATGCCCAGCAGGCGGCCGGCCACAGCGGTGGCCACCTCCCACAACAGCAGCTGGGCACCGAGGGTCCCGGCCACGTTGACCTGGGAGGGGACGGCCTCGGTCGGACCGGCCTCGTCGTCATCAGCGGTCAGGGCGATCACCGAGGCATCGGGCGCTGTGGCGACCTGTTCGGACGCGCCGTCGGACCCGACGACCACCGGCAGCAGACCGGTGCCCTCCTTGCCGGTGCTCTCGGCGATGAGCTGCTCGGCCCAGTCGGCGAACCCCACGATGGGAGTGCCCCGGTCGGTCAGCAGCAGCTTGTCCCGCAGCGGCGAGGTGCCACCCAGCGCAGCGCCCAGGCGCAGACCCGGGTTGGCGGCGTCGTCCTCGGCGAGCAGGTCAGCGACCACCTCGGCCTCATCGAGCAGTGCACCGATGTCGACCCCGGCCAGGCCCGAGGGCACCAGTCCGAAGGCGGTCAGCGCGGAATAGCGGCCGCCGACGTCGGGGTCGGCGTTGATGACGCGATAGCCGTCGGCGCGCGACTGCTTGTCCATCGCGCTGCCCGGGTCGGTGACGATGACGATCCGCTCGGTCGGGTCGATCCCGGCGTCCTGGAAGGCCTTGATGAAGATGCGTCGCTGGGAGTCGGTCTCGACCGTTGAGCCCGACTTGGAGGACACCACCACGGCCGTGCCCGCGAGGTCATCCTCCACACAGGAACGCACCATGTCGGGGTCGGAGGAGTCCACGACCACGAGCTCGACGCCCGCCGTCGCACAGATCACCTCTGGAGCCAGCGAGGAGCCGCCCATCCCGCACAGGGCGATGCGGTGCACCCCGCGCTCCCTGAGCTGCTCGCGCAGCGCCGAGACCTCGCCGACCAGCGGCCGGGAGGTGCGGTGCAGACTGGTCCAGGCCAGGCGGATCGCCGACTCGGACTCCGCGTCAGGGCCCCACAGCGTGGCGTCCTGAGCGAAGAGTCGCGAGGCGACCTTGTCCTCGACGAGGGTGGGCAGATGGGCCTCGACGGCGTCGGCTGCGGCGCCGAGTGCCTCGACGGACAGCGCGCTCACTTGCTCTCGCCGGCCAGCCGGTCAAGCTCGCCCTGCACGGAGCCGAGCAGGTCGCCCCAGGACTTCACGAACTTGTCGACGCCCTCGGTCTCCAGGGTCTCGACCACCTGCGCATAGCTGACCCCAACGGTCTCCAGACGGTCCAGGACCGCCTGGGACTCGGCATACGTCCCGGTGATCGTGTCCCCGGTGATCTGGGAGTGGTCCGCCGCGGACTCCATCGTGGCGTGCGGCATGGTGTTGACGGTGTTGGCTGCCACCAGACCGTCGACATACATCGTGTCGGAGTAGTCCGGGTTCTTCACACCGGTGGAGGCCCACAGCGGTCGCTGGGCGTGGGCGCCGTCGTCGGCGAGGTTCTGCCAACGGGGCGTGCCGAAGACCTCCTCGTAGGCCTGGTAGGCCAGCCGGGCGTTGGCCAGGCCAGCCTGACCGCGCAGGGCGAGCGCCTCGTCAGTGCCGATCGCGTCGAGCTGCTTGTCGACCTCGCTGTCCACGCGCGAGACGAAGAACGAGGCGACCGAGTGGATGGTCGACAGGTCGTGGCCAGCCTCACGAGCCTGCTCCAGGCCGGTGAGGAAGGCGTTCATGACGCCGCGGTAGCGGTCCAGGGAGAAGATCAGCGTGACGTTGACGCTGATGCCCTGAGCCAGGACCTGGCTGATCGCGGGCAGACCCTCCAGGGTGGCGGGGATCTTGATCAGCACGTTGGGGCGGTCGACCGCGGCCCACAGCTTCTTGGCCATCTCCACGGTGGCATCGGTGTCGTCCTCGAGGCGGGGGTCGACCTCGATGGAGACCCGGCCGTCGACACCGTTGGTGGCGTCAAAGACCGGCCGCAGCACGTCGCAGGCGTTGCGCACGTCCTCGGTGGTCAGCTCGAACACCGCGGCGTCGACGTCGGCCCCGGCTGCCACGAGCTCCTTCACCTGGTCGGTGTAGGCCTCCCCGTCGGAGAGGGCGTTGGCAAAGATGGTCGGGTTGGTGGTCACGCCGACCACGTGGCGGGTGTCGATGAGCTGCTGGAGCTCACCCTCGGTGATCATCGCCCGGTTGAGGTCGTCCAGCCAGATCGAGACGCCAGCAGCGGACAGGGCGGCGAGGGGGGTGGTGTCGTTCATCGTGATCACTTCTCCTGGGTGGATGCGGGAACGTCGCCGATGGTGCGCTGGCCCTCGGCAGGCTCGGACGGTGTGTTGCGTGCGGGTGCTTCGTTGCCGGCGGCTGCGGCGATCGACTCCTGAGCGGCGGCCGCAACGGCCTCGGCGGTGATCCCGAACTCGCGATAGAGCGTCTCGTAGTCGGCGGAGGCACCGAAGTGCTCCAGGCTGATCATGCGTCCTGCGTCGCCGACCAGCTCGCGCCAGCCCTGGGCGACGCCGGCCTCCACGCTGACACGGGCCCGCACGGCGGGGGGCAGCACCTCGTCGCGGTAGGCCTGGTCCTGTCCGTCGAACCACTCCCGGCACGGCATGGACACGACGCGGGCCCGCACACCCTGATCGGCGAGTTGCTCGCGGGCCTGGACGGCCAGCTGCACCTCGGAGCCGGTGCCCATGAGGATCACGTCGGGCTCGCCGCCCTCGGCGTCGACCAGGACATAGCCGCCCTTGGCCGTCAGGTCGGCCGAGGCAAACTCGGAGCGGTCGAAGGTCGGCACGTTCTGACGGGTCAGCGCCATCGCCATCGGGTGGTCATGGATCTGCAGCGCCGTGCGCCACGCGACGGAAGTCTCGTTGGCGTCGGCCGGTCGGATCACGTCCAGACCCGGGATGGCGCGCAGCGCGGCGAGGTGCTCGACCGGCTGGTGCGTGGGTCCGTCCTCACCCAGGCCGATGGAGTCGTGCGTCCAGACATAGACGACGGGGAGCTGCTGGATCGAGGCCAGGCGGACGGCCGGGCGCATGTAGTCGGAGAACACCAGGAAGGTCCCGCCGTAGGGTCGGGTCAGCCCCTCCAGCGCGATGCCGGACAGGATCATGCCCATGCCGTTCTCGCGGATGCCGAAGTGCAGGGTGCGCCCAAACTCGTTGCCCGAGAACATGTCCGTGGACTTGTTGGCCGGGACAAAGCTCGGCTCGCCCTTCATGGTGGTGTTGTTGGAGCCGGCGAGGTCGGCTGATCCGCCCCACAGCTCGGGCATCACACCGGCGAGGGCGTTGAGCACCTCGCCGGACGCAGCGCGGGTCGCCTTGCCCTTCTCGTCGGCCTCGAAGGTCGGGAAGGCGTCCTCGAACCCCGCTGGGGTCTCCTTGGCGAGCAGCCGGTCCAGGAGCGTGGCGCGGTCGCCGTTGGCGTCGCGCCAAGCGTTGTATGCCGTGTCCCACTCCGCGTGAGCGGCCTGTCCGCGGTCAATCACCTTGCGAGCGTGTCCCAGGACATCGGCGTCGTCGGGGAAGCTCACCTCGGGATCAAAACCGAGCAGCCTCTTGGTCGCGGCGACCTCGTCATCTCCCAGGGCGGACCCGTGGGAGGCACCGGTGTCCTGCTTGGTGGGGGCAGGCCAGGCGATGATCGTGCGCAGCAGCACGAGCGTCGGTTTGTCCGACTGCTTGCTGCGCTCGAGGGCGGCATAGAGAGCGTCCACGTCCTCGGTGTAGGCACCCCCGGCGCGCCAGTCGATCGTCTCGGTGTTCCACCCGTAGGACTCGTAGCGCTTGGCCACGTCCTCGGAGAAGGAGATGTCGGTGTCGTCCTCGATGGAGATGAAGTTCTGGTCGTAGATGAGCGTCAGGTTGCCCAGCTCCTGGTGTCCCGCAAACGAGGAGGCCTCAGAGGCAACGCCCTCCATGATGTCCCCGTCCGAGGCCAGCACCCAGATGTGGTGGTCAAAGGGCGAGGTGCCGGGGGCGGCGTCCGGGTCGAGGAGACCGCGCTGACGGCGCTGGGCGGCGGCCATGCCGACGGCGGTCGCCAGGCCCGACCCCAGCGGGCCAGTGGTGAGCTCGACACCCGTGGTGTGGTGCACCTCGGGGTGGCCGGGAGTCAGGCTGCCCCAGGTGCGCAGTGCCTGCAGGTCACTGATCTCCAGGCCGTAACCGTTGAGATAGAGCTGGACATACTGCGTCAGGCTGGAGTGGCCACACGACAGCACGAAGCGGTCACGGCCCAGCCAGTCCGGGTCGCTCGGGTCGTGCTTCATGACGTTCTGATAGAGCAGGTAGGCGACCGGGGCGAGGCTCATCGCGGTGCCGGGGTGCCCGTTGCCGACCTTCTGGACGGCGTCGGCGGCCAGGAGGCGCGCCGTGTCGACGGCGCGCACGTCGAGATCGGTCCAGCCGACCTCGCTCGCCACGGGAGCGGTGAGGCTCGCGTCCCGCTGGGGGGTGTCCTTGGTGGTCTCGTTCACGGGGCACTCCTGAGTTCTCGACGGGCGGTGCGGGAGAGCACCATCAAGACCCGACCTTAGTCCGGTCCATGCGTCGGTGCACGGTCCACCCCGCCGTCCCCCGGGGTTGGGTGTGAGAGGCGCCACCACCGGGCGATGCGGTGCCCGCTCGGGTCCTTCGGAGGGCTACGATGCTCAGTGGAACGGACCCCACGCACTGGTGTGTCCGCATACTCCCGCGACAGTGATAGGACGCCGTGACCACTCTCGACCGCTCGACAGGGACAACGCCTGCTGCTGTGGACCGCGGGTGGCGCCAGGTGGTCCTGGACTACATCGCCCTCACCAAGCCGCGCATCATCGAGCTGCTGCTGGTGACGACGTTCCCGGTCATGTTTCTCGCCGAGCGCGGCATCCCCTCGCTCTGGCTCGTGGTCGCCACGCTGATCGGCGGCACCCTGGCCGCGGCCTCGGCCAACACGCTCAACTGTTATCTCGACCGCGACATCGACGCCAAGATGCACCGCACCGAGAACCGGCCCCTGGTCACCGGCGTCATCACACCGCGTGCCGCGCTGATCTTTGGCGGCGTGCTCGGCGCGATCGCCACGCTCTGGCTCGGGCTGTTCGTCAACTGGTTGTCTGCCTGGTTGGGGCTCGGCGCCATCGTGCTCTACATCGGCTTCTACACCGTCCTGCTCAAGCGCCGCACCAGCCAGAACATCGTGTGGGGTGGCGTCGCGGGCTGCATGCCGGTGCTCATCGGCTGGTCGGCTGTCACCAACTCGCTGGCCTGGCCCGCGCTGGTGCTCTTCATGGTCATCTTCTTCTGGACGCCGCCGCACTACTGGCCGCTGTCCATGCGGTTCAAGGAGGACTATGCAGCAGCCGGCGTGCCGATGCTGCCGGTGGTCGCGCAGGACGTCGCGGTCGCGCGCAAGGTCGTCATCTATTCGTGGGCCACGGTCATCACCTCGTTGGTGTTGATCCCTGTGGCGCCGATGGGGTGGATCTACACCGGCACGGCCCTGGTCTCCGGTGTCGTCTTCCTGGTCGAGGCGCACCGCCTGCAGACCAAGGCCAAGGCGGGCGAGGTCGGCAACAAACTGGGCGCCATGCGGTTGTTCCACTTCTCCATCAGCTATCTGACGCTGCTCTTCATCGGCGTGGCCGTCGACCCGTTGGTCTTCATCGCGCTCCCCGCATTTTGATACAGGTTTCGTACGCCGCCCCCGCATCTTGATAGAGGTTTCGTACGTCGGCCCGCATTTTGATAAAGGTCTCGCACGGTCCATCAGCCCGCATCTCCGTAGCGATCTCCCCGTTCACGCCCATCCAATATCGGCGTCGCGTGCCCTGCCCGGCGCGATCTCGTCAGCCGATTGCCGTTCCTGCCGTATTGCTCGCACTATCCGCGCGGCCCGGACTGTGCCCGGCACGTGTTGCCGAACTGGGGCCGGAGCACAGGACACGCCGCAACGATGTGGGCACCGTGCAGGACACGCGCGAGGCAGGGGAACGACGCACGCGCAGAAGACAGGCACCAGCGCAGCGCTGTGCGGCCTCAGGCGCAGTTAGGCGGAGCAGGCTTGGTGGGTGCCCCCGTCAGGGGGAGCGGGTCGCCTCAGGTGCCGTCAGGCGGAGAGCGTCTGCTCCGCCGGGGCAGGGTCCACCCTCGCTGGGTCGCGAGCCCACAGCGTCAACAGCCCGCCGGTGACAGTGACCGTCAACGCGGCCGCGCCGAGCATGTGCAGGAGGACCAGGATCTCGGGGAGGCCGGTCAGGTATTGCGTGTAGCCGATGACGCCCTGGCCCAGTGAGACCAGCAGGACCGCACCCCACCAACCACGGGACCGCGCGGCACCCGCGATCAAGCTCGTGGCGACGACCATGGCCACCACCAGGCCCATAAACAACATCACCGCATCAGCGTGCAGCCACGAGATCGTGCGGGGATCAAAGCCGAACCGGGCCGGCTCCTCGGCGTCACCTGAGTGTGGGCCGGAGCCGGTCACGACCGTGCCGAGCACCAGGACGACGGCCAGCACGGCGCCGGTCGCCAGGCCCAGTTGCCGGACGATCAACGGCACGACGGGGCGCGCGGGGACGTCGGGCTCGCGCTCGCGCAGGACCAGCGCGGTGCTGAGCACGATGAGGGTCATCGACACCAGGAAGTGCGCCATCACGGTGGTGGGGTGCAGCCCGGTCAGGACCGTGATGCCACCGAGGACCCCCTGCCCGATCGTGATGCCGAGGATGCCCAGGGCCAGCCCCATCATCGGCTTGCGGTCCCTGGCCCAGCGCCACACGGCCCAGATAGTGAGCAGGGCGACGAAGCCGACGACCATGCTCAGCAGTCGGTTGCCGAACTCAATGAAGGGGTGGAACGTGATCGCGTCGTGGATCACGGGCGTGAACGATCCCGTCTCGCAGCGCGGCCACGTCGGGCACCCCAGCCCGCTCCCGGACAGGCGGACCAGACCGCCGGTCACGACGATCAGGACCTGGAGGACGAGGTTGGTGATAAGGGTCCGGCGGAGCCAGGGGGAGGTCACGGGCACCTCCTCATGGTAGTTCGGGCAGGGCTGACGGTTGTGACCCCCTGACTCGGGATCACGCAGGCCGCCGTCGGTCGGCGTACGAAACCTGTATCAAAAGGCGGGGCGGGCGTACGAAACCTTTATCAAAAGGCGGGGCGGGCGTACGAAACCATTATATTTTTGCGGGTCAGTCGGACCAGCGCAGGTGCCGCACGGCCAGGGCCGAGGCGAGCCCGGTCCACACCAGCAGGACCACGATCTCCGCCAGCGGGAAGCCACCGTCGACGAGGGCGATGCGCATCCCGTCGCCCAGCGCGGAGGACGGCAGGAAACTGACGACCGTGTCCCAGGGGGCGGGATATCGAGCAGCTGAGATCAGGACACCGCCGAGCGCTGCCAGCAGGATCCACAGCAGGTTGGCCAGGGCGAGCACGCCCTCGGCCCGCAGGGTGCCGCCGATCAGCGCGGCGAGGGAGGCGAAGGCCAGCACGCCGGCCACGGTCACCAGCAGAGCGCCGGGGATCCCGGCTGCCTGAGGGCTCCACCCGAGGAAGGCCGCGATGACGCCGAGCACGACAAACTGGACGGCGAGCACGGCGAGGACCGAGACCGCCTTGGCCAGCAGCAGACCGCCGCGGCCCAGGGGAGTGGTGCCGAGCATGCGCAGCACGCCATAGCGTCGCTCGAAGCCCAGCAGGATGGCCTGTCCGGTGAAGGCGGTCGAGATGACCGCGAGCGCGAGCACACCGGCCGTGGCCACGTCGATCCGCTCCCCGTCCCCGAGAGACGGCGCGTCGGTGAGGGCGAGACCGACGAGCGCCATGAGGGGCAGGACGATGCTGACGAGCAGTTGCTCGCCGTGGCTGAGCAGACCGCGCGCCTCGAAGCCTGCCTGGGCCAGGATGCGACGCGCCGTGGGTGCGGCCCGCACATCGCTCGGCTCGGCCACCCGGTCGGTGGGCAGGGGACCGGTCATGGCGTCTCCCTCCTGTCGGTGAGCGCGAAGTATGCCGACTCGAGGGTCTCCCCGCCCGCCACCTGGGCGGGGGTCCCCTCGGCGACGGTGCGCCCCCGGGCCATGATCACCAGGTGGTCAGCGAGGCGCTCGGCCTCCTCGAAGGAGTGTGTCGTCACCACGACCGTGGCGCCCTCCCGTGCGGTGCGGGCGATGAGCTCCCACACCGTCCGCCGCACATGCGGATCCAGACCTGCCGTGGGCTCGTCCAGGAAGAGCACGTCGGGGCGTCCCACCAGCGCGGCGGCCAGGGCGACGCGTTGTCGTTGTCCGCCGGAGAGTCGTCGCACCGTGGTGCCAGCAAAATCATTGATGTCCAGCTCGGTGACCAGGGCCTCCACGTCCGCAGGGGCGGCATAGAACCTGGCGAGGTGGTGCAGGAGGGCAAGAGGCTTGACGGATTGGGGGAGTCCGCCGTCCTGCAACATGACGCCCACCCTGGCCCGGTGTTCGGCGCTGGCGCGCCAGGGGTCGGTGCCCAGCACCTCGACGGTCCCGCTGTCGGCGTGCTGGAGGCCCTCGGCGATCTCCACGGTGGTCGTCTTGCCCGCACCGTTGGGGCCTAGCAGACAGGTGACCTGACCTGGCTGTGCTGTCCACTCGACGCCGTCGAGGGCCTGGACCCGGCCGAAGGCACGGGTCAACTGGTGGACGCGGATCACGAGGGCAGAGCCTATGCGACGCGGCTGGCTCTCCCGTGAGGGGAATGAGGTTAGGAGGTCCTTCGTTGGACCTGACGTGGATATAGGTCACACTGGCATGGTGTTTATGGCTGACGGCACCGCTGAGTCCCGGACGCGAGACCGCGTCCGCAGGACGATCGGCGAGCGCGGTCCCATTTCTGCCCGTGACCTGGCCGAGTTGCTGGGTCTGACCCCCGCCGCCGTGCGTCGCCACCTGGATGCCCTCGAGGAGGGCGATCTGATCGCCGAGCACGAGGCCGCCCCCGGCCCCCGCGGCCGTGGCCGCCCCGCGCGCAGTTTCGTGCTGACCGCCCATGGGCAGTCGCAGATGTCCAACACCTACGACGATGTGGCCACCGCCGCCCTGAAGTTCCTGGCCGAGCACTCCGGCGAGTCTGCCGTCGAGGAGTTCGCCGAGGAGCAGATCCATGAGTTGGAGCAGCGCCTGCGGACCGCGGTCGATGAGGCCGGGGACGACCTGATCGCCCGGATCGACGCCCTCTCCGAGGCGCTGTCGGCCGAGGGCTTCGCCGCCTCGACACGCCCGGTCGCGCAGGGCACTGGTCTGGCTGGCATCCAGTTGTGCCAGGGTCATTGTCCGGTGCGCAACGTGGCCACCGAGTTCCGTCAGTTCTGTGACGCCGAGACCGAGGCCATCTCGCGGCTCCTCGGCGTCCACGTGCAGCGTCTGGCCACCCTGGCCGGCGGCGAGCACGTCTGCACCACCTACATTCCCACCGGCGCCCTCACCGAGGGTCCGGTTGTCGTCGAGTCCCCTGAAGGAAGGTCTATGCGATGAGCACAAACATCGAAGAGCTCAACCCGGGTCTGAAAGACCTAGGCACCTACGAATACGGCTGGTCGGACAGTGACGCTGCCGGCTCCGTGGCCAAGCGTGGACTGGACGAGGGCGTCGTGCGCGGCATCTCCGAGCTCAAGAACGAGCCGGCCTGGATGCTCGAGCAGCGCGTCAAGGCCCTGAAGTTGTTCGACAAGAAGCCCATGCCGACCTGGGGCAGTGACCTGTCCGGCATCGACTTCCAGAACATCAAGTACTTCGTGCGCTCCACGGAGAAGCAGGCCACCAGCTGGGAGGACCTGCCCGAGGACATCAAGAACACCTACGACCGCCTGGGCATCCCGGAGGCCGAGAAGCAGCGCCTGGTCGCTGGCGTCGCCGCACAGTACGAGTCCGAGGTCGTCTACCACCAGATCCGCGAGGACCTGGAGGAGCAGGGCGTCCTGTTCCTGGACACCGACACCGCGCTGCGTGAGCACGAGGACCTGTTCCGCGAGTACTTCGGCTCGGTGATCCCCTCCGGCGACAACAAGTTCTCCGCCCTCAACACCTCCGTCTGGTCCGGTGGCTCCTTCGTCTACGTCCCCCCGGGCGTGCACGTCGAGATCCCGCTGCAGGCCTACTTCCGGATCAACACCGAGAACATGGGTCAGTTCGAGCGGACCCTGATCATCGCCGACGAGGGCTCCTCGGTGCACTACGTCGAGGGTTGCACCGCCCCGATCTACCAGTCCGACAGCCTGCACAGCGCGGTCGTGGAGATCATCGTGAAGAAGAACGCCAGCGTGCGTTACACGACGATCCAGAACTGGTCCAACAACGTCTACAACCTGGTCACCAAGCGCGCGACCTGCGCCGAGGGCGCCACCATGGAGTGGGTCGACGGCAACATCGGCTCCAAGGTCACCATGAAGTACCCCGCCGTCTTCCTGCTCGGCGAGCACTCCAAGGGTGAGACCCTGTCCGTCGCCTTCGCCGGTGAGGGACAGCACCAGGACGCCGGCTCCAAGATGGTGCACGCCGCCCCCAACACCTCCTCGACCATCGTCTCCAAGTCGGTGGCCCGCGGTGGTGGCCGCACGTCATACCGTGGCCTGGTCCAGGTGCTCGAGGGTGCGAAGAACAGCCGCTCCAGCGTCGTCTGCGACGCCCTGCTGGTCGACCAGATCTCCCGCTCGGACACCTACCCCTACAACGACATCCGCGAGGACGACGTGCAGATGGCCCACGAGGCCACCGTGTCGAAGGTCTCCGAGAACCAGCTGTTCTACCTGATGTCCCGTGGCATGAGCGAGACCGAGGCGATGGCGATGATCGTCCGTGGCTTCGTCGAGCCGATCGCCCGAGAGCTGCCGATGGAGTATGCCCTCGAACTCAACCGTCTCATCGAGCTTCAGATGGAAGGAGCCGTCGGCTGATGACCCTGCTCACCGACAAGCCCACCGATCACGTTGACCCGCAGAGCACCGTCGGGGCGGCCCCGGAGGAGTCCCGGGCCGCGCGCCTGACCTCCTTCGAGGTCAGCGACTTCCCGGTGCCCAACGGGCGCGAGGAGGAGTGGCGCTTCACCCCCGTGGACCGCCTGGGCGGCGTCTTCGCCGACGAGGCCGACGACGTCCGCGGCGAGGACCACCCGGCCGACTACGACGTGTCCGGTGTCCTGGACATGGTCAGCACGCTGGCGCAGGGTCAGGCGCCGCGTGGCACCGTCCTGGTGCCCGGCGACCGCGGTGCGGTCGTCGCCTCGGCCAACACCGACGAGGCGCTGCACCTGAAGATCGAGGCCGAGAAGGAGTATGCCGAGCCGCTGCGGATCAACGTCCACGGCAACGGCGCGGGGCGCCTGTCCAGTGCGCACTACGTGATCGAGGCCGGTCACCACAGCAAGGCCCTGCTCATCCTGGACCACACCGGATCCGCGGACCACCGGGGCAACCTGGAGGTCATCGTCGGGGACGGTGCCGACCTGACGGTCGTTACGCTGCAGCGCTGGGAGGACGACGCGATCCACCTGGGCCAGCACGATGCCTCGGTCGGTCGCGACGGCAAGTACAAGCACATCGCGGTCAGCCTCGGCGGCTCGATCGTGCGGGTCAACTCCAACGTGCGCTACGACGGCCCGGGCGGAGAGGCCACCCTGCTGGGTGTCTACTTCGCCGACGCCGGCCAGCACCTCGAGCACCGTTCGTTCGTGGACCACAACGCCCCGCACACCAACTCCCTGGTCACCTACAAGGGTGCGCTGCAGGGCGACGGTGCGCACACGGTCTGGGTCGGCGACGTGCTGATCCGCAAGGAGGCCGAGGGCATTGACACCTACGAGTTGAACCGCAACCTGGTGCTGACCGACGGTGCCCGCGCCGACTCGGTGCCCAACCTCGAGATCGAGACCGGTGAGATCGCCGGAGCCGGCCACGCCAGCTCCACCGGCCGGTTCGACGACGAGCAGCTCTTCTATCTGATGTCCCGCGGCATCGACGAAACGAACGCCCGCCGGCTGGTGGTGCGCGGCTTCTTCGCCGACATCATCGCCAAGATCGGCGTGCCCGAGGTCGTGGACACCCTGATGGCGGCCATCGAGGAGGAGCTCGCGGCCGACATGGGGGCGACTGCATGACCGAGCCCGTCCAGACCGATGACACGGGACAGTTGTCCTTTGTCAAGGTCTGCACCCTGGCCGACCTGCCCGAGGTGGGTGCGGTCCAGGCCAGCTTTGACGGACGCCTGGTCGCGATCGCCCGTGACTCCAGTGGCGAGGTGCATGCGTTCGACGACACGTGCACCCACGCCAACGTCTCCCTCTCAGAGGGGGACCTGGACGGCGGCACCATCGAGTGCTGGCTGCACGGCTCGCGCTTCGACATGACCAGCGGGGAGCCCACTGGCCTGCCCGCAACCCAGCCCATCGCCATACACACCGTGAAGATCGAGGGCGAGGACGTTCACGTCGCCCTCCAATCCTGATTCTGGGCCCAAGCCCTTCCGAGGAGAAGCAATGACCACACTTGAGATCCGCGACCTGAAGGTCAGCGTTGACACCGACACCGGTGAGAAGGAGATCCTGCGCGGGGTCGACCTGACCATCAACTCCGGTGAGACCCACGCCATCATGGGCCCGAACGGCTCCGGCAAGTCGACCCTGGCCTATGCCATCGCCGGCCACCCGAAGTACACCATCACGGGCGGCACCATCACCCTCGACGGTGAGGACGTGCTGGCGATGGGCGTCGACGAGCGCGCCAAGGCCGGCCTGTTCCTGGCCATGCAGTATCCCGTCGAGGTCCCGGGCGTCACCGTGTCCAACTTCCTGCGCACCGCCAAGACATCCATCGACGGCGAGGCTCCCAAGCTGCGCACCTGGGTCAAGGACATGAAGGGCGCCATGGAGCTGCTGCGCATGGACAGCTCGTTCGCCGAGCGCAATGTCAACGAGGGCTTCTCCGGTGGTGAGAAGAAGCGCCACGAGATCCTGCAGATGGAGTTGCTCCAGCCGCAGATCGCCGTGCTGGACGAGACCGACTCCGGCCTGGACGTCGACGCGCTCAAGATCGTCGCCGAGGGCGTCAACCGGGTCAAGGACGCGACCGGCCTGGGCGTCATGCTGATCACGCACTACACGCGGATCCTGCGCTACATCAAGCCCGACCACGTGCACGTGTTCGTCGCGGGCAAGGTCGCCGAGTCCGGTGGCCCGGAGCTGGCCGACCGCCTCGAGAACGAGGGCTACGACCGTTACGTGCAGGCTGCCGCAGTCTGATGCCTGCCTTCACGGAGGATGAGCTGGCCCGGATCCGGGCGGACTTCCCCGTGCTCTCCCGCACGGTGCGCGATGGACGTCCACTGGTCTATCTGGACAGCGGTGCGACCGCGCAGAAGCCCTGGTGTGTCCTGGAGGCCGAGCAGGAGTACTACTCAACACGCAACGCCGCGGTGCACCGTGGCGCGCACCAGCTCGCCGAGGAGGCCACCGAGGCCTTCGAGGGGGCGCGCGCCACGGTCGCCCGGTTCATCGGTGCGCGACCCGATGAGGTCGTCTTCACCAAGAACGGCACCGAGGCGATCAACCTGGTGGCCTACGCGATGAGCAATGCCGGTGCCCCCGGCGCCATCGACGGGGCCGACCCGCAGGTCGCCGCACGGCTGCAGCTCGGCCCGGGCGACGAGATCGTCGTCACCGAGATGGAGCACCACGCCAATCTGGTGCCCTGGCAGGAGCTGGCCCGACGCACCGGTGCCACCCTGCGCTGGATCGGGATCACCGATGACGGGCTCCTGCAGGACCCGGGCACCGTCGTGGGGGAGCGCACCAAGGTGCTGGCCTTCACCCAGGTCTCCAACGTGCTCGGCACCCTCAACGACGTGGCTCCGCTGGTCGCTGCCGCGAAGGCCGTTGGCGCGCTCACGCTGGTGGACGCCTGCCAGTCTGTGCCGCACCTCCCGGTCGACGTGCGAGACCTGGACGTGGACTTCCTCGCGTTCACCGGCCACAAGGTGATCGGCCCGTCCGGCATCGGCGTGCTCTGGGGGCGCCCCGAGCTGCTGGCCGCGATGCCGCCGTTCATCACCGGCGGCTCGATGATCGAGCTGGTCCGCATGGAGCGCTCGACCTATGCCCCGCCGCCCCAGCGCTTCGAGGCAGGCGTGCCGATGGCCGCCCAGGCCGTCGGCCTGGCGAGCGCCATCGACTACCTCACTGAGCTGGGGATGGACCGGATCCATCAGCACGACACTGAACTGACGGCATACTGCCTCGAGCAGTTGGCGACCCGCTCGTGGGTCACCGTGATCGGGCCCACCGCCCCGGCCCAGCGCGTGGGGGCCGTCGCCTTCACCGTCGAGGGGATCCACCCCCACGACGTGGGGCAGGTCCTGGACGACCGCGGCATCGCCGTGCGCACCGGGCACCACTGTGCGTGGCCGCTGCACCGCCGCCTGAGCATCCCGGCCAGCACCCGGGCGAGCTTCTCCGTCTACACCAACCGGGCCGACATCGACGCCTTCGTCGAGGCCCTCGACACCGTGCCGGCCGTCTTCGGCCTGAGCGCCTGAGGAGGGACGATGGACCTGTATGGCGAGCTGATCCTGGATCACTCCAAACACCCCCAGCACGTCGGACTGCGCGAGCCGTTCGGCGCGGAGGTGCACCACATCAACCCCACCTGTGGGGACGAGATCACGCTGCGTGTGCAGGTGACCGACGGCGTGATCAGCGACGTCTCCTATGACGCGCAGGGCTGCTCCATCTCCATCGCGAGCACCTCCGTGTTGGCCGAGGAGACCATCGGACACCCGGTGGACGAGGCCCTCCAGACCTTCCTGGCGATGCGCACCATGCTCACCAGCAAGGGCACCGACGCCGGGGACCCCGAGGAGATCGGCGACGGTGTCGCCTTCGCCGGCGTGTCCCGTTATCCGGCGCGCGTGAAGTGCGCCCTGCTGGGCTGGACCGCGTTCACCGACGCCCTGGCCCGCAGCGGCGAGGACATCTCCGCGGTGTCCTCGAGTGCCCCCAGCCGCACCTGACACCTGCACATGAGACCCTGAGACAACCACCGAGGAGGACCCGATGAGCACGACCACCACACCGCCCAACGTCGCGGACGTCGAGGAGGCCCTGCACGATGTCGTCGACCCCGAGCTGGGGATCAACGTCGTCGACCTGGGCCTGATCTACGGACTGACCGTCGACGCGCAGTCCCACGCCGTCATCGACATGACCCTGACCAGTGCCGCCTGCCCGCTCACCGACGTGATCGAGGAGCAGGTCGGCAGCGTCCTGGAGGGTCTGGTGTCCAGTCACCGCATCAACTGGGTCTGGATGCCGCCGTGGGGCCCGGACAAGATCACCCCCGACGGCCGCGAGCAGCTGCGCGCCCTCGGCTTCAACGTCTGAGCCGGTGAGCCCTGGCCCAGCGCGGGTGGTCGAGGTCGACCCCGCGCGTCTGGACCGGTGGATCGACGGTTTCACGCAGCGGCACGGTCAGCCGGAGCGGTCCCCTGGGGCCGACCCGCAGGCCGTGCCGTTTGTGCTGTCCGCCCCCGACGGGGCGGTCGCGGAGGTCCTGGCCTGGGCACCCGGTGCCGTGGATCTGCCGGCTCGCCTCGGTCTGGTGCTGGTCCGCAGGGGTGGGTATGCCGTGGGGCTGGCTGATGGTGACCGGCTCACCGATCACCACTGCGGTACCCGCTATGTCCAGTCCCGCACCGCTGCCGGCGGCTGGTCCCAGCAACGCTTTGCCCGGCGCCGGGGCAACCAGGCTGATGCCCTCGTGGAGCGCGTGATCGAGCAGGCCGCCGACCGGCTGCTGACACCCCGTCGCCCGAGGGCGGACGGGCTGGTGGTCGGCGGAGACAAGGCGCTAGTGCGTCAGGTGCTGCAGGCGTCCGTGCTGGGCCGGATCACGGACCTGCCGCGCCGCGAGTTCTATGACCTCCCCGACCCACGCCTCAAGGTGCTGCAGGAGACGTTGCGCCGGGGTCGGGCCACCCGCATCAGCATCGCGGAGCCCGAGCCAGCCTGACGTCCGGTCAGCCCAGGTCGCCGGTGAAGGTGTTGCACGCGTTGGGGTCGCCGGACTCATATCCCGTCATGAACCACTTCTGCCGCTGCTCGGACGAGCCATGGGTCCAGTTCTCCGGTGTCACGCGGCCCTGCATCTGCTCCTGGATCCGGTCGTCACCGACGGCCTCGGCGGCTGTCAGCGCGGAGTCGATCTGCTTCTGGGTGACCGGCTCCAGGATCGCCTGGTCCTCCTGGCCGAGGCGGGTTCCGTCGGCGTGCGCCACCCAGACTCCCGCATAGCAGTCGGCCTGCAGTTCGATGCGGACGGCGCCGGACTCGGGGCCCTGGGGGTCCTGCTGCGCCCGTCCGAGGACGCCGTTGAGGTTCTGGACGTGGTGGCCATACTCGTGGCCGATCACATACATCTGGGACAGGGAGCCGCCGTCGGCGCCCATCTGCTCGAGCTGGTCAAAGAAGCTCACGTCGATGTAGACCTGCTCATCGAGGGGGCAGTAGAACGGCCCGACCTGGCTGTTGGCTGCGCCGCACCCGGTCTGCACGGTGCCGGAGAAGATCACCGTCTGCGCGGGCTGATACTCCGACCAGGCGCTGGTCCAAAACGCTTGAACGCTGTTGACCGTGCCGACGACCAGGCAGTCACGGTTTTCGTTGGCGTCGGCCCCGGTCTGGCAGTGTGAGAAGTCGTCGGAGACGCCCTCACCCTCGGCGCCGACCTCCGCGGCGTTGAAGTTCCAGCTGTCGGCCCCTGCAGCACCTCCACCGCCGGCGCCGCCACCACCACCGCCGAGGTTGCCCCCGAAGATCAGATAGAGGACGAGCAGGATGATGCCGCCGATGCCGCCGCCAGCGGCCATGCCGCCGCCCCCGCCACTTCGCCGGCCGCCGCCACCGCCGCTGCGGACCTGACTCGTGTCGAGCCTGGCGTTCTCCTTGAAGGTCATGCTCTCTCCGCTCTCTAACACATTCGCGAGACGGTGGTCCGCGATCGTAGACTAACCACCACACGCCCACTTAGCACGTGTCAGCGCCGTCTGTCATCAATCAAGGAGTCCTGTTCGTGATCACTGTCTCGGGCGTCGAGTTGCGCGCGGGCCCCCGGCTCCTGATGGATGACGTTGCCTTCCAGGTCGCTCCCGGCGACCGCGTCGGTCTCGTGGGACGCAATGGCGCCGGCAAGACCACCCTCACCAAGGTGTTGGCCGGCGAGTCCGAGCCCGCCGCCGGTGCCGTGACCCGCCGAGGCGACGTGGGTTACCTCCCACAGGACCCCCGCACTGGTGACCTGCACGTCCTGGGGCGTGACCGCATACTGTCGGCACGTGGTCTGGACACGGTGATCCGGGACCTGCGGACCGCTGAGACCGCGATGGCCAGCGAGGACGAGGCTGTCCGGGAGAAGGCGATGGGCCGCTACACCCGCCTCGATGCCGAGTTTGACGCGCGCGGTGGCTATGCCGCCGAGTCGGAGGCCGCCTCCATCGCGTCCAGCCTCGGCCTGCCCACCCGTGTCCTGGACCAGGAGCTGGCCACCCTCTCCGGTGGTCAGCGCCGCCGCATCGAGCTGGCGCGGATCCTGTTCAGCGGGGCCTCGACGCTCCTGCTGGACGAGCCGACCAACCACCTGGACGCCGACTCGATCGTCTGGCTGCGCGACTATCTCAAGACCTATCCCGGTGGGCTGATGGTGATCAGTCACGATGTCGAGCTCATCGAGCAGGTCGTCAACCGGGTCTTCCACCTGGACGCCAACCGCGCCGAGATCGATCAGTACAACATGGGCTGGAAGCCCTATCTGCTGCAGCGCGAGACCGATGAGCGCCGTCGCAAGCGCGAGCGCGTCAACGCCGAGAAGAAGGCCGCGACCCTGATGGCCCAGGCCGACAAGATGCGGGCCAAGGCGACCAAGGCTGTTGCGGCGCAGAACATGGCACGTCGTGCCCAGAAGCTGCTCGCCGGCATCGAGGGGGAGCGGGTGACCGACAAGGTCGCCAAGCTGCGGTTCCCGACCCCGGCGCCCTGTGGCAAGACGCCGCTGTCCGCCTCGGGGCTGTCCCGTTCCTACGGCTCACTCGAGATCTTCACCGACGTCGACCTCAACATCGACCGTGGCTCCCGCGTGGTCGTGCTCGGACTCAATGGTGCCGGCAAGACCACCCTGCTGCGTCTGCTCGCCGGCCTCGACGAGCCCGACACGGGGCAGGTTGAGCCGGGGCACGGCCTCAAGCTCGGCTACTACGCCCAGGAGCACGAGACCCTCGACGTGCAGCGCTCGGTGCTGGACAACATGCGCTCGTCCGCCCCGGACCTGGACGACACCGAGACCCGCAAGGTGCTGGGCTCCTTCCTGTTCAGCGGTGACGACGTGGACAAGCCGGCCGGTGTGCTCTCCGGTGGCGAGAAGACCCGTCTGGCCCTGGCCATGCTGGTCGTCTCGGCAGCCAACGTGCTGTTGCTCGATGAGCCCACCAACAACCTGGACCCCGCCTCCCGCGAGGAGGTCCTGGCGGCGCTGCGCACCTATGAGGGTGCGGTCGTCCTGGTCAGCCACGACGAGGGCGCGGTCGCGGCGCTGGAGCCCGAGCGGGTGCTGTTGCTGCCCGACGGCGTTGAGGACCACTGGAACCAGGACTATCAGGACCTGATCTCTCTTGCGTGAGTGGTGACCGTGCGTGAGTGGTGACCTGACGTGACGATGGGTCCGGGCCACGGTCCGGGTGCCTCCGTCCGCGGCTTCACCCGGGACCGTTCGGTGCGTGATCACCGGCTCCGGGAGGGCACCGGACGTCGGGTGCTGGGTTATGCCGGGCCGTTCCGGGCCGACATCACCCTGTTCCTCGTCCTGACGATCGTCGTGGCGGCCCTGGGCGTGGCCACCCCGCTGCTGCTCGGCCGCATCATCGACGACGGCGTGATCCCGCAGGACCGTGGTGTCGTGATCACCCTCGGTCTGGTCGTGGCGGGGCTGGCCGTGGTCGAGGCCGGGTTGACGATCATCACCCGCTTCTATGGCTCGCGCATCGGTGAGGGCCTGATCCTCAACCTGCGCACCCAGGTCTTCTCCCACGTGCTGCGCCAGCCGATCGCCTTTTTCACCCGGGCCCAGACCGGTGCCCTGGTCAACCGGCTCAACACGGACGTGATCGGGGCCCAGACTGCCTTCACCAGCATCCTGTCCGGTCTGGTCAGCAATGTGGTCTCCCTCGTCCTGATCCTTGGCGCCCTGGTCACCATGTCCTGGCTGATCACGCTGCTCGCCCTCCTGCTGTTGCCGATCTTCCTGATCCCGGCCCACCGGATGGGACGGCGGCTGTCCCAGTTGACGCGCCAGCAGATGACCCTCAATGCGGACCTGGCGACCCGGATGACCGAGCGGTTCAATGTCGCCGGGGCGATGCTGGTGCGGCTCTTCGGGCGGCCGGCCCAAGAAGACCAGGAGTATGCCGACCGGGCACGTGGGGTGCGCGATGCCGGGGTCCAGATCTCGGTCAACCGGGTGATCTTCATGGCCGGGCTGGGGCTGGTGGCCGCCCTGGCCACGGCCCTGGTCTATGGCCTGGGTGGCCTGATGGCGGTGGCCGGCAACCTCTCGGTCGGCACCCTGGTCGCGATGGCTGCCCTGCTCGGTCGGATGTATGGCCCGCTCACCGCGCTGTCCAACGTCCGCGTCGACATCATGACCGCGCTGGTCTCCTTCGAGCGGATCTTTGAGGTGCTCGACCTCGAGCCCCTCGTGCAGCAGAGCGACGACGCTGTCGACCTGCCCATTGGTCCGGTGGACGTCGAGCTCGACGAGGTCTCGTTCAACTATCCCGGCGCCGACGAGGTGTCGATCGCCTCCCTGGAGAGCCGTCCCGACCTGGGCGTTGCCGCCGAGAGCGGCGACGGTGGTCGCGTGCTGCACGACATCAGCGCCCACATCCCAGCCGGTCAGCTCGTGGCTCTGGTCGGGCCGAGCGGTGCCGGCAAGTCGACGCTCACCACGCTGGTGTCGCGACTCTATGACCCGACCGCGGGCAGCGTGCGCATCGGGGGAGTGGACCTGCGCGAGACCACTTTTGCCAGCCTGTCCGCCACGATCGGGGTGGTGACGCAGGAGGCGCACATGTTCAACGACACCATCCGCGCCAACCTGCTCTATGCCGCCCCCGGCGCCGCGACGGAGGAGCTGGAGGAGGCCCTGCGAGCGGCTCAGGTCTGGAGCCTGGTCGAGCGCCTCCCGGACGGTCTGGACACCGTGGTGGGGGATCGCGGCCACCGGCTCTCGGGGGGAGAGAAACAGCGGTTGGCGATCGCCCGGCTGCTGCTGAAGTCACCGGCCGTCGTCCTGCTCGATGAGGCCACGGCCCACCTGGACAGCGAGTCAGAGGCTGCCGTGCAGCGGGCTCTCGATCAGGCCCTCACCGGACGGACCTCGATCGTGATCGCCCACCGCCTCAGCACGATCCGTGGCGCCGACCAGATCCTGGTCCTCGACCAGGGGAGCATCGTCCAGCGCGGGACCCACGAGGAGCTCCTGGCCCAGGGCGGGTTGTATCGGACGCTCCACGAGACCCAGTTCCGCACTGGAGCCGACCCGCAGAGCCGGGCCACGGCATACGATCAGCAGGCGGACGGGACCGACCCTCAGGGGTAGACACTCTCGCTGCCCGAGAACATCACCGAGAAGTCGGAGTCCTCGAGCGCGCCATCTGCGGTGATGTCGACGGCGAGGTCCCAGCTGCCCGTCGAGTTGCAGGGGTGGCCTCTCGTGGTCGTCACCGTGATCGCATAGGTCTTGATAGTGGCACTCGTGAGCTGGACGGATCCCACGGCTGCCTCGGCCTGCTGCACGCCGTCCGGCAGGAGGATGCAGTAGATGCCGACCGGCTGCGCGGCCGGCCGTTCAATCCGCACCCCGCCGAGCTCTGGGGAGTGACTGCGGACCGCTCCGTTGACCGAGTGGAGCCAGTGGGTGGTGTAGTGCTCACTGTCCTGGCCGTCGAGCAGGTCCGCGTCGTGGACCTTGTCGGGCAGGGCGTCGGCGATGGCGGCCGCGGTGCCATAGCGGGTGGCGCCGAAGAGCCGGGTGACCGTGCCGGTTGTGGCGTAGGGCTCCAGTGCGTCGGCGACCTCGTCGGACACGGCAAGCGGTCCGCCCAGGACCACGATCCGGTCGGGGTCAAGGACAGCCAGGGCCGCGGTGGTCTCCGAGGGCACCGGCAGCTCGGACTTGACCATGAGCAACGGGGCCCCGGCGGTCGCGGCCAGCGTGGCACCGGCCAGGGAATCTGGGAAGTTGCGCCCGTCCGCGACATAGACGACGTCGACCGGGCCGTCCAGCGCCTCGGCCGGGCCACGGGCGAGGGTCGTGGTGACCAACACGACCGCCAGCACGCCCGCCACGAGCAGGGACAGCCGAGTTGTGGGTGCGAAGGGAATTTTCATGATGACCTCCTGAAGGGGCCGGCGTCGTTGCCGTGACCGGACGGAGGCGGCTCTCGGGCCGACACATCACGCTAGCACCGACCGAGGGTGGTCGGATAGGTGCTGAGCGTGCCCATCAACTGCAGTGGAACCTCGCGGTGCTCAGGTCACAGGACCGTGTCCAGGAAGTCGTCGATGACGCGCTCCCACTGCTGCGGCTGCTCGAGGTTCGGATAGTGGCCAGCGCCCTGGATCGTCACGACACCGCGGCCGTCCTGCACTGCAACCACGGCGCGCTGGGTCATGGCGTGGTGGTCGGCATAGTCCAGGTCGCCGACGACCCCGAGGACGGGCACGGCGATCTCGGGCAGTCTCTCCCAGGAGCCCACCACGTGCTCGGGAGGCAGGATGCCAGGTCGGATGTGGGTGCTGATGAAGTGCTGGTGCATCTCGTTGACCAGGCGCAGCACGTCAGGGTCCACGGCGGCGAGATCTCTGGTCGGCCCGGCCACCCACTGCAGGGTCGCCGCCAGCCACGCGGGCGCGTCCATCGCCTCGACCGCCTGTTGGACGCGCTCGTTGTGTCGGATCGCGACGGGGTCTGTGAAGGTCGGCTCGTTCGTGCCGGCGCCGCAGATCACGAGGGCACGCACCAGGTCGGGGTGCTCCAGGGCGGTGTCGACGGCGGAGCCGGCCCCCATGCTGGTGCCGATGAGCACAGCTGGACCGGCATCGAGGTGGCGGAGCAGGGCAGCGATGTCGTCGCACTGGCGAAACGGTGTGGTGCCCGAGGACGACCAGCCGTGGGTGCGCGCATCCGGTGCGACGACGGTGGTGCGCTGGGCGAGGTGGGCGAGCTCGCGCTCATACATCCGGTGGTCGACATAGCCTGCGTGCAGCAGGACGACGGGCGGTGTGCCGGTGCCGTCGATCGCATAGGTGAGGTGGCCGTCGGCCAGCTCGAGGCGGTGGAGGTGATCGGTGGTCGTCATGGGAGGGCCCTTTCGGTGGACTTCATCTCTTCCAGTCCGTTGACCAGGTGGTCCAGCACCCGGACGCACGCCTCGACATCGGCCGGGTCCAGCTCCTCTGCGAGCCCGGCCAGCCGCTCGAGCTCGGCCCCGTGCAGTTCGGTGAACTGACGCTGTCCCTCCTCGGTCAGCGAGATCAGGTGGGAGCGCCGGTGCTCGGGGTTGGGTCGGGCCTCGACCAGGCCCAGCTCCTTGGCGCGGTCGACCAGGGTCTGGACGCCCTGGCGGGTGACATAGAGACTCCGGGCGATGGCTGGGACCGTCTGTGGGCCGGTGGTGTGCACCCGCTCGAGGACAGCGCGCAAGGGCACGCTCACCTCGGTCCCCGCCAGGCCCACTGCGACGGCCTCGGCCGACAACTCGTGGACCGGTCGGATCCGCTGCAGCACGGCATACAGGTCGTCGCTGGAAGTCATGACAACTAGGTTGCCAATATGACAGCAACATTGTCAAACGTATTTCTTGGTGCGCGCCCTGGGAGACCGGCGAGACTGCGGCAAGAAGGTTCTGGGGGCGTGCGAGACCGCTATGAAAAGGCGGGGTGGGTGTACGAGACCTCTACGAAGTTGCGGGGTAGGTGTACGAGACCTCTACGAAGTTGCGGGGTAGGTGTACGAGACCTCTACGAAAATACGGGGTAGGTGTACGAGACCTCTACGAAGTTGCGGGGGCACCCTTGACGACGAGGACGGGGATCGGGCTGTCCAGCAGGATGCGCTGGGTCTTGCCGCCCATGAAGAACTTGCCGACCTCCGTGCGCCGGCGGGACCCGAGCACCAGGATCTTGGCGTCGTGCTCCGCGCACAGGCCCAGGAGAGCCGCAGGGACCTCGCCGGCGGAGGTCGCCGAGACGACCTTCCACTGCGGGGGAGTCTGCGTCCCGGACTCACGGATCACTTCCTCGACGTCCTTGGCCACGGCCGTCACCTCGGCGGCGTCGGCGGGGGTGCCGCTCGCACCGCCGCGTCCGGTGTCCTGCACGTGCAGCACCAGCAGGTTCGTGTCGTGGACCAGGGCCCAGTCCAGGGCGGCAGCGACGGCAGCGCGGCCTGCGGCGGCAGCGTTGTGTGCGACGGCGACGGGCATGAGGCCTCCTCGGCTCGGGGAACGGGGCGGGACAGGCACCGCGGGGCACAGCCTAGCCTCGGTGCGTCACAGGGCCTGGGTCTGACCCCCGTCGACCGTCGTCACCGAGCCGGTCATGTAGGACGCCATCGGCGAGGTGACGAACGCCGCCACCGCGCCAAACTCCTCGGGTTGCCCGAGCCGGCCCAGCGGCACGATGCTGGCGTGCGCCACCCGGCGACCCGCCGGATCACCACTCGCCTCATCCATCTCGCGCACCCGGTCGGTGTCGAACCGCCCCGGCAGGACGGCGTTGATGCGGTGCCCCTCGGCGCCGTATTCCTGTGCCATCGTCTTGGCGGCCATCGCCAGTCCAGGACGCAGACCGTTGGAGATGGCCAGATCGGGCAGGGGTGAGCGCACCGATGTCGAGAGCACGAACGTGATCGCCATCGGGCGCATCGCAGCCTCCAGCAGGGTCCTGGCCATGCGCAGCGGACCGAGGTGCACCTGCTCGAAGGCCGCGCGCCACTCGTCGTCGGTCTTGTCCCGGAACGGCCCGGCCGGTGGGCCACCCACGCTGAGGACGGCCCCGTCGATGCTGTCCAGGTGGTCCTGGGCCGCCTCGAGAATGAGCTGGGCGGCCGACGGATCGGCCAGATCCGCAGACAGAGGGTATGCCGTGCCCTCGCCCTCGTCGGTCAACTCACCTGCCGAGCGCTCGGCCTGGGCGTGGTCGCGGCCGACCAGCAGGACCTGGGCCCCATCGGCAACAAGGTGCTCGGCCGTGGCCCGGCCGAGTCCGCGCGTGCCGCCGGTGACGATGTAGCCGCGACCAGCCAGTCCGAGATCCATGGGCACATCGTGGCACGCGCGGCTGACACTGAAGCTGACACTGAAGCTGACACTGGGCTCCGCGCTACCAGTCCTCCTCATCCCAGATGCGCACCTTCTTGGGTTTTGGTGGCTTCTGCGCGCCCTCCCGCTCAGCGCCCGGGCGGGTCTGCGACGCCCTGCCCTCGCCCTCGAGCCACTCGCGGCGGGCCATCACGAAGACCAGGATGAGCAGGACGGGGGAGCTCAGCCACCACTGCAGGGAGTAGGCGAAATGAGACCCCAGGTCCGTGCGCGGCGCAAGCAACGGAGTCGGGCGAGGGATCTGCGCGGCCGACCCCTCGGCATACGACTCTTCCTGTAGCACCAGGTAGGCACCCAGGACGGGACGCTCCCACCGCTGCTCGGCGGTGGCCAGGTTGATCGAGGCGAGCTGGTCCGGCGGCATGTCCCGCTCCAGGTCTGCCTCGCCCGGGCGCAACCAGCCAGTCACCTCAACCTCACCCTCAGGTGCAGGGGGCACGTCCGGCAGGGTTGCGGCAGTCTCAGCGTTGGGGGCCCACCCCCGGTCGACGGCCAGGGTGCCGGCGGCCGTGTCCAGCGGCACCAGGATCTCGTAGCCATAGGTCTTTGACTGCGGTCGGTTGCGGACATAGAGCTGCTGATCGACGGCATACTCCCCGCTGACGATCACGCGAGTCCATTCATCGTCCTCGGGGAGCGGCGCACCGTCGGCCGTGAGCACATCCTCGAGCGGCACGGGGACCGCGTCGTAGTGAGCCTCCACGCGGTCGCGCGCGGCCACCTTGTCCTCGTGCCGGGAGAACTGCCAGTTGCCGAGCAGCACGGTGACGACAGCGAAGACGACACCCAACGCGAGATAGCCCAGCCAGCGGCCGGTGAGGAGCGTGCGCAGCAAGTCAGCCGTCCTGCTCGCCGAGCTGGTCGATGGGCAGGACCTCGATCAGGAAGCCGCGCAGCGCCACAAAGCTGCTCAACGACTCTCGGTGATCGGGGCAGGCTAGCCAGACCTTGCGACGCTCGGGCTGATGCACCTTGGGGTTGTTCCACACGACTCCGTGGGTCGCCCGGGCACGGCAGGCCTTGGCACTACAGCTCAGCATCGGGCCCATCCCGTGGCGTGGTGGTCTCCCGCGAGGTGGTGGAGTCACCGGGACCGAGCATCCGCGTCGGCGAAGTCAGGTGGCCGGCCGGTGCGGTGCGGTGATCGACGGCGTTGGCGGTCATCACCGCGACCTGGGGCAGGAAGGTGGCGGCGAGCGCCAGCACGATGCCGATGACGGTCCACCCGCTGAGCAGGGCCCAGACCGCCAGGGGGAAGGAGACGGTGCGGATCGACATGGCGATCGCATAACTGCGCATGCGCTGCTCCCGGTCCTCCTTGGGGGACCGTCTGACGGTGGTCACCCCCTGGGCGACCTTCTTCCTGCGCACCCCTCCACGATACGTCCGCTCGCTGAATGACTTGACGGGGTGCGCGCTCGTGCCGCTGCCGTCCACGGGCTACCGTTGATCCGTGACCCAGACCCAGCTAACTGACACCCCCTCGCCCCGCAGCGTCCTGGTGACCGGCGGCAACCGCGGCATCGGCCTGGCGATCGCGCGCGCGTTCGCCGAGGCCGGTGACGATGTGATCATCACGCACCGCAGTGGCACCCCGCCGGAGGGGCTGCGCGGCGTGATCTGCGATGTCACCGACTCGGACAGCGTGGACCGGGCCTTCACCGAGGCCGAGGAGATGCTGGGGCGCCCGATTGAGGTGCTGGTCGCCAACGCCGGCATCAACAAGGACACGCTGCTGATGCGGATGAGCGATGAGGACTTCACCTCGGTGCTGGAGACCAACCTCACCGGCGCCTTCCGCTGCGCCCGCCGCGCGTCCAAGGGCATGATGCGTCTGCGCCATGGCCGGATCATCCTGATCTCCTCGGTCGTGGGCCTGTATGGCTCGCCGGGGCAGACCAACTATGCGGCGTCCAAGTCCGCCCTCGTGGGCCTGGCCCGCTCGATCACTCGCGAGCTGGGTGGGCGGGGGATCACCGCCAACGTCGTGGCTCCCGGCTTCATCGAGACGGAGATGACCGCCGAGCTCCCCGAGGAGCGGCAGAAGACCTATCTGGCCGGCATCCCGGCCGGCCGCTTCGCCACCCCCGGTGAGGTCGCTGGCGTGGTGCGCTTCCTGGCCGGGCCGGATGCGGGCTATATCAGTGGTGCCGTGATCCCGGTTGACGGCGGCCTGGGCATGGGGCACTGACGTGCCCGGACCCGGGCGCTCCGTTTCGGTCGCCGCAACTCCCGGTGCGCTCGCTCGCGTGACGCGCGCGGGGCGCTAGTCTGCTCTCCATGCTGCTCGAAGGAAAGAAGCTCCTCATCACGGGTGTCCTCATGGACTCCTCCATCGCGTTCCACGTCGCCCGCCTGGCTCAGGAGCAGGGCGCCGAGGTGATCCTCACCTCGTTTGGACGCACCTTCCGGATCACCCAGTCGATCGCCAAGCGGTTGCCAACGACCCCCGAGGTCATCGAGCTCGACGTGTCGAACCAGGAGCACCTGGACACCCTGGCCGAGCGACTGAAGGAGCACGTCGACCACCTCGACGGTGTCGTGCACTCGATCGGCTTCGCTCCTGCCGGGGCGTTCAACTTCCTGGAGGCACAGTGGGAGGACGTGGCCACGGCGCTGCAGGTGTCGGCCTACTCCCTGAAGTCCCTGGCCGTCGCGGCCCTGCCCCTGATGAGCGAGGGCGGCAGCGTCGTGGGCCTGACCCTCGACGCCACGAAGGCCTGGCCGGTCTATGACTGGATGGGTGTCGCCAAGGCGGCCTTTGAGTCGACCAACCGCTATCTCGCGCGCGACCTCGGCCCCAAGGGGATCCGCTCCAACCTGGTCTCCGCCGGCCCGATCGCCACGACCGCGGCACGCTCCATCCCGATGTTTGAACAGTTCGCAAAGTGGGGCGAGCGCTCGCCGCTGGGCTGGGATCTGCGGGACGCCGAGCCGGCTGCCAAGGCGTGCGTCGCGCTGCTGTCCGACTGGTTCCCCTCGACCACGGGCGAGATCGTGCACGTGGACGGCGGCTTCCACGCGATGGGCTTCTGACCACGATGGTGCACGCGCGAACGGTCTGCGGCGACGATGACTGAGGCAACCACGGTCGAGGTGACCGAGGTGCGCCTGCTCGAGGGACCGAATCTGTATTTTGCCCGACCTGCCGTCAAGGTGAGTCTCTCGCTGCCCGGCTTTCAGCGCCTCGACGCCGAGAGCGCGACCAGCATCGCCGCGGTGGTGGGGTTGCGTCGCGCGGTGCCCGGCAAGCCAGGGACCGAGCAGCGCCAGCGGTTCCTCAGCCGTCTGGCCGGCACCGTCCTGCGACGGATCTCCGACGCAGTCCCGAGCCGGGTGGGTGTGCGCGGGCGTGTGGGCACCGACCTCAACTCGGTCGTGGTGGCCTTCCCGTGGCGCCACCGTGGTCGTGCGGTCGCCCTGGGGGAGGCCCTCGGCCCCGTGCTCGAGGGGCTGCTCGCTGGCGACTCGGCCGACGAACTGCTGACTGGTGCCGCCGCGCAGGTGCGGGCGGCCGAGGACTCCTCGCGCCCCACCCAGCTGCGGCCGCGCATCCCGGTGGCCTCGATCACCGGCACCAACGGCAAGACGTCGACCACCCGACTGCTGGCCCACATGGGGATGACGGCCGGACTGCGCTGCGGCTGGAGCTCGACCGAGGGCGTGTTCATCCAGGGCGAGGTGAAGATTGCGGGGGACTATTCCGGCCCGTCCGGTGGGCGCAACGTCCTGGAGGACAAGTCGGTCGAGCTGGGCCTGCTCGAGACCGCCCGCGGTGGTCTGCTGCTCAAGGGCATGGGGGTCTCCCACAACGACGTCAGCATTGTCACCAACGTCACCGCCGACCACCTGGGTGTGCAGGGCATTGACACGGTCGACCAGCTCGCTGAGGTCAAGTCGATCATCACGCGGGTCACCCGCAAGGAGGGCTGGGTCGTCCTCAACGGTGACGACCCCCGTGTCCGGGCCATGGCGACGGAGGCCAGCGGTCGCATCTGGATGTTCAGCCTCGACCCGGACTCACCGGCCCTGCGCGAGACGGTGGAGCGCGGCGGACGGGGGATGACCGTGCTGCAGGGCGACATCGTCATCCTGCGACGCGGAGCTGACCCCGACCGGCTGATCCGGATCCTGGACGTGCCGATGACGCTGTCCGGGCTGTCCGAGCACAACATCGCCAACGCCCTGGCCGCCACCGCGGGTGGTCTCGGGCTCGGGTTGCCCCGCGAGGCCGTGATCGAGGGGCTGCGCACGTTTGCGCCGGACCTCGAGCACAACCCCGGCCGGATGAATGTGTGGACTCTGCCGCTGCCCTCAGGTGGCAAGGCAACGATGATCATCGACCTGGCCCACAACGAGGCCGGTCTCGAAGCCCTGCTGACGGTGGCCGAGGGGTTGCGCACGCCCGGCGACCGGGTCCACCTCGGACTCGGCGGCGTCGGTGACCGGACCGATGAGATCCTCATTGGTCTCGGTGAGATCGCTGGTCGGCGGGCCGACCGTGTCCAGATCGTCCACAAGGGGCACTACCTGCGGGGGCGCACCACGGAGAACCTGGAGTCGCAGTTCGTCCAGGGGCTGGCCAACGTCGGCGCCGTGTCCTCCGGCTCCTCGGAGGATGAGGTGTCCGGGCTTGCGGCCGTCGCCGAGAACCTGGCGGACGGCGACGTCGCTGCACTGATGGTGCATCGCGACCGCCCCGGGGTCGTCGAGTGGCTCACCGAGCACGGCGCCCACCAGGACACCGCCCGGCAGATCCGTCGCAAGGTCGTTGCCGCACGGGGCGAGCACGAGCTCGAGGCAGTCCTCGCCGCGATCCAGGACCAGCCCCCCGCAGAGCGCGTGGAGGCGGCCCGCACCCTGTTGGAGCAGGCTCCGGAGGACCCGCGACTGGTGTTCGAGCTCGCGGCCGCCCTGGAGGCAGCCGGGCAGGAGACCCAGGCGATCAGCCGCTATGGCGAGGCACTGCGCGCCCGACTGCGGGAGCCGCACCGCTTCCGTGCCCAGGTGGCGATGGCCGCGGCACTGCGGCAGCTGCAGAGGCCGGAGGAGGCCGCGGCCGTGCTCACCGAGGTGGCGGTCCAGCGCAGCGACAGTGCTGCCCTGGTCGCGCTGCAGGCCCTGCTCGACGTGGACTCGGGCCGGGCCGGTGACGGTGTCGCCCGACTCATCAGCTATGTCATGACGAACGCCACCGGCACCGACGACGCTCCTCAGCGCGAGAGCCTGCTGGCCCTGGCCGAGGAGCTCCGGAGCGCCGAATCCTCATCCTGAGGGAATGAGTTGGGCTCACCCACCCCGAGACGGGACCCACGGGGCCGACAAGTGCATGGATGATTCACGCAGATATCGGCAAGTCGCGTGAATCATCCATGCACGTGTGCCGTGAGCGTCAGACCCACTAGCCCGCTGCGGGACCCGCCCGCGTCTCGGCCCGCCAACTGCATGGATCCTTCACACTGGTTTCGGCGTGTCGCGTGAATGATCCATGCACTTGCGCCGTGGGCGTCAGACCCGCTCGCCCGCCTCAGCCTCCGCGGCCTCCAGATCGGTGTAGTCGCTGCGGGACTCCTCGCCGGAGGCCCCGGCCGCCACGCCCAGCTCGGCCGGGTCGAGGTCGGGGTCGCCGACGCGCTCCTCGTCGGCCCGGGATCCGGCATACGCCGAGTTGCTCAGGTCCTCGAGCTCGGCGAGCACCCGGGCGTGCTTGTCCACGCAGGCGACCAGGAGGTCGCCGGGGTTGCTGAGCACCATGGCGTGCCGGACTGCGTCGACCTCTGGGAGCACAGTGTCGATCTTGCGGACCCGGGCCTCGCCAGCCTCGATGCACTCGTTGATGCCGCGCACCACGTGCTCGGCGCTCTCGCCCCGGGGACGCCCACGCGGGTTGTCGTCCTCGCGAACGACCAGCACGTCGAAGTGCTTGGCGGCCACGGCACCCAACTCGGCCAGGTCGTCGTCGCGCCGGTCGCCGGTGCCACCGATGACCCCGATCCGGCTGATCCGGGCGTTGTCGATCGCGGCTTCCTTCTGCTCGGCCAGGTTGTCGACGAACTCGCCGATGGCGCGCATGCCGGCCGGGTTGTGGCAGTAGTCCACCACCACGCTGACGCCCTTGACGTCGAGCATGTTGAGGCGTCCGGGGGACAGGTAGTAGCTGGTGGTGAAGGTGCGCAGCCCCTGTCGGATGTCGTGCAGGGGCACATCGCAGGCGAAGGCGGCACCCGCGGCGGCCATCGCGTTGGCGATGTTGAACCGGGCAGCACCACCGAAGGTGCTGGGCAGCAGGTGCGTCCACGCGAGCTGCATGGAGCGGCGCCCGTGGCGGATCACGATCATCTCGCCGCGTTCCGTGGGCTCCAGGACCACGGCCCGGCCCCCGCGACGCAGGCGGGTCTCGATGAAGTCTCGCTCGGGGCTGCCGGGGGGCTGCATCGAGAAGTAGACAATGCTTCCGCTGCAGCTGCGTCGCATGTCGCGGACGTTGGGGTCGTCGGCGTTGAGCACCGCGAAACCGTTGCGAGGCACGGCCTCCACGATGACGCGCTTGACCGCAGCCAGTTGCTCGACCGTGTCGATGCCCCGCAGCCCGAGGTGGTCTGCCGAGACGTTGGTGACCACTGCCACGTCGTTGCGGTCATAGCCAAGGCCCTCGCGCAGGATGCCACCACGAGCGACCTCCATGACGGCGAAGTCGACCCGAGGGTTCTGCAGGACCATGCGCGCAGACTTCGGGCCGGAGGCGTCGGCCCGCTTGACCAGTCGTTCGTCGATCACGATGCCGTCGGTGGAGGTCATGCCGACCTGCTTGCCCAGGCCCTTCATGATGTGGGCGATCATCCGTGAGGTCGTGGTCTTGCCGTTGGTGCCACTGACCGCCACGATCGGCACCCGTGCGGCAGTGCCGGGTGGGAAGAGCAGGTCCACCACGGGCTTGGCAATGTATTGCGGCTCACCGACCGTCGGGTGAGTGTGCATGCGGAACCCGGGCGCGGCGTTGACCTCACAGATCGCGCCGCCGGTCTCGCGGACCGGTGCCGAGATGTCGGGGCAGATGAAGTCGATGCCCGCGACGTCCAGTCCGATCAGCCGGGCCGCCTCCTCAGCGATCTCGATGTTCTCCGGGTGTGCGTCGAAGGTGCGGTCGACCGAGATGCCTCCGGTCGACATGTTGCCGGTCAGCGCGAGCTTGACCATCGTGCCCTCCGGGGGCACGCCGTCCATCTCGAAGCCCTGGTTGCGCACCAGCGCCTCGGTGCCCTCGGTGATCGCGATCCGGGTCAGCACCTTCTCGTGGCCGACCCCGCGGCGTGGGTCGGCGTTGGTGATCTCCACGAGCTCGTTGATCGTGTGGGTGCCGTCGCCGACCACGTGGGCCGGCACCCGCTCGGCGATGGCCTGCATCCGGCCGCCCACGATCAGGCAGCGGTAGTCGTTGCCGCTGATGAAGGACTCGACCACCATGACCCCGCGTCGCGACTGCTCTGCGGCGATCGGGAAGTGTGCCCGCACCTCCGCCTCATTGCGCAGGTTGATGCCGACCCCACGGCCATGATTGCCGTCCAGCGGCTTGACGACGACGGGGTAGCCGATCCGGTTGGCCACCTGGACCGCGCCGTCCTCGGTGCGGATCGTGTCGCTCAGTGGCACCGGCAGACCAGCCGAGGAGAGCAGGGTGTTGGTCAGCGACTTGTCACCCGCGATGTCGACGGCCAGGGCCGAGGTCTTGGAGGTCATCGTCGCCCGGATCCGCTGCTGGTGCACGCCCTGACCCAGCTGCACCAGGGAGGCGTTGTTCAGGCGGATGAAGGGGATGTCCCGGGCGACAGCCTCCTCCAGGATCGCGTTCGTCGAGGGGCCGAAGGCCGTGCGCTGGGCGAGACGCAGGAAGTCGTCCATCTCACTGGGAAAGTCGAACTCGCTGTCCTGGGCCACCGCCGCATTGACCAGGCGCACCGCAAGCTCACCGGCGGCCAGACCGACCCGCTCGTCGAGGTAGGAGTAGATGACGTTGTATTGACCGGGCTTGCCCCTCACGGCCCGGGTCTTGCCGCGGCGCAGGTCGTGGCCTGCCTCGCCCTGCAGTTGGAGGGCGAGGTGCTCGCTGATGTGTCCCACCCAGGTGCCCTCGTGCAGCCGCTCGACGAAGCCACCGGGCTTGCCCCGGGAGCAGACGTGATTCTGCAGACCGGGCAGCCACTCCAGGAGTTGCTCGGTGAAGCCGGGAAGCAGGTTGGAGGGATATTGCTCCAGCACGCCCAGATCCACGACCAGGTGGATCGCCTGCTCGTAGTTCCAGATGTTGGGACCGCGGTAGACCCGCTGCTCCACGATGCGCAGGTCAGGAGCCGCCGGCGCGGTGGGGGACTGGGACTGGGACATTGGGGCCTCCTGGGGTCCGGTCAGCGGCGCAGCGCGGCGGCTGCGTTGGCGGTGTCGTGCACGTCAGTGGGGGACGTGACCACGGCCACCTCTGAGTGCATCTCCACGAAATCAGTCAGTTGTGCGGCCTGCAGGTCGAACGTGGACCCGAAGGGCAACGAGTGCACGACAGCACCCGACACCATCAGCGGTGCGTCCCGACGCGCCTCGTGGGCGTCGGACACTGCTGCGCGGGCGTCCACGACGTAGACGGCACCGGAGCCCACGACCGTCATGGAGCGCTCGTTGACGATCTCGGCGGCGGTGTCCTCATCGATCCCGACACCCAGCAGACTCGGGGAGGCCGCGATCAGCGACAGCAACCGGGCATACCGGGTGCGTTGACCGAAGTGCTGGTCCAGGATGACGCCGGGGAGCAGACCCATCCCCGCGCTGACCTGTGACACGCGTTGGCGTGGCACCACACCCTCCTCGCCCATGGAGATCATGAACTGGCTGAGGACCGAGGCGCCCGCCGACGTGCCGGAGATGACCGCGCCCCGGTGATAGGCGCGGGTGATGGCGTCGTGCACCGGGGTGCCGACGATCAACTGACCGAGCTTGAGCTGGTTGCCGCCGGTCACGAACACGCCGGTGGCGTTGTCGATGGCCTCGATGAGGGCCGGGTCGGACGCCTGCTGCCGGTCCTGGGGGTTGACCAGGGAGACGTCCGTGACGTGCTGACGGCCGAAGACGGACTGGTAGACCTCGAAGGCCTCCTCGGCCATCGACGATGCGGTCGGAATGACGACGACCCGGGCGTCCCGGCCTCCGGCGAGTCGCACGAAACGTTTGAGCACGACCACGCGTCGTCGCTTGTCCTCTGCTCCGCCGATCACGAGGAGGGTGCGTTGCACCTGCTCCTCCGAGGGTTCGACAGGGTCCGAGACTGGGGTCACGTGCGACGACATGGATGCACCCTAATCCGAACAGGTGCTCACTCGGCATACGTCCGCCTCAGACACGACCACGGACTGGACGAGCGGACGGGTGGGAGGTGACCCCTCCCTGCCGGTCGGGAGGTGCTCACCCCTCGATGATGGTGCCCTTGCCGACGACGACCAGGCCGCTGTCGGTGACCGTGAAGCCTCGGGCCCGGTCCTGGTCGTGGTCCACGCCGATGCTGACACCCTCTGGCACGTGGACCGCCTTGTCGATGATGGCCCGGTGGATCTGACAGCCGCGACCGATGTCGACGCCGTCGAGGATGACCGACTGGGACACATTGCTGAAGCTGTGCACGTGCACGTTGGGCGAGACGACTGAGTCGGCGACCGTCGCGCCGGAGATCACCACGCCGGGGGAGACCATCGACCCGTGGGCCTGCCCGACCCGGTCGTGCGACCCGTGCACAAACTTGGCCGGCGGGTGGTTGCCGTGGGTGGTGTAGATCGGCCACCGGTCGTTGTAGAGATTGAACACCGGGTGCACCGAGACCAGGTCCATGTGCGACTCGTAGTAGGAATCGATGGTGCCCACGTCGCGCCAGTAGGCCAGGTCGCGCTCGGTTGCCCCGGGGATGTCGTTGTCCTTGAAGTCATAGACATAGCCCTCGCCGCGGTTGACGAAGGCGGGCACGATGTCGCCGCCCATGTCATGCGCAGAGTCCTCGTCGGCGGCGTCGTCGCGGACAGCCTGCTCCAGGACGTCAGCGTTGAAGACGTAGTTGCCCATCGAGGCAAGGACCTCGTTCGGGGCATCTGGCAGGGGCTTGGGGTTCTGCGGCTTCTCCAGGAAGTCGGCGATATGCCGTGGGTCGGCGTCATCGACCTCGATCACACCGAACTGGTCGGCGAGGCTGAGTGGCTGGCGGATCGCGGCCACTGTGACGCCAGCGCCGGTCTCGATGTGTTGGTCGATCATCTGCGAGAAGTCCATGCGATAGACGTGGTCGGCGCCGACCACGACGATGATGTCGGGCTTCTCGTCGTAGACCAGGTTGAGGCTCTGATAGATCGCGTCGGCACTGCCCGCGAACCAGTGCTTGCCCATGCGCTGCTGCGCGGGCACCGGGGCGACGTAGTTGCCCAGCAAGGTGGACATGCGCCAGGTGCGGGTGATGTGTGCATCCAGGCTGTGGGACTTGTATTGCGTGAGGACCACGATCTTCAGGCAACCTGAGTTGACGATGTTGGACAGGGCGAAGTCGATCAGCCGATAGATGCCGCCGAAAGGCACCGCTGGCTTGGCCCGATCAGCCGTCAACGGCATGAGCCGCTTGCCCTCACCTCCCGCGAGCACTATCGCGAGGACCTTGAGCCTTCCCGTTTGCGCAACCATGCCCTCAACCTATGGCCCCGAGCGACTTTGGTCGACAGGGGAGCGGCCCCGGCAGATAGCCGCTAGCGTGGCCGTCGTGCGCATCGACATTCTGACCCGTGAATACCCGCCCAACATCTACGGCGGTGCCGGCGTGCACGTCGCCGAGTTGAGCCGTGCCCTGCGAGAGCTCCCCGACCTCACGGTGTCGGTGCGGGCCTTCGACGAGCCCGTGGACGAACCGGACACGACCGGCTATCCGACACCGCAGAATCTGGTCTCGGCCAACGCAGCCCTCAAGACACTCGGCGTCGACGTCGCGATGGCCTCGGACGTGGTCACCGATGGATCTGAGCTGGTCCACTCACACACCTGGTATGCCAACATGGGCGGCCACCTGGCGAGCCTGCTCGGCGGCATCCCGCACGTGATCTCGGCGCACAGCCTGGAGCCGATGCGCCCGTGGAAGGCTGAGCAGCTCGGTGGCGGTTATCGCGTCAGCTCCTGGGTGGAGAAAACCGCGTATGAGGCGGCCGCGGGCGTCATCGCGGTCTCCGCCGGCATGCGCAAGGACATCCTGGCGAGCTATCCGGCCATCGACCCCGAGCGGGTGCACGTGGTGCACAACGGCATCGACTCCCAGCTGTGGCAGCGCAACACCTCCGAGGAGGCCCGCGCCGCGGTCCGCGAGCTCGGCATGGACCCCGACCGTCCGGCGGTCGTCTTCGTCGGGCGCATCACCCGCCAGAAGGGCCTGCCCTATCTGCTGCGCGCCCTGGCCGAGCTGCCCGAGGAGGTGCAGGTCGTGCTCCTGGCCGGCGCTCCGGACACGGAGGAGATCAAGGCCGAGGTCATCGGCCTGGTCGACGTGCTGCGCCAGGGGCGCTCCGACGGTGACAGCGTGATCTGGATCGGTGACATGCTGCCGCGCGAGAAGGTCATCGCGGTCTTGTCCCACGCGACGGTCTTCCTGTGCCCGTCGGTCTATGAACCGCTCGGCATCGTCAACCTTGAGGCAATGGCCTGCGGTGCGGCCGTCGTGGCGACCGCCACCGGTGGCATCCCCGAGGTCGTCGTCGACGGCGAGACCGGCTGGTTGGTGCCGATCGAGCAGGTCACCGACGGCACCGGCACACCGCTCGACCCGGAGAAGTTCGTCGGCGATCTAGCGGCCGCGATCAACCATGCCGTCTCCGACCCGGACCGTGCCCGGCAGATGGGTGAGGCGGGCCGCACGCGTGCTGTGGAGCACTTTAGCTGGACGACCATTGCCGAGCGCACCGTCGAGGTCTATCGCTCGGTGCTGGCTGGCTGACTCTCGGCTGCTCACGCGCTCGGTCGAGGTGAAACTCGGGGGCTCACGCGCTCGGTCGAGGTGAAACTCGGGGGCTCACGCGCTCGGTCGAGGTGAAACTCGGGGGCTCACGCGCTCGGTCGAGGTGGTGGCATGGAGGGGTGTTGGTGGTGGTTGGCTCAGCGCCAGCCGGCGAGGTAGAGCGCACCGACGTTGGTGGCTGCGACCAGCGCCTGGGTTGAGACGTCGTGGAGCTCGCGCAGGATCCGCTCGCGCTGCAGGGTCGAGTTTGAGTCCACGCTGTGCAGCCGGTGGTCCAGCCCGGCACCGGCCAGGTTGGTGATGGCACCGGCCAGCTCGATCACCCGGATGGCCCGCGGCGGCAGTCCCTCGGGGAGCCCCCAGACCTCGTCCACGCTGCCGCGCACGACCGCCTCGAGGCCGTGGCCGCTCAGCGGCTGACCGGGAGCGTCCGCGAGCTGCTGCGTGAGGGCTGCCACGCCGCGGCGCAGCTCCAGCTCGGCATCGGGCAGGGAGAGTTGCTGGACGACGTGCTGGGGGACCGGGTCCGAGTCGAAGGCGGTCCACTGCGCCTCCCAGCCCTGGTCGCCCTCGGGACCGAAGGTCTGGATCTGCGGGACCAGGGCTCCGCCGAGGCCGGTGACATAGACCAACTCCTCCGCCTCCGTGGCCGCAGCGATCAGGTCGGCCGGGCCCCTCGGCATACTGCGCAGGTCGCCGGACCGGGGGAGCGCCACGAGCACCAGCCGCTCACCCAGGTCGCGCCACAGGCCGAGCTGGGCCACCAGACCGTCCACATGATCCAGGTCAGGCATGGCGCGGCGGGGCACCGCATCCACGTCCAGAGCGCCACTGAGCGCCGCCGTGGACCACAGCGCGACGCGCACACTTGCCGGCAGGTCAGCCATGCGGTGATGGTAAGCACCCGGCGGCAAACTAACCTTGCTCGACATGAGCGATGTCCTCGAATTTGCCGGTGTCGGTGTGCGCCGTGGCGGCAACACGCTGCTGCACGACATCGACTGGTCCGTCGAGGAGGGTGAGCGCTGGGTCGTGATCGGCCCCAACGGCGCGGGCAAGACGACTCTGCTGCAGATCGCCGCCGCCCGGATCCACCCGACGATGGGTGTCGCGGGCATCCTCGGCGAGGTGCTCGGCACCGTCGACGTCTTCGATCTGCGACCCCGCATCGGCCTGGCCAGCGCCGCCCTCGCCGACCGGATCCCCGCCGAGGAAATGGTGCGTGACGTGGTCGTCACCGCCTCGTGGGGGGTCACCGGCCGCTGGCGCGAGGAGTATGACGAGATGGACACCGGCCGCGCCGACGAGCTCCTGGTCGCGCTCGGCGTCGACCACCTGTCCACCCGCCGCTTCTCCACCCTGAGCGAGGGCGAGCGCAAGCGGGTGCAGATCGCCCGCGCCCTGATGACCGACCCCGAGCTCATGCTGCTCGACGAGCCGGCCGCGGGGCTGGACCTGCGCGGGCGCGAGGACCTCGTCGGTCGCCTGCAGACCCTGGCCGAGGACATCGAGTCCCCGGCGATGGTGCTGGTCACCCACCACGTCGAGGAGATCCCGCCGGGGTTCACCGACATCCTGATGCTGCGCGACGGTCAGGTCGAGGCAGCCGGGCCGCTCGAGACGACGCTGACCGGTGAGAATCTCTCGCGGACCTTCGGACTGCCACTGGTGGTCGACAAGCACGGCAACCGCTGGGCTGCCCGCGCCGCATGAGCGCCTTTGAGATCAGTGCGATCATTCTGGCCGGCATGTGGGCCGGCGCCATCAACACCGTCGTGGGGTCGGGCACGCTCGTCACCTTCCCGACCCTCCTGTTCTTTGGCTATCCGGCCGTCTCGGCCAACATCTCCAACAGCCTCGGTCTGGTCGCCGGCGGGCTGACCGGCGCCTGGGGCTATCGCCGCGAGATCAGGCCGCTGCGTGACCTGCTGATCAAGTTGGCGCCCGCCTCCTTCGTCGGGGCGATCATCGGTGCCCTCCTGCTCCTGGTGCTCCCGGAGTCGGCCTTTGAGGCCATCGTCCCGATCCTGATCGCCCTGGCTCTGGTGCTGGTCGTGCTGGGCCCTCGGATCAACGCCTGGGCGGCCCGGCACCACGCTGACTCGATCACCGGGGGCCGTCTGGTCGTGCTCCTCGTCGGGGTCATGTTCGCCGGCATGTATGGCGGCTATTTCGGTGCGGCACAGGGTGTCCTGCTGATCGGCATGATGAGTGTCCTGCTGCCCAACGGGCTCCAGGAGATCAACGGGGCCAAGAACGTGCTCGGCCTGATCGTGAACTTCACGGCGGCCATGGTGTTCCTCGTCATCGACCCGGCGCAGGTGAACTGGGCAATCGTCGGTCTCGTCGCGATCGGTGCCTTCTTCGGTGGCCTGATCGGCGCCCGGGTCGGGCGCCTGATGCCGCCCTGGCTGTTGCGCGCCACGATCGTGATCATCGGCGTCGTCGCCATCGTGGTGCTGCTCGTATGACGTCACCTGAGTTGCCCGTCGGCGTCACCTGGATCGACCGGGCCGATGATGAGCGGGTCAGGGACTATGTCGGTCTCACCGACGTCGCCCTGCGGCGGCTTCTGGAACCCGAGCGCGGGCTCTATCTCGCGGAGTCCGCCAAGGTGATCGACCGTGCTCTGGGGGCCGGCCACCAGTTCCGGTCGCTGCTGCTGACGCCGCGCTGGGTCACCGACCTGGCAGACCTGGTGGCGCGGGCAGTGGCACAGGGTGCCCCGGTCTTTGTGATGGACCCTGTTGTCGCGGAGGAGATGACCGGCTTCCACCTGCACCGCGGAGCGATCGCCGCGATGCACCGGCCGGTGCTGCCTGCCGTCGCAGACGTCATCGCCGGTGCGCGCCGGGTGGCCGTGCTGGAGGACATCGTGGACCACACGAATGTTGGCGCAGTCTTTCGCTCCGCAGCGGCTCTCGGCGTGGACGCCGTGCTCGTGACCCCGCGGTGCGCGGACCCGCTCTATCGCCGGTCGGTGCGCGTCTCGATGGGCACGGTCTTTCAGGTGCCGTGGACGCGGATCGATCCCTGGCCGGGCGGCCTGGCCACCCTGCGCGAGGCCGGATTCACGGTGGGTGCCTTCGCGCTGCGCGAGGACGGCGTGGAGCTGGGTGAGCTCGCGGCGGACCCGCCGGAGCGCCTGGCCCTCGTGCTTGGCACCGAGGGCGACGGACTGGGGGAGCGCACGATCGCCGAGGCGGACCTCGCGGTGCGGATCCCGATGGCTGGGGGCGTCGACTCGCTCAACGTGGCGGCGGCCAGTGCCGTGGCGTTCTGGGCGCTGCAGCCGGTCAGGCCGGAGGAGTCGAGGACTCGGTGAGGGTCCCGGCCGGTGTCACCGGCGCCTGCGCCGACCAGGGGAAGACAATCCACTCATCGGTGTGCCTCCACACGAAGTCGGGCTCGACGATGGTGGCGGACTTGGCATAGAGCACCGCGCTGCGGGTGTCGGCGCCGTGCGTGCCCAGCAGGTCCAGCACGAGCGCGAGGGTGCGCCCAGAGTCGGCGACATCGTCAACCACCAGCAGGCGCCGCCCCTGGATCGACTCGGTGTCCAGCAACGGCGCCAGCAGGACCGGGTCCGGCAGCGTCTCGTGCACGTCGGTGTAGAACTCGACGTTGATCGCATCCGAGAGCTTGACGCCAAGGGCATAGGACAGGGCGCCGCCGGGGAGCAGGCCACCGCGTGCGACCGCGATGATGATCTCCGGGTCGAAGTCGGAGTCGGCCACCTGCTGGGCCAGCTCGCGGCTGGCCGTCCCGAACAGGTCCCAGGTCAGGACCTCCTTGTCGGACAGGTCCGTGGAGTCTGCGTGGTATGCCGTCATCTGGGTGAGGTTACTCGCCTCAGTCACCGGCCAGCGCAGTCAGCTGGCCAGTCCCTCGATCACCTGGACGCCAGGCAGGTCAGCGACCAGGGCACCCGGCAGGCGCAGTTTGGAGCGCCGCAAACCGGAACCGATCACCACCTGCTCGGAGTCGACCACCCGCGAGTCCACGAGCACCGGCCAGTCCCCGGGCAGGCCGACGGGTGTGATCCCGCCAAACTCCATCCCGGTCTCGGCCACCGCTCGCTCCATCGGCAGGAAACTCGCCTTGCGCACGTCGAGGGTCTTGCGCACGGTGGTGTTCACGTCGGCCCGCGTGGTGGCCAGCACCAGCGCCGCAGCGATGCGCTCGATCTCGCCGCGTCGGCCCAGGACCACGATGCAGTTGGCACTCTCCTCGAGCAGCACGTCCGTGGAGTCGACCAGCGCCTGCGTGTCGGCCAGGTCCGGGTCGATCTCCGTCACCTCGACCGACCCGGCCAGCGGCGTGGCCTCCAGGGCAGCTCGCACGGGATCGGCCACCAGGTCGGGTCGCTCGGTGAACGGGTGCCAGGTCAGCGTGTGGGTCATGACACCAGGATGCCCAGCAGGTGTGCCAGCGTGGCAGCCGGGTCCGCGGTGGTGCCGCCGTGGATGGGCCCAGGCGCCACGATCGTGCTGCGGGGGGCACTGAGCCAGCCGAAGCGCGGCCCCAGCTTGTCCAGCCGCGGGGTCGTGGGGGAGTGCTCGCCCGCTGCGACGCGGCACACGGTCTCCAGGGACGCGCGCACGGCCTCCAGATCGAGCTCCGGGGCCAGCGCCAGCGCCTTGTCCTCGTTGAGCTCGAAGGCGCCCTGCAGGAACTCGGCCTCCTGGCTGTAGAGCACGACACCGACGTTGATGAACTCCTCGCGCTCGACGCGTGGCACGAGCCGGAGCGTGACGTATTGGTAGTCGTAGCTCACGCGCCACCACCAGGCAGCCAGGCGGCCGGGTTCTGGACCCGGGCCAGCAGATGGTCTCGGTATGCCGAGCGCACCGCCTGCGTGTCCGTCAGGTGAGTGGTGGTCTCCAGCCAGTCCTCGGGGACCTGGTCGAGCACGTCACCGATCAACTCTGGGGTGATCCGCGCGGACAACTCCGCGTGGACGCCAGGCAGGTCAGTGGCGACCCCGCCCAGCACGTGGTCATCCGCGCGGAACGGCTGCTGGGCGAACCGCTGCGGGTTCGGCTCCTTGCTCGGCCAGGAGTGGTGGAAATAAAGCGCGGCCCCGTGGTCGATGAGCCAGGTCTCGCGGTGCCACGTCAGCAGGTTGGGGTTGGACCAGGTGCGGTCCACATTGGCGGTGAACGCGTCCAGCCACACGATCCGTGCCGCGAGCTCGGGGCTGGGCGGACGGGATCCGTCATAGCCCAGGGAACCGGGCAACAGATCCATCCCCAGGTTGGTGCCGGGGGAGGCGTTGAGCAGGTCCTGGACCTCCTCGTCGGCCTCGTAGCGCGCGATGGCCGGGGGCAGGTCGATCGTCACCATCCGGGGCACCGGAAGGTCGAGCCGTCGCGCGAGCTCGCCCACGATGACTTCGGTGACGAGGACCTTCACGCCCTGGCCTGCGCCGCGGAACTTCACGACGTAGGTGCCGAGGTCGTCGGCCTCGACGACGCCGGGCATCGAGCCGCCCTCGCGCAGCGGGGTGACATAGCGGACAGCAGTGACGTGATCGAGCACGTGCCGACACTATCCGGCGCCTGTGTCACAGTGGCGCCATGCCCGCCGTCCGCCGCGAGTCCAGCGTCCTGCACGTGGACCTGGATGCGTTCTTCGCTGCCGTCGAGCAGCGCGACAAGCCCTCGCTGCGCGGCAAGCCGGTCGTGGTCGGCGGCATCGGTCCGAGAGGAGTGGTGTCGACCGCGTCCTACGAGGCGCGCGTCTTTGGGGCCCGCTCCGCGATGCCGACGTCCGAGGCTCGGCGCCGGTGCCCCTCCGGGACAGCCTTTCTGGGCGGACGCTTTGACGCCTACCGGCTCAGCTCTGGGGTCGTGATGGACCTGCTGCGGGAGCTGTCGCCGATCGTCGAGCAGGTCTCGGTGGATGAGGCCTACGTCGACCTCGCCGCTGGCACGCCTCGGGACCTGTCGCCGGAGGCGCTGCGCTCTCTGGGCCAGGAACTGCTCCACCGGATCACAGCCGAGACCGGCGGACTCACCGCCTCCGTCGGGATCGCGCCGTCCAAGATGATGGCCAAGATCGGCAGCGAGCTGAACAAGCCGGCCGGCCTGACGCTGATCGAGCCCGGCACGGAGCAGGAGGTGCTCGCTCCGATGTCGGTGCGCGCCATCGCCGGGGTCGGCCCGGCGACCGGGGCCAGGTTGCACGCCTTTGGGGTTGAGACGGTGGCCGACCTGGCGCGCGTCAGCGAGAGCGACCTGGTGGCCATCTTCGGTCAGGCGCACGGGACCAGCCTGGTGCGGCTGGCCCGCGGCGAGGATGACCGGGCCGTGGAGTCCCAGCGCGAGACCAAGAGCGTCTCGGTGGAGGAGACCTTTGAGACCGACATCGCCGACCCCGCGGTCCTGGAGCGTGAGCTCGACCTGATGGTGGCGCGACTGGCCAGCCGGATCGGCCAGTCCGCCGTCTTCGGCCGCACCACCACAGTCAAGGTCCGCCAGCACGACTTCAGCCAGCTCACCCGCTCGGGCACCCTGCCGTATGCGACCGGCGATCCGGCCGTCATCGGACGCCAGGCCCGGCGGCTGCTGGCCGGCATCGACGTCACGTCGGGCATCCGGCTGCTCGGTGTCGGGGTCTCCGGCCTCACCACCCACGCCCAGGAGGAGCTCGAGCTCGGCGAGGACCTCTTCTCAGCCACGACCCCCGCGGATCTGGAGGTGCCCGACAGCATTGGTGCCGTGCAGGAGGAGGCGCCCCCACGGCATACGGCTGAGTTGGTCCACGGCCCGCAGTGGCGCCCGGGCGCCGACGTGGTGCACGACGAGCTCGGCGCCGGCTGGGTGTGGGGGAGCGGACTGGGTCGCGTGACGGTCCGCTTCGAGGGACCCCGGACCGTCCCCGGGCCGGTCCGCACGTTCGCGACGGACGACCCGGCGCTCTCCGCGGGCGAGCCACCCGACTGGCGCCACCAACCCTGACGACCACGACCCATCACGACACCCCTCACGACCGAGCGCGTGTGCGCCTGGGAATCCGCCCCACTGAGCGCGTGAGCGCCTGACGCTGGGCCCGACCGAGCGCATGAGCGCCTGACGCGTGCCTCTCCCAAGGACGGAGTTGGGGCCGATGCGTGCTAATCTTTCACGTCGTTGCCCACCGCCTCGAGCGGTGCGAGCAGACACCCTTGTCCGGGTGGCGGAATGGCAGACGCGCTAGCTTGAGGTGCTAGTGCCCTTAACGGGCGTGGGGGTTCAAGTCCCCCTCCGGACACCGAGTGCCCCTCGGGTTTGTGCAGGTCACAGACCCGAGGGGCTTTCTCATGCGCTCGTCGTGCGGTTCACGTCCGGTCTGGGGTCAGGCCCCTCCTGGTCCGGGTGGGGCCTGCCGGAACGAGTCCAGCACGCCGCGCAGCTGCGTCGACAGCGAGCGGACGCGCGGTGCGTCCTCAACGCGGGTCACCACGCGTTGGGGTTCGGCGGCCCGGGAGGCCTCCTGCAACCTGTGGAGGTATGCGTCGGCGCTCCCTCGGTGGGAGTCAAGGTGGTGCTCGGCCTCCTGCCTGAGCTCCTGCCACTCGAAGCCGACGACCCGGGTGCCGGTCGCCAGCCCGTGCAGGCCCACTCCGCCCGTGAGCCACACGATGAGCAGCACGATTGACAGGGCGATAAACAGCTCCGCGAGGTCGACCGCGCCGGGCACGGCAAAGGCTGCAGCGCAGAGCATGCCGACCGCCAGCGCCGGGGCACCGACGACCAGGCCAGCGCGCAGCCCCATGCGCAGCGGGCGCTCGAGCAAGGACCTGCTGGCCTGGAGCTCTGGGGCGATGGTCGGCGCCGAACTGCTGTTGTGCCTCGTCACCCGCACGCGGGTGACCGCCTTGCCAATGCTGCTGCCGGTCAACGTGAGACTGAGCCAGTCGTAGGCCCAGATGACCAGCACCTGGAGGTAGATCGTGCTCAGCACCACCGGCTGGAGCTGCTCCAGCGTGGCTCCGATCGAGCCGCCGGGAAGGACGCCGGGCTCCCACTCAGCGAGGAAGTCCCGGAAGGAGTCGAAGCCGCCGAGCACGAGCGCATCTGTCGCCTGCTGAAACGTGAAGGGCAACACGATCAGGCAAGCCAGCCCGAAGGCGATGACAGAGTCCATGGCGCGGGCGATGATCCGGCGAATGAGCAGCGGCGGGTAGGCCCGCGAGGGGTCCTGGCTGATGCGGGTCGTGTCCGCGTCCACGGTCACCTCGCTCACTGGCTACGTCCTGCCAGTGTATGACCACCCGGTGGCCAGGGCGGGGCCTGCGCGGCGCGGTGTCGCCCCCAGGTCAGCGCTCGGTGCTGGACACCACCAGTTGGCCCTCGGCGAGGGACTCAGCCGTGACGTCGTCCTCGACACTGGTGGACAGTGTCTTCTCCTTCACAAACATCAGCACGATCGCGGCGCAGATGGCGAGCGGCGTCATGTAGAGGAAGATCGGGATCAGCGCCTCGTTGTAGGACTGGACGATCGTCTCGCGCAGCGCATCTGGCATCTGGTTGACCAACTCGGGCGTCAGGGAGTGCGCGCCGTCCTGCGGACCAGTGCCCGTGGGCACCTTGTCGGCCACGAGCGACACGAGGCGGCTGGTGAACACGCTCCCGACGACCGCGGTGCCCAGGGTTGCACCGACCTGGCGGAAGTAGTTGGTCGACGCGGTGGCCGTGCCGACATCACGGACCGGGAACGAGTTCTGCACGATCAGCGTGAGGATCTGCATGCTCATGCCCAGGCCGATGCCCATCACGCCCATATAGACGCAGACCAACCAGGTGGGGGAGTCCCACTTCAGGGTGGACAACAGGACCAGGCCGAGCGCCAGCAGCAAGGATCCGACGATCGGATAACGCTTGTAACGACCGGTCCGGGACACTGCCATGCCGGACACGGTCGAACTGATCAGCATCGAGCCCATCATGGGGACCATCAGCAGGCCCACGACCGTGGCCGACAGCCCGGTGGCCATCTGCAGATAGGTCGGCAGATAGCTGATGGCGCCAAACATGGCCACACCAGTGAAGAGGGCAGCGATCGTGGTCAGGTTGAAGTTGCGGTCCTTGAAGAGCGCCAACGGGATGATGGGGGCCTGTGCCCGAGACTCTGCCAGGACGAAGAGGCCGCCGGCGACCAGGGCGACGGCACCCAGGCCCAGGATGACCGGGGAGGTCCACTCGTATTCGCTGCCGCCCCAGGTGCCGACCAGCACCAGCGAGGCGGTCGCGATGGCCATCAGCATCATGCCGAGGTAGTCCATGCGCGGGCGCTTCTCACCGGTGTCGCGACGACCGGGCAGGAAGGCGATGGTCGCGGCCGCAGCGAGGGCACCCAACGGCAGGGCGATCCAGAACACCCAGCGCCAGCCGGGACCCTCGGTGAACCAGCCGCCCAGGAGCGGCCCGGCGACCGAGGAGAAGGCGAAGACGCCACCCATGATCCCCATGTACTTCCCACGCTCGCGCGCGGGGATGACGTCAGCGATCGCGGCCTGGCTCAGAATCATCAGACCACCGCCGCCGATGCCCTGCACGACGCGGGCCACGATCAGGGCGTTCATGTCGCCCGCGAGCCCACCCATGATCGAGCCGGCCACAAAGACTGCAATCGCAAAGAGCAGCAGCGGCTTGCGGCCGAGCATGTCGCTGACCTTGCCGTAGATCGGCATCATGATCGTTGAGGCGAGAATGAAGCCGGTGATCACCCAGAGCATCTGGTCAACACCGTGCAGCTCGCCCACGATGGTGGGCAGCGCAGTGGACAGCACCGTCTGGTTGAGCGAGGCCAGCAGCATGGTGACCATCAGGCCGGCGAACAGCAGCTTGATGTCGCGCTTCTCGTGACCCGGGTGCAGCGTGGTGGGAGTGTCAGTGGTTGTCATAGTGCGGTACGTAGGACCTCTCGGAAGGTTTCGATGCCTTGGTGCAGCGTCTCCTGGTCGTCCGCGGTGACAGACCCTGGCTGCTGTTGATAGCTAAAGCGGATGACCGCGCCGGCGAGCGTGATGAGCGCGCGGGCGGCCTCCTCGGTGTTCGGGAGTGACTCGGGCTGTTCCTCGATCACTTGCAGGGCAAGTCGTTCGGCGTCGGCGATGCGCAGCATGAAGCGCTTGCGCAGATCGGGATACTCGGCGGTGAGCTCCTTGCGTCGCACCGGATCGTCACCGGGGACCAGCGCCGTGCGGATGACGGCGGCCAGCAGCTCGACCGCACTGCTGAGCAGGTCGCTGCCCACCCGGGTGCGGAAGGACTGCAGCATCTCGTCGGTCAGCTCCGGCGTGCGGAGCCCGACGACGGCGTCTTCCTTGGTCGGGAAGTAGTTGAAGAAGGTGCGCTGAGACACACCGGCACGGTCGGCGATCTCGTCGACGGTGACGTTGATCAGGCCCCGGTCCAGGACCAGCTCTGCGGCTGCATCATGGATCGATCGGAAGGTGTCGGTGCGCTTGCGCTCTCGAAGGGAGAGTGAAGTTTGCACTCCTGCATATTATGCAGTTCTGCAAAAATGTGCAAATCGGTTGGGGACAGGCATCAGACGGGCCGCCGTATGCCGTGAGCCGGCCATCCATGTCAGGTCACCTGCCGAGGGGGCTGGCCCCTCGGCATACGGTCGGGCTAGCCTCGGTGACATGACCTCCTCGACGCGCCCTGACGCCACCACCGTGCCCTCCGCCCAGGATGAGGTCGTCCAGCTCTGCAAGGACCTGATCCGGATCGACACCAGCAACTATGGGGACGGCAGTGGGCCGGGGGAGCGGGTGGCTGCGGAATACATCATGGAGAAGCTGACGGAGGTCGGCCTCGACCCGCAGCTCACCGAGTCCGACCCAGGCCGAGCCAGCGTCGTCGTGCGCACCCCGGGGCGTGACTCAAGTCGTCCTGGACTGGTGCTGCACGGGCACACCGACGTGGTGCCCGCCGCCGCCGAGGACTGGCAGGTTGACCCGTTTGCCGCCGAGGAGAAGGACGGTTGCATCTGGGGCCGCGGGGCCGTGGACATGAAGGACATGGACGCGATGCTGCTGGCCAACGTGCGGCACATGGCACGGACCGGGCAGCAACCACCGCGGGACATTGTGTGGGCCTTTTTCGCTGATGAGGAGGCCGGTGGAGTCAAGGGCGCCGGGCACGTCGTGGAGAAGCACCCGGAGTGGTTCGAGGGCTGCACCGAGGCGATCTCTGAGGTGGGCGGCTTCTCGATCACCTTGGACGGCAAGGCAACTGGCGCACCCGAGCGGGCCTATCTGCTCCAGACCGCGGAGAAGGGCATTGCCTGGCTGCGGTTGCACGCCCACGGTCGCGCCGGTCACGGGTCGGTGCCCAACGAGGAGAACGCGCTGGTGCGGTTGGCCGGGGCGATCAACCGGATCAGTGCCCACCCGTGGCCGCGGACCTATATCGCTTCGGTGCGTGAGCTGTTCGATGGCATTGCCGGCATCACCGGTGCGACCTGGGGCGAGGAGGACGCCGAGTCGATCCTGGCGCGACTGGGTGGGGCACGCGGGTTTGTCGAGGGCACGCTGCGCGACACCGCCAACTTCACGATGCTCGACTCGGGCTATAAGCACAATGTGATCCCGCAGACCGCCTCGGCGTCGCTGGACGCGCGGTTCCTGCCGGGCCACGAGGACGAGTTGATGGACACGATCCGTGAGCTGGCGGGGGAGTTCGTCGAGGTGGAGATCCTCCACAAGGACGTTGCTCTCGAGGCCTCCACCAGCGGCGAGTTGGTCGAGTCGATGAAGCGCGCCCTGCTCAAGGAGGACCCCGGTGCGCATGTGTTGCCGTATTGCCTCTCCGGCGGGACGGACAACAAGCACCTGTCGCGGCTGGGGATCGAGGGTTACGGGTTTGCCCCTCTCATGCTGCCGCCCGACCTGGACTTCGTCGGGATGTTCCACGGCATTGACGAGCGCGTGCCGGTCGACGCGTTGACCTTTGGGACGCGGGTGTTGCAGCGCCTGATTGACGACTGCTGACTCCTGCCAGGGCCCCCACTGTCCGTGGTCGACTGCCTCAACCGCCCTCAAGAGCCTGCGCTTCACCGATGCTTCGCCGCCTGCACGATGTCCGCCGCCGGGTGTCAGTGGTCGCTGGCAAGGTGGCTCTCAGTTGGCGATGAGGTGGCTGGCGCTTCGTCGCCAGCCACCGAGGGTGAGCATGGCCACCAGCCCTACCGGACGGACCGGTTGAGCTGTCCACAGATCCGGAAATACCTCTAGCGCCCGTCGAACACTTGTGCTATTCTGGTGGTAGTTGGACAGGCCGGGAACGCGACGAGGCGAGCGGGAGGGGGTGTTGTTGGTGATGCAGGCCAGGTCGTTGGAAGAGCACCTTGAGGATTACCTGGGGCAGGAGTTGACGGCCCAGGCTCTTGCTGGTGAGTTGGGGCGGCGTCCGCGGGTGCGGCTCTCTCCTGAGGTGGAGCCGTGGTTCGTGTTGGACCCGTCGCTGTTTGAGGACATGGACGTCGATGGTTACCGCCCGCGGGTGACGATCCTGGTCGAAGACGACTCCCCGCACAGCGATGCCAACGGCAAGATGTGGTGGCCCCTCGACCTCGACCCCAACACCCCGGGCCATTACTCGCCAGAGGGCGGCTCACCGGATGACACCGATGACCCGCGGTCGCGTGCCGCACGGGCCCAGCTGGCCGCGACCGCACAGTTGCGGGTGGGCCTGAGGGTCTCGGCGTCGACGACGCGATGCTCGACTCGTTGACCGCGTTGGCGCAAGCGTGTGCCACGGTCAGCGACGAGCAGGCCCACCACGACCACGGCGAGGACAACGGGGAGGGTCTGGTTGAGGCCCCTGCTCTCGTGGCTCGCGGTCAGGCGCTGTTGTCCAGCATCGAGGCGTTGAACGCGACCGCTGGCCACCTGGACGCGGTCCTGCTCTCGGCGACCCGGCAACTGACGGGTGTCGATGCCCAGATCCTGCTGGCCGATAAGGGCGCGACGTCCCCCGATGAGCTGACCGCGTCGCAACGGAAGAAGTGGCGTGCCTACGGCAAACGTGTCACCCGCAACGAGATGGGCGCGGCGATGGGGTGGTGCCCGGGTGAGATCTCCGACCTCGTTGCTTTCGCCAACCTGCCGCCCGCGGTCACCGCCCCGGTCAACCATTCGTTGGTGACGGGTGAGTCGACGTGGCGGCTGGTGCGCCGCTACCAGCGGGCCTGCTCCACCTTCACCACCGAGGACGCTGCTGCTGTGGCCAACGGGATGTTCGGCAACGACCCGAAAGCTTCCGTGTCTGAGCGGCTCGACTCTGCTGGTGAGTTCCTCGGTGGGCCGTGGCGTCACCGCGAGTTCTACCGGGCCCTGGACCGTGAAGTGAACAAGATCAAGGGTCGTGACCCCGAGTCGACGAAGAAGACCAGGGAAGACAACCTCGCCGCCAACGACACGAGGGTGTTGATCGAGGACAACGGCACCGCCCAGATCATGATCGGCTGCACCGCCACCCAAGGCGCCGCGGTCGCTGACCGCATCGAGAAGGCTGCCCGGGCTGCCCGCAAGGCCGGCGACACACGCCCCCTGTGCCAACTCCGTGCCGCGGCCGGGATCGCCCTGCTGCTGCACGGCACCGCAGACCTCGACAGCTTGCCGGACGACCCCGACCTGGTCACCGTCGGGCAGTCCGAGCAACTCACCAAACTCCTGTACGGCCTGCCGGCTGCGCAGCTCAACGTCATCGTCCCGCTGAACACCCTGATCGGCACCATCCCCAACGGGCTGATCCCCACTGGGTTCGGCCCTGGGACAGGCGCGGGCGTGGATGCCGACGGGAACCCGATCCCCGCCGCGTTCGCCGCGGCCAGCACGGCCACTGGTCGGTCGGTCACAGGTGGTGGCGGGTCCTGCACCTGCGAGTGCACCTGCGGCGCAGAGGCCGGCGAGTCTGTCGCTGATCCTGATCGAACACCCAGTGGCGGTTCGAGGGGACAAGACTGTCCCGAGCCCGGCCAGGCAGGACAAGACTGCCCACCACCACGAGCGGAGCCCGATGGTGAGGTCGGCGTCGGCGAGGTCATCGGCAAACACAGTGTCTTCCTGACCCCAGACGAGGTCCGCACCCTCGCGTTAACTCCTGGCTCGACGATGTACCGACTGCTGACCGACCCCGCGACCGGGGTCCTGGTCGAACGCTCCATCAGCGCGTACCCATTCGATCCGGGCATGCGGGCCCACATCATCGCCGCTGATGTTTTTTGCCGCATGCCCGGTTGTCTCAAACCCGCGTCGATGGCCCAGATTGATCACGTCCAGGAACACGGCACCCCCGGCGGGCACACCTGCATCGCCAACGGTCAACCACTGGACGCCCCCGACCACGACCTGAAGACCAAGAAACTCTGGGACGCGGTGATCCACGCCAACAGAGACGTCACCTGGACCACCCTGCTCGGGCGGATCTACACCACCAAAGCTCATGACTACCGCCAGTACACCAAGTTGTTGACCGCGGCCACGGACCAAGTTGAGGACGCGATCGCCTCCGGCACCGACCCTGCTGCAGCTGTGGATGCCGCGGTGTACCAGGCCCTGTCCTACCGGCCGTCCGGAGCCACCCTCGAAGCTGAGGATGACGACGACTGGAGCGAAGTCTTCACCGGCTGGGACTCCGTGACGTTGACTCACACTCCTGAGAACGGGAAACGGTCCTACCACCCGAACCCCGAGACCATGCGTGCCGAGGCACAACGCCACCACGACACCGACGACCAAGTCCCCGACAGCGAGAAGGACACCGGGGACGCTGACCAGAAGCACGGCAAGCCGACCGCTGGTGAGCACGAACAGCCCGACGACGGGCCCACCACCCCCTGGACCCGCGACCCCGACGAACCGCCACCCTTCTAATCCGGCACCGGGAACTTACGCGGTGCGCTGGACGCGGATGATCCGTCGCCGCAGGATCGCCTTGCGGACACCACCCATGAAGAGGCTGACCCGCCACAGCTCCCAGTGTCCATACTCCGCGTGGTCTGCCAGGGATTGGCGCACAGCAGCCCGCGACTCATCCCGCCCGAAGGTCAGCATCTGATACTCGTATTCGGCCATCGAGACAGATACTGCGCACGTGCGCTCGAGAAATCAACCCCATCGTCGGCGAGCCGGTTCCGTTGTCAGCGGTTGCGTCGTTCTGGGGGCACTCCCGGCGCGGCAGGCAGCGAAGTTCGCTAACGTCAGGCCATGACGTCTGACCCGCGGGCCGCGCTGTCCACCTTCATCGCTGCACTAGAGACTCACCTGGAATTGTCGGCTGTCCGTCGTGGGGAGAACGACCCGGCAGTCGTCACGGCCTACAACAAGGTCGCCGATGCCTTTGTCGCCTATGACGACGCCCTCCTCGACGCCTTTGGCGAGGTCACCCCCCTTGACGTCTATTCCGATGAGGATGACGACATCGACGATGCTGCGGTCCTCGATGACGGCGATGACCCCGATGAGGGCGATGACCTCGATGACCCATCTGGCGGGGCGGGTGGCTATCTCGGGTTGGATGACGAGGAGTACGACGTTGATGACGACGATGATGACGGCGACGACGATGATGAGGACGATGACGAAGAAGACGATGACGATCTTGACGACGATGACCACAGCGACGATGACAACAGCGACGACGGGCGGGCCTAGGGCGTGAAGCTTGGACTGAGCGCTGGCTGGTGGGGGACCGGTCAGGACGAAGACAACCTGGCCCTCGTGCAGCGTGCGGAGGAACTTGGCGTCCACGTGGTCTGGGCTGCAGAGGCCTATGGCGTTGACGCCGTCACGGTGCTGTCCTGGATTGGAGCACGCACGTCACGCATCCGCCTCGGTGCTGGCGTCCTGCAGATCCCTGGGCGGACCCCAGCCATGACAGCCATGACGGCAGCCGGTCTCCGAGCCCTGTCCGGGGGTCGGTTCAACCTGGGCCTGGGTGTCAGTGGTCCCCAGGTGTCTGAAGGCTGGCACGGCGTGCCTTTTGCCAAGCCCCTTGAGCGCACCCGCGAGTATGTCGACATCGTCCGCCTGGCGCTGGACCGTCAGAAGGTCGAGTATCACGGGAATCACTTCGAGTTGCCGCTCCCAGACGGTGCCGGCAAGCCGTTGCGGAGCACAGCAGCACCATCCGAGCAGCCGGTGCCCATCTATCTGGCTGCGGTGGGCCCGAAGAACCTCGAACTCGCCGGTGAGATCGCCGACGGGTGGCTAGGCATCTTCCTGAGCCCGGAGTTCACGGGGGAGCAGCTGGCCTCGATCCGCACGGGTCTGGCCAAGTCCGCCAATCCTGACCGAGAGTTCACCTTCGATGCCACCGTGCCGCTCAGCGTCGACGATGACGTGTCGGCAGCGGCTGACCGCGTGCGCCCCTACGCCGCGCTCTATGTCGGGGGTATGGGCTCACGCAAGCAGAACTTCTACAACGCCCTCGCGGTCCGCATGGGTTATGAGGAAGCAGCCGGCAACGTGCAGGACCTCTATCTGGGCGGTCAGTATCGCGATGCCGCCGCCGCGGTGCCTGAGCAGTTCATCGATGACACCAGCCTGCTTGGTCCCAAGGACCGCATCGCCGAGCGGCTCACCCGCTATGCAGAGGCCGGTATGTCGACAGTCACCATCTCCCCCTACGGCCAGTCTCTGGGGGAGCGGCTCTCGACACTCGAGACTGCGGTCCAGGCGGCCGAGCAGGCCGGCATCCTCGACTGATGGCGATCCTTATCCTGGTGCGACACGGGCGCACTACAGCCAATGCGCAAGGCATCCTGGCCGGCTGGACTCCGGGAATCACCTTGGATGACAAGGGAGTTGAACAAGTTGCTCGACTGGGCGAGCGACTGAAGGCCACGCCGCTTGCCGCTGTTGTGAGCAGCCCCCTGGAGCGCTGTCAGCAGACAGCTGCCGCCATCATCGGAGCCCAGGAGAGCCAGTCGCTCCAACCAGGGAGCGGTGGCGGGCCCGCCGCCGAGCCAGTCGCCGGGCCAGCCGCCGTGCCCGCCGCTGAGCCCCTCGCAGTTCAGTCGGACGAGGAGATCGGGGAGTGCCACTACGGGGCGTGGACCGGGCGCAAGCTCAAGGAACTGTCCCGGGAGGCCTTGTGGCGAGACATCCAGGAGCAACCGAGCACGGTCACCTTCCCGCCACACGACGACTTTCGGGCAGAGTCGATGCAGGGCATGCAGGACCGCGTCGTGCGCGCGATCACCCAGTGGGATGCCCAGATCGAGGCCGAGCACGGACCTGGGGCAGTGTGGGTCGCAGTGAGCCACGGTGATGTCATCAAGTCGCTCGTGGCCCATGCGCTCGGCAGCCCGTTGGACCGCTTCCAGCGCATCATGATCGATCCAGCGTCGGTGAGCATCGTGCGCCAGGCCAAGAACCAACCGTTTGTGCTGCGGGTCAACGACACGGGGTCTGATCCGGTGGATCTGCGCGGGTTGTCAGAGTCGTTGAACCAGCCCAGCACGGATGACAACGGTGAGTCGAGCGACGACGCGGCTGTCGGCGGTGGCGCCGGCACCGATTAAGGTCGACGACATGCCTCAGCACGAGTTCGACCCGCCGGAGCGGTTCATCGCCGCATCCGTCGGGCCACCGGGACAGCGGACCTTCTTCCTCCAGGTGTCTGGGGCCGGGCAACGCATGACGGTCTCCCTGGAGAAGGAGCAGGTGAAGGTCCTCGGCGAACGCCTGGCTGACCTGCTCGATCAGGTGGCAGGCCTCGATGGAGCACCCGAGGCCGCAGTCGGGATGACAGACAACGCCCCGCTGGACACCCCCATTGAGGACGACTTCCGCGTCCAGAGCCTCAGCCTGGCCTGGGAGCCCTCCCGTCGCAGGGTGGTGGTCGAGGCCCACGAGACGGCCGACCCCGAGGACATGGACGAGGAGACACTCGACGAGACCGAGGTCGCCCTCCTGGAGAGCATCCGGGTCGTGCTCACACCCCCGATGGCTCGTGCCTTTGCCGAGCGGTGCAAGACGTCCGTCGAGGGGGGACGACCCAACTGTCCATTCTGTGGGCAACCACTCGACCCGAGCGGCCACATCTGCCCTCGGGCCAACGGTTATCGGCGTTGACCAGCGAACCAGGACGTGCAGGCACTGAAGACCTCGAGCCCGCTGGACAGTTCGAGGTGGAGGGCGTGCTCACGGATGCCTCCAACCTGACCGCGAGAGTGCTCTACACAACCGCGGACGGGCAACCCACCGGCCGGCGCGGACTCTATAAACCCATCCGTGGCGAGGCCCCGTTGCGCGACTTCCCGGAGGGCACCCTTGGGCGCCGGGAGGTTGCGGCCTTTCTGGTCAGTGAGGCCGGTGGATGGGGGCTGATCCCGCGCACCATCATGAGCGAGGGGCCCCTCGGGCCAGGGTCCGTGCAGCGGTGGATCGACTGGGAGCCGACCGGACGCGGCCCCGGTGACGGGCTGCTGGAGATCTTCCCTGCCGGTGCCGTCCCCTCAGGTTGGCTCGCGGTCGTGCACGGCGAAGGTGCTGAGGGCCAGCCCGTCGCTGTCGCGCACCAGGACGCCCCGGACCTGGCGTCGCTGGCTGTCCTCGACGTGGTGCTCAACAATGCCGACCGCAAGGGCGCTCACCTGGTGCGGGACGCGGAGGGACACCTGTGGGGCTTCGACCACGGCCTCACCCTGCACGCCGAGGACAAGTTGCGCACGGTCCTGTGGGGCTGGGCCGGCCAGCCGTTGCCTGCCGACGACGTCGAGCGTCTGCAGACTCTCAGGGACTCCCTGAGCAGAGCTCACGCCGACGGCGCGGGAACCGCAGCCCCCGCCGACGGTCACGCACCACCCACGACCGCGGACTCGGCAGGGACGGCGATCTCTGCGCTGATCAGTCCGTGGGAGTTCCAGGCGCTCAGCGATCGTGTGGATGAACTCCTGACGGAGGCAATCTTTCCGGCGTTGCCCACGGAGCGCTACGCGTTGCCCTGGCCCTTGTGGTGAGGCAACGCGTGGGGAGAGCTGTGGCGCGGTAACCCCTGTGGTGAGGCGACCCTCCGATGCCGTTGCGTCACCGTGACGCATTAGGCTCCGAGGCGTGAAGACGTGGAACAGTGCCGCCGTGCCAGACATCCCCGGACACGGGGGCCCGCTCCGGGTCCAGGACTCCGCGACGGGCGTGCCCCAGGTGGTGCACCCCGAGGGCGGCAAGGCCGGCCTCTATGTCTGTGGCATCACCCCCTACGACGCGACGCACATGGGGCACGCAGCCACCTACGTCACGTTTGACCTCGTGGTGCGGGTCTGGCAGGACGCCGGCCTGGACGTCACCTATGTCCAGAACGTGACGGACGTGGACGAGCCGCTGCTCGAGCGTGCCGAGCGGGACGGACTCGACTGGCAGGACCTCGCAGCAGGGCAGATTGATCTGTTCCGCGAGGACATGGAGGCACTGCGCGTCCTCGCTCCGCAGCACTACGTCGGGGCTGTCGAGGGCATCCCGGATGACGTGACGGCCGTGCAACAACTGTTGGCGACTGGCACGGCATACAGCCTGCCCATCGAGACCACCGGCGCAGGGGACGTGGGGCAGGACGTCTATCTCGACCTCGCCACCCAGCCCAGCTTCGGCAGCGTGTCCGGCTGGAGCCGGGACCAGATGACCGAAGTCTTTGCCGAGCGTGGGGGAGACCCCCAGCGGGAGGGCAAGCGTGACGCCTTCGACCCGTTGCTCTGGCGCGCCCACCGCAAGGGTGAACCGCACTGGGACGGAGCGGATCTGGGCGATGGACGGCCCGGCTGGCACATCGAGTGCACCACGATCGCCCTGCGCTACCTGGGCGAGAGCTTCGCGATCCAGGGCGGCGGGACGGACCTGATCTTCCCGCACCACGAGATGAGCGCGGTCCAGGCGCGGGCGCTGACCGGGCAGCCGTTTGCGGGCACGTATGTGCACCAGGCCATGGTGGGGCTGGACGGCGAGAAGATGAGCAAGTCCAAGGGCAACCTCGTCCTCGTCTCGGCGCTGCGGCGCGACGGCGTCGACCCGATGGCCATCCGGCTGGCGCTGCTGGGCCAGCACTACCGCGAGCCGTGGGACTGGACCGACGAGATCCTGCGGTCGGCGGTGGAACGGTTGGCCGCCTGGCGTGCTGCGGTGGCCGGGGACCAGGCCACTCCCGACCAGCACGGCGAAGAACGGGAGAGCGAGCCAGTGCCCGTGGTGGCGGAGATCCGCGCCGCCCTTGCTGACGACCTGAATGCCCCAGCCGCGCTGCGATCGGTCGATGAGTGGGCTCGCGGCGGTGCCGGCGGAGACCGGGCCACGATCGTCGCTGCCATCGATGCCCTGCTGGGCGTCAGCCTCTGATCCCGTGCGTCGCACCCTGCTGGTCACCAACGACTTCCCGCCGCGCCACGGTGGCATCCAGAGCTATCTGCACAACTTTGCGGCGACCCTGCCCGCTGAGGACCTCACGGTCTTCACCTCGAGCTATCACCAGGCCGACACCGCGGCGTTCGACGCAGAGCAGCCCTACGAGGTGCTGCGCTCCAGGCACACGATGATGACGCCCACACCGGACGTGGTCCGCCAGGCGGCAGACATCGTGCGCACCCGCGGGATCGAGACCGTCTGGTTCGGGGCGGCAGCGCCCCTGGGACTGATGGCTCCGAAACTGCGGCAGGCCGGAGCCCAACGAGTGATCGCCTCCACGCACGGTCATGAGGTCGGGTGGTGGATGTCGCCCGGGACGCGGCAACTGCTGGCGCGGATCGCGAGCGGCGCTGACGTGATCACCTACGTCAGCGAATACACCAACCGGCGCCTGGCGGGGGCCTTCAACAGGGCTGGAGCAACAGCCAACCTTCCCTCGGGCGTCGAGAGTGACGTCTTCCGGCCCGACCCGGCCGCCCGCGCGGCCCTGCGCGAGCGCTATGGCCTCGGGGACCGGCCGGTCATCCTGTGTCTGTCCCGCCTGGTCCCTCGCAAGGGGGCCGACAGCCTGATCCGTGCCCTCCCCGCCATCCGGGCCCAGGTCCCGGGGGCCATCCTCGTGATCGCGGGGGAGGGACGCTATGAGAAGAGACTGCGTGCCCTGACGGCCAAGCACGGCGTCGATGATGACGTCCTGTTCACCGGTCGAGTCGCCTCGGACGAGATCGCAGCGCACTATGCCATGCCGGACCTGTTCGCCATGCCGTGTCGCACGCGCGGGGGCGGCCTCGATGTGGAGGGACTGGGCGTGGTCTATCTCGAGGCCGCTGCGGCGGGAGTCCCGGTGATCGCCGGCACCTCCGGTGGGGCACCGGAGACCGTGGTGCAGGGAGAGACGGGACTGGTGGTCAACGGCCGGCAGATCGAGGAGCTGGCCGAGGCTGTGGTGACGATCCTCGGTGACCGCGAGCTTGCCGCTCGGATGGGCGCGGCCGGTCGTGAGTGGGTGCAGACCCGCTGGAACTGGGACGTGCTCGGCGCCCGCCTGCGCGGACTGATCGATGGTGTCGACTGACCGTCACCCGGCTCATCGATGGTGTCGGCTGACCGGTCACCCGGCCTCGTGACCGCCCCGACGTCGCAGATACTTCTCAAACTCGCGCGCGATGGCGTCGCCACTGGCCTCGGGCAGCTCCGCGGTGTCCTGCGCCTCCTCGAGCGACTCGACATACTCCGCGACCTCTTCGTCGGAGGCAGCGAGCTCATCGACGCCGCGCTCCCAGGCACGTGACTCCTCGGTCAGCTCGCCCTCGTCGATCACACAGCCCAGCAGCTCCTCGAGGCGCCCGATCAGGGCCAGCGTCGCCTTGGGTGAGGGCGGGCCGCCGGCATAGTGCGGCACCGCGGCCCACACCGACAGGCCAGGCATGTCGGACTGGCTGGCCTGGTCCATGAGCACTCCCACGATGCCGCTCGGACCCTCATAGGTGCTGCGTTCCACGTCGTGCAGCTCGCGCAGGTCAGAATCCTCGGAGGTGACCGAGACCGGGATCGGTCGGCTGTGCGGCACGTCGGCCAGCAGTGCGCCGAGGGTCACCAGGAGGGTCGCCCCACGGTCCACCGCGAGCGACATGATCTCCGAGACATAGCTGCGCCAGCGGATGGATGGCTCGATGCCGAGCACCAGGATCACGTCCCGGCCCAGCGGTGTGTCGCGTGCCACCAGCACCCGTGTGGTCGGCCAGGTCAGCTGTCGGGTGCCGTTGACCAGGCTGACCCGCGGCCGGTTGACCTGGAAGTCGTAGTAGTCCTCGGGGTCCATCACGGCCATGACCTTGGCGTCCCAGACCCGCACCAGGTGCTCGACAGCCCTCGTCGCGCTCTCCCCGGCGTCATTCCAGCCCTCAAAGGCCGCGATGACGATGGGATCGTTCAACTCCGGCACGTTCCGCACATCAATCATGATCAGCCTCCGGTTCAACAGGTCGTCGCCAGCCTACGAGTCTTCGACCCGAAAGCCGCGCACGTGGCCCTCTCGGGTCTGCAGGTGGCCCCGAGCGTGCCTCCCGCGAGCGCAGGTCGTTAGCATCCTTCGTGTGACACGTGACCAGTTGACCCTGCCCGCGGCGGTGCTGTGGGACATGGACGGCACGCTGATCGACACCGAGCCCTACTGGATGGCGGTCGAGACTGATCTGATCGCGGAGGCCGGGGGCACCTGGACCCATGAGGACGCGGTCGAGTTGGTGGGCAACAGCCTGCTCCGGTCGGCGGAGATCATCCTGGCCCGCACGCCCGTCACCGGCACGCCGCACGAGGTGGTGGAGATCCTCCTCGCCGGGGTGGTCGCACGGACCCGAGAGCGTATGCCGTGGCGCCCCGGAGCGCGCGAGCTCCTCGAAGACTGTGCCGGGCTCGGTGTCCCGTGCGCTCTGGTCACCATGTCCTGGGCACCGCTAGCTGAGGTGTTGCTCGAGAGCGTGCCGGCGGGGACCTTCGCGGCCGTGGTGACCGGCGACCAGGTGGTGCACGGCAAGCCCTCGCCGGATGCCTACCTGCTCGCGGCCGAGCGGCTCGGCGTCACGCCGGCTGACTGCATCGCGGTGGAGGACTCGCCGACGGGCGTCCGCTCGGCGACCGCGGCCGGAGTCCCCACCATCGCCGTGCCTCACGTCGTGCCGGTCCCCGAGGTGCCTGGGATGGTCACCGTCCCGGGCCTGGAGGGAAAGCGGCTCGGGGATCTGATGACGCTCACCCAGCCCCTGCGGGGCCATCACTGAGTCTCAGCGTCCGACCTCTGCACTGTCATTCGTCCGCGTCATCGGCCGGCTCTGCCCGGCCCGTGGCTCGCGGATCCAGGGCGCGCGTCTCGGCATCCACCGGCAGCGGTGGTGGTGTGCCACCCCACGCCGGGCAGATCGGTTTGTGGTGGCACCACGAGCACAGCTTGCTGCGTCGCGGGCGCCAGTCACCGGTGTCGGCGGCCGTCTCGATGGCCCGCCACAGCGCCTTGATCTTGCGCTCGGTCGCGACCAGCTCGTGCTCGTCAGGGGCATAGCGCAGGATCTGCCCGTCCCGCAGATAGACCAGCTGGAGCAGCGTCGGGATGACACCGCGGGTGCGCCAGAGCACCAGGGCATAGAACTTCATCTGGAAGAGCGCCTTGCCCTCCCACAGCTCTGAGGGGGACCGGCCGGTCTTGTAGTCGACCACCCGCAGTCGCCCATCAGGGGCCACGTCGAGGCGATCGACATAGCCGCGCATGACCAGGCCGTCGACCTCGGCCTCGACATAGAGCTCACGCTCGGCGGGCTCAAGCCGGGTCGGATCCTCCAGGGTGAACCAGGTCCGTACAAAACCGGCCGCCTCGGCAAACCACGCGGTCTCGTCCGGCAGATTGTCGACGGCCGTTGCATCGACCTCTGCTGGCTCGGCACCGCTCAGCAGGGAGGCCAGCTCGGGCTCCTCCTGCACCAACCGAGCCCACTCGCCGGGCAGCAGCGCGATCGTGGCCTCCGCGGTGCGTTCCGGAGCAGGCAGGTCGAAGACGCGCTCCAGGGCCGCGTGGACCAGGGTCCCGCGGGCAGCCGCAGCACTGGGGGGCTCCGGCAGCCGGTCCACGACGCGGAAGCGATACAGCAACGGGCACTGCATGAAGTCGGAGGCCCGGCTGGGCGACAGTGCTGGCGTCATGACCTGCACCCTAGGCAAGACCACTGACGCTGCCCCGACCGCATCCACAGGCTCGAGCTTCCCGCGGATAGTGTTGCCGCATGACAGCGCCCTCGACCAAGGCGCCCGGGTGGCGCATCGGCCGACTCGCTGGCGCCCCTGTTTACATCGGCCGCAGCTGGTTCCTGGTTGCCGGCGTCATCGTCGTGCTCTTCGGGCCGGTCGTGCAAAACGTCCTGCCCGACCTGGGTGCCTGGGCCTATCTGGTGGCCGGCGCCTTCGCGCTCCTGCTGCTGGTCTCCGTCCTGGTGCACGAGGCCGCGCACGCACTGGTGGGTCAGGCCTGTGGTTATGTCGTCAGCCGGGTGGTGGCCGACTTCTGGGGCGGCCACACGGCATACGACAGTCGCGACAGCACCGCCGGGCGCAGTGCCCTCGTCGCCATCGCCGGCCCCCTGGCCAACGCCGGTCTGGCCGGCCTCGGGTGGCTGTGGCTGCAACAGATCGAGACAGAGACACAGACCATCGCCTTCCTGCTCGCGGCGGGGTTCACCTGGGCCAACGCCTTCGTGGCGGCCTTCAACCTGCTGCCAGGGCTGCCCCTGGACGGTGGCTTCCTGGTGGACTCGCTCGTCTGGAAGATCACCGGCAGCCGAGCCCTGGGCATGATCGTGGCCGGCTGGAGCGGCCGTCTCGTGGTGGTCGCCGTCGCCTGGTGGTTGCTGGGGCGCCCCTGGCTCGCGGGCCAGGAGCTCCAGATGACCAACGTCCTGTGGCTGGTGGTCCTCGGCGGCTTCCTCTGGTTCGGGGCCAGCGACGCGATCAAGGTGGGCCACGCCCGGCGACGGCTGGAGTCTGTGCGGGTCCGGGACTACCTCACGCCGGTCATGACGGTGCCGGCCGACAGCACTCTCACCCAGCTCCCGCCGCCAGCGGGACAGTTGGTGATGGGCACCGACTCAGACGGCCGGCCCGTCGGGGTGCTGGACCCCGCCGCGCTCAACTCGGTGCCCCGCGAGGCGTGGTCGACCACCCCGGTGAGCACTGTGCTCCAGCACCTGCCTGCGGGCTGGGTGGTGCCGGCCGCGCCCGAGGACGACATGACGGACGTGGTCATCGCGATCCAGACCGACCACCTGCCACTGGTCGCGGTGCAAGACAGTGATGGGCACGTCCACGGGGTCGTGCGCGCCTCCGACCTGTGATCAGGACCACGGAGGCCACGGCATACGGCAGTGGCACCTAGACTCATCGGCTGTGACTGACCCCCAGCCTGCCTCTCAGCCCACCGAGCTGGACCCCACCGGCGCTGCCCTGCGCCGCGGCCCGTTCCGAGTGGGGGACCGCGTGCAACTCACCGACGCGCGCGGTCGCCTGCACACCATCGCGCTCGAGGCCGGGAAACAGTTCCACACCCACCGCGGCCACATCAAGCACGACGACCTGATCGGTATGCCGGATGGCTCGGTCGTCGCGCACAGCTCGGGGGCGGAGTATCTCGCCCTGCGGCCACTGCTCCCGGACTATGTGCTGTCCATGCCGCGCGGTGCGCAGGTGGTCTATCCCAAGGACGCCGGGCAGATCGTGACGATGGCCGACATCTTCCCCGGCGCCCGCGTCGTCGAGGCGGGGGTCGGGTCCGGCGCGCTCAGCCTCTCCCTGCTGCGAGCCGTCGGTGATGGGGGTCAGCTGTTCAGCTTCGAGCGCCGCGAGGACTTCGCCGAGATCGCCCGGGGCAACGCCCGCATCTTTTTCGGGGACGACCACCCGGCGTGGACCGTCACCGTCGGCGACCTGGTGGAGGCCCTGCCACAGACCGTCGAACCGGGCAGCATCGACCGGGTCGTGCTCGACATGCTGGCCCCCTGGGACTGCCTGGAGGTCGTGGGGGACGCGCTGGCCCCCGGCGGCGTCCTGATCTGTTATGTCGCCACCGCCACCCAACTCTCGCGCGTGGCGGAGGCCGCCCGCACGGACGGCGGCTGGACCGAGCCGCAGGCCTGGGAGTCCATGGTGCGCGGCTGGCACCTGGAGGGGCTCTCGGTCCGCCCGGAGCACCGGATGCACGGGCACACCGGCTTCCTGCTCACCACTCGCCGGCTCGCGCCCGACACCACGGCACCGGTGCGGCGCACCCGCCCGAACCACGGGGCCTACGGGGAGGACTACACCCCGCCGCAGGAGGAGTGGACCCCCGAGGACGTCGGTGAGCGGGTCACGTCCGACAAGCGCGTGCGCCGGACGATCCGCGGCCTGACCCAGGACGTCGACAAAGTCGTCGCCGCACAGGAGGACGCGGCCGCGCAGGAGGACGACGATCGGGGCCACGACGTCTAGGGTGGAATGACACCACCGCGGAGGAGTCGAAGTGTCCGAAGAGCCCCAGGACCGTCCCGCCGTCGCCGGCCATGCCCGCGTCCGCCTGCTCGAGCAGCGCATCCTGCACCTGGAGACGCGCCTGGGCAGCGTCACGGGTCAGAACGACAAGCTGAGTGACACCCTGCGTCAGGCGCGCGCTCAGATCGTCCGGCTCCGGGAGGACCTGGACTCGATGGGCGAGCCGCCGCTGAGCTATGCCACCGTCCTGCAGCGGCACGAGGATGGCAACGTCGAGATCTCGTTCGCCGGGCGCAAGATCCGCGTGCGGGCCATCTCGGACGTGCCGAGCGAGGCGCTCCAGCCGGGCCGTGAGGTCCTGCTCAACGACGCCCAGACCATCGTCGGGGTCGCCGAGTTCGAGCGCACCGGCGAGGTCGTCATGATCAAGGAGATCCTCGAGGACGGCCGCGTCCTCGTCCTGGTGCGCGGCGACGAGGAGCGCGTATGCCGTGTGGCCGGCTCCCTGGAGCCGCCCTACCGGGTGGGTGACGGGCTGCTGATGGACAGCCGTTCCGGCTTTGTCTATGAGCGGATCGCCATGTCCGAGGTCAGTGATCTGGTGCTCGAGGAGGTGCCCGACATCTCCTACGAGGACATCGGCGGCCTCACCAAGCAGATCGAGATGATCAAGGACTCCGTCGAACTGCCCTTCCTGCACACCGAGCTCTATGAGGAGCACGAGCTGCGTCCGCCCAAGGGCGTCCTGCTCTATGGCCCGCCCGGCTGTGGCAAGACGCTGATCGCCAAGGCGGTCGCCGCCAGCCTCGCCCGGCAGTCTGCGGTGCGCACCGGCCGCGACGATGTCAGCAGCTATTTCCTGAACATCAAGGGCCCCGAGCTGCTCAACAAGTATGTCGGCGAGACCGAGCGGCACATCCGCACGATCTTCCAGCGCGCCCGGGAGAAGTCCAGCGAGGGCACGCCCGTGGTGGTCTTCTTCGACGAGATGGAATCGCTCTTTCGCACTCGAGGCTCCGGCGTGTCCAGCGACGTGGAGACCACGATCGTCCCGCAGCTGTTGGCCGAGATCGACGGTGTCGAGCGCCTGGACAACGTCATCGTCATCGGAGCCTCCAACCGGGAGGACATGATCGACCCCGCGATCCTGCGGCCGGGCCGCCTCGATGTGAAGATCAAGATCGAGCGGCCGGACGCCGAGGGCGCCATGGACATCTTCAGCAAATACCTCACCTCCGGCATCCCGCTGCACCCGGATGACCTGGCCGAGCACGGCGGGGACCGGGAGGCCACCGTGCAGGCGATGATCGCGGCCACCGTCGAGCGGATGTATGCGCAGATCGACGAGAACCAGTTCCTTGAGGTCACCTATGCCGGCGGTGACAAGGAGATCCTCTATTTCAAGGACTTCAACTCGGGCGCGATGATCCACAACATTGTTGACCGCGGCAAGAAGATGGCCATCAAGGACCTCCTGGTCTCCGGGTCCCACGGGCTGCGGGTCGACCACCTGCTGCAGGCGTGCGTTGACGAGTTCAAGGAGAACGAGGACCTGCCCAACACGACCAACCCCGACGACTGGGCGCGGATCTCGGGCAAGAAGGGCGAGCGGATCGTCTACATTCGCACGCTCATCTCCGGCAAGGACGGCACCACCCCGGGCCGCACCCTGGAGCGCGGCAACACCGGTCAGTACCTCTGAGCCCAACGAACCCCCTGCACACCACGTGCAGGGGGTTCGCCGGTCTCGACGGGGTGTGGGTCAGGCCTTCACGACCTCCACATTCCACAGCTGCCAGGCGGCGATGGCGCACAGGAGACCGCCCACGAAGGTGAGCAGCAGCCCGGGGCCGGGCATCCAGCCGGCCATGCCGACCTGGCTGAACATGTGCCAGAACTGCCACACCGGGATGACCATCGAGACACCCGCGGCAATCACCGCCTGGGCGATCGCCAGCATGCGCAGCGGCACCAGGGCACCGGCCAGGGCGAGCATCGCCACGGTCGCGGTCCACAGGCCCGGGCCATTCATGCCGGTGAAGTTGCCCAGCGGGGTGTAGAGCCAGGGCAGGAAGGCCCCGAGCAGCATCATCGCGCTGGCGGCAAGGAGGCGCTTCTGCCCGGGCAGCTTGCGTCCGCGCACCGGCTGACGCTGGCCAGGTCCGGCGACCTTGCGCTCAGCCACGGCGGTCACGACTCGTCCTTGCGGCCGCCGTGGTCACCATGGTCGCCGTGGTCATCGTGCAGCAACTCGTCGTCGAGCGAACCCGCCGCGTGGGCCGCGACGAGCTCGCTGCGACCCGGGTAGCGGATGTCCTCGACCAGTTGCTGCATGGCCTCGGTCGGCTTGGTGGTGAACTGCGACACGATGATGGTCACGATGAAGTTGATCACCATGCCGATGGCACCGAAGGCGACCTCGTTGATGCCGAAGAGGCCGTCGCTGCCGCCATAGATGTCGATCGTCCAGATCTGATAGGCCAGCGTGGTGCCCAGACCGGCCACCATGCCGGCTGCGGCTCCGGCGGCGGTGCACTTCTTCCAGAAGATCCCCAGCACGAGGATCGGGAAGAAGCTTGCCGCGCCGAGTCCGAAGGCCAGTGCCACCACTTGCGCCACGAACCCAGGGGGGTTGATGCCGAGGTAGCCAGCCACGACGATCGCGGCGCCCATGGCGATGCGACCGACCATCAGCTGACGGGCCTCGGTGGCCTGCGGGTTGATCCTCTTGTAGTAGACGTCGTTGGCGACCGAGGAGGAGATGACCAGCAGCAGACCGGAGGCGGTGGACAGCGCCGCCGCCAGACCGCCAGCGGCGACCAGACCGATGATCGGGGCCGGCAGGCCGGCGATTTCCGGCGTGGCCAACACCACGATGTCGTTGTTGATGGCGAGCTCAAAGGCATCGCCCAAGCCACCCTGGACGTCGATCAGGCCGTTGCCGTTGAGGTCGTTGACCGTGATCAGGCCGACGTCCTGCCACGACTTGAACCACTCGGGCTCCGAGCCGATCGCCGTGCCCGGGATGTCGTTGAGCACGTTGTACTTGCTGAACGCCCCGATGGCCGGGGCCGTCAGATAGAGCAGCGAGATGAAGAACAGTGCCCACAGCGCGGAGAACCGGGCTGCGCGCACGCTCTTGGCGGTGTAGAAACGCACGATCACGTGCGGCAGGCCGGCGGTGCCGAACATCAGAGCCGCGGTGATCAGGAACATGTTCAGCATGTTCATCTGGGTGAAGGCACCGGTGTACTCGGCCAACCCGAGGTCAGCCTGCAGCCCGTTGAGCTCCTCCATGATCTGACCGAAGCCGATCTGCGGGACGGGGATGCCGGTGAGCTTCTGGGAGATGGCAAAGGCCGGGATCAGATAGGCCACGATCAGCACGGAGTACTGCGCGACCTGCGTCCAGGTGATGCCCTTCATGCCGCCGAGCACGGCATACAGGAAGACGATCACCATGCCGATGATGACGCCGACCGTGGTGTCGACGCCCAGGAAGCGCTGGAAGACCACGCCGACACCGGACATCTGCCCGGCGACATAGACGAAGGAGACCACGATCGCGCAGACGACCGCGATCAGGCGGGCCGTCTCGGAATAGCGGTCACCGACGAAGTCGGGGACCGTGTATTTGCCGAACTTGCGCAGATAGGGCGCCAACAGCATGGCCAGCAACACATAACCGCCGGTCCAGCCCATCAGATAGACCGAGCCGGAGTAGCCGTTGCCAGAGAAGGCGATGATGCCGGCCATCGAGATGAACGACGCGGCGCTCATCCAGTCCGCAGCGATGGCGGCGCCGTTGGCCGGGGCAGGGATGCCACCGCCTGCGACATAGAAGCCGGAGGTGGTGCTGACCCGGCTGGCGTAGGCGATGTAGATGTAGATAGAGAAGGTGATCGCGACGAAGATCAGGGTCCAGACCTGCACGGTGCTCATGAGTGGTGGACCTCCTCCTCGTACTCGGTGATCCCGAACTCCTTGTCCAGCTTGTCCATCCGCCAGACATAGATGGCGATCAGGATGAGGAAGGTGAGGATCGAGCCCTGCTGGGCGAACCAGAAGCCCAGGGGGACCCCGATGATCGAGAAGTTGTTGAGTGGCTCGACGAACAGGATCCCGGCTCCGTAGGAGACCAGGGCCCAGAACACGAGCAGGATGGCCATCAGGCGCAGATTGCGCTTCCAGTAACTGGTGCGCTGCTCAGCATCCATGACGACACCTCCTGCATGGGGCGGTGGGGTGGGGCATGACAGTTCTCCTCCACAGTCGGTTCACGGCGTTGTGACGTGAGACACGCTAGGGAGGTGCAGGTGCCGTCGGCAGGATCTGGTCGCCGTGGCTCGACCAGCGGCGGCAGGGGTCGCTGTCCGGCAACGCCGGGTGCGACGAACGGTCCGCCACGCGGGATGAACGGTCAGGGTTTGCGGGCCTTCCACCGGTCCTCGGGGTCCCAGTCACCACGGTTGAGATCGACGCTCTCCGGTGTGTGCAGACGGATCATCGTGCGGGTGACCCCGCTGGCGATGCGGCGCGGGGTGGCCAGGGAGACGCCCACCATCATCAGGAAGGCCAGCGGCATCGTCCAGGCCGCGGGCTGGGCCAGGAGCGGTCCCCACCAGCCCTCCTGGGGTGACCACAGGATCGTGCCGAGGACCGCGAGCGTGGACAACCCGCCACCGGTGACGAGACCAGCGATGGCGCCGGCGTCGGTGAGCCGGGGCCACCAGATGCCGAGCAGCAGCAGCGGGCAGAAGCTCGAGGCCGCCACAGCGAAGGCCAGCCCGACCACATCGGCGATCCCCAGCGACGGACTGAACAGCGCCAGGGTGATGGGGACGGTCAGGGCCAGGGCAGCGCTGAGCCGGAAGGCCCGCACCGGGTTGCGCACCCGCCTGCCGATGAGGTCCTGGGAGAGCACCCCCGCCACCGAGATGGTCAGGCCCGACGAGGTGGACAGGAAGGCCGCGAAGGCACCCGCGGTGACCAGGGCAGACAGCGCGTCGCCAGGGGCACCGTCGATGAGTTGGCCCGGCAGCAGCAGGACCACCGCGTCGGTGCGTCCCGTCAGCAGGAGCTCCGGGGTGTAGATCCGTCCCAGGGCCCCGTAGATCGTCGGCAGGAGATAGAAGATGCCCAGCAACCCGAGGACGGCGACCGTCGTGCGGCGCGCGGCCCGACCGTCGGGGTTGGTATAGAAGCGCACCAGCACGTGCGGCAGGCCCATCGTGCCGAAGAAGAGCGCAAGGATCAGCGAGTAGGTCGAGTACAGCGGGTGCTCACTGGCCGAGCGCAGCGGGAGCAGCCAGTCCTCACCGGCCAGGGGGGTGAGCGAGTCGGCGTGCGGGATCCGGGCCCCTGCTGGGAAGGTGATCTCGGTGCCCCTGGACAACTCGTGGCTGCCCGGCTCGAGCGTCAGGGTGCCGTCGACCTGGGTCCCGTTCACCCGCCCGTCCGCACGGACCTCAAGGGGCTCCTGGACCTCGACCGACACTCCGGTGGCGATCTCCACGGCGGTGTCGGCGACAAAGATCGGCGGCCCCTCCTGGTTGATCGTCGGGGTGCCCTGGGACTGCCAGACCAGGACGATGAAGATCGCCGGGACCGCCAGCGCAGTCAACTTCAACCAGTACTGGAACGCCTGCACGAAGGTGATGCTCCGCATACCGCCGGAGAGCACGCCCACCAGGACGACCGCCGCGACCAGGACCGGGCCGACCCACTGGGGTGCCCCCGTCACGGTGCGGACCGTGAGCCCGGCGGCCTGGAACTGGGGGAGCAGATAGAGCCACCCGATCGTGACGACCAGGACGCTGGCCGTACGGCGGGCGGTGAGGGACTCCAGACGGGCCTCGGCAAAGTCCGGCAGCGTGTAGGCCCCGGACCGGCGCAGGGGAGCGGCCACCAGGACGAGCAGCACCAGGTATCCCGCTGTGTAGCCGACCGGGAACCACAGCATGTCGGCGCCGTAGGCCAGGACCAGGCCGGCCACCCCGAGGAAGGAGGCCGCCGAGAGATATTCGCCGCCGATGGCCGAGGCGTTCCACCACGGCGTCACGGTGCGGGACGCGACATAGAAGTCGCTGGTGGTGCGGGCCGCACGGATGCCCACGATGCCGACCAGGATCGTGGCCACCGACGTGACCAGGATGGCGATCAGCCCGATGGTCGGACTCATCGCTGGTCGAGGATGTCCACAAAGTCACGCTCGATGCGCTCGGCGTTGCTGGCATAGAACCAGGCGGCACCGAGCAGCGCCGGATAGACCACGAACCCGAGGATGAGCCAGGGCAGGGTGATCCCGAAGACGCTGATGGCCGCGACGTCGGGGAAGATCCGAAAGACCAGGGGGAGGGCGGCCAGGACCCCGAGCGCGACGGTCAGGACCGCCAGGCCCAGGCGCAACTGGGAGCGGATCAGCGAGGAGATATAGACCCCGCCGAGCTCGGTCTGCTCATCGATCTCGTGGGTGAGCGAGGTCGGGCGCACCCGTGGGCGCCGCCGGCTCGGGTGGGTGACCTCGACCCGCTCACTCATCGGCTGGCCCTCTCCTGGGCGGTTGTTCTCATCGGCTCGCCCGCTTGACCAGCAGATCGCGCAGCTCGCGAGTGTGCCGACGGCTGACGGCCAGACCCTGCCCACCGACGATCACGGTGTAACGGCCGCCGTCCACCCGGATCTCCTCGACGTGCTGCAGCGACACCAGGTGGCTGCGGTGGATCCGGACGAACCCGGCCTCGGCCCACCGCTCCTCAAGGGTCGCCAGCGGCATGCGCAGCAGGTGGCTGCCGTCCGCCGTGTGCAGGCGGGCGTAGTCGCCCTGGGCCGTGACAAAGCGGATCTCGCTGCGGCGCACAAAACGGGTGACCCCGCCGAGCTCGACCGGGATCGACTCGTCCGGCTCGTCGGGAGCCGTCGCGGTGGCCCCCTCGATGTGCTCCAGGGCGCGGCCCAGAGCAGCGGTGAGACGGGCTGGCCGATAGGGCTTCATCACGTAGTCGACGGCCTGCACGTCGAAGGCGTCCACGGCGTGGGTCTCGTAGGCGGTCACGAAGACCACCGCTGGCGGCTGTCGGAACCGCGCCAGGACGCGGGCCAGGTCCAGCCCGGACAGGCCCGGCATGCGGATGTCGAGGAAGACGATGTCAATGTCCTCCTGCTCCAACAGCCGCAGGGCGCTGGCCCCCTCGGTGGCCGTGAGCACCCGGTCGACACGGTCGTCGGCCGACAGCAGGTGCGCGATCTCGCGCAGGGCTGGCGGTTCGTCATCGACAGCGAGGACGCTCGGCATACCCGGCAGAGTAGTCGGCCCGTCAAGATCTCGTCGGATCGCCGGATCAGCAACCGGCCTCAGGTGGCGTGGACGCCGGGGGCATACTTCGGCACGCGCAGGCTGACCCGGGTCCCGGCACCGGGGGCGGTCTCCACGACGAGACCGTGCTCGTCACCGAAGACGCTGCGCAGGCGCTCGTCGACGTTGCCGAGCCCGACGTGGTCACCGCCCTCGCCGACCAGGTTCTGAAGGACCCGCTCCGGCTCCATGCCGACCCCGTCGTCCTCGATGCTGATGCTTGCCTCGTTGCCGGCGTCCTCGGCGACGATCGTGATCCGCCCGGTGCCCTGGCGCCCCTCCAGCCCGTGGCGGACGGCGTTTTCCACCAGCGGTTGCAGGCACAGGAACGGCACGGCGACCGGCAGCACCTCGGGGGAGACCCGCAAGGTCACCTCCAGGCGGCCACCGAACCGGGCCTGCTCCAGCGTCAGATAGCGCTCGATGGAGCGCAGCTCCTCGGCCAGCGTCGTGAACTCACCGTGCCGGCGGAAGGAATAGCGCGTGAAGTCGGCAAACTCCAGCAACAACTCCCGGGCGTGCTCAGGGTCGGTGCGCACGTAGGACGCGATGGCGCCCAGGCTGTTGTAGATGAAGTGCGGTGAGATCTGCGCGCGCAGCGCCCGGATCTCGGCCTCGGCCAGCTTGGCGCGGGAGCGGTCGAGCTCGGCGAGCTCCAGCTGCCCCGACACGAAGCGCGCCACCTCCTCGACAGCGCGGACCAGCCGCGCCGACGGCCGGCTGCCGGTGTAGGCCGTCAGCACCCCGACCACGTGGTCCTCGGTGGTCAGGGCGGCCGTGACGGCATGGCGCACGGGGCACTCCGGGTCGGCGCAGGTCACCGTCGAGGTGCCGAGGACACTGGTCGACCCGTCCCGGATCGTCCCCTGAGCGTGATTCACGGCGTGCTGGGCATGGGCGTCCGAGCCGGTCCCGTCCCAGGCCAGCAGGGAGGTGCCGTCGCTGAGGGCCAGGGCCGGGACGCTGAGCAGGTCACGCAGATGGCGTGCGGCGCGCTCGGCGCCCGCCTCAAGCCCGGCGCGCAGGGCGGGGGTGGCCAGGCTGCTCATGTGCAGCACCCGATAGGTTGCCTGGTCCTCGGTCGTGCCCAGCACGAGGCGCGAGCGGACGAACCAGGTGAGCAGCGCGGCCCCGGCCGCGATGATGAGCAGCCCGATCCCGACGGCCAGTGCCGTGTCCATGGCTGGTCAGCCTATGGCCTGGTCCGGTGTGCCGCCGCAGGATTGGAGGTGTCACGGCCCAGCAGTATGCCGATCAGGCGCCACCCCAGGAGCCCGGCACCCAGGACGAGGGTCGCCACGATCAGGAAGGGCAGGGCGGTGCCCTGCCCGGAGAGGGCACGCAGGCCCATGCCGAGGAAGAGAGTGATCAACCACAGCAGGGCGCCGGCCCGCGGTCCGGTGAGGCGAAGGTGCAGGGATCGCGTCGCCACCCAGCCGGCCACGAGCGCAAGGAGGAAGGGCCACAGCGCGTGCAGTGAGCCCAGCGAGGCGAGTCCCTCCTCGTGGGTGACGCGGCCGATCAGGACGAAGACGGTGACCACGAGCAGGTCCAGGACATAGGGCACCGGCTCAGGGTGTCACAGCGCACCCGGTCCGACCGTCACCGCGGCACGCTAGACTCCGCTGCGGTGAACAAGTGTTCACCGCCGACTCCCTCCGCCGTCCAGGTCAGCCCTTTTGCAGGAGCAGCGTGCCCAGATCCACCCCCACCACTCCCACCACCCGCCCCGACGCCACGCCCGAGGTCGCCAAGGGGGTCGCGACGGGTCTGATCATCACGGTGCTCGGCCTGTGCGGCACCCTGGTGTCGTTGCAGCAGACGCTCGTGCTCCCCCTGCTGCCGGACTTCCCGGAGATCCTCGACACCACCACGGACAACGCGTCCTGGCTGATCACCATCACGCTGCTCACCGGGGCGGTCGGCACGCCCATCGTTTCGCGCCTGGCTGACATGTTTGGCAAGCGCCTGATGCTGCTGGTCTGTCTCGGATCGGTCATCGTCGGGTCCGCGCTGGGGGCCGTGAGCGAGACCCTCGTGCCGGTGATCATCGCGCGCGGTCTGACCGGCATCGGCACGGCACTGGTGCCGGTGGGCATCAGCATCATGCGAGACCACCTGCCGAGCGAGAAGGTCGGCTCCGGCGTCGCCCTGATGAGCGCGACGCTGGGCATCGGTGGCGCCGTCGGGATGCCGGTGGCCGGGGTGATCTATCAGAACTTCGACTGGCAGATGCTCTTCCTGGTCTCTGGTGGGTTTGCGGTGCTGATGTTTGTCCTCGTGCTGGTGGTCGTCCCCGAGTCGACCGTGCGGACCCGGGGTCGCTTCGACTACGTCGGTGCCCTCCTGTTGTCGGCCGCGCTGACCAGTTTCCTGCTCGCCGTGTCCAAGGCTGGCTCCTGGGGATGGTTCGACCGGCTCACCATCTCCCTGGTCATTCTCGCCGCCCTGATCCTGGCGGCCTGGGTGCCGTGGGAGCTGCGCCAGGGCCAGCCCCTGGTGGACATCCGCACCTCGATGCGGCGCACGGTGCTGCTGACCAACGCCGCCTCGATCCTGATCGGGCTGGCGATGTTCGCCAACTTCCTCACCAGCGCCCAGCAGGTGCAGATGCCCCCGGAGACCGGCTACGGCTTCGGCCTGTCGGTCATCGAGACGGGTCTGGTCCTGCTGCCCCAGGGCATCCTGATGGTGGCGATGTCGCCCGTGGCGGCCTGGTTGATCCGCATCTACGGCCCGCGAGCCATGCTCATGGCGGGCGCGATCACCATCGCGGTGGGCTTCGTGCTGCGCGCCTTCCTGCACAGCTCGGTGCTGGAGGTGATGATCGCCGCCGGCATCAGCTCGCTGGGCACCGCCCTGGCCTTTGCCGCGATGCCGACCCTGATCATGCGCTCGGTGCCGATCACCGAGACGGCGTCGGCCAACGGTCTGAACACGTTGCTGCGTGCGCTCGGCACCTCGAGCGCCAGCGCACTGGTCGCGGCCCTGTTCGCCGCGATGGCCATGGACGACATGCCCACGGTGCCCCGCTTCGAGGCCTACCAACTGATCTTCTGGATCGGTGCGGCTGCCGCACTGCTCGGGGCCCTGATTGCCGCCTTCATCGTCCGACCCCAGCGGGTGGCCGCCGAGGCAGAGGTGCCGGGGCAGGTCCACGCCGCCGAGCGGCATGAGCTCAAACAGCCGGAGGCCGAGAACGAGGTGGTCGTCGGCGGCGTCATCACCGATGAGTCCGACCGGCCCATCCGACAGGCGGTCGTCACAGTGCTGCAACCAGACGGTCGCCATGTCGACTGGGGCCGCACCGACAACATGGGCCGTTACACCCTGGCGCTGCCGCAGTCCGGTCGTTATCTGGTCGTGGTCAGTGCCGATGGCTGGGGACCGATGTCTGGTCTCGAGGACCTCGGGGACGCCGACCTCGACCAGATCCGGATGAATCGCCGGCTGTTGCTCACCGGCCACATCACCGACGACGGCGAGCCGCTCGGCGACGTCATGCTCTCGCTCATCCGGCACTCCGGGGAGTATGTCGCGACCAAGCACGCTGATGCCGACGGTGGCTACGAGATCGGCCTGCCCCCACCGGGCCGTTACGTCCTCACGGTCGTGGACCACGCCACAGGCCGCACCCGCTCCCGCGCAGTCCAGATCGGGTCCACCTCGAGCACCCTCGACCTCGACATCGTCACCGGGATCCCGCGCACCCGCCCGCGGCCCACAGAGACGACGCCTGTCCGGTGACCGCGAGCGGCGGTGACTCCGGCCGCGACACCCGCGCCGAGGTCCTGCAGGCAGCGCGCCGCCTGTTCGGCGAGCGTGGCTATGCCGCCGTCACGATCCGGGAGATCGCGGCCGCAGCAGGCGTCTCACCCGCCATGGTGATGAAGGTGGGCGGCAGCAAGCAGCAGCTGCACTCCCTGGCCACTCCGCTCGAGCCGGAGCCGCTGTCCGGCGACGTGCCGCTCGAGGGCATTGGTGAGCTGCTGGTGCGCCGCGTGCTGACCCGTCGCGCGCAGGCGGGCGCCGAGCCGTGGCTGCGGGCCCTCTACCTGCTGGCCGACGCCCCGGACCCGGTGGCCGCCCGCCAGGAGTTCCGGGAGCGCTTCCTGAGCCGGTTCGTCGCGTCCGCCGACGCTCCGGGCGCCGATCCGGAGGTCCGCGCCCACATCCACCGGCAGAGCGATCACCTCGCCTGCCTGATGTTGGGGCTGGCGGCCGGCACCCGGACCATGGATCTGCTCGACCCGGCCACCACCGACAACGAGGCGGCCATCCACGAATACGGTCACCTCGTGCAGCAGGTGGTGGACCGGATGGGCGACCACCCCGCGGGGGCGGTGGCCCGCGAGACCTAGGCTCACCTCATGAGTGTGCACCGGGTCATGGGGACCGAGACGGAGTATGGCGTCACGCGCCCGGGGGACCCGCGGGCCAACCCGGTGCACCTGTCCGGCCTGGTCGTGCGCGCCTACGCCTCGGGGGCAGGACCCACCCGTGCGCTGCCCACGGGGTCCGGCTGGGACTACGCCGACGAGACGCCCCTGCGGGACGCTCGTGGCTATGAGATGGCCCGTGCCCTGGCCGACCTGAGCCAGCTCACCGACGTCGACGACCCCGCGACGGCCAACTCCGTGCTGTCCAACGGCGCGCGCCTCTACGTCGATCACGCCCACCCGGAATACTCCTCACCGGAGGTGCTCACGCCGCGGGAGGCCGTGATCTGGGACCGGGCCGGCGATGAGGTCGTGCTGGCGGCGCTGGCGACCCTGGCCGGTCAGGGAGACCACCTGCGCCTCTACAAGAACAACGTCGACGGCAAGGGCGCGTCCTATGGCACCCACGAGAACTATCTGGTGCCGCGCGAGGTCCCGTTCCTGACGATCGCGGCAGGTCTGGTGCCCTTCTTCGTGGCCCGCCAGGTGCTGGTCGGTGCCGGCCGGGTCGGGCTGGGTCAGTTCTCCGAGGTGCCCGGGTTTCAGATCAGTCAGCGGGCCGACTACATCGAGGCAGAGATCGGGCTGGAGACCACGCTCAAGCGCCCGATCGTCAACACCCGCGACGAGCCCCACGCGACCGGCGAGAAGTATCGCCGGCTGCACGTCATCGTCGGTGACGCGACGCTCTGCGACGTGGGCACCCTGCTGCGGCTCGGGACCACCAGCCTGGTGCTGGGACTGATCGAGGCCGGGAAGGCACCGCGGCTCGAGCTGGCCGACCCGGTCGCCGCGATTCGGGCCATCTCGCACGACCCGACGCTGCGGCAGACGGTCGAGCTGGTTGACGGACGCGCACTGACAGCCCTGGAGATCCTCGCCGTCTATCGCGAGGCCGTTCAGGACCACCTGGGCTCGGCAGTCGACGCCGACACCCGGGAGGTGCTGGAGCACTGGGACTCGGTGGCCGCCGACCTGGCGGTGGACCCGACCCGGTGCGTGGGCAGGGTGGACTGGGTCACGAAACAGGCTGTGCTGGAGGGCTATCGGCGTCGCGACGGGCTGGAGTGGGGCGATCCACGCCTGGCCGCCATCGACATCCAGTGGTCCGACCTGGACCCTGCCCGCGGTCTGGCGGCGCGGATGCGAGCCTCCGGCCGGGTGGTCGGCCTGGCCACCCCCGAGGAGGTCGCAGCCGCAGTCGTGGAGCCTCCGGAGCGGACGCGCGCCTGGTTCCGCGGGCAGTGCGTCAGCCGGTTTGCCGGAGCCGTGCGGGCCGCGTCCTGGGACTCGGTGGTCTTCGAGCCGGCGCAGGGGACCAAGGGGCTGCGCCGGGTCCAGATGCCCGAGCCGTTGAAGGGCTCGCGCGAGGACATCGGCGCGCTGCTCGACTCGGTGGCGGGCGTGGACGACCTGCTGAGCGCCCTTGTCACCGACGAGGACTAGGGTCGTGTCATAGGCAGCACCCGACCGACGCATCACAGGCAGCACCCGACCGTCGCACTCGGCGGTCAGCAGCACTCGACCAGCGCAGGAGGCACCATGGCCGGCCAGGAGCAGAAGCGCCCGCAGCGGCGCGACGACGAGGACACACCCGCGCCCGAGGCGCCGGTGGCGCAGCAGCAGGACGCCGCGCGCGGCGCAGAGGTTGATGACCTGCTCGATGAGATCGACGGTGTGCTGGAGACCAACGCCGAGGAGTTCGTGCACGGTTTCGTGCAGAAGGGCGGCCAGTGAGCACCGAGCACGCCCGCGGCCTGCCACCAGAATTCCTGGCGCCGCGCAGCAGTTCCTTCACCGAGTTCCTGTCCCTGCGCGCGCCCGAGCTGTTGCCCGGGGGCGGACTGCGTGGTGGGGGAGAGGGGACCGTGGAGGCTCCCCACGGCACGACGATCGTCGCGCTGACCTTCGCCGGTGGCGTGCTGCTGGCCGGTGACCGCCGCGCCACGATGGGCTCGTTCATCGCCAACCGCGACATGGAGAAGGTCTTCGCGGCCGATGACTACTCTGCGGTGGGCATCGCCGGCACGGCCGGCACCGCCATCGAGATGGTCAAAGTCTTCCAGGTCGAGCTGGAGCACTACGAAAAGATCGAGGGCACCCTGCTCTCCCTGGAGGGCAAGGCCAACCGGCTCGCGGCGATGATCCGCGGCAACCTGGCCAACGCCATGCGCGGCCTGTCGGTGGTGCCGCTCTTCGCGGGGTTTGACCTGGGCCAGGGCATCGGGCGGATCTACTCCTACGACGTGTCCGGCGGGTGCTATGAGGAGCAGCGACACCACAGCGTGGGCTCCGGGTCGCTGTTCGCCCGCGGCGCGCTCAAGAAGCTCTGGCACGAGGACATGGCCGAGGAGGTCGCCCTGGCCGTTGCCATCGAGGCGCTCTATGACGCCGCCGACGACGACTCGGCCACCGGCGGGCCCGACCTGGGGCGCTCCATCTGGCCGACCTGCGCGGTTGTCACCGGGACCGGGGTCCGCCTGGTCGAGGACAGTCAGTTGGAAGAGCTCGCGCGCGCCGTCGTCTCCGCGCGCCGCGGCAACCCCGGAGGTGCCCGATGACGATGCCGATGTATGTCTCGCCCGAGCAACTCATGAAGGACCGGGCCGACTTCGCGCGCAAGGGAATTGCCCGCGGCCGGTCGGTCATCGTGGCCAGTTATGCCACGGGCATCGCCTTCGTCGCGGAGAACCCCTCCCGCACGTTGCACAAGGTCTCCGAGCTCTATGACCGGATCGGTTTCGCTGGCGCGGGCAAATACAACGAGTTCGAGAACCTGCGGGTCGCCGGCATCCGCTATGCCGACCTGCGGGGTTACTCCTACGACCGCAGGGACGTGACCGCCCGGGGGCTGGCCAACGCCTACACCCAGACCCTCGGCACCATCTTCACCCAGGAGTCCAAGCCCTATGAGGTGGAGATCGCCGTCGCGCAGGTCGGCGCCGTGCAGGACGACGACCAGATCTATCGGCTCACCTATGACGGGTCGGTCACCGAGGAGCGCGGGTTCGTGGCGATGGGCGGCACCAGTGAGCCGATCGTCACCGCCCTGCGCGAGCAGTGGGCCCCCGACCTTCCCCTGGCACAGGTGCTGCGCCTGGCCTGCAGCCTGTTGGAGGGGCCCGAGGGGGAGGGACACCGCGACCTGTCCGCTGGCGAGCTCGAGGTGGCTGTCCTCGACCGGCGCCGCCCGCGACGGACGTTCCGCCGCCTCGGCGGGCCCTTGCTGGACGCCCTGCTCGATGCCGAGAGCAGCACTCACGACGTGCCCACTCAGGACGAGTCCCGATCGGGGCTGCATGACACGCTCACCCAGCCCGGGACCAACGGCAACGGCTCCGCAGAGCCGGCTGACGGCATACCCGGTCGTGGGCAGACACCGGGCCACGACAGCTCCAACCCCCAGACCCAGCGCGAGGACTAAATGGAACGCCGGATCTTCGGGATCGAGACCGAGTTCGGGGTGACCTGTGCGTTCCCGGGGGAGCGTCGCCTCGCCCCGGACGAGGTCGCCCGCTATCTGTTCCGCAAGGTCGTCAGCTGGGGCAGGTCCAGCAATGTCTTCCTGCGCAACGGATCCCGGCTCTATCTCGACGTGGGCTCCCACCCGGAATATGCCACCGCAGAGTGCGACAGCCTGCTGGACCTGATCGCCCACGACAAGGCCGGCGAGGCGGTGCTGCATGATCTGGCGCTGGACGCGGAGCACCGGATGGCTGAGGAGGGCATCGAGGCGCGGGTCTATGTCCTCAAGAACAATGTCGACTCGCGCGGCAACTCCTACGGCTGCCACGAGAACTATCTGATCGGGCGGCGTGGCGAGCTGAGTCGGGTGACCGACATCCTGATCCCGTTCCTGATCACCCGGCAGGTGATCAGCGGGGCCGGTCGGCTCAACGTGTCCGGAGGCCAGGCGACCTATCAGATCAGTCAACGTGCTGACCACATCTGGGACGGCCTGAGCTCGGCGACGACTCGCTCGCGTCCGATCATCAACACCCGGGACGAGCCGCACGCCGACGCCGAGCGGTTCCGCCGCCTGCACGTGATCGTCGGTGACTCCACGATGAGTCAGACCACGACGCTGCTCAAGGTGGGCGCGACCGATCTGGTGCTCAAGGCCATTGAGGCTGGCGTCACCTTCCCCGACTTCACGCTGGTCAGTCCCATCAGCGCGATCCGGGAGGTCAGCCGCGACCTGACCGGACGGCACACGATCGCCCTGGCCAACGGTCAGCGGCTGACGGCGGCGCAGATGCAGGCCGAATATCTCGTGCGCGCCCGCCAGCACGCCGAGAGCGCCGGGTTGGCCCAGCGTGAGCCCTATCGGCGGGTGCTCGAGTTGTGGGAGCGGACCCTGAAGGCCTTTGAGGCACAGGACCTGGCGCTCGTGGAGACCGAGATCGACTGGGTGCTCAAGTGGCGCACCCTGCAGCGCTATGCCGACCGGTCCGGTCTGTCGATGGCCGACCCCCGGTTGCAGCAGCTTGACCTGGCCTGGCACGACATCCACCCCGACCGCGGATTGTTCAACATCGTGTCCCGGCGTGGGGGAGCGGCCGAGGTGGTGACACCGGAGGCGATCGCCGAGGCCGGCAGCACCCCGCCGCAGACCACGAGGGCCAAGCTGCGTGGCGATTTCGTGCGCGCTGCCCAGGAGCATCACCGTGACTTCAGCGTTGACTGGGTGCACCTGAAGCTCAACGACTCCTCGCAACGCACGGTGCTGTGCAAGGACCCGTTCGTCAGCGAGGACTCTCGGATCGATGACTTGATTGCCTCCATGGAGCGCGGGCACTGACGACCGGGGCTGCCCGCCCGCCAGGTTGTCGAGGTGATCGCACGGGGTGGTCTCAGCAGACACCCAGCATCAGCGGGTTACCCTAGAGCGTTCCCTATGACCTCTCCCAGACAAGGATGGCGCGTGCGCTCTCCCAGTTTCCGGCTGCTCGGCCTTGCCGTGGCCCCACTGATTTTCCTGTCCGCCTGCGGTTCCGACGACGGCGGTGAGGGCACCGACGACGCGAGCCAGAGCACGGGCGCCGATGACGCCGCAGCCACCTCGATCGCCCCCAACGGCACCGCCGAGGACGTCACGCTGACCGAGGCCGACGTCGAGGGGACCACTGTCCCGGCGCTCGAGCTGGGCAAGACCCCGCTGTCGGTGGGTGAGACCTCCGTGCAGGAGCTCGAGCCGGGCGAGGGCGAGGGGGCCACTGCCGAGCAGGACGTCGAGCTGAAGTACCTCGCCGTCAACGGCACCACCGGTGAGGAGATCCTCTCCACGTTCACGACCGACGAGACCGTGTCGATGTCGTTGGCCAACCCCAACCTGCTGCCCGGGTTCCTCAACACGCTGGAGGGCACCAAGCCCGGCCAGACGATGATCATCGCGATGTCCCCCGAGGACGGGTTTGGTGCACAGGGCAACCCGCAGCTCGGCATCGGTCCGGCCGACACCGTCGTCTTCTATGTCGAGGTCGTGGGCGCCACCACCCCGCTGACCCAGGCAGAGGGCGAGGAGGTCGAGCCCAAGGAGGGGCTGCCGACCGTCGAGGCGGACGGCACCAGCCCCGCCACGATCACCATCCCCGAGGGCGAGGAGCCACCGACCGAGCTCGTTGTCCAGCCGCTCATCAAGGGCGAGGGCGCCGAGATCCAGTCCGGCCAGAGCGTGCGGATGCAATACACCGGCGTCCAGTGGTCCGACGGTTCACAGTTCGACACGTCCTTGCAGGAGGGCCGCGAGGCCTTCGAGACGGTCATCGGCGCCGGTCAGGTCATCCCCGGCTGGGACGAGGGCCTGGTCGGGCAGACCGTCGGCTCCCGCGTCCTGCTGGTGATCCCGCCGGAGATGGCCTATGGCGAGCTCCAGGAGGAGGACCCGGCCGCCACGGCGGCCCCGCAGCAGCACGAGTTGGCCGGCGAGACCCTGGTCTTTGTCGTCGACATCCTGGCCGCCAACTGACCCAGCCTGTCCACGGCACAGCAATCCAGCAGATTCCACACGAGAGGAAACCGCGCATGAGCGAGAAGACCAAGCCCGAGGTCGAGTTCCCCGGCGACACCCCGCCGGCCGACCTGGTCATCGAGGACATCGAGGTCGGTGACGGCGCCGAGGCGACGTCCGGCTCCGTCGTGTCCGCCCACTACGTCGGCGTGGCCTGGTCCACCGGCGAGGAGTTTGACGCCTCCTGGAACCGCGGCGCCCCGCTGGACTTCCAGGTCGGGGTCGGCCAGGTCATCCAGGGCTGGGACCAGGGTCTGCTGGGCATGAAGGTCGGCGGCCGCCGCAAGATCACCATCCCCCCGCACCTGGGCTACGGCGACCGTGGCGCCGGCGGTGCCATCAAGGGCGGCGAGACCCTGATCTTCGTCGTCGACCTCGAGGGCGTGCGCTGACGCGACACGCTGTGTGAGTTTCCCGGGACCCCGGGCTGGTGCACCGCACCGGCCCGGGGTCTCTACTTGTTGTGTCATCCACCACCTCCGACCAGCGCATGGCGTGGCGAGAATCTGGCCCACCGAGCGCATGGCGTGGCGAGAATCAGGGCCACCGAGCGCGCGCGAGCACGGCCTGGAGGCTGGCCAGCAGACGCGGTGATCGGTAAGGTCCGCCCCATGGGACGCAGAGTTGCGATCGTGGGGGCCGCGCTGGCGGTGCTGGGTGTGGCGTTGGAGACGTGGTCTCTGCGCTATCTGATGGGATCACAGGCGGTGGACCAATTCGCCTGGACCATGCGCAACGCGGTGGCCTTCGGCCCGACCCTTGGGGCCGTCTGCACGATGGCGGGGACCGTGATGCTCGGGTTGGCCCTGCTCATCCGCCTGACCGACCGTTCACCGGTCCAGGGCCGCCACCGTGGCCTGCTGTGGTCAGGGATCGGGCTCGTGCTCCTGACCACCCTCCTCGAGGTCGCCATCCTCGCGGGACCTGTCGTGACAGCAGCAGTCACTCCTGGCGCACAGGAGAGCCTCGGGCTGGTTCTCCAGGCCGTCGCCCTCGCGCGGCTCGTGGGCGCAGCCCTGCTGGGGCTCTGGCTGACCGGGTTGATCACCAGCCCTCGCCCACCGGCACCAGCACAGCGCGAACCAGCCTTGGCCCCCAGCCGCCCGTTCTGAGGACCGATCGCGCACTGCCGGTGCCCCGCCTGACGACTCGGATCTCGCCCGGCCATTAGGGTCGTGGCGTGATCCGGTGGCGTGAGGGTGAGGTCGTGGGCGAGCGCGCCCGGTGGGGTGACGCCGTCGAGGTCGAGGTGCGGCTGCTCCCCGTGGGCGACTCGACAACCACGCCTGACCTGACCCTTGAACGCCCGGTGGTGCGAGCCCTCGCCTACGCGTCCGTGACCGGAGATCCTGCTGTGGGAGACCGGGTCCTGCTCAACACCAACGCCCTGGACAACGAGCTCGGCACCGGGGGAGTGGCGATGGTCGTGGCCCTGCCCGACCGGCTGCCTCCCGACGACCTGACCGCTGCCGCGGACCCGGAGGGCGCTGGTCACCTGGTCAAGGCCCGCTACACGCCCCTGCAGACGATGGTCTTCGGTGCCGACGAGCAGGACAGTCCCCATCACGGCCTCCTGGCGGACGCCGACGACCTGGGCGGCCTGCCGGTCGTCGCCGCAGACCTGCACTCGAGTCTGCCCGCGGTGCTGGCCGGCGTTCGGGCCGGGGCCCCTGGCGCTCGGGTCGCCTATCTGATGACGGACGGTGGCGCCCTGCCGGCCGCCTTCTCCCGCACGGCTGCCTCGCTGCGGGAGAGCGGCTGGCTCGAGGCGGTGATCAGCTGCGGACAGGCCTATGGCGGAGACCTTGAGGCGGTCAACACCTTCTCCGGGCTGCTCGCGGCCAGGCACGTCGCAGGGGCCGACGTCGTGGTCGTCACCCAGGGGCCGGGCAACCTGGGCACCGGCACCCGCTGGGGATTCTCCGGCGTGTCGGCGGGGGAGGCCCTGAACGCGTGCGCCGTGCTGGGTGGCCGCGGAATCGCCTGCCTGCGCATTTCCGGAGCCGACCCGCGAGAGCGTCACCGGGGGATCTCGCACCACAGCATGACCGCCTATGGCCGCGTCCTGACGCGGCAGGCAGACGTGCCAGTCCCGCGTCTGCACGGACACCCGGGCATCCCCACGGACCTGGCCGATCTGGTCACGCGTCAAGGCGACGAGCTCCTGCGCGCGGCCCACCTAGTGCCCTACGACGTCGATCTCACCGGTCTGCAGGAGGCGCTGGCCCAGGCGCCGGTGCGACTGTCCACCATGGGTCGGGGCCTCACCGAGGATCCGGCCGCCTTCCTGGCCGCCGCGGCGGCCGGGCGCCACGCCGCCTCCCTGGTCCCGTGAACGTCCTGCTCCCGTGAACGTCCCTGTACCCATGAACGTCCGGTGAAATCTCTGCTCAACTCAACCGTCGGATCAGTGACGCCAGCGTGCTGAGCCGGCTTACGGCATACGGCCCCGTGACGCCGCGTCGAGTGGCGCACCAGATCGGGGCGCGGTGTCAGGTAGCGTCGGGCGCATGGCCCGCCCCAGTCCTGCCTCGGTGAAGACCGAGCGGTTGCTCAATCTGGTGATCGCGCTGCTCTACACCCGCCAACCGATGAGCAAGAGTCGCATCCGCACGGCCGTGCCGCAGTATGCCGAGAGCTCCAATGACGCCTTCGACCGGATGTTTGAGCGGGACAAGGACGAGCTGCGCGACCTGGGCATCCCGTTGCGCACCGAGGTCATCGACCCGCTGTTTGACGACGAGACCGGCTATCGGATCGATCGTCGTGAGTATGCGCTGCCGGAGATCTCCTTCGAGCCCGACGAGCTCGCGGTCGTCGGCGTGGCCTCGCGTGCCTGGTCGCAGGCCAGTCTCGCCGGTCCCGCGGCCCAGGCCCTGCGCAAGCTCGAGGCCTCCGGACTGGCCCGGGACAGCAGCTCGGTGGCCGGGGTGGAGCCGTTGCTGCACACCAAGGAGCCGGCCTTCGACTCCGCGCGCGACGCCGTGCTGGCCCGAAGGCAAGTCACCTTCCGCTATCGCCGCGGGCCCGCCGGGCAGGTCACCGAGCGACACCTGCAGCCGTGGGCGCTCACGTCCTGGCACGGCCGCTGGTATCTCACCGGTCACGACCTGGACCGGGAGGCTCCCCGGGTGTTCCGCCTGGACCGTGTCGAGGGGACGGTGCGTGCCACCGGCAAACCGGGCACCTACGAGGTCCCTGCCGATCATGATGCCCGGGCGATGATCACGAACTCCACCGGAGATGAGGAGCGTGACACGAGCGTGCGGGTCGCGCTGCGCCCCGGAACCGGCCACCAGGTCCGCCGCCGCGGTCAGCTGCTCGAGGAGCGCGGCCCCCACGACTGGGACATCGTCGAGGTGCAGGTCGGCTCGCTGTGGCCGGTCATCGAGGAGGTCGCCAGCCTCGGACCCGACGCGATTGCGTTGGCACCGGAGGAACTGGTCACCGGGGTTCGCCAGACGCTGGAGTCCGTGGTGGCTCGCCACGACCTGGGAGACCCTGACAACAATGCGGCGAGCACCGACGAGATCCCTGCAACAGTTGGGGGTGAAGAGCACTGATGGCCATGCACGAGACCGCCACCGAGCGCCTGTCGCGGCTGCTGACGATGGTGCCGTGGCTGATGAACCGCCAGGGCGTGGACATTGCCGAGGCCGCCCAGGAGCTCGGCGTCAGCCAGGACCAGTTTGTCGAGGACCTTGAACTGCTGTTCATGTGTGGCACGCCCGGGCACTATCCCGATGACCTCATCGACGCCAGCTGGGAGGGTGGCCGCGTCCACGTCGGCAATGCCGATGAGATCGCCCGCCCGCTCCGGCTCGGCCGCGACGAGGCCCTCGCCCTCATCGTGGCCCTGCGCGCGCTGGGGGCCACGCCCGGCGTCGGGGCCCAGGACGCGATCGAGCGAGCCCTGGCCAAGCTGGAGAAGGCCGCCGGAGACTCCGGGAGTGCCGCGGCCCAGGTCAGTGTGAGCCTGGAGGTCGGCGAGGTCGAGCAGCAGCGCCTGGAGCAGATCCGGGAGGCACTGGCTGGCCCACGCCGCGTCCACCTGCGCCACTACAACCCGGCCCGTGACGAGACCACCGAGCGCGACGTCGACCCGATGCGCGTGCTGTCCCTGGAGGGCCGCTGGTATCTCGAGGGCTGGTGCCACCGCGCTCAGGACGTCCGACTGTTCCGGTTGGATCGCATCGAGGAGTTGTCCATCCTCGATCAGGACGGCACCCCGCCTGCGGGAGCCCAACCCCAGGAGCGGGGCGACAGCGCCTTCCGGGCACGCCCCGGTGACCTGCGCGTTGAGCTTGAGCTGGCACCGTCTGCCGCCTGGGTCTCCGAGAACTTCCCGATGGAGTCGGTCGAGCGTCGCGAGGACGGGTCGCTGCGGGTCTCGCTGCTGGCCACGGACCCCGCCTGGGTGCGCCGTTTGGTGTGGCGCCTGGGCGGCGCCGCGACCGTCCTGGCACCGGCTGAACTGGCCACGGACGTGCGAGCCGGAGCCGAGCAAGCGCTCCAGTCCTACGGCGTACACTGAACATCACCATGGGGTCGCACAGCAGTGCGGTCACCCCTTCGCGCACGAGAGGATCCTTGCCGTGAGAATGCCGTCCGGGTGGCAACTCCTGGTCATCGTCGTCCTCCTCCTGCTGCTGTTCGGCTGGAAGAGCCTGCCCAACATGGCCCGCAGCCTCGGTCAGTCGATGCGGATCTTCAAGTCCGAGGTCGACCAGATGAAGGAGCCGAGTGCGGCCAGCCAGGACACCGTCAAGGGTGAGCCTGCCGACCGTGACCGCTCTGACCGTGACCGCACCGACCGGGACCGGGCTGGCAGCAGCCTCGGCGACCGGGCCCGCGACACCGCCGAGGGCGTGAAGGACAAGGGCACCAGTGTGCGCGACGAGTTCCGCGACGGGCTGCACGGTGACGACCACGGGGCCGGCCATGGGGCCGATCACGTCGGCGACGCGGCGCGCGCGGACGAGACGCACCGCGACGAACCCCGCGCCTGATCCGCCACCGCTCACTCCGTGGCACGTCGTGACCCTGAGGGGCGGATGCCCCTGGCCCAGCACCTCCGTGAACTGCGCAACCGGCTGTTCCTCGCGATCCTCGGGGTCATCGCGGGTGCCGTCGTGGGCTGGATCTTCTATGACGAGCTGATCGACCTGCTGATCGAGCCGCTGCGCAACGTGCGCGACTCCGCGGGCCGCGAGATCGTCAACATCAACTTCGGCGCGAGCATCACCCAGCCGTTCTCGGTGCAGCTGAAGGTCTCGATCTTTGTCGGCATCGTCCTGTCCAGCCCCCTGTGGATCTGGCAGGTCTGGGCCTTCCTGATGCCCGGCCTGAAGAAGAAGGAGCGGCGCATCGCGCTGGCCTACTTCTTTGCCGGTGTCCCGCTGTTCCTGGCCGGTGCTGCCCTGGCGGCCTGGGCGATCCCGCGCACCGTCGCGATCCTGTTGTCGTTCACACCGGATGATGCGGCGAACCTGCAGGACGCGATGACCTATCTCAACTTCGTCCTCTATTTCATCCTCGCCTTCGGCCTGGCCTTCCTGATGCCCGTCGCCCTGGTCGCGCTCAACCAGCTGCGCATCCTGTCGGTCCGGATGATGATCAAGGGGTGGCGCGTCGCGCTGATGATCATCCTGGTCTTCGCCGCCTTCGCCACGCCCGACCCGAGCGCGTGGACGATGATCGCCCTGGCCATCCCGGTCTACATCCTCTATTGGGGCGCCATCGGCGTCTCTGCCCTCCTCGAGCGAGGGCGCCGCAAGCGAGACCCGACGGAGCGGTGGAAGGATCTGTCGCCAGACGAGGCCAGCCCGTTGTGAGTCGCGTCCCGGCTGGGACGGTGGCCTGGGGCACAATCACCCCATGACTCGGTATGCCGTGCTGCACGGGCCCCGCTCAGGTCGCCGGGGTGCTGGTGCAGTGGGTGCCGAGGTGGTCCAGCAGTTGCGCGCCGCCGGACAGCAGGTCACCGAGCTGGAGACCGCGACGCGCGAGGGTGCCCAGGACGTGTGCCGCCGAGCGGTCGAGGAGGGGGTGGATACCCTGGTCGCGGTCGGCGGGGACGGCGTTGTCCAGATCGCCGCCAACGCTCTGGTCGGCTCCGAGACGGCCCTGGGCATCGTGCCCGCCGGCACCGGCAACGACAACGCACGCTCGGTGCACATCCCGCTCAAGACTGCCTCGGCCGTGCAGACCCTGCTCACCGGTGTGCGCCGCCCGATCGACCTGATCCACGTCGCCCCCATGGAACAGCACGTCGTCGGCTCGGTGCCCTGTGGGCTCGACGCCCTGATCGCCTCCCGAGCGGCGACGCTGCCGCGCTGGCTGGGAGCCCAGAGCTACACCGTGGCCACCCTCCCGGAGATCATCAAGCTGCGCCCGATGGACTATCGCCTCGAGCTCGATGACCGCGTCGTGGAGACGAAAGCACTGGTGGTGGCGGTCTGCAACATGCCGATCTATGGCGGCGGCATGCGGATCGCACCCGATGCCGATCCCCAGGACGGACTGCTGGACGTCATCATCATCGAGCCGGTCGGTGCCGCCTCGGCCGTGCGCCTGCTGCGCGGGGTCTTCTCCGGCAAACACAGCAACCACCCGGCCGTCCGGTTCGAGCGCGCCCGCCGGGTCAGCGTCAGCGGCCCGGCGCTGGTCGCGCACGGCGACGGCGACCCCCTCGGCCCGCTCCCGGTGACCTGCACGGTCGCCCCCGGGGCCATCGACCTGGTGGTCCCGACGCGCTGACCGGCACCACGGCATACGGGGTGTCGGGCGCGTAGCCTGGTGCCATGTCCTCTCCCGCCGAGCGGTTTGCCGCTGCCCGCAAGCGGAACAAGGCCGAGAGCGGGGCGATCGGCCGGTTCACCGCAGGTTTCGACTTCCCGCTCGATGACTTCCAACTCGAGGCGATCGGTGCCGTCGATGCGGGCCAGGGGGTCCTGGTCGCGGCACCCACCGGCGCGGGCAAGACCATCGTGGGGGAGTTTGCCGTTGCGCTGGCCCTGGAGACCGGCCGCAAGGCGTTCTACACCACCCCGATCAAGGCGCTGAGCAACCAGAAGTATCACGATCTGGTCGCCCGCCACGGCGCGGACAATGTCGGGCTGCTCACCGGCGACAGCTCGGTCAACGGCGAGGCGCCGGTGGTCGTGATGACCACCGAGGTGCTGCGCAACATGATGTATGCCTCCTCCCGCACCCTGGAGGGCCTGGGTTTCGTGGTGATGGACGAGGTGCACTACCTCGCCGACCGGTTCCGCGGCGCGGTCTGGGAGGAGGTCATCATCCACCTGCCCGAGTCGGTGCAGGTCATCTCCCTGTCGGCGACGGTCAGCAACGCCGAGGAGTTCGGCGAGTGGCTGCGCACCGTGCGCGGCAACACCGAGGTGATCGTCTCCGAGATCCGCCCGGTGCCACTGTGGCAGCACCTGATGGTCGGCAAGGACCTGCTCGACCTGTTCGTGCACGCCGGCGACGGCCTCGTCGCCGACCCCACCACGCAGGGGCAGCAGGCCCGCATCAACCCCGAGCTGCTGGACCGGATCGGCACCTATGAGCGTGACTCCCGGTGGCGCCGGGACGACGCGGGCGGCCCCCGGGGACGGCGCGGTCGACCGCACGGGCGCGACGACCGGGGTCGCTCGAGGAACCGGCAGTATGCCGACAGTGGCCGTGATCGGGACCGTGCCCCGGGTGCGGGGCCGGGGAGCCTGCCGGGCGGGACCGCGAGCCGGGCCGAGGTGATCGACCGACTGGACCGCGAGGGGCTGCTGCCGGCGATCACGTTCATCTTCAGCCGCGCCGGGTGCGAGGGCGCGGTCACCCAGTTGTTGGCGAAGGGCACCCGGCTGGTGCCACCGGAGGAGGCCGCCCGGATCCGGCGGCTGGTGGAGGAGCGCGTCGCCGCCGTCGACGAGCGGGACCTGCCGGTGCTCGGCTATCACGACTTCGTCGAGGGCCTGAGCCGCGGCTTTGCCGCCCACCACGCCGGGATGCTGCCGCTGTTCCGCGAGATCGTGGAGGAGCTGTTCACCGCCGGCCGCATCAAGGCGGTCTTTGCCACCGAGACCCTCGCCCTGGGCATCAACATGCCGGCCCGCACCGTGGTGCTGGAGAAGCTGGTGAAGTTCAACGGCGAGGAGCACGCGCCGGTCACCCCGGCCGAGTACACCCAGCTCACCGGGCGCGCCGGGCGACGCGGCATCGATGTCGAGGGCCACGCGGTGGTGCTGCACCGGCGCGGCCTGGACCCGGTTGACGTCGCCGGCCTGGCCTCGACCCGCACCTATCCGCTGCGCTCCTCGTTCCGCCCGACCTACAACATGGCCGTCAACCTGGTCGCACAGTTCGGCCGCTCGGTGGCGCACGAGCTGTTGCAGTCCTCCTTCGCCCAGTTCCAGGCCGACCGGGGCGTTGTCGGTCTGGCCAGCCAGGTCCGGCGCAACGAGGAGGCGCTGGCCGGCTATGCCGAGTCGATGCACTGCGACTACGGCGACTTCCGTGAGTATGCCAAGCTGCGCCGCCAGCTCAGCGATGCCGAGAAGGACGAGGCCCGCCGCCGCAGCGCCTCGCGCAAGGCCGAGATCGCCGTCAGCCTGGAGGAACTGACCCCCGGCGACGTGGTGAGCCTGCCCGAGGGCCGGCGCAAGGGCATGGCCGTCGTCCTCACCGTCCCGACCAAGACCGGTCGCTCCCCGGAGCCGGGCGTGCTGACGTCCGACGGGCAGCTGCGCCGACTGAGCCCGACCGACCTGCGCGAGCCGGTCGAGGCGGTGGCCCGCCTGAAGATCCCACGCGGCTTCAACCCGCGCAATGTGCGCTCCCGCAAGGACCTCGCCGCGACGCTGCGCGCCCAGGTGCCCTTCGAGCCGCCGCCCTCCCGGCGTCCCGCTCGGGACAACGGCGCCGACGCCCGGCCGACCCACGACCGGGGTGAGCGGCAGGGGAGTGGCGCGTCTCGGCATACGGATCCTGATGAGTTGCGCCGGCAGCTGCGTGCGCACCCGTGCCACCAGTGCCCCGAGCGGGAGAACCACGCCCGCTGGGCCGAGCGTTGGTGGCAGCTGCGGCGCGAGACCGACGACGTGCAACGGCGGGTCAGCGGGCGCACGAACACGGTGGCCAAGACGTTCGAGCGGATCTGCACGATGCTCGGCGAGCTGGGCTATCTGACCGAGGACGGCCATGAGGTGACCGCCTCGGGGGAGAGCCTGCGGCGGATCTACACCGAGAAGGACCTGGTGGCCGCCCAGTCGATCACCCAGGGCACCTGGAAGCGCCTGGACGCCCCCTCGCTGGCGGCCGCGGTCTCCACACTGATCCACGAGCCGCGCGGCAGCGAGGAGCCTCTGCACCCGCGGTGGCCGAACCTGGAGGTCGAGGAGGCCTTCCACGAGATGGTCGCGATCTGGGCTGAGCTGACCGACCGGGAGGCCCGGCACACGCTGCCCCTGACCGGCGAGCTCGATGCCGGGATCACGTGGATGGTGCATCGGTGGGCCTCGGGCCGCTCGCTGGAGGAGGTGCTGCGCGATGGCGAGTTGTCGGCGGGTGACTTCGTGCGCCGCGCCAAGCAGGTGATCGACCTGCTGGGTCAGATCGCCCAGGCAGGGGACGAGACGGTGGCCGGGACCGCGCGCCGGGCCTCCGAGGCGATGCTGCGCGGCGTGGTGGCCGCGGACCGCCTCGACTAAAAATATAGAGGTCTCGCACGCCTTGCCCGTCTTTTGATAGACGTCTCGCACACGCCCGCCGAGCCCGAGGAATAGGACGGCGTTCGTGCGCCTTGCCTTCTCGTGCCACTGACCCACGAACCATCGCGCCTGACGCGCCTGCTGATGTTCGGCGCCCTCGTGGCGATCGGACCGCTGACCATCGACATCTATCTGGCGGCGTTCCCCACGATCGTCACGGACCTGCAGACCACGGACGCCGCGGTCCAGCTGACCCTGACGGCCACCCTGATCGGCCTGGCGATCGGCCAGCTGCTGATCGGCGCTGTCGCAGACGTCATCGGTCGGCGCCGGCCCCTGCTGTTTGCCCTCAGCGCCTATGTGCTCGTGTCGGTCGTCATCGCGCTGTCCTCCTCGCTGGAGGCACTGCTCGTCCTGCGCTTCGTGCAGGGCCTGACCGCTGCCTCGGGCATGGTGCTGGCCAACGCGATGGTCCGGGACCTGTATGACGGTGCGCAGATGGCCACCTTCATCTCCCGGCTGTTCCTGATCGTCGGGGTCGCCCCGATCCTGGCGCCAACGCTGGGAGCGCAGTTCCTGCACTTCGGCACGTGGCGCACGATCTTCTGGGGGCTGGCCGTCTTCGGCCTGATCCTGGTCTCGGTCGCCCTGTTCCTGGCGCCGGAGACGCTGCCCCGGGAGCGCCGGCGCCGCGGCGGGGTGCTGCCGGCGCTGCAGTCCTACGGCGTCCTGCTGAGCAACCGCCGCTTCGTGGGGCTGATGCTGACCGCTGGGGCCGCCATGGGCGCGCTGTTCGCCTACATCAGCTCAGCGACCTTCATCTTCCAGGACCTCTACGGCATGTCGACGCAGGAGTATGCCCTGGTCTTCGCCGCCGGGGCCGGGTCGCTCACCATCGCCAGCCAGGCCAACGGCTTCCTCGTGCAGCGGGTCCACCCCGTGCGCATTCTGCGGGTCGTGCTGCCGACCGCCGTCCTCATCTCTGGCCTGCTGCTGGTGGCCGCGCTGCTGGACCTCGGTGTGGTCGCGATCATCGCCGGCGTGGTGCTCGTCCTGGGCGCCACCGGCTTCGTGATGCCCAATGCCCCCGTGATCGCCCTGCACGACCATGCCGAGCGCGCCGGGTCAGCCGCCGCCCTGCTGGGCGCTGGCAACTTCATCTTCGGTGCCCTGATCGCCCCCATCACCGGAGCCTTCGACACCAACTCCGCGGTGCCGATGGCCGCGGTGATGGTCGGCTGCGGAACACTGGCCGTGCTGGTGTTCTGGACGCTGGCCCGGCCCAGCGACATCCTGGCGAGTATGCCGTGGGAAGGGTCTGATCGACCCGGTGACCGTCCGGCGCAGGGGGACGTGGGAGCGTCGCCGACGCGGCAGGAGACTGAGGTCGTGACGGTCACCCCGCCTGCCTGACAGAAACTCTGGCCGGTCGCACGTGTGCTGTGCGCGTTCACGTGCTAGCGTCAGGGCTGATTGCCGTACCCGTGTCCAACGAGGTTTCGCGCCCGGGTGGACTCGGCGCGGTGCCTCAAGGACATGCGGCAGTCCGGAGTCACCGCACACGTGGGGCCCCGACAACGACCAAGAATGAGGCATTACCAGTGGCTACAGGCACCGTGAAGTGGTTCAACTCCGAGAAGGGCTTCGGTTTCATCGAGCAGGACGGCGGCGGCGCTGACGTCTTCGTTCACTACTCCGCCATTGAGAGCTCGGGCTACCGTGAGCTCCAGGAGGCCCAGAAGGTGGAGTTCGATGTGACCCAGGGCCCCAAGGGTCCGCAGGCTGAGAAGGTTCGCCCCCTCTGAGCTAAGCAACACAGCTTGATCACGAAGCCCCGCGCACTGAGCGCGGGGCTTCGTGCGTGTGTCGCGGGCTCCTCCTCCTGAGACCCGCGGCATGGCCCTGTCTCGACACGGGTGGATGAGTTGCCAGGTGACTCACCCACCCGTTCCTGCCTCCCCGCCTCCCGCCCCGCCTGCCTCCCTGCGTTGCCTCCCTCCGCCGCCGCACTCGGGCATTCAAACCGGCGACGTCGCGGGCCTCTGGACAAAGCAGCAGGTCAGCGCCCTGGCGGTTTGCGTGAAGGCTCACGTCGCCTGTTCGTATGCACGAGAGCTGAGTTGGCTCGTCCCAGTGGGTGCGACCAGAACTGGTGGTGGGTGCGACCAGAACTGGGCGCGAGGCGGAATTTGTCAAGGTGGGTGAGACCAGAGGGAGTTAAGCCGCTGGCGTTTCGGTGGGCTCCGGTTCTTCGGGTTTGTTGATCCAGGCTGCTTCGGGCAGGGCGAGGGTCTTCGGCGGTGTGGTGGTGGTGAAGCGTTCGGGGTTGAGCGCTCGGGCCTGGGCCAGGACCTTGGCCCGGTCCTCGGCCTTGGCGGCGGCGAGGCCGTAGTGCACCTCGGCCGGGGTATGCAGCCCGATGCCGGTGTGGTGATGCTCGTGGTTGTACCAAGTCACGAAGTCGTCCATGAACGCTCTGGCGTCGGCCAGCGACCCGAACCGTTCGGGGAAGGCCGGGGCGTACTTCAACGTCTTGAACCAGGCCTCGGAGTAGGGATTGTCGTTAGAGACCTTCGGCCTGGAGTGCGAGCGGGTGACTTGCAGGTCGGCCAGCAGGGCCGCGACGGTCTTGGACGTCATCGAGGTGCCCCGGTCGGCGTGGACGACCTGCGGGATGCCGTGGACGCCGAAGACTTCCTTCATCATCTCTTCGGCCAACGGCGCGGACTCGTAGTGGTGGACGTGGACGCCGACGATGTACCGCGAGTAGATGTCGATCATCACGTAGGCGTCGTAGTACCTCCCCTTGATCGGCCCAGCCAGCTTCGTGATGTCCCACGTATAAACCTGCCCAGGGCCGGTGGCTACCAGTTCGGGACGGACCCGGGCCGGGTGACGGGCCTGGCGCCGGCGCTCCTTGACCTGCGCGTTCTCGGCAAGCACCCGGTACATCGTGGAGACCGAGCACAGGTACGTCCCGCGGTCCAGCAGGGTGGCGTAGACCTGCAGCGGGGCACAGTCGACGAACTCCTCGCAGTTCAGCACGGCCAGCACGTGGGCACGCTCAGCACAGGTCAGGGCGTTGACCGGCACCAGTGCCTCACGCACGAGCGGGGTCGGGTTGTGTCGGCGCCGTGCTGCGGTGGCCCGGCTGATCCCGGTCAGGGCCGCTGCTTCCCGAGTCGTGATCTTTGCCTTGACGAGCTCGTCGTAGGTGCTCATCAGCGCTTCTTGCGCGTGGTCTCGGTGGTCGAGCTCTTGGAGATCTGCTCCAAGAGCTCGTGTGCTTTTCCCATCAGGTCCAACGCGGTCTCGGTCTGGGCCAGGCGCCGCTCGGTCACCTCCAACTGCTGGCGCAGTCGGACGATCTCGGCCTGATCCTTCGAGGGACGACCGACCTTCTGTCCAGGCTCTTTGCCCTCGAGCACGCCCGCGTCACGCAGCCGGCGCCACTCCGTGATCAGCGAGGAGTACAGGCCCTCACGGCGCAGGTACGCACCGCCCTGCTTCTCCTGACAGGCCGCCTCGTAAGCAGCCACATGATCCAGCTTCTGCGCCGGGGTAAACGTCCGCCGCGACGGCCCGCCCGCCCGAGGGCCGGAACTACTCATCGCCCCATCATCGACGACCGCTGACAACGACGACGTAAGAGTCGAACTACTCATGGTGATTGATCCAGATCTCGCCCTGCATGGACGGACTTGCTATGAACCGCTGGTCTCAACTCACCTTGACACGCAGGGAGGTGGCAAGATCTGCCCCATGGGACTCAAGGACAGTCAGCTGGCCAACGGCGAAGAGATCGTGCTCAGCATCCGCACGCACTGGAAGGCACTGGCCGAGCCGATCGCGCTGGCGATCTTCCTGCTGGCCGTGGTGTGGGCCGGATGGTGGTTCACCCGGGACCTGTCCTACGGCACCTGGATCACCCTCGCCCTGGGGGTTCTGGCCGTGGGCATCGCCCTGTTCTTCGTGGTGATCCCGATCCTGCGCTGGTCCACTGAGCGCTACACCATCACGACCCGGCGCATCAGTCACCGCACAGGCATCCTGACGAAGGTTGGCCGGGACATCCCACTGCACCGCGTGAACGACATCGGCATCGAGAAGGGCCTGCTCGACCGGATCCTCGGCTGTGGCACCCTGACCGTCTCCGATGCCACCGACAAGGCCGGCATGGACCTGCACGACGTCCCGGGCGTTGAGGCCGTGCACGTGCAGTTGCAGAACCTGCTGTATTCCCGTGACGACGGCTCCGACGATGGTGAGTGGCCGCCCAACGAGCCCCCGCGCAGCCGCGGTCGCGCCTGAGCCTGGCGCGCAGCCGCTCCGGAGGCTGTCGCTCAGCCCAGTTTCAACGCCTGGAGGAGTCGGGTGATTGGCCCCGAGATGCCGTAGGTCTCCACGATCTGCTGCAGCGTGCCCGGATCTGCCAGCTCCCGAGGCAGAGACAGCGGCCGGTCCTGCAGCGCGGCGTCTCGAGCGACCAGCACCACGCCGGGGGCGACATCGAGGTAGGCCTCCGCCGCCTCGAGATTCTTGCGCCGGGCGCCCTTGATGGCCGGGTCACCGTCCGCGACCGCCTGACGCACCCCCGCCAGCGAGCCATAGGTGGCGATCAACGCCGCCGCCGTCTTCTCCCCGATGCCGACCACCCCGGGCAGCCCGTCGCTGGTGTCTCCGCGCATGATCGACATGTCGGCATACGCCGGCCCGGACGCCACGGCATACCGCTCTTGCAGCGCCGCCTGGTCGATGATCTCGGCGTCCCGCACCCCGGCCTTGGCGGTGTAGGCGACGGTGATGTCGTGCTCGTCGTCCACCAACTGGAAGAGGTCCCGGTCACCGGTCACGACCGTCACCGGCATCACGCCGGTGTGCCGGTGGGTCAGGGTCCCGATGACGTCGTCGGCCTCGAAACCGGGGGAGCCCAGCACCGGGATCCCGAAGGCTTCCAGGGCCGCCCGGATCACCGGCACCTGCACCTGCAGGTCGTCCGGCACCTCCTCCTGGTCCGGCGATCCCTCGACCAGCCGGTGAGCCTTGTAGGACGGGATGGCCTCGGTGCGGAAGGCCGGGCGCCAGTCGTCGTCCCAGCAGGCGACCAGGTGCGTGGGGGCAAACCGGTTGATCAGGGTGGCCGTCATGTCGAGCAGCCCGCGCACCGCGTTGGTCGGTGTGCCATCCGGGGCAGGTGCAGAGTCCTTGACCCCGAAGAACGCCCGGAAATAGAGACTGGCGGTGTCGAGCAGCACAAGGCGCTGGTCAGTGCTCGTCGGGCTGCTCATCGGGCTGCTCATGGGGGCGCTCGTCGGGGTGCTCATGGATCACTAGGCTATGTCCTCATGGAGACCGTGGACCGACAGATCGTCGCGCACCTTGCCGCCGAGGGGCGGATGAGCTTCGCGGAGCTGGGTCGAGCCGTGGGTCTGTCCACCTCAGCAGTGCACCAACGCGTCAAGCGTCTCGAGGAGCGGGGAGTGATCACCGGCTATCGCGCGGAGATCGACTTCGAGAAGGTCGGCCTGCCACTCACCGCACTGATCTCCCTCTCACCGTTTGACCCGGCCGCCCCGGACGACATCCCCGAACGCCTCGAGCACCTGCCCCAGATCGACTCCTGCTGGTCGGTTGCCGGCACGGAGAGCTATGTGATCCAGGTGCGTCTGGGCAAGCCGTCCGACCTGGAGCAGATGATCGCCGACATCAGGGCCGCGGCCAACTGCGCCACCAGCACCACGGTCGTCTTGTCGACGCCGTGGGAGGGACACCCGGTCGAGCTGCCGGCGGCCGAGGACTAGTGAGCGACGTCGTCAAGGTCCTCCTGTGGACATTGCTCGCAGGGGGAGTGGCCATGGCCATTGCCGTCGGGTATGGGCTCTTCCAACTCAGCCAGATCTATCCTGACGCGGACGAGGGGAAAGCCATCGGCGAGGAGATTGCGAGCGAGCTGGTCGCTGACCATCCCGCGTTTGTGGTGGAGTCCGACGCCGAGGCCAGCTTTGCGGAGGTGAACATCAGCATCACGCAGGACGGCGGAGAGCTGACGGAGCCGGAGTTGTCTGCGATGCTGCCCACGCTGCGGGACTTGGTGGCCGAGCACGCCGACTCTCGTTGGGACATTGACAGCACCATCGAGGGCCGCTGGCGGACCTCACAGGTGACCATCACAGGCAGCGACGCCGACCGCTGGCCTGAGCTGGCGCCTGCTCTGGAGCTGGGGCAAAGTGACCGTGCCGTGGTCTCCGTGCATCTCAACTCGAACCGGGCCGTGCTCAACCGCGACCTGGACACCGAGCGACTCTGTGGCGCGGGCACGGATCCGCGCGACTTCTACACCGACTCCATCGAGGAGGCCGCTGACATCCTCACTGAGGTGGGGTGGACCGATCCAGAGGCACCCGTGCTCGTCTATCTCGGCAGCGGATGCGAGGGACCGCTGCGGGTCTCGCTCGACCTGTCCGGGCCGGACCGTCTCGAGCGGATGGAAGACCTGCAGACCCTGGTCACCTCACTCCCCGCGGAGGAGGTGCTCGTCGGTGCCACCGTCCGGGAATCGGGTGAGTTGCAGCTCGCGCTGGAGCAGGACGTTTCGGACGACCTCGCCCAGTCCCTGGTGGACGCCTGGCCCCACGGTGACGTGTGGATCAATGGCGAGAGCGTCGCCGGCTCCTGACCAGGGCACTGCACGATCGTGCGCTCCAGCGGTGACCACGCCCCCTGCAGGCTGGATGCCGCGCGCGGCCAGCCAGATCTCAGGTCGATCACAGTGTCGTGAACTCCGAGTCTGGTCTTGGTCAAGACCGATTGGTAACCCTCACTCAGTGGCTAACGTGTCGCTCGGCCGCTCTGGCGGTCCCCTGGCCCCCTTGATGTGAACACACCGGAGTGTCCCCGTGTCCTTGCACGCGTCGGCAGCCGTTCGAGCTGCGCTGAGCCTCACCCTTGCCCTCGTTCTCGCGGTCGTCGGCCTCACGCCGGCGAGTGCGACGCCGACCCAGACGCCACGAGGGGCAGACGCTGCGTTGCAGGTGGGCCTGACCCTGGGCGCCGAACACGACGGACCGGATGAGGCCCCGGCCGCACAGGCCGGAACCGCACAGACCACACAGGCAGGAGCCACGCAAGCCGCATCCGGCGACCCCGCAACGCCCTCCTCAACTGACCGATCCGATCAGCAGCTCGAGGCGCTCACGAACCCGGTGACCGTCGAGGACAACCTGGCCGCGCCAGACGAGGGGAGCGAGCCGGAGTCTGCACTCCCAGCGGCCGTCCTGGATGCGCTTGACGACGACGAGCAGGTCTCGGTGATCGTGCACCTCTCCGAGCAGGCGGACCTGGACGAGGTCCGGTTGGCAGCTGACCTGGCCGGGATGAGGGCCGAGGCAACCTCCTCGGTGGACTCGGTTTCGGACCTGCATGCAGCGGCCAAGGACGCCCGGACCGCAACCGTGGTGCGGGAGCTCAAGGCTGCGGCGACCACACCGGCCCACGACCGGGTCGAGGACATCCTGGCCGACGCCGAGACGCAGGGGCACGCCTCGGCCGTGCAGGACTTCTGGATCATCAACGGCTTCTCGGCCACTGTCGACCGGGAGACCGCGACCGAGCTCGCCGAGCATCCAGACGTCGACCGGGTCGAGCTGGACGGCGAGGTCAGGGCGCCGGAGCCCACCTCCTCCCCGCTGCTCCCCACCTGGGGACTGGACACGATCAAGGCCCCGCGCACCTGGGGCGCCTACGACCACCGCGGTGAGGGCGTCGTCGTGGCGGTGCTCGACACGGGTGTCGACGGTGGGCACCCGGCACTGGCCCCGTCCTATCGGGGCGCCGATGGCGACCACTCCGACAGCTGGTATGTCCCGACCGGGGAGAACTACCCGACGCCGCATGACGGCCAGGGGCACGGCACCCACGTCACCGGCACCATCACCGGAGGGACTCCGGGCGAGGTCACGGGCGTGGCCCCCGAGGCCGAGTGGATCGGCGTCAAGATCTTCGACGACCACGGCCTCACGACCGACAGCACGATCCTGGACGGTGCCCAGTGGGTGTTGGCGCCCGGCGGCGACCCGAGCAAGGCCCCTGACGTGGTGAACAACTCCTGGGGCGCCTCCGACCCGAACCGCACGACCTATTGGGACTCGGTCGAGGCCTGGCGGGCCGCCGGCATCTTCCCGGTCTTTGCCAACGGCAACGACGGCCCGCAGAGCGGCACCGTCGGCTCACCCGGCTCCTTCCCGATGTCGTTCGGCGTCGGGGCGACCGACGTCAACGACCAGATCGCTGCCTTCTCCAGCCGCGGCCCCGTGACCTGGGACGGCGAGGAGATCATCAAACCCGACGTGTCCGCCCCCGGTGGCCAGATCTTCTCCACCTGGCCGCGCAACCTCGGCCAGGACTACAACACGATCTCCGGCACCTCGATGGCCGCACCCCACGTCAGCGGCGCCGTGGCCCTGCTGCTGTCGGCCAGTCCGGACCTGACCATCGACCAGATCTGGGAGACCCTCGAGGGCACCGCCCGCGTCGAGGACCACATGGGCGAGGTCCCCAACAACAACTATGGCCACGGCATCATCGACACTTACGCGGCCACCTCCGTCGTGGCCCACTCCGGTCGGCTGACCGGCACCGTCACCGGGCCCGAGGGCCCGCTGGAGGCCACGGTGAGCGTGGACGGCGGCGACTTCGAGGTCGTCAGCGACCCGGCGACGGGCTCGTATGCCGTGACCGTGCCCACCGGCGGAGCCGAGGTGAGCGTCAGCGCCTTCGGCTATCTCACCGAGACGTTCACGATCGAGGTGGGCGTCGGCGAGGTCGCTCAGCGCGAGGTGTCCCTGGAGGAGGCCCCGTCCTCGACCATCACCGGCGTCGTGACAGCCGACGGCACCCCGGCAGCCGGCGCTGTGGTGAGTCTGGGCGCCGACGGCACACCTGTCGCTGAGGCCGTCACCGGCCCGGAGGGGGCCTACACCCTGGCCGTCCCGCACGGCACCTACCAGCTGCGTGCCTCCCTGGCGGGTTTCCTGCCGCATGCCCAGGACCTCAGCATCGACGGTGACCTCGACCTCGACATCGACCTGGCGCCCCTGACCACCCCCGCCCTCGACGGGTGGAGCCAGGCCCAGAACGGTCCAGCGCGCCTCGGTCTGACCCGCGACAGCGTGACACCCTCCACCTTCGCGGAGTCCTGGTCGGTCGACCTGGACGGGGATGCCTTCTTCAGCTCGCCCGTCGTGTCCAACGGACGGCTGTTCCTGGCCACCACGACCGGAGCCGACAGCTTCCTCACGGCCCTGGACAGCACCACCGGTGAGCGGTTGTGGACCCACCGCGGCGGGCGCAACCTGCGGGTCACCCCGGCGATCACCGACGATGCCGTCATCACCTCCGACGGCGGCAACAACGCGATTCTGGCGCTCGACCCTGCCACGGGTGCCCAGTTGTGGAGCTACTCCACGGGGGAGGAGTCAACGGTCTACGCCAGCCCAGCGGTCCTCGACGGCGTCGCCTATGTCGCGACCGGCCTGGGCCTGGACAACGGCGGCTTCGTCCACGCCATCGACATCACCACCGGTGAGGGTCTCTGGCGCTCCGAGGTCGGCCCCCAGGTCCTCTTCGGACCGGCCGTGTCCGACGGCGTGGTCGTGGCCGCGAGCTATCAGACCGGCGTGGTCCGGGCGTTTGAGGCGACCACCGGCGAGCAGCTGTGGGAGTTTGCCCACCCCACTCACTCGATCCTGGCCTCTCCGGCCATCGCCGACGGGGTCGCCTACCTCGGCACGGGAGCCGCGACCAACGGCTCCCTGCTCGCCCTCGACCTGGAGACGGGAGCCGTGATCTGGGAGGCGAGCGAGCACGGGGGTGCCCAGGGCAGCACGCCAGCCATCTATCACGACACCGTCATCGCCGGGTCGCACGGCAAGGGCTTCGTGCGGGCCTATGACCGCGCCACCGGGGAGGTGCGGTGGACGCACAGCACCCGGTATGCCGTGTCCTCACCCCAGTCGGTCTCCTCCGACGGCGTGGTGCTGGGTGGGTCGCAGAGCGGCATCGCGTTCGCTCTGGACGCGACCACCGGGTCAGTCCTGTGGGAGGAACAGCTCTCCGCGGGAATCCTGTCGGCACCGGCCGTCGTCGACGGCACGGCCTATCTGGTCGACCAGAGCGGCACCGTGTCGGCACAGACCTCCTCGGGCACCGTCAGCGGCAGTGTGACCGGACCCGATGGGCCGGTCTCTGCCCACGTCGAGGTCGTCGAGACCGGTGAACTGACTGAGACGGACGCTGACGGCGCCTATGTCCTCGCGCACCGCCCCGGTGAGTGGACGGTGCGCACGAGTGCCTACGGCTTTGCCGCACAGGAGGAGTCCGTGCTCGTGGTCGGGGGACAAGACGTCCCCCTGGACGTCGAGCTGGTCCCGGTGGGGACCGGCAGCCTGGCCGGCACCGTCACCGCCGGTGACGATCCGGTCACCGCGGCCACCATCACCGTCGTTGACCCTGTTGGCGAGGCGGTGGTCCCCACGGCCGAGACCGACGACACCGGCGCCTATGCGGTCGCTGAGGTCGCTGCCGGTGACTACACCGTCCTGGTGGACGCCGAGGGCTATGCCCCGTTCAGCGCGGACGTGACGATCGTCGAGGGGGAGGCGAGCGTGCTCGACGCCTCCCTGCAGCGCTATGACGTGGCCGTCGTGGCCGACCACGAGGGCGCGGTCAGCCGCCTGCTGACCGGTCGAGACTGGCTGGTTGACGAGGTCGGCTACGACGACATCGCCGGCACCGTCGCCCACTATTCCGCCGTTGCCCTGGTGGGCACACCGCAGGACCCGGCCACCGAGGAGACGCTCACCGCGCTGGTCGCGGAGGCGGACGAGGCCGGAGTGCCCCTGGTGGCTCTGGACCAGAACGGCGCCACGAGTGGCTCGGTCGGGCAGCTGCTCGCCGTGACTGACTCGGGCACCCTCGGTGAGGAGCACAAGTGGCGGGGCACGACGTGGTTGCAGGACGTCGTGGACCACCCGGCGACCCAGTCGCTGTCGACGGACGGCCCGACCGACCTGCTCAATCCGGTCGACGCGGCCTGGGTGGACGACTTCACCGGCACCACGCTGGCCACCGTGGGCACCTACTCCGGTGGTGTCCGGGGCACGGGCGTGGGCTATCTCGCCCGCAGCCTGGGCCACGCCCACGTGGTCCTGCCACTGCATGCCCCCACCGCTGACATCAGCCCGGACCTGAACTGGCAGCCCGCCATGACCGACCTGCTCGACGACACCCTGACCTGGGCCGTCTCCGCGGAGTTCGGCGAGGTCACCGGAGCAATCACTGACGCGGCCGGCGACCCGGTCGAGGTCGACGTCCAGGTCATCGACGGGCCGAGCGTCCCCGCCACCAGCGCGGGCTATCGCCTGCTCCTGGAGCCCGGGAGCTACACGCTGCGCATCAGCGCCCCCGGCTGGGTCACCCAGGAACAGCAGGTGACGATCAGCGGCGGTGCCAGTCAGGTCCTCGACTGGTCCCTGGTCGCGGGCGAGTCCGGCACGGTGACGGGCACGGTCTCCGACCAGTCTGGCGCCCCGCTGGCCGGAGCCACGGTGAACGTGAACGACACGGACCTCTCGACCACGTCCGCCGAGGACGGCACGTTCACCATCGCCGACGTCCCGGCCGGCACCTGGACCCTGGGAGCTGCCGCCGACGGTCACACGCCCGAGACCATCCCCGACATCGACGTCGAGGCGGGATCGAGCACCACGGTCGACATCATCCTGCGAGCAGCTCCCTCGGTCGCCGTGATCGGCGACAACGACGGCGCGCTGGCCGGGTGGCTCACCGAGCAGGGCGTGCCCGCAGTCTCGACGGACTGGGCGGTCACTGAGGACCTCTCCGCGGTCGACGTCGTCATCCTGGCCCACCCGAGCGACCCCGGCGAGGAAGCCTTCCTGGCGCACCTGGCAGCCTTCGACGAGGCCGGTGTCGGGGTGATCGCCTCCGGCGGCATCAACGCCTACACCATCGGTGGGGCCTACCTGTTCCAGGAACACCTGGGTGAGCCCGGACAGATCCAGGCGGTCGGTGGTGGTGGCCAGAACATCATGATGACGGGCGCAACGCCGCACCCGGCTTTCGCCGGCCTCCCCTCCGAGCTGCCCTGGCAGGTCACCTACGCCGGTGAGTCGGCCGGCTTTGGCGACCACGCCGGCATCCCCATCGCGACGATGACCGCCGACGAGCAGGACCAGCGTGGACCCGCCGCGATCTACTACCCCCAGGTCAACGGGAGCGTGCGCGTCATGGCCGGCGGGCTGGGCGCGAGCTTCCGCAACATCCCGGGGGAGACCTGGACCCCCGAGGCGGAGGACTATTACCTCAACCTGGTCCGGTGGGCCGCGGCACCGTCGCTGGGCACCCTCGAGGGCCAGGTGACCGGCCCCGGAGGGTTCGCCCTGCCCGAGGCGACCGTCACCCTTCCCGAGATCGGGTTCACCCTCACGGCCGACGCCGAGGGTGAGGTGAGCCAGACCCTGCACACCGGGACCTACCAGGTGACCTACTCCGCCTTTGGGTTCGAGGAGGCCACGGGCACGGTCACGATCACCGAAGGCGGCGTCGGCGACGTCTCGATCGAGCTCGCCCCCGATGGTGTCGGCACCGTGAGCGGGACCATCAGCAGCGCCGGATCCGTCGGCACCGGGACCACTGCCGAGACCGCTGCAGAGACCCCGACCGAGACCGATGGCGTTGCCCTGGAGGGAGCAATCGTCAGCCTGATCGGGACGCCGCGCACCACCACGACAGCGGCCGACGGCACCTTCGAGCTGCCCTTCGTGGCGCCCGGTGAGCACCAGGTGGAGATCACCGACGGCACCGAGCACGTGCGCCGACTGGTCGACATCACGGTGGCAGCTGGCGCGACCACGACCGTGGACCGCACCCTGCGGGTCTCTCCACTGGTGGGAGTCCTCGACGACTACAGCGCACCCGGCCGGGAGCCCTCGGTGCGCACCTTCCTGAACGCGTGGGGCTATCGCGTGAGCGACGTCACCTGGTCCGACCCCACCGTCCTGTCCGAGATTGATCTGTTGGTCGCCAACGGTGCGACCTTCGGCGAGGTGCCCAGCGCGGCGGAGTTCGCGGCCTTCGACGATGCGTTGAACCGCAATGACGTCTCCACCTTGTGGTTGGGCACCCAGTTCGGGCGCGGCACCATCCAGTACCTCAACCAGTTCACCGGCGACCCCGAGCAGGAGGGCGACGGAGCCGACGCTGGCATCGTCAACGCCCAGGTCGCGGAGGGTCAGAGCGACCACCCGCTGCTGGCGGGCATCGACCTGACGGACGGGGCCTTCCCGCTGGTGCAGGCCGATGACTCCTACCAGTGGTTCAGCGGCTACAGCGGCACGACCATCGCATCGCTGAGCACGCAGGCCGACGGGATGCTCGGTGAGACCATCGCGGTCAAGGGACGCACCACCGGTGCCGTCGACGTGTTGCTCTCGACCCTCGCCAGCAGCCTCAACGGTGCGCTGTCCACCCCGGACCGCCCCAGCACGGCGTTCACACCAGAGGCCGAGCAGCTCTTCCTCAATGCCCTCGACTACGGCCTGGACACCGAGGGCGTGGGCGGTGAGGTCCGCGGCGTGGTCACCGCCGACGGGGTCACGGTGCCCAGCACGATCACGGTCGAGGAGACCGGCCGCACCTACACCGGTCGGGACGGGGACGGCAGCTTCGTCGTGCCGCTGGACCCCGGCACCTGGACCCTGCAGGTGGCCGCCTACGGCTATCTGCCACAGACGCACGAGGTCAGCGTCTCGGCGGGGGAGAGCGTCCAACTCGACATCACGCTGACCGCAGACGCCGGCGGCGTCGTCACCGGCACCATCACCGACCCGGCGGGAGCGCCGTTGGCCGACGTCACCGCGACAGTCGGCGGACGGACAGCCGTCACCGACGCGAACGGGCACTACACCCTGCCGACCGTGCCCGTCGGCACGCACACCATCAGCTACACCGCCGACGGGCTGCGCACCGAGACCCGTCAGGTGAGTCTGGAGGACGGGCAGAGCGTCACCGTCGATGTCACGATGTCCGCCGCCGCGCAGCTGGCGCTGATCGGCGACCGCAACACCGACATGGGCACCCTGCTGCAGGACGCGGCCTACCAGGTCGACTCGTTTGCCTATGCCGCCATCGCGGACGTGACGCCCGTCGTCGGTGACTATGACGCGATCGTGGTCAACGGCTTCGGCACCAAGCCCGGACAGGAGGACTTCCAGGCCTTCCTGGACGCCGCCGAGGCGGCCGAGGTCTCGGTGGTCCTCACCGGGCAGTACTCCTCAGGAGCGATCCGACACCTGTCGGACTACACCGGCGACCCCACGGCATACGCCCGGGGCAGCACCCCTGACCTGCTGAACTATCGGGTGACCACGGCGCACCCCATCTTTGCGGGCTTCGAGGTGGGTGACCTGGTCCCGATCCAGACCCGCCCGGACGCCAACGCGACCTACCAGTTCTTCGAGGGCTACTCCGGTGTCACGCTCGCGACCCTGACCAGCGGCGACGGCGCCACCGAGTTCGGTGACGGTCTGGCCTACCGGTTCACCAGCCCGGGGAGCGTGCAGCTGCTGCTGGGCAGCCTGGCCGCCAGTTCCTACGGCACCCCGGCCGACCCGAACCGTTGGACGCCCCAGGCCACCACCGTGCTGGTCAACGGGATCGACTGGGCGATCGACGCGAGCCAGTCCGTGGTGACCGGCACGGTCACCGCCGATGGGGAGCCGGTCGCTGGGGCCACGGTCGTGGCGGTCGAGGCCGGGACGACCGCCACGACCACCGTGGAGGGGACCTACCGTCTCGGGGTTCCGGAGGGAACGCACACGGTCGAGGCCACCCTGCCGGGCTATGGCACGGCGTCCGGCACGGTGACCGTGGGAGACGGCGAGACCGCCACGCTCGATCTCACGATGGTCAAGGAGCCACGCGGCACGGCGGCGGTCACCGTCGTGGACGCCGCGACCGGTGATCCCGTGGCGGGTGCACAGGTCGCCGTGGGCGACACCACGATCGAGACCGCTGACAACGGCGTCGCCGTGGTGGCTGACCTGTTGCCGGGCACGCACGATGTCACGGTCAGTCGCTCGGGCTATCTCGACGGCATGACCGAGGTGACCGTCGTCGCCGGCGAGGAGGCCGCGGTGACCGTCGAGCTGGTGGCCAACGACGTGCTGGTCCTGGGAGACACCGAGGACGAGACGTTGACGGACTTCCTGGTCGAGCACGGCGTCGCGGCGTCGGCCGACACCTGGTCGGACGCCACCCTGGACGGCCAGCGCGCCGTGGTGATCAACGGTGGTGACCCGACCGAGACGCAGTTCGACGACCTCGTCGCTGCTGCGGGCGAGCAGGACGTCGACCTCGTCGTGCTCGGCACCCACTCCATGGCCGGAGGGGGCGGGACCGCCCTGCTGGAGGAGTTTGGTGACGACCTGGGCTATCAGGTGGGCACGGAGGGTTATGGCGACGGTCCCGTGAGCCTGACCACCACGGCCCCGGAGCACCCGCTCTTCGCGGGGCTGTCGGATCCCGGACAGGTGCTGGCCGACGGTGGCTACTACGCGCTCCTGGACACCCATCCTGGTGAGGTCCTGGCCGAGATCGCCGTCGACGGTGCCGATGGCCCGACCGCCTCCGGGCCGGGCGTCACGGTCGCGTTCCAGGGCACCACCGATGTGCACCTGGTGCTGTCCTTCCTTGCCGTCTCGCCGTTCCAGGGGCCGGACCTCGGCTGGACCGAGGATGCGGAGACGCTGCTCCTCAACGCCCTGGACTGGGTGGACGACGCGCAGCTGGCCCCGCCGGTCCCGCCCAGCCTGACCACTGAGGAGGCGCTGGTTGCCACCGCGGAGGTGGAGGTCTCGGGCGTCGCGCCCGACGCGGACGCGGTGACGCTCACGGTGGACGACACCGAGGTCGGCTCGGTCACGCCGGACGCGGACGGTGCCTTCGCGGCGACGATCCCGCTCACCGAGGGTCCGAACGAGGTGGTGGCCCTGGCGACCAACGCTGCGGGCAGCACCCCCTCGGAGCCGCTCGTGGTCACGCTGGACACCACCGCCCCCGAGCTCACCTGGTCACCCGAGGACGGCAGCCACGTCCTGGAGACCGAGCTGGTGGTGACCGGCAGCACGACCGACCTGTATGCCGATCCGGTCAGTGTCCAGGTCAACGGCACCGAGGTGTCGGTCACCGAGGACGGGAACTTCGAGGCACCCGTCACCCTGGTCGAGGGGGACAACACGCTGACCGTGACGGCCACCGATGCCCTCGGCAACACGGTGACCCAGGAGCGGACCGTCCACTCGCACGCCCTGGACGTCGCCGTCAGCGTGACGGGCAAGGGCGCCGTCCTGCCGGTCAGCGTCACGGTCACCGACGCCGACGGTGCGCCGCACCAGGCCGAGGGCGCCACCGTGACCGCCCTGCAGGACGGTGAGGTGCTGACCGGACCGGACGCGCTCCGCTGGGCCGGAGGGCAGTTTAAGGGCGTGATCCGTGGCCTGCCCCGCGGGATCGGCGAGGTGCAGCTCGTGGTGACCCTGACCCTCGACGGTCAGGAGGTCAGTGCCGCGCCGGTGACGATCCAGCGCTAGCCAGCCCACGGCATACGGCGGCCCCTGCCCGGTGAACTGGCAGGGGCCGCTGCGTGTGCCATCGCTGCATGTGTCAACGGTCAGCGGGAGATCGCGGCGAGCGTCCCTCGGGTGAGTCGCACGAGGTCCTCGGGAGACAGCTCGAGGTCGAAGCCGCGCTTGCCCCCGGAGACGAAGACCGTGGCGAACGCCGACGCGGTGGCGTCGAGCACGGTGGGCAGGGCCTTCTTCTGTCCCAGCGGGCTGATGCCCCCGACCACATAACCGGTCGTGCGCTCGGCGACCCTCGGGTCGGCCATGACGGCCCTCTTGGCCCCCAGCGCCGACGCGATCGCCTTGAGGTCCAGCTGCCGGTCCACGGGCACGATGCCGACACCCAGGCCGGAGTCCACCGACACCAACAGGGTCTTGAAGACCTGCTCGGGATCCACGCCGAGGGCCTGCGCGGCCTCAAGGCCAAACGACTCAGCCGCAGGGTCGTGCTCGTAGGTGTGCGGGGTGAAGGCGACCCCGGCACGCTCCAGCATCACCGTGGCCGGCGTGCCACCACTGCCCCTGGACTTGCCCACGATCCTCCAGATTAGTCGAGCTGCGCCACCGAGGTCGCCCGGGAGGCCTGCGCTGCTGCGGTGGCCGCCTCGTGGGTGCCAGCGGCGTCGCTGTGCTGACGCCACCAGGCCTGTCCCTCGGTGGACAGGGTGTAGATCGGGTCGTAGTAGACATACTCGGCGCTGGTGACGTCGACGTCCTCGGACTCGATCGAGGTGCGGTAGTTCTTGCGCCAGTAGGAGATGCCGCGCTCGGTGTCGTAGGAGTCGACCTGGTGCACCCACCGCTTGCCGACGAACGGGACGTCGCAGACGATGCGGGGGGTGGCAAAGCCGGGCAGATAGCCCATGATCGAGTGCTGCAGGTCCTGGGCCTCGGCCAGCGAGGTGCGCCAGTGCTCGGCGAACGGGATCATGTCGCACATGTAGAAGTAGTAGGGCGTGATCGAGGCACCGTCGGCCAGCGCGAAGCACAGGTCGAGCAGGTCCTCGCTCGTGGCGTTGACGCCGCGCATCAGCACGCCCTGGTTGCGCACGTCGCGGATGCCCGCGTCGAGCATCGCCTTCGTGGCATCGGCGACCAACGGCGTGACCGACTGCGCGGCGTTGACGTGGGTGTGGATGGCCAGACCGACCCCGCGGCTGCGAGCCTTGGCGGACACCCGGGCCACGCCCTCGACGGTGTCGTCGGCCAACCAGTGCTGGGGCAGACCCATCAGTGCCTTGCTGGCCAGGCGGATGTCGCGGATGTTCTCGACATCGAGCACCCGGTCGATGAAGGACTCGAGGTTCTTCCACGGCATGTTGGCCACGTCACCGCCGGAGACGACAACATCCCGGACGGTGGGCGTGCGCTTGAGATAGTCGATGATCGCCTCGTGGCGGTCCATCGGCTTGCCGGCCAGCTTGAGCTTGGTGACCTGGGGCGTGGAGTTGCCCACCAGGTCCATGCGGGTGCAGTGACCGCAGTATTGCGGACAGGTCGGGAGCAGCTCGGCCAGCACCTTGGTCGGATAGCGGTGGGTCAGCCCCTCGGCCACCCACATGTCGTGCTCGTGCAGCGAGTCGCGCTGGGAGTTGGGGTGCGAGGGCCAGTCGGCGCGCCGGTCGGAGAAGACCGGCAGCATGTAGTGGCGCACCGGGTCGGCATAGAACGCGGCGGTGAACGCCTCACCGGCCGCAGGCATCGTGCCATCGGCCCAGGTCATCTCCGAGACCATCGTGTTGATCATCTGCGGCGGCAGCAGCATCGACATCGTCGCCCGCTCGGCCTGGTCGCGCTCCAGGTCGGCATAGAACGCATCGGTGAGCAGGTCGCCCATCAGCTCGCGCATCTGCTTGATGTTCTTGATGCAGTGGGCCCGCTGCCACTGCACGCTGGCCCACTCCTCCGCAGTGACGTCACGCCACCCGGGGAAGCGCGTCCAGTCCGGCTCCACCAACTCTCGCTGCTGGTAACGGTAGGGCTGCTCGATCAGACTGCTCATACATGGCATGCTACGGATATCTTGCGGTGAATGCGAGCATCCACCGGATGATGTCCCGAAAATGTTGCCAAACGGAGGACGAATGACAGCCACCAGTCCCGTCGGACTGCATCGTGTCCTGGAGCCGACCGGCGACGCGCTGAGCCTGCCGCAGGCCGCCCGGCGCCTCGACGCCAGCCCCGAGATCGGCGCCGATGAGGTGCGCATCGATGTCGACGTGCTCAATCTGGACGCCGCCTCCTATCGCCAGCTCGCCGAGAAGCACACGAGCGGGGGAGCGGTGGACGGCGCGGCCGTGCGGGCCGAGGTGCTCGACATCATCGCCACGCGCGGCAAGATGCAGAACCCGGTCACCGGATCGGGAGGCATGCTCATCGGGCGTGTCGCGCAGGTCGGACCGGACAGCCCGTTGGGCCTGAGCGTCGGGGACGACGTCGCCACCCTCGTGTCACTGTCACTGACCCCGCTGCAGATCACCGACGGCCTGGAGCGCTGGGACGGGCTGGGGGAGCGGGTCCCGGCGCGGGGCCACGCCATCCTGTTCGGTCGCTCCATCGCAGCGGTCCTCCCCGAGGACCTCGAGCCCGAGCTCGCCCTGATGGTGATGGACGTGTGTGGCGCACCCGCGCTGGTCTCCCGCGTCATCGCCGACCACCGCGAGCGCACCGGCGAGGCGCCGGTGGTGGCGGTCCTCGGTGGTGCCGGCAAGTCGGGCTCGCTGTCCCTGGCCGCGGCCGGTGTCGCGGGCGCGTCCCGGCGGATCGCGGTCGTGCCCTTCCAGCGCGAGGCGGACCTGCTCGAGGGCAGCGGCCTGGCCGATGTCGTGGCGATCGCCGATGCCCGCTCCCCGTTGGGTCTGCTCGGTGCCGTCGAGGAGGCCGGGGGACCGGCCGACGTGACCGTGGTCTGCGTCGACGTCCCGGGGTGTGAGCAGCCGGCGATCCTGGCGACGGCCCAGGGCGGCACCGTCATCTTCTTTTCGATGGCCACCAACTTCGCCGCCGCGGCCCTCGGGGCCGAGGGTCTGGCGGCCGATGTGCGGATGCTGGTCGGCAACGGTTACGTGCCCGGGCACGCGGAGCTGGCTCTGGACCTGCTGCGGACCACGCCCGGCGTGCGGGCACTGTTCGAGTCCCGCCTCGCGGGGGAGCAGACTAGGGCCTTGTGAGCACACAGCCAGACCCCGAGGTCACCGACGTCCCCACGATCCTGCTGCGCGGCGGGCGCCTGCACGGCCACGACGGCGCGCAGGCCCTGCTGTCCCGCAACGGCACGATCGCCTGGGTCGGGGACGACGGCGCAGCGCAGGCGCACGAGGACAGCGCCGACCGCATCGTCGATCTGGACGGTGCCCTGGTCACGGCGGCCTTCAGCGACGCGCACGTGCACCTGACGATGACCGGCCAGGGGCTGGACGGCATCGACCTGTCCAAGACCCGGTCGGTGGGCGAGGCCCTGCGACTGGTCGAGTCCGCCGCCCGCCACCTGCGCGGACGGCCGGTCTATGCCCACTCCTGGGACGAGACCAAGTGGGTCGAGGGCCGCCCCGTCACGGCCCGGGAGCTGGACAGGGCGACCTACGGCGGCGTGGTCTACATGCCCCGCGTCGACGCCCACTCGGCGAGCGTGTCCTCGGCGATGGCCGCCGTCGCGCGCGTGCACGGGATGGACGGCTGGGACGGCACAGGGGTGGTCACCCGTGACGCCTTCGCGGCCGTCACCAATGCCTTCACCTCGGCGATGACCGACGCCGACCGCGAGCACTATCTCGATCTGGCCCTGCGCGCGGCCGCAGAGCGGGGCATCGGGCTGGTCCATGAGACCGGCGCCGATCACCTCACCTCGTTTGCGGACGTGCGCCACGTGCTGGAGGCCGGGCAGCGTCCGGCCCGCACCGCGACAGTGGCCTACTGGGGTCAGCTGGTCACCGACCAGGCCCAGGCCGCAGACCTCGGACAGTTCCTCGGCGTCGCTGGCCTGGCCGGCGACCTGTGCGCGGACGGCTCCTTCGGGTCCCGGACCGCCCATGTGCTGGAGCCCTACCTGGACGAGCCCGGCCACGGCTTTGGTTATCTGAGCGCCGAGGAGATCGCGGAGCATGTCATCGCGTGCACCCGCGCGGGGCTGCAGGCCGGTGGCCACGTGATCGGCGACGCCGCCCTGCACACGATGGCCGAGGGCTTCCGCCAGGCTGCCGAGGTGGTGGGCCGGGAGGCGATGGTCGCCGCACGGCACCGCTGGGAGCACGTGGAGCTGCCCGACGCTGAGGTGCTCGCCACCATGGCTGACCTCGGGATCTGGGCCAGTGTGCAGCCCGCGTTCGACGGCCTGTGGGGAGGCACGGAGGACATGTATGCCGCACGGCTGGGGGAGGACCGCGCCCTCGCCACCGTCCCCCTGCGCTCCATGGTGGACGCGGGCGTCCGGCTCGCCCTGGGATCGGACAGTCCGGTCACCCGGATGGACCCCTGGCAGGCCGTGCAGTATGCCGTGTGGCACCACAACCCGGACCAGCGGCTGAGCGTCACCGAGGCTGTGCAGGCCCACACGGTGGGCGGCTATGACTTGGCCGCTCGCCCCGGCGGCTCCCTGGTGGTCGGTGGCCCCGCCTCCTATGTCATCTGGGACACCCCCGACGGCGAGCTTCCGGTCACCACGGACGGACTGCCGGACCTGGGCGCCGAGCCCGACCTCCCCCTTCCTGTCGCGCGGCTGACCGTCGTCGACGGGCACATCACGTTCGATCGAGAAGGAGTCTGAGTGAGCACCCCCAAGGTCCTGGAACTGGACCGCGCAGGCATCCGCAGGGCCCGCTCCCACGCGGCCCGACTGGGCAAGCCCGTCGTGGCGATGGCCACCTCGCACACGACGGTTTCGGTCGAGCGCGCAACGTTGCGCCTGGCCGGGTTGTCCGGCGCCGACCACGAGCGGGTGCCGTGGGTCAACCACCTGGTCGATGCGGTCCGCGACCAGGTGGGCATCGAGCACGGGGTGACCACACCGGTGTGGGACGCGCTGCGCCGTGACGAGGCACCGGATCTGCTGACCCTGGCGCAGAAAGCCTCCGCCGGGGCGGTGACCTTCCAGATCCCCGAGCAGAAGGGGGAGGCAACCCGCGCCCGACGGGCCGCGATGGCCGCGGTGCGCCCCGGCATACGGCGCATTGATCGCCAACGGGCCGCCAGGGACAAGCAGATCGCCAGGCTGGGCGACCCCAAGCAGCGGCCGTGGATCTATCTGATCGTGGCCACCGGCGACATCTACGAGGACATCCCGCAGGCCCAGGCCGCCGCGCGTGAGGGCGCCGACATCATCGCCGTCATCCGCTCCACCGGGCAGTCGCTGCTGGACTACGTGCCCGAAGGGGCGACCCGCGAGGGCTTCGCCGGCACCTATGCCACCCAGGAGAACTTCCGGCTGATGCGTGCGGCGCTGGACGAGGTCGGCAAGGAGCTGGGCCGCTACATCCGGCTGGTCAACTACGCCTCCGGGCTGTGCATGCCCGAGATCGCCACCCTGGCCGGGCTCGAGCGGCTCGACATGATGCTCAACGACTCGATGTACGGCATCCTGTTCCGCGACATCAACCCCATCCGCACCTTCGTTGACCAGCGGTTCTCCCGGCAGATCCACGCCCGGGCCGGGATCATCATCAACACGGGCGAGGACAACTACCTCACCACCGCTGACGCCGTCGACGCCGCCCACACCGTCACGGTCTCCCAGCTGATGAACGAGTATTTCGGCAAGGAAGCGGGGCTGGAGGACTGGCAGCTGGGGCTCGGGCACGCCTTTGAGATCAACCCGGACCTGCCCGACAGCTTCCGGATGGAGCTCGCCCACGCCCTGCTGGCACGGCACCTGTTCCCGAACGCGCCGCTGAAGTGGATGCCGCCGACCAAGCACATGACCGGTGACATCTTCAAGGGCTATCTGCTGGACGGCTTCTTCAACCTCGCGGGGGCGATGACCGGCCAGTCCATCCTGCTGGTCGGGATGATGACCGAGGCGGTCGTGACGCCGTTCCTGTCCGACCGCGACCTGGCGCTGCAGAACGTGCGTTACGTCCTGAACTCCGCCGGTGGGCTCGTCGAGGACTTCCACCCGCCGCGCGACGGCTTCATCCAGACCCGGGCACGGCACGTGCTGGGCGAGGCGATCGCGCTGATGGATGAGATGTCGACCCGTCCGCCGACCCGCGGCTGGTCCCCGCTGTTGGAGGCGATCGCCGACGGCACCTTCGGGCACATGAAGCGCCCCGCCGACCAGGGCAAGGGCCTGGAGGGTGTGGCGCGCAAGGCCGACGACTATGACAACCCGGCCACGACACTGCTGGAGGAGGGCAAGTGAGCAGCACAGAGCAGGGGTCGGTGATCCGGCCCTACGGCGACATGACCGGCGACGGGATGATCCAGGTCTCCTTCACGTTGCCGATCCCGCACGACAAGCGGGCCGAGGGTGCTGCGCTGCAGCTGGCGGCCAAGATGGGGATGTCACCGGCGCTGCTGGTGCACGCCAAGGCGATGGGCGACAGCCACACCTTCTTCGTCGTCTATGGCAGCGTGAGCCACCTGGTCGAGCTGGACAAGGTCGAGGTCATCGAGCGCGACTTCCCGCTCCTGTCGGCCAAGGAGATCAACACCACCATCAAGAAGACGCTGCGGCGGCCGTTGGTCGTGGTCGGTGCCTGCATCGGCACCGACGCGCACACCGTCGGCATCGACGCCATCCTCAACATCAAGGGCTTCGCGGGGGAGAAGGGGCTGGAGTACTACTCCGAGGTCAAGGTCGTCAACCTCGGTGCCCAGGTGTTGGTCCCCGAGCTCGTCGAGCGTGCTCGCGAGGAGCAGGCCGACGCGGTGCTGGTCAGCCAGGTCGTCACGCAGCGCGACGCCCACATCCACAACACCACCGCCATGTCCGCTGCCTTCCGCGAGGCCTATCCGGCCGGCACCGTGCCGCTGCTGATCGCCGGGGGTCCCCGGTTTGAGGAGGGCAGCTCCGCCGTGCTCGGGGTCGACCGGATCTTCGGCAAGGGCACCACCCCCTCGGAGGTCGCCTCCTATCTCGTCCACGCCGTCGCCCAGCGCGCTGGCGACGCCACCACCCGTCCCACAGCCCCTCAGGAGCAGCAGTGACCGCCTCAGTCGGCGACAGCGTCGTCCACTCCCGTTATGTCCCGTTCAGCCACGCGCACTACGCCGGCAACCTGGTCGACGGCGCCTACAGCCTCGGGCTGTTCGGCGACGTCGCCACCGAGCTGTGCATCCGCACGGACGGGGACGAGGGGCTGTTTGCGTCCTACTCCGACGTCCAGTTCCTCGCCCCGGTCCGCGCCGGTGACTGCCTGGAGATCGCGGCCACGCTGGTCCGGGTCGGCTCCCGCAGCCGCGAGATGGAGTTTGAGGTCCGCGTCACCGCGCGCGGCGACGCGGAGCGCGGGGGATCGGCCGCTGACGTGCTCGACCCTCCGGTCGTGGCCACCACGGCCCGCGGCGTCGTCGTCGTGCCACCCGCCGGCGGCTAACGCACGGCGGCGCGCCGGTGAAGACCAGATGACTGACCGCTCACCGGCGTGTCGTCGGCGACACGCCGGGGGAGGCCTGCCGTTCGTCGATGAAATTGACTTGACGGCGGTGCCGATGACCTGCGATAACGCACAAACCTGCAGGTCAGCGCCCGTTTGACAGAGCGCGTCTGAGGGCTAAGTTAGCCCTCAGGTCCGCAACTGGTTCCGGTGCCCCCGGAGCCACGCGACCGCCCCAGACCGCAGTCGGGCGTCCGCTCCACAAGAGCGTGTGCCAACGCCTGGATTGCGCTCCTGGACGGTCGTTTGAGCATGATGGTGGACAAGTCAGGGCCCGGTCGCTCAGTAGACAACGGGACCATCAGCAGCATCCCGCTGCGGTGGGCTCGGCACCAACGGCGCACGGGCCCTGACTCATGCCCTCTTCGCCTCGTCACCCGATGCCCCCTTGACCGTGAGCAGTGTGTATCCTCATCGCATGACCACCGCTGCGCAGTATTGGCTCTTTGGGTCGGCTCCGGCCGGCGCGAAGATCATCTGACGCGCGCAACCGGAGCCGACCCAGGGCGTGGACCATGTGGTCCGCGCCCTCCGCTATTCACAGGCGGAGCGCTCCGGGACAGCAGGTGCGCACCGCCTCCAGATCAGGAGGAACCCCGATGAGCGTCACCCCCAGCGCCACGACGCGACGCACCAGCACCAATGACCTGCGGGTCCGGCGCATGGAGCCCCTGCCGACGCCGACGCAGGTCCTCAGCGAGCAGCCGCTGCCCGATGAGCTGGCCACCCTCGTGGACAGCTCCCGTGGGCAGATCCAGTCTGTCCTGCGCGGGGACGACGACCGCCTGCTCGTGGTGGTCGGGCCCTGCTCCGTGCACGACCCGGGAGCCGCGATCGACTATGCCCGCCGACTCAAGACCCTGGCTGATGACCTGGCAGATGACCTTGTGGTGGTGATGCGGGTCTACTTTGAAAAGCCCCGCACCACCACCGGCTGGAAGGGCCTGATCAACGACCCGGACCTGGATGGCAGCTATGACATCCCCCGCGGTCTGCGCCTGGCCCGTCAGGTCCTGCTCGGTGTGCTCGAGACCGGTTTGCCGGCCGGGTGTGAATACCTGGAGACCACGACGCCGCAATACATTGCCGACACCGTCAGCTATGGCGCCATCGGGGCCCGCACGGTGGAGTCCCAGGTGCACCGCCAGCTCGTCTCTGGCCTGTCCATGCCGGTCGGTCTGAAGAACGGCTCGGACGGCAGCGTGCAGGTCGCCGTCGATGCGTGTGTCGCCTCCGCTGCTCCGCAGACCTTCCTCGGCGTCGACGAGGAGGGGCGGGCCGCCCTCGTGGAGACCGACGGCAACCCGGACGGCCACGTGATCCTGCGCGGTGGACGCAACGAACCCAACAGCGACGCCGCGTCTGTTGCTGCGGCGCGGGCCCTGCTGGAGCGGGCTGGTCTGGAGCCACGCCTGGTCATCGACGCCAGCCACGGCAACAGCCGCAAGGACCACGTGCGTCAGGCCGAGGTGGCCCGCGAGATCGGTGCCCAGGTTGCTGGCGGTGACGACACCATCGTCGGGGTCATGCTGGAGAGCTTCCTGGTCGCCGGCAAGCAGGAGCCGGCACCCAGCGGCCTGACCTACGGGCAGTCGGTCACCGATGCCTGCATGGCCTGGGAGACCACCACCGAGGTCCTGTCCGACCTGGCGACCAGCGTGCGGGAGCGACGGAACCGGCGCACTGCCTGATCTGCCGGATCCGAGGGCTGGTTCGGGGTCATGTTCACTTAGGCTGACGTGGTGCTGCTCCGCCTGGTCCTCTCCGTCGCCGCGGGGCTTTCTCTCTGGCTCGCCTTCCCCGGGCACGACCTGTGGTGGATGGCCTATCTCGGCATCGGCGCCCTGGCTCTGGCCACTGTCGGGGTGGGCTTCTGGCGCGGGTTCGGCCTGGGCCTGGTCGCCGGGCTGGCCTACTTTGTCCCGCTGCTGTCCTGGACCGGCATCTTCGTCGGGTCCCTTCCCTGGATGGCTCTGTCGGTGCTCGAGGCGCTCTATATCGCGGGCATCGGCGCCGTCTGCGGCTTCCTGCAACGCCGCGGGGTGCGCCCGCTGACCGTCGCGCTGGCCTGGGTGGTCAGCGAACTGGCGCGGTCCACAACGCCCTTTGGCGGTTTCCCGTGGGGGCGGGTCGCCTTCAGCCAGGCCGATGCGCCCCTGCTGGCGGTCGCGTCCGTGCTGGGCACGCCGGGGGTGACGTTCGTGGCTTCGCTCGTGGGCGGGTTGCTCGCGCTGGTGGCGCAGCTACTGCTGACCAGGCCCTCGCACACTGGCACGCCGGGGGAGAAGGGGCGCCACGGCATACGGCTGGCCTGGCAGACCCCGACCGCAGCCCTGGCCGCGCTCGCGCTGCTGCTCGGCCCTCTGTTGATCCCGCGCCCGATCGACGGTGAGCCGCTGCAGGTGATCGGGATCCAGGGCAATGTGCCGGAGATGACCCTGGAGTTCAATGCCCAGCGCCGCGCCGTCCTGGACATGCACGTCGCCACGACCAAGCGCGCCGCCGAGCTGGTCGAGGCGGGGGAGCTCCCGGAGCCGGACCTGGTGTTGTGGCCGGAGAACTCCTCGGACATCGACCCGCTGCGCAACGCGGATGCCGCGACCGTCATCAACGAGGCGCTGGACGCGGTCGGCGTGCCGCTCATCGTCGGCGGCGTGCTGCGCGAGCCGGAGAATCACGTCAGCAATGCCAGCCTGCTCTATCTGCCGGGGCAGGGGGTGGTCGATCGTTATATCAAGCAGCGGCCCGTGCCGTTCGCGGAGTACATCCCCTATCGCGACTTCTTCCGGCTCTTCAGCGACAAGGTCGATCTGGTCGCCCGGGACTTCGCCGCCGGGGACGAGCCGGGGGTCATGTCTGTGCCGGTCGCGAGTGGGGACCTGGTCCTGGGCATCGCCATCTGTTTCGAGGTCGTGGTCGATGACCTGATGCGCGAGAACGTGCGCGAGGGGGCCGAGGTGCTCTTCGTGCCCACCAACAACGCGACCTTCGGCTTCACCGACGAGTCGGAGCAACAGCTCGCCGCCTCACGGGTCAAGGCCGTCGAGCTGGCCCGGCCCGTGGTGCACGTGAGCACCGTCGGGGTGAGCGGTGTGATCCAGCCCGACGGGAGCGTGGTCGACAAGACCGAGCTGTTCACCCAGGACATCATCAGCGGCTCCGTGCCGCGGCGCACGGACCTGACGCTGGCAGTCCAGCTGGGCCCGTGGCCCGAGCGAGTGGCCCTGATCGGCCTGGTCGTGCTGCTCGCGGGCGCGGTTCTGCGGCGTCGCAACAGTTAGGCTGGACAGTGAGGCGCCGCGGCGCCGATCCTCCATCCACCGGCAAGGCAGGGCCAGTCAGACCATGAGCAACACCCCGGGGCGGGTCCTCGTCCTCATCCCCACCTTCAACGAGAAGGACTCCCTTCCCGGTGTCATCACGCGGGTGCGGGCACAGACACCACCCGTTGACATCCTGGTGTTGGACGACAACAGCCCCGACGGGACCGGCGCCGTTGCCGATGCCCTGGCCGCGCAGGACCCGCGGGTCCAGGTCATGCACCGGGAGGGCAAGCAAGGACTGGGACGGGCCTATCTGGCTGGGTTTGCGTGGGCCATCGAGCACGGTTATGACGCGGTCGTGGAGATGGACGCGGACGGCTCGCACCTGCCGGAGCAGCTCGGCCGCATCCTGGCCGCGGCCCAGGATGCTGATCTGGTCATTGGCTCGCGCTGGGTGCCCGGGGGAGCGACCCACAACTGGCCGCACCGGCGCAACATTCTCAGCCGCGGAGCCAATCTCTACACCCGCGCCGCCCTCGGCATCCCGGTGCGTGATGCCACCGCCGGTTATCGGCTCTATCGGACCAGTGCCCTGCAGACGATGGACCTCGAGGGGGTGGCCTCGGCGGGCTATTGCTTCCAGGTGGACCTCACTCTGCGGGCTGTCGACCGTGGGCTGCGGGTCGTGGAGGTGCCGATCGACTTTGTGGAGCGCACCGAGGGCACGTCCAAGATGGACGGCAGCATCGTGCGTGAGGCCCTGAGCAGCGTCACCCTCTGGGGGCTGCAGCGTCGCGGTGGGCAGGTGGTCACGGCCACTCAGGGACTCGGCCGTCGGGTGAGAACAGGTGCGACATGGCACGAGCTGACGGACTGAGCGGCCCCGTCCGGCCCAGCGGCGGGTCTGGATCTGGCGGGTCTGGGTCTGGTTCGGGTGGGGCTGGTCACGGTGGCGCCGGAGGGGGTCCCGGTCTCGGCCGGCCACCGCGCAACCGTCGAGCCCCTCGTCGACTGCGTTTCATCTTTGCCGGCCTGTTGCTGCTCCTGCTGCTGGAGATCGTTGTCCTGATCGCCGTTGGCAACGCCATCGGGCCCTGGTGGACCCTCGGCCTGCTCGTGCTGTTCGTCGTGGCGGGCCTCTACCTGGTGCGCCGGGAGAGTGGCCGCACCTGGAAGGCCCTGCGCCAGGCCGTCGACACCGGCAAGATGCCCGGCCGCGAGTTGGCTGACGCGAGCCTGGTGCTGCTCGGCGGGCTGTTCCTGGTGATCCCCGGTTTCCTCAGCGACGTGGTGGGGATCTTCTTGATCCTGCCGTTCACTCGCACCATCAGCCGTCGCCTGTTGGCCGTGCTGATCGGCAGCCGGATGCCTCCGATGACCGTCACCGGCTTTCCTGGGGCCGGGGCACCGGGTGGCTATCGACCGGGGCCTGGCACGCCAGGTGCCTCCGGACCTACCGGCAGCACACGCCGGGGCGATGACATCATCGAGGGCGAGATCATCGACGAGGACCCACCGCCGGAGCGCTGAGCCACCCACGACCCCGCGGGAGCCGCTGAGCCTCCCGCCACTCACCACCGGAGCATTGAGCCTCCCGCCAGTCACCACCGGCGTGTCCTGCACGGTGCCGACATCGTTGCGGCGTGTCGGGGGTCAGAGCACGGATGTGGTCACACCGATTCCGCACCAGCGACCGTGATTCATACGACGCGCAGCTGGACGGCGGAATCGGGCCAACGACCGCCGTGCGGGCACACAAAAGGCCCACCCGCTCAGGGCCGGGTGGGCCTTTTGTGTGGTGTGTGCGTCAGGCAGTGCGCCGACGACGGGGCTTCTCGCCGCGCTTCTCGCGCAGCAGGGCCAGACGCTCCTCCAGGAGCTCCTCGAGCTCGGGGATGGAGCGACGCTCCAGGAGCATGTCCCAGTGGGTGCGCGGGGCCTTGGTGGCCTTCAGCTCGGGCTCGGGGCCGTCGTTGAGCTTGCCATCCTTGCCGCAGCGGCACTCCCAGATCGGTGGGATCTCGGCCTCGACGGAGAAGGGCAGCTCGGTCACGTGCCCATCGTCACAGGTGTAGGCGACCATCTGTCGCTCGGAGAAGGTGACGCCCTCATCACTCTCAAAGGACAACCAGGAAAGGTTGGTGCCTCGTAGGGACCTCTCGGCCATGTCGAACTCCCATCGTGTCGGTGAACACGGTCATACATGCTGGCGGACTGTAGGTGTCAACGCTCTGGACGAGCGCAGTGTTCCCAACCACAGGTGCCGGTCGGACGCGCAGTGAGACGGCGCGGTCCGGCGATCCGGCCTCGCGGAGACACCTTCAGTGGGGATAGCCCTACATGTTAGCGAACCCACTGGTTGGTGCGCCAATCCGCAGGTCAGAGCCCCAATCCGGGTATGCCGAGGGGCTGGGCGCCCCGTCGCCTCGCCGTGGTCTCGGGGCGCCGGATCAGCAGGCGCTCGCGCGCTCGGTGCTGCCCAGCGTCAGGCGCTCGCGCGCTCGGTGCTGCCCAGCGTCAGGGGCTCGCGCGCTCGGTGCTGTCCGGAGTCAGGGGCTCGCGCGCTCGGTCGGCTGGGGGGAGCGCGTTCGAGTTGCGGTCCGACCCGCGGCGGGTGAGTGTGGACGGGTAGCTATTCATCGACCAGGAGGTTGCGCATGGGTATCGGCGACAAGATCAAGAACGCGGCCGAAGAAGCCAAGGGCAAGGCCAAGGAAGCCTTCGGTGACGCGACCGATGACAACTCGCTGCAGGCGGAGGGCCAGGTCGATCAGGCCAAGGCCAACACGAAGCAGGCCGGCGAGAACGTCAAGGACGCCTGGAAGGACACCACCAGGGACTGAGTTGACCTTCGACACCCAGCAGGGCCGCACCGGATGCCGGTGCGGCCCTGCTGCTTGTGCGCGACTGCTGACCAGTGGTCAGCGGCGGCGCTTGCGGCGGTGGAGTCGGCCCAGCAACGGAGAGCCGCTCGAGCGTGAGGGAGCACTGGCCGGCGCATCGGGGTCCTGGCCCACGACGAACTCCTCGGTGCCTGCCCGCTCCAACTCCTCGCGGGTGCGCCGACCGGCCTCGACACCCTGGCGCGTGGTCATCGCCCCCTCCGGGGTCGCAAGTTTCAGGTCCGACGGATCAAGATCACCCGTGCGCAGGTCGATCTGCTCGGACACATAGCGCAGCGCCACCACGACCGACGCCGCGACGGGGACGGCCAGGAAGGCCCCGGGGATGCCGAACAGCGTGCCACCGGCAGCCACCGACAGCAGGATGATCACCGGGTGCATCTTCATGGTGCGGCTCTGCAGCAACGGCTGGAGCACGTTGCCCTCGATCTGCTGGACCAGCAGCACGATGCCCAGCACCCACAGTGCGGTGACCCACCCATTGGACACCAGCGCCACCAGCACGGCGAGCGCCCCGGCCACGAACGCGCCGACGATGGGGATGAAGCCGGCCATGAAGGTCAGGATCGCCAGTGCGGGCGCCAGCGGCACCGAGAGGATCACCAGCCCGAGGCCGATGAAGAAGGCGTCGACGGCACTCACGATGGCCTGGGTGCGGATGAACCCGCCGAGGGTGACCCAGACCCGCGTGAGCATCTCGGTCAGGTGCTGCCCGGCCGTGCGACCGGCATTGCGCCGCACCCACGGCAGGAAGGTCGGTCCGTCCTTGATGAAGAAGAAGGTCAACACCAGGACCAGCGCCAGCGTCACGAAGGCTGAGGTGACCGCGGAGACACCGGTGAAGACACCGGAGGCGATGTCGCTGGCGCGTTCCTGCAGCCAGCCGGTCGCCTCCTTGATGGCACCGTCCAGCTGCTCGTTGTCCAGGTTGACCGGGGGACCGGCCAGCCACTCGCGCACCGTGACGATGCCCTCGCTGGCACGGTCGACCACGTCGCCGGTCTGGGCGATGATCGACGGCGCGATGGCGGCGAGGGTCCCGAGCACGAGCAGGAGCGAGACGACCAGCGTCACTGCGGCGGCCAGGGCTGCGGGGACCCCTTTGCGGCGCATCCAGCCCACCGGGCCGGACAGCACCGTGGAGACGATGAGGGCGAGCATGACGGGGAAGATCCCGACCCACAACTTGGACAGCAGCCAGAGCAGGACGGCTGCGGCTGCGCAGACGATGATGAACCGCAGCGACCACTTGGCGGTGACCGCCATCGCGTCGCCAACGATCTTGCCCCGGTCTATGCCGACGTTGCCCTCGGCGGGCGTCGCGCCAAACCGGGCGTTGTCCTCATCCCCACCCTGGGACCGATCATCGTTCACATGTGCCTCCGGCTCGCGCGGTTGTCGGCAGCCATCATGACTCATCCAGCGAGGACACCGTGAACATTGTGGACAGGGTGTGCTCACCACCGGGCTCCAGCCCCACCGCGTCACTGCCCACCGCAGCCGCTTCGACACAGACCATCTGCGTCCACTCCTGGTCACCGAAGTCTGACATCGCGCCAGCCTTGTCGGCCCACGGGTTCCAGACCACGGTCGTGGGGGAGCCTGCCTTGTCGATGGTGATGGTGCGCTCGAGGACGGGGTCGTGGAGCGCGACCGCCCGGTCAGAGGTGTGCACCCGGTCGGTCTCACCCCGGAAGGTCAGGTCGCCGTGCTGGGTCTCGGCGGACTGGGTCACCTTGTCCCAGTAGGCCGCCCCGTCCAGCCCGGTCAAGCGGGTCTGGCGGACATCCCCGACATGCAGATAGGTGTGCAGCGCGGCCTCGTAGTCGAACGGACGGGTGTCGTCGTTGCGCACGGTGAGCGAGATGCTGGCGCTGTGGGTGACGACGACCTCAAGGTTGGCGGTGAAGGCGTGGGGGAAGTGCTCGGCCCCAGGCAGCCCACGAGCGTCCTGGTCGGTCAGCTCCCACATCAGCCGGGCCGACTCCCCGTCGACGGACTCGTCGCCCACCAGGCGCCACGGGGCGATCCGGGCGAAGCCGTGACTGGGCTGCATGTCACCGGAGCGGCCCGGACCAAACCAGGGCCAGCAGATCGGGACACCGCCGCGGATGGGCCGACCCTCGGCATACTCCGACTGTGCGCTCACCCACACCACCGGTGAGTCGCCCACGCACCACTGCGTCACGTGGGCGCCCTGGTCATGCGCCAGCAGGGTGCCTGTCGAGGTGCGATAGGTGCGTGGTGTCATCAGGATCCTGTCTGTGAATAGCCAGCGATGAGAGCGATGCAGACCCCCGCGAAGATGATCAGCCCGACGGGGATGCTCAGGGCCACCCCGATCAGCACACCCAGCCCCCAGCGTCTCGTTGCGGGCACCACGAGGAGGACGACGAGCACGACCAGCCCACCCAGCGACACCCAGGGGAACAGGTCGGGATTGACCAGGGTGGAGGCCCAGATCCCGGCAAAGACGCCCACCAGGCCCAGCAGGGCGCCCAACCACAGCGGCAGGCTCGACTTCTTGGGCGGCGGCTCATAGGGCGTGTTGTAGCCCTGCGGGTAGTAGTAGCCGTGCCCGGGGGCGCCCTGGCTCTGCGGCGGCTGTCCGTAGGGCTGTCCCTGCGGGGGAGGGCCGTATCCCTGACCCTGCGGCGGGCCCTGCTGTCCCGGCGGGGGAGGCGCATAGGGGTCGAACGGCTCGTCGGGGGACTGGTCGTCAGCCACGGAGCACCTCCCACCAGATGCCGACGCCGGCCGCCACCACGAGCAGCGCCAGGTAGGCCAGGACGAGTCGGGTGTCGCGCAGGAGGCACTTCGAGCGGGTCAGCCCAGCTCGCCGGGCCTTCCAGTAGCCCGCGAAACCGAGGCCAGCGAACACCAGCAGCGCGAAGGGGCCGGCCAACCAGCCCAGCAGCGCGACGGTCGCGAAGATGCACAGGCGCAGCGGGTCGAAGGGCTCCGCCTGCTCAGGTGGTCTCGGCGTGCCCGGGATCCCGGGCTCAACGGCAGGACGCGAGGTGGCACTCACGTGGTCGCCTCCAACAGGTTGCGCCGACCACCGGTCGCGGTCGACAGTCGGGTGCGCGACAGCGGTGCCCAGGCCTGCACGGCACAGAACGGCGCGCACTGGTGGGAGTTGTCCTGCTCATTGACGGTGGCCACGTGCACGCAGCACTGCGTGAGCCGCTCCTCGATCATCGTGTTGATGTCCATGAACGGTTTGACGGTGACGCGCAGGACCCGTTCCCCCAACATGGCGCGCAGTTTGGCCTGGCCACCGGGCAGTCCAGCGGTCGCCAGGCGGGTCAGGGTGCCGATGCCGATGTCGCAGTTGGTGCAGATGTCACGCCACAGGGACCCGATGTTGGGGTGGGACAACGAGGACTGCTCGCTGAGCAGGTCCAGCAGGCTGTCCTTGACCACGCGGCGCAACTGCGCGGGCAGCTCCTGGTCGGCGATCCGGTTGGCCAGCACGTCCGGCTCCAGGTCGAGGAACTCCTTGAGCCGGTCGTGGCCGATCAGGGCCACCAGCGACTTCCACTCACCGGCGTCGTCGCGCAGCAGATAGCCCACCGAGCAACAGTGCGGGTGCGAGCAGGGCAGCGCGGTCAGGTCCTGCCACGTCACCCGGCCATCGGTCTGGGGGCCGAGCCGGCTGAGCACCCCCGTGTGCGTGAGCCGCTCCATCGCGTCGATGCCGGCCGAGCGGCCCGAGCCGAAGACCGGCTGGATGGTCACGCCCCCGACATAGGGCGTGGCCAGCCCCAGGTCGAGCACGTCGCCGATCTCCTCGTCGTTGACCCCCAGCGCGGCGGTCATCGTCAGCGTGGTGAAGATGCCGTTCGCCGAGAGCCGCTGGATGGCCAACTCCTTGAACCGGCGCAGGTCGGCGCCGCGGTGGTGCTTCGAGGCCTGCGCGGTGAGCCCGTCGAACTGCAGATAGACCTCCACCCGCTCGCGGTGCTTGCGCAGCAGCGCCAGCAGAGCGTCGTCGCGGGCGATCCGCAGCCCGTTGCTGTTGACCAGGATCCGCACGATCGGGCGGGCGACCGCAGCCTCCAGGAGCTCCTCGAACTGCGGGTGCAGCGTCGGCTCGCCACCGGAGATCATCAGCACGTCGAGACGGTTGTTCTCCCGCGAGAGCCGGGTGTCGATCGAGGCGAGGATCTCCTCCAGCGGCGCCGTCGCGGCCAGGGCGGGGGCGGACTCGGCAAAGCAGGTGGGGCACTTCAGGTTGCAGTGATCGGTGATGTCCTCGAGCAGGATGCAGGTGTGCTGGGTCTGCATCTGGGGCAACCCATCGGCGTATGCCGAGGGGACCGGTTTGAAGTTGCCCGTCACGTCGGCGGTGTGTTCCTTGGTGGGGGCCGTCCACTCCTCCAGATAGCGCAGGATCTGCGCGGACTCGTCATACAGGGTGCGCACGAAGCCGTGGTCGGGGCAGCCGCGCTCGAGGAAGATCTTGCCGTCCCGCTCGGCGAGCCAGCCGGAGAGCCGGCGCACGTCCTCCAGCGGACGGTCCGGCGCCTCCTCGTGACAGTGCGGGCAGAAGGCGTTGACATAGCGGTGCACCCGGAAGTCCCGCAGGGCTGCTCCGGAGCCGACCTTGGCACTCATCTGCCGGCCTCCCGCGACACCGGCAGATCCGCCCGTGAGTCCGCGCTGTCGTGCTGTTGCTCCACGCTGTGTGTCTCCTGTCGTGAATAGACCCCGCGATGAGCCTGCCATGCGATCCGGGCGAGCACGAGGGGAACCACCGCCAGGAGGAACAACTGGGGCCGACTCAGTCCCATCCAGACCACCTCATTGCCCCGGACGAACTCGACGAGGAGGCGGAGCACGGCATACGAGGCGATGTAGAGCACGAAGGTCTCACCCTGCGGGAACCGCCGCCGCGACAGGCTCCACCAGATAAGCCCGAAGGCGATCGCGTGAAAGACCGCCTCATAGAGCAGGCTGGCGTGCAACGGGACCCCCGCGACACCACCGAGCCGCTGCGCGGTGGCCGGGTCCAGGACCGGGCCGAAACCCAGCGGGTTGGGCGTGCCGGGCAGCTCGGTGAGGTGACAGCCCCACCGGCCCACCGCCATGCCGAGCGCCACGGCCGGCGCGAAGAGATCGCCGGTCCGGGCGGGATAGCCGGTGATCGCCTTGGCCACGTGCACCCCGAGCCAGGCACCGACCAGGCCGCCGAGGATGCTGCGGTTGCCATAGAGCCACTGCTCGACGAACGAGGCGTTGTCCCGCAGGTCGATGTCCTGCAGCCAGGTGCCCAGTCGCATGAAGACCGCGCCACCGATGAGGGCGCCGGCAACGATCCAGAGCATCCGCTCGTCGCGGCCGGCCCCGGTCTGCAGGAGTCTGATGCCGACCACGACGAGCCCCACGACGACGCCGAGGCCCACGAAGAACTCGTGGGTGCCGATCGGCAGGTCGACGCCCAGGAGGTCGCCCAGCGTGGGATACATGTCGACAACCTAGTGCCAGCGCGGGGTGCCTGTCCCAGAACGCGACCCGCCGAGCGGTAGGCTCCTGCAGAGCGTGTTGAGACCATCTGTTGAACCACCAAGGGGAAAACCGTGACCGATCAGACCGGACCACAGCCGGGACAGGGCCACCCGTGGGGCCCGCAGTCGGGTCAGCCGGCACCTGGCCAGTCCCAGGGCCAGTCAGCACCGGGCCAGTCAGCACCGGGCCAGTCCCAGGGCCAGCCGCCGGCCGGTCCGTGGGGACCACAGGGAGGCCAGGGGGCGTTTGGTGGGCAGCAGGGCAACCCACAGCAGGGCAACCCGCAACAGGGCAACTCGCAACACAGCGGTCCGCAGCAGGGTGGGTTTGGTCAGCCCGGCACCCCGCCGCAGGGCGGTGGCTACGGCCAGCCAGCAGCCAGCCCCGGCATCTCCGGCCCGCAGACTCAACAGCACAACACTGGCCAGCAGCACAGCACCGGTCCACAGCACAGCACGGGCCAGCAGCACAACACCGGCCAGGCGACCGCGCCGGTGTCTGGCAACAGCGGGATGGCCACCGGCGACGTCGTGCGGATCGTGCTGCACGTCCTGGCACTCCTGCTCGTGGTGATCGGCATCTCGATCGACATGGACGGCCGCGACTCGGTGCTGTGGAGCGACACCTGGACCTGGGCCGGCTTCGCCACCCTGATGGCGCTGGCCCAGGGCGCAGCGCTGCTGCCCCGGACCGCATTGTCGGGGGCGGGCTGGACGATCGGTGCCATCGGCGCCGGTGGTCTCCTGCTGTTCTGGACGCTGTTGATGCTGCCGACGATCAGCACCAACATGGCCTTCCTGGTGACCCTGGGCACGGCGTGCGCCACGGCGGCGGTCCTGCTGAGCCCCGACCGGAAGCTCTGACCCGTGCTCGCCACGACCCGCCAGCGGGTCGCGGTCCTGGCTGCCGGTCTGCTGATCGTCCTCGCGCTCGGCCTGCCCTGGACGACCTCAACCGAGTTCAGCACCGGTGGGTGGTACGTCGGCTCCACGTGCATGCCGAACTTCAGTGATGGCACGGTCTGGTGCTCCGGCTCCTTCTACTCGCCGGGACTGACCGGCGGCTCCGAGGCGTTGAGCGGCAACGGCACGGTGGCCCGGGTGTTCCTGGTCGGGGCGCTCGTGCTGATGATCATCGCCTGGATCCGGGTGCAGCCCCGCCTCCTGCTGGTGGCCGGCGGCGCCCTGTTCCTGGGCATCCTGCTGACGGGCCTGACTCTGCTGGGTGGGCAGCTTGCGACCATCGTGGCCGCGGTGCTCCTGCTCTATGCGGCGCTCAGCGCCGGGGGCGCACCAGCCAGAGCGTGAGGGCGACGCCGGCGATCAGGCCCAGGCCGAATGCCGGGACCATATAGTTCATCCGCCACCAGAGCATGCGCAGGCCCCACCAGGCGAGCAACAACACGATGGCCCCGATGACCAGCGTCCACCCGCTGCGGCTCACGACCGCACCTGCGGGACGGCACGGAGGGACTTGTCGGACGGCATAGCCCGATCCTGTCACGCCCGACCTCCCGTCGGGTTGCCACCACATTTTCTCGCTGGCAGGTGCAACCGATGGGGGCTCCCGCTGCGTCATGACAGACACAGGGAGCCGCAGGGGCTCCTGGCCGGAAGCGTCCCACCGTGACAGGGGCCGCGGCCGGCAGGACGGGAGCCCAGATGGGCCCCCGGGGGAATCACACGAGGCAAGGGGAACTGCCATGACGTCGATCACGCATGCCCGAATGAACCGGCGCACGCTGCTGCGAGGGGGACTGGGCGTCGCCGCCGGAGCCGCTCTGCTGCCACTGGGCAACACCCTGGGTGGCAGCGCCCTGGCCGCGACAGCGTCCACCCGGCTGCTGCGTCGCGGCAACACGGGCACCGCTGTCAGTTCGTTGCAGAGCGACCTGAGTGACACTGGATACTGGTGCGGCAGCGTGGACGGCATCTTCGGGCACCTCACCCAGCAGGCGGTCTGGGCTGCGCAGAAGCACCACCAGCTGGCCACCGACGGCGTCGTCGGTCCGCTCACCCGCAACGCGGTGGCGTCCGGGTCGCTGCCCCAGCCGAAGGGTGGCGGCGGCACCCGCATCGAGGTCCACCTGGGGCGACAGTTGCTCCTCGTGGTCCGCGGCGGCCAGACCGTCCACGCCTTCAACACCAGCACCGGCAACGGTGAGCCCTACACCCTCGACGGACACACCTATCGGGCGGTCACCAACCAGGGATCCTGGAAGGTCTACTCGACGTGGAGCTCTGGCTGGCAACACGGATCGCTGGGGGACATGTGGCGCCCGATGTACTACGACCGCGGGTGGGCAGTGCACGGGTCGACCTCGATCCCGACCTATCCCGCCTCGCACGGGTGTTCCCGCCTGTCCACCGCGGCGATGGACTATCTGTGGAGCTCCGGCGCCATGGCGATGGGGTCGCGCGTCACCGTCACGGGCTGACCGCGGGACCAGCGACTGACTCGAGACGGCGGTGCAGGAGCCAGAAACCGGCTCCCACCACCGCAAACACGGTGCTGGACAGCGCCAACACGGTCAGCGAGCCGGTCACCAGCGGTGAGATCGCCCCGGCGAGCAGGGCGTTGAAGACCAGGCTGGCGAAGGTCGCCAGCGACGCTGCCGACCCGCGGTGGTGGGGGAAGAGATCGAGCATCGCCAGCTGCAGCACCGGGAACGCGATGGCGACCGCGAAGGCAATGCAGGCCGGCCCCAGGACGGCCCACGGCAACGTCGGCACGGTCAACATCAACGTGAGGTTGAGGCCTGCGGCGATCAGCGCCGCCAACACGGCACGGTCCACCAGCACCGAGGTGTCGACGCGTCCGGCGAGGCGTCCCGAGAGCCACGCGCCGAGCATCATGCCGGTGATCAGCGGGGCGAAGAGGATCCAGAAATCCTGCTCTCCCTTGCCCAGCAGGTCCACCATCATGATCGGGGCCGAGACGATATAGACGAACTGGGCCGCGAAGACGAAGGTGGTGGCCAGGGCCAGGCGCCCGAACCCGGGGTGGCGGGCGACCTCAAGCAGACCGGCGACGATCGATGCGAGGCGCAGCGGCTGTCGGTCCTGCGGGGGCAGCGTCTCCGGGAGGACGATCGCGGTGGCCACGGCGATGGCCACGCCATAGCCGGCGATGGCCCAGAAGATGATCGGCCAGGGACCCCAGGCCAGCAGCAGGCCGCCGGCGACCGGGGCGATGGCGGGGGCGATGCTGAAGATCATCATCACCTGACTCATCAACCGGTGAGCCTCGGGCCCGCTGTAGAGATCACGGATCACCGCACGGCTGACGATGGTGGCCGCACCAGCACAGGCTCCCTGGAGTGCCCGGAAGGCCAACAGCACCGGCAGGCTGGGGGAAAGGGCGCACCCGATCGTGGCCAGCACATACAGCCCCAGGCCGGTGAGCATGACCGGCTTGCGGCCCAGGGTGTCCGACAGCGGTCCGTGCAGGATGCTCATCACCGCAAACGAGATGAGATAGATGCTGGTGACCTGCTGCATGGCCGCGGTGCTGGCGTCGAAGTCACGACCCATCGATGCGAAGGCCGGGAAGACCGTGTCAATCGTGAACGGACCGATCATGGCCAGGGAGGCCAGGATCGCGGTGATGAGCAGACCGGCGCGCCGTGCGCTGGGACCGGTCCTGCTCGTCATTGCGGCGCCAGCCCGAGGAACTCCCGGATCGCCGGCAGCTCCCGACGCGCCTGAGCCAGACCGGCCCGGTGGCTCGCGGCGAGCTTGCCGACGTTGCGCTCCCCGTTGCCGACCGGCATCTGCTCTGGGACAAAGAGGTAGGCCAGTCCCTGGCGCTCCAGCTCGACGAGCTCCTCGCGAGTGGCGTTGTAACGCTGGCTGCGGCGCATCAGGGCCTCGGCGACGGCGGGAAACTTGCGGAAGTGCCGGCGAAAGAACCACTCGCCGCCCTGGGGTGGTTTGACGTAGCCACGCTCTCGGGTCAGGACCGCCAGGAACTTGCCGTAGCCGTCGGCTCGGGCGGCGTCCAGCGGGATGCCTCCAGCAGGACCGAGGGCGCCGTCGACATAGATCTGCCCGTCGATGGTGACCGGCGGCATCAGGACCGGCATCGTCGAGGAGGCCTGCACCCGGATCATCAGGTCGTGGATGTCGTGAACGTCGTCGCGCCCCCAGTGCACCTGCTCGCCCGTCGTGGCGTTGAACCCGCCGATCCGGAAGGCGGCGGGGTTGGCGGCGTAGGTGTCCCAGTCGAAGGCGAGCGCCTGCCCCGGCAGACCGGCCTCCTGATAGATGTAGCGGGCGTTGAACAGGCCCTCGCCGCGCACGAAGGTCCGCACGTCACCGAACTTTGGGTCGGCGGCGAAGTCGGTGAAGGAGCGGCGGGCCCGGTCGGCGTCCCGGGACAGGTAGTTGGCGGCGTTGCTGGCACCGGCTGAGATGCCCCCGACCCAGTCCAGGTGGATCCCGGCCTCGAGCAGCGCGACGACCATGCCAGAGGTGTGGCTGGCGCGCATGCCGCCACCCTCAAACAGCAGGGCGGTGTCGGTGACGTTGGAGGAGAGGCCGGGCACCCGGCATACGGTAGTCCGCTTGTGCCCTCACCGACGGAGCAGGTGACGCGGCCTTTCGAAGAAGAGCGCCGCGAGGGCCCCGAGCAGGATGACGCCCATCGGCAGGTAGAGGGACTCGGCCAGCGCCCGCGACAGCCCGTCCGCCACCATCGGGGGCAGATCGGCGCCACTCGCCCCAGCACCGCCGGGAGAGCCAGCTGGACCACCTGACCCAAGGTGGGCGGTGATCCGGGCCTGCATGAGCACCGCGATCGCGGCACTGCCCAGCACCGCGCCCAGCTGGCGGGTGGTGTTGTAGACGCCCGCCCCGGCGCCCGCGTCGGCCATCGGCAGGTTGCGGGTCGCGGTGGTCGACAGGGGCCCCCAGATCAGCGGGTTGGCGACGCCCAGCACGGCAGCGGCGGCCAGCGCCTGCCACAACGGAGCGGTCGGTGTCATGGCCAGGGTCAGCAGCCCCAGGCCCGCGGCGAGCAGGACGGTGCCGCTGCCGACGAGGATCCGCGGGTGGACCCGGTCGGTGAGTTGGCCGGCATACCGGGCGAGCAGGAAGGACAGCACGGACGAGGGAGCCATGACCAGGGCGGCCTGCGTCGGGGAGAGGCCGCGCACGGACTGGGCCCAGATGTAGAAGGGGAAGATCATCGCGGTGATGGTGAAGCCCATCGTGGTGATGGCGACATTGGCCAGGGAGAAGTTGCGGTCACCGAACAGCCGCAGCGGCACCAGCGGCTCGCGGCGGTTGCGGGCCTGCCACCCGATGAACAGGCCGAGCAGGGCGATCCCGACGCCGATCAGCAGCGGCACGGAGATCCAGGACCAGATGGTGCCCCAGTCGTAAACCTGGCCCTCCTGGAGGCCGAAGACCAGGCAGAACAGGCCGACGCCGCTCAGCACGACACCGAGCAGGTCGAAGCGGTGCGAGTGCGTCGCCAGCCTCGGGACCAGCCGGAAGGCCAGGACCCACCCGATGACGCCGACCGGCAGGTTGACGAAGAAGATCCACTCCCAGCCCAGTGAGTCCAGCAGCAGGCCACCGAGCAGCGGACCGGCCAGCGTCGCGACGCCCGCGGTCGCTCCCCACAGGGCCATCGCCGTGCCGCGTCGCTCCGCCGGGAAGGTGCGGGTGATGACGGTCATCGTCTGCGGTGTCATCAGCGAGGCGCCGAGGCCCTGCACCACGCGGGCGGCGATCAGTCCGCTCAGTCCCAGCCCGAGCTCACCGGACAGCCCGCACCAGAGGGAGGCGACGGTGAAGACTGCCAAGCCGGTCAGATAGACCGGTCGGGGACCGAAGCGGTCACCCAGCCTCCCGGTGACCAGCAGAGGCACGGCATACGCCAGCAGGTAGGCCGAACTGACCCACAGGACGCCGTTGACGTCGGTGTCGAAGGCCTCCATCAGGGTGGGGGTGGCCACCGAGACGATGGTGGAGTCGACCAGGATCATGAAGAAGCCGACCACCAGCGCCCACAGGGCCGGCCAGGGGCTGCGTTGCTCGGTGGTGCCGGGTCCGCTCACGGCCGGCCACTCTACGCCCGGGGACCGACCCCTTAACGTTGGTGTCCGGGTGGCCCACCATCCACGGAAGGGACACGGTGATCCGCGATCGGTTGGAGCAGGATCTGGCTCCGTTGTGCTCGGCTCTGGAGGCGCTCGCCTGGCAGCCGGGGGCCGGCGATGAGGCAGCACGCCGGGCGTGGTTGCTGGAGGTCAGCGCCGACCAGTCCTGGGTCTTTGACGCGGCCCCGGTCAGTGTGGCGCCCACGCGCAACGTCCAGGGTCACGTGCAGATCTTCGCGCCGGGGGAGCCCGACGCGTCGCTCGTGTCGGCGACCGGGATGGACGCCGACGCGCTGCTGGTCATCGGGCGTCTGTTCGTCCGGCCGGGCCCCCACGCGGAGGGCATCCGACGTTTCCTGCTCACGGAGGCGCTCCGTCGTGTCGGTGTCGTGGGCAAGACTGCGATCCTGGATCTGGCGAGCAACCCCGGGCTGACCGAGAGCCTGTGCCACAAGCGAGGCCTCCGGCTCCTGCCGACCACCGTGCCGGGGCTCAGCCCGATGATCCACCACGAGGAGCCCGAGGTGCCGTCCCGATGAGCGAGAAGGTCGACCTCAAGAAGAGCCTCGACGGCTATCAGGCCCGCACGGGCCAGTTCCGGCTCCTCGACGTCCCTGAGCTGATCTATCTGATGGTTGACGGGCAGGGTGACCCCAACTCGGCACCGGCCTTCGCGCAGGCTCTTCAGGCGCTCTATCCGGTGGCCTACACGCTGAAGTTCGCGAGTCGGCGGGAGCTGGGCCGGGACTTTGTGGTCCCTCCGCTGGAGGGGCTGTGGTGGGCGAAGGACATGGACGCGTTCACCGCGGCCCGCGACAAGTCACGCTGGGACTGGACCGTGATGCTGCTGGTGCCTGACTGGATCGACAGCCAGCTCGTCGAGTCGGCCATCGAGACGGTCCGCGCCAAGAAGTCGCGACCACCGAGGATCGATGACCTGCGCGTGGAGTCCCTGGCGGAGGGGCGGTGCGTGCAGACGCTGCACGTCGGCGCCTTCGACGACGAGGCGGCCGTGTTGGCGCAGTTGCACCACGAGTTCATCCCGGGCCAGGGGCTGGCCCTGACCGGCACGCACCACGAGATCTATCTCAGTGACGTCCGCCGGGTCGCTCCGGACAGGCAGCGCACGATCCTGCGACAGCCGGTGAGGCCCGCGTGAGCCCTTCCGGCCTGGTCGTGCACGAGTGTGGCACGCCGGATGGGCCCGAGTTGGTGCTGCTGCACGGTCTGACAGAAGCCGGCACCACCTGGCCGGACGCAGTGGACCGCTGGGCTGCAGACTGGCGGATCCTGGCTCCCGACCTGCGCGGGCACGGCGACTCACCGCGGTTCAGCGACGCGCAGCTGACGTCGGTGATGGAGGTCATGGTCGCCGATGTGATCGCCCTCCTGGAGTCCGTATGCCGAGGGCCGGCGACCCTGCTCGGCCACTCCCTCGGTGGTCGGGTGGGGGTGCTGGTCGCCTCCCGACGTCCGGATCTGGTGGAACGGTTGGTGCTGGAGGACCCGGCCCTGGCCAGCGTGGCAGCGGCCACGGAGTCGTTCGTGGCCGAGCAGGAGGCCTTCCTGGACACCTTCGCCGACGGGGGAGCCGCGGAGATCTCCCGCATGCGCGAGGTGACGTCGTGGTCGGACGCTGAGATCCGGGCGTGGGCAGCCTGCAAGTCTCAGGTTGACCGGGCGATGATCGCGCACCTGCACCTGGGGGAGTGGGACGTCGCTGCCGTGCTGAATGACCTGCGGGTCCCGACGCTGTTGGTGGTGCCCGCCGATGGTGAGACCGCCCGCCACCGCTGCATCGTCACCAACCCACTCGTGGGTGCCTCGCTCCTGCCCGGGGTGGGTCACTGCGTGCGCCGCGACGACCCGGAGGCCTTCCACGCCGTGGTCGATCCGTTCTTGACCAAGGCACGCCGTGGGCACCCGCCCGACCCAGCCCGCGATCCCAGCCACGCCCCAGGAGGACACTGACTGTGCCTGACCGTCCCAACGCCCGCCGTGACCTGCCGTTCCTGCGCTCCGGCCCGCTGTCCCACGTCCACGTGGATGCCTGGCCCCTGCTGGACGCCCACCTGGACCGGTGGGGCTATCTGCGGATCGAGCTCGACGGACGTCGCATGACCTCCCGCCCGGAGGCGCACCGCCACATCGGCGAGGTCTTTGGCTTCCCCGACTGGTATGGCGCCGGGTGGGATGCCTTCAACGACTGCATCGGTCAGTTCGTCGTGGACCACGACGGTCAGCGCGTGGCCGTCATCTGGCGGCACCTGGAGGTCATGGCACGGGTCGCTCCGGCCACGCTGGCCGAGGTCGGGTGGGGGTTGCTCGAGACGCAGATCGGCGACATGCCGGCTCAGAACCCGGCCAATCACACCCGGGTTGAGCTCGTCGTCTTTGCGGTGGGCGACGGCCCTGACTTCGACCGTCCCGAGTGACCGGTGGCACTGTCCGTGCCGTGGTGCAGACTGCTGCTGTGGCTGATCGTCCCGATGTCCCGCCAGAGTGGATCCAGCGTCTTAGCGACCTCTTTGACACGCTCCCGGAGGCCTATCAGGAGCGTGCCTGGGTGGGCACCCGCTGGCGAGTCGGCCAGGCAACGATTGCCCATGTGTTCGGCGGCGAGGACCAGCTCTTCCGGGTCGTCTTTCGCGCCGAGCTGGGCGAGGTGATGGTCTTCGAGCACTCCGGTCCGCCCTATTTCAAGGCCGGCTGGGGCGACAACGTCGTGGGCATCGTCCTGGACGAGAGCACCGACTGGGAGGAGTTGGGGGAGATGCTCACCGAGTCCTACTGTCTCCAGGCGCCAAAACATCTCGCTGGTCAGGTCATCGGCGGCACGAGGTCGAGTGGCGACGCCCAGTGAGGTGTTGTCGTGCATGATGGGGACATGACAAACCAGAATGCCATTCTACTAACCGCCCTGAAGAGTCTGCGTCAGTCCCGGCGGTTCCTGGACACCCCGGTGGCGCAGGCTGACCTCGAGGAGCTCCTCGAGGTGGCCCGGTGGACCGGGAGCGCCAAGAACACCCAGCCGTGGCACCTGGTGGTGGTGACTGACCCCGAGACCAACAAGGCTCTCGCCGGCTGCGGTGATTTCGCCGGCTTCCTCGAGAACGTCACTGCGTCCATCGTCGTCGCCATGGAGGGGGATAACCGCGGGGTCGCCTACGATGACGGCCGCCTGCAGGAGCGCGTCATGCTCGCGGGCAAGGCCCTGGGCATCGGCAGTGGCACGGCCTGGTTCAGCCACCGAGCACAACGTCAGCAGGTGCGTGACCTGCTCGGGATTCCGGACCACCTGGAGCCGTGGTCCGCCATCGGCCTGGGCTACACAGACGTCTCCCAGGAGCAGGCCGCACCTCAGCTGTCCGGTCGCAAGCCCATCGAGGAGATCAGCAGTTGGGGTCAGTTCGGCAGGCCCGCTCCGGGCAACTCCTGACACCCGATCGGGGCAGCTCCTGACGCCCGATCGGGGCACACTCCCGGTCCGCTGGCGGGGGGACGCGGCCGTAAATAGGTTGCGGACCGAGGCCCCTGCGCTGCTTTGATGGGGCATGGACCCAGCCTTCCCACCGGCACCAGCAGCTGCCCGACGCGGCACCGCGCCGCGCACGAGGGACTGACATGTCGGCAGCCTTCCTGCTCACAGCACTGGTCATCGTCGCGACACCGGGCACCGGGGCCCTGTTCACCATCGGCACGGGCCTGGCCCGTGGAGCCCGGGCAAGCACCCTGGCCGCGTTCGCCTGCACCCTGGGGACGTTGCCCCACCTCGTGGCCGCGATCACCGGTCTCGCCGCCGTTCTCCAGGCGAGCGGAGTGGCCTTCGCGATCATCAAGTACGCCGGCGTCGCCTACCTGCTCTACCTGGCCTGGACCACGTGGCGCGACAAGGGCTCCCTGTCCCTCGACCGGGAAACGGAGCCGACCTCAGCCTGGGCGCTGGTGTCTACGGGCATCACGCTGAACCTACTGAACCCCAAGCTCACCATCTTCTTTTTCGCCTTCCTGCCCCAGTTCGTCCCCGCTGGCGAGGGTGCCGTCCTGGCGATGCTGGGGCTCAGTGCCGTCTTCATGGCGCTCACGTTCGTGGTGTTCGCCGCCTACGGAGCGCTCGCTGCCGGCCTGCGCAACCAGGTGCTCTCAAGGCCACGGATGCTGGTCACGATGCGCAAGATCTTCGCAGCAACGTTCGTGGCACTCGCGGGCCGACTTGCCGTGCAGAGCCGCTAGGGGAGGGGGAGTGGCCCCCGCAGTCGCCAGGCGGTGAGGGCTAGCTGGCCACGGACCAGCCCGGAGGGGGTGGTGAGTTCCATGCCCAACCTCTTGCCAATGTTCTCGAGGCGTCGCGCCACGCTGCTGTGGTGCAGGTGCAGTCGAGTGGCGGCGTGGCGCACCGAGCCGGTGCTGCAATAGGCGTCCGTGGACACCCGTCGATCCCGGACCAACTGGTCGCTGAGGGCGATGTCGTGCGCTTCACCGTTGTCAATCGCAGCCTGGAGACCCACCCCTGGCACCTTCATGGCCATGCCGTGCTGATCGTGTCCCGGGACGACACCCAGGCCTCCGGGAGTCCCTTGTGGGTCGACACGGTCGACGTGCGTCCTGGCGAGGTCTGGGAGGTGGCCTTTCGTGCGACGAATCCTGGCATCTGGATGAATCACTGCCACAACCTGCCTCACGCACACGAGGGCATGATGCTCCGGCTGGCCTACGACGGCGTCCACAGCCCGTTCACCGCACACTAAGAATTCGGGTCAGCCGTCAGAACATGCCCGCCGAACGAGGCCAGTATTGGACTATTGCTAGACATTTCGAGGCGTACACAAGCGACCGCTGCCGCCACTCGATAACTGCGGCAGCGCGAGACGAGGACGAGAGTTCGTGTCAGACGCAAGCATTAGTGACTGCCCCTGGATGTCGACCCGCGTACTGGGCGGTGCAGGTGAAGCAGACTCATCTCGGCATCGAATCCCGCCCCAAGAGTAACGCCGATAAGGCACATTATGTAAAGTCAACCTCTGCTTACTGCATCCGATGGATCATCTCGCTCGGCTCCAGCCACTGCCCCACCGGCGACACTGGCGCCCGTGGCCTGACAGTGTGAAACGTCGGCCCTCAACGGCGAGCGTGGCCGCACGCTACTGTCGCGACGAGGCCTTTGATGAGCGGCCGAAGCGCTTCTGTGCGGCCTGCTTCGTAACGCCGAGCGCTAGACCGATACTCAACCAGGAGTCACCGGCTTCGCGTGCCGCGCGAACGGCATCGTGCAGTTCGCGCTCGGCCTGAGCCACTCCTTCCTTCGCCGCGATAATCCGACGGAAGTGAACGGCGTCGCGAACTTGGCCCGTTGCTGGGTCGAGGTCGTCCAGCACCTTCTCGATGTCGTTGATGTTCGTTGTTGCCATGCAGATCACCTCACTTCAAGAACTCGTAGAACTTCCATCGGCAGGGATAATCCGGCCTGCATCATGGGCTGGCATGGCTACCAACTCCAGCCAGTGGCCAGCCCGGTCTGGCCCGATGACGACGAGCCGCTCCTCGCCGTACTGCTCGATCTCCACGAGTCGCACCGCGTTTCTGAACGCGTGCAGAATGTCGGCTTCGGCGATCCCATGCCTGAACGCTGAGTCCGTCAACCGCACCCTCACCCTAGACAGCGACGCATCATTCGTCAACCTAAGGTTGACCCTCAGGCGGGTGCGCGCGACCGGCAACATCGGGACATAACGTATGTCGCCGCGGTCCTGACTCACGGAGAAGCAGGTTGTCCGCGGCCTGCCAGTTCACCGCAGAGGCCACGAAGAGGCCCGCATACGGTCACGCTGTTTGCGCGAGCGAATTGAAAGTCGCCTCGCCCTCGCCGCTGTCCGTGACGCACTTGAACGTGTACGTCTGCGCAGTTGTTACCAATTGCCCAGCGCGCTCTGTCCGTCGCTGTCCGTAGCGAGGACTTCGGTGCCGGCCTCGTCAGTGACCACGAGCTGTCCTGCCCCCACGATGCTGACGTCATGCGTACCAGGTGCCACCTGGTCTCGATTGAGCCCGCACGTGTCCATGACGACCTCGAGCGGCGCAGTTGCAGGCTCCGGGGGCGGATCTCCGAGGCAGGCAGTAAGTAGGACACCGCACGCCAACATGGTCACGAGCCGCCGTGATTCCGTTGATCCCAGAGCGGGGGGTTCTGGACACGATGATCGAGACACCACTCCCCCATTTGTCGCCCCTCACCCAGCCGCGGTGTGTCAAGTGGAGCCTGCACGTCATAGCTCACGTGATCCGCGCCAGGAGTTCACCATTGGGGATCATGAACCATGCGTCCGGCGCTCCTCCCCAAGCACGCCATCCGGCCACGATCCGATCGAGGCTCTCAGCCGTGGCCCCTTGTCGTGCAGCCTGCTCGGTGAAGGTCTGACCGCCATACCGCACCGCCTGGCTCTCCCCCCACCACTGGCACGTCTCAGCATCGGCGTAGTTCCACGCCGTTGCTGTGAAACTCACCTCGTGCAGCGCTGCCGCCAGTGCCCAAGCGCGCAGGTGCCGCGCGGCGTCCGGCTCAGCATCATTGGCCCGCGCCACGGCACGATAGAGCGTGCGCCACTCCTCCAGCTCGGGCGAGGCCGGATGCCAGGCCATGGCCGCGTAGTCGGCATCCCGGACGGCCACCCAACCACCGGCTCGGCAGACGCGGGCCATCTCCTGGAGCGCCAGCACCGGATCCGGCAGGTGCTGCAGCACCTGGTGGGCGTGGACCACGTCGAAGGTGTCGTCCTCGAACGGCAGGTGCAGCGCGTCACCGACCTCGAACCGGGTCAGCGTGTCCCCTCGTTCTTTCGCCCTCGACCGCGCTGAGATCAGCGGGGCCTCCACATTCTCAAGCCCGACGACCTGCCCTGGCGCCACCAGTTGGGCCAGGTCGAGAGTGATGGTCCCGGGTCCGCACCCGACGTCCAGCAGGCTCATGCCCGGCTCGAGGACAGGCAGGAGATAGGCGCAGGAGTTGGCTGCCGTCCGAGTGCCGTGTGAGGCGAGCGTCGCCACCTCGTGCCCATGCGTATACCGAGGGAGCCCCCTCGTGTCCGCGTCATCTAAGGCCATGTGCCGAGTCTGCCTGACACGGCCATTGTGCCGCCAGTCCCTCCCGGACGGTTGGCGAGCAGCACCATCTCAGGCAGGCGACCGGTCAGGTCGGCGCCCTTGTCGTGCAGAGTAGAGAATGGCTCAGTGACCACTGCCGGCCGAACCGACGCTCCAGACCCCGCGTCGAACTCTCTTGATCCCGTGGACCTCCTCCTGCTCGACGAGCTCGGGGAACTCCCCTCGGGACGGATCGCGGTGCTCGATGACGCCCACGGCGCTCTGGCTGCGGCTCTGGCCGACCGGACGAGCTCGAGTGTGGTCGCGCATAGCGACAGTCTCGTCAACGAACGCCGGCTGACCCACCTGGGCGTGGAGATCGCCGCGGACCTCACCTCGGCCCTCGTCGGCACCCAACTGGTGGTGTTGCGGCTGCCCAAGTCGCTGGACGCCCTGGATGAGATGGCTCGGACCGCCGCCCAGATCGGCGCCAACGATGTCCGCCTGGTTGCCGGTGGGCGGACCAAGCACATGACTCCGTCGATGAATGCGGTGCTTGCCACGAGCTTCGAGGAGGTGCGAGCCAGCCTCGGGCGACAGAAGTCACGGGTCTTGCATGCAGCAGGGCCCAAGGCGGTGAAGCAGCCCTGGCCACAACAGCGACACCACGACGACCTTGGCCTGACCGTTCACGCTCACGGGGCCGTCTTCGCCGGCACTCGACTGGATGCAGGGACGGCGCTTCTGATCAGCCAACTGCACCACCTCACGGACACCGAAGGCACGGTCGTCGACCTCGGCTGCGGCACGGGCATCCTCGCCGCTCTCCTCGCCCGCAGATTCGCCAACGTGACGGCGGTCGACGTGTCTGCCGCGGCCGTCGCCTCAGCGCGACTGACCACCTCTGGCAGTGTCGACGTGCGCCGGGCAGACGGACTGAGCGAGTTTGCCGACGCCTCGATCGCCGCAGTCGTCAGCAATCCACCCTTCCACGTGGGCACGACCAAGGACTCCACCCCGACGCTGAAGATGATCAAGGACGCTGGACGGGTGTTGATCTCCGGCGGCGAACTGCTCATGGTGTTCAACGCACACCTGCCGTACCTGCCTCGGCTCAAGGCCCTGGGCCGGACCAACATCCTGGTCCGCGACAACCACTACGTGGTCACGCGGACGATCCGCGACTGAATGACGGCATGGCATGCCGGACAGCGTTGCGGGACGGTGTGCCACCTGGTCCGAAAGTCAGTTGAAAGAGCTCGCTTCTAGCGTCCCCATCAGTCGTGAATCACCGACGAGAGATGGGTATGACGGTCACGAAACGCCCACTGGACGAACCGCCTGAACGGCAGTCGTCATCGCCACGCGAACACCGGTTGCTCAAAGTCGTGCACCGGGTCGGCCAGCCCCAGCAGACCCAGCCAGTTGAGCTGCACGAGGACCGCCGCCGTGGGTGCGTGGATCAACGCCGCCCCCAGCGGCACCGACACCACCGGCCGGTCACTCTCGGCGATCGTGGTGAAGCGCGGCGAGTCGGGGCGCTGCAGTTGGTGCAGTCCAATCCGGAAGACCGCATGCACCTCACTGGGGTCTGGTCGCACCTGAGCCGCACCACCCCAGACGACAACGGGCGTCATCACGAACCCGGACCGGGTCTCATAGTCGTCGAGCAGCCCGAGCACCTGGTCGGGAGCCAGCTCCAGTCCAACCTCTTCGTGCGTCTCCCGCAGAGCCGCCTCGACCACGCTCTCCCCCGGCTCCAGCCGCCCACCGGGCAGCGCGAACTGGCCGGGGTGCAGGCGCATCGTCAGCGCCCTGCGACACAACAGGAAAGCCGCGCCACCCGCTGCACCCAGCAGCCGCTTGTGCGGCAGGCGCGGGTCCTCATCCACCATCCCGTCCCCGTCACGGGCCCAGGTCACCACGTCCTGCGCCGTGGAGTCCACGAGCACGACAGCGACAGCGGCGTGTGGGCGGTCGGCCAGGTCGGCGACCCACCGCTCGTGTCCGGCCAAGTTGGCCGCGACCCGCTCCCGGAGGGCTGCGTCATAAGCGAGGGGGTCAGGGACGACTGCTCGGTCTCCTGCGGGGTGGGTCACCTGTGCTCCTGTCTCCGAACACCCAAGATGGCGCATCCGTCCCGCACGGAGGACAACGGGTCGCGCGCTCCCCCACGTGCGCCCGCCCACGGGTCATCGAACACTCACCACAGATCGGAAGCACCATGACCAGCACGAACATCTACGCGTTCTCCACAAGAACCGACGAGGAGCGGCGCCTGCAGGCACAGTCGGCCTCCTTCGACCCCCTCACCCAGCGCCTGTTCAACGAGGTCGGGCTCGCCCCGGGGATGCGGGTCCTGGACCTGGGCTGCGGGGTTGGCAATGTCTCCCGACTCGCCGCCGCGATGGTGGGCCCGGATGGATCGGTCCTCGGTGTCGACCGGGACCCGTTGGCCATCGAGCGCTCCCAGCGGCTCACGGCTGCTGAGCACGTGAGCTTCCAGCAGGCAGACGTCAATGAGCTCGCCACTCAGGTCGGGGGCGAGTTTGACGCGGTGGTGGGCCGGCTCGTCCTGCCCTACGTCGTCGACGCCGCAGCGGTCCTGCGCCAGGCGGCCAGCCTGTTGCGCCCCGGTGGGCTGCTCTGTGTGCAGGAGCCGGACCTGACCTACGACTGGGTGAGCACCCCGACACCCCTGTGGGATGAGACCAAGAGCTGGTTCCTGGAGACTCTGACCCGCCTCGGCGCAGACCCACGCGCCGGCACCACCTTGTTCGAGTCCTTCCGGGCAGCGGGGCTGCCGGACCCGCAGCTGGTGCTCGAGGCCCCGGTCGGCGGCGGGCCCTGGTCTCAGGCCTACGGCTGGGCCGGAGGGGCAATTGCGGCGTGGCCGGTGGCTCAACAACTGGGACTTCTGCCCGCAGGGGCCGACCCCGACACCCTCGAGGAACGTCTCGAGGTCGAGATCGCCGAGCACGGGGGCTCGGTGATCGGGCCACCAATGTTCGGCGCCTGGGTGACTCTCCCGAACGGCTGAGGCAGCCTCAGTTCTCGGCGCGACCGGCCCGCCAGTAGCCCATGAAGGACACTGAGCGTCGGTCGATGCCGAGGTCACGGACCAGGTGCCGGCGCAGGGTCTTGATCACGCCGGCCTCCCCCGCGAACCAGGCGGAGAGCTCGCCCTCGCAGCCGGCGCCAGGCGCCGCCAACTCCCAGAGGAGATCAGCGTCGATGTCGACGTCCTCCAACTCGACTCCCCCACCTGTGCGGGTCCGGGCCATGGCTCCGGCCGCCTCCTGCACCGCGGGCACCAGAAGCTCGCCGTGTGGCCGTCCCTCGCGGGCCAGCCAGGTCACCGAAACTCCCTCGGGGGCGGGCACTTCCCAGCGGTCGCCGGCCTGGGGGACCTCCAGGAAGGCCGCTCCACTGCTGTATGCCGGCAGCTGGCTCAGGATCGTGGCGATAGCTGGGACGGCGGTCTCGTCACCAGCGAGCAGCACCGGTCGGCCCGCCTCCGGCACCCGGAACTCCACCCCGCCGTGCGGTCCCTCGGCCAGGGCGTTCGGGCCCATCAGCACCAGCGGGTCGCCGAGCTGCACCCGGTTGGCCCACCGGGAGGCGGGTCCGGCATCGCCGTGCAGGACGACATCCACGTCGACCTCGCGGGTCTCCCGGCGCACGGCCCGGGTGGTGTAGGTGCGCAGCGGATTGCGCTGTGCCTCAGGTAGTTCGCGCCACCGCAGGAACCAGTCCTCCCCGCGTGGCAGGTGCTCGAATCCGCCGGCCACCGGGAAGAGCAGCTTGGTCCGGGCGTCGAAGCCAAGGTCGGCATACTCGTCCAGGTCGTCCCCGGTGAAGGTCACCCGCAGGAAGCTGGGTGAGAGCCGCTCCAGGCGCGCAACCGTGACGTCGAAGTGGCGCCAGGTCAGGGTGGCGGTGGCAGTGCTTGTGCTCATGAGGGTTCCTCTCGCTCAGGTGTCGCGGCCGCGGCTGCGCCACAGCAGATAGATGAAGTAGGGAGTGCCCAGCAGGGCGGTGCCCACACCGGCCGGGATCTGGATCGGCGCCAGAACCCAGCGCCCGAGAGTGTCCGCACCGGAGACGAGGATCGCGCCGAGCAGGATGGCGACCGGGATCACCCGCGAGTGCCGGGAACCGACGAGGGCGCGGGCCGCGTGCGGTGCGACCAGGCCGACGAACGCCACCACTCCCGTCGCAACCACGGCGGCCGCCGTGAGCACCGCGGCCGTGCCCAGCAACAGCAGTCGCATCCGGTCCAACGGCACCCCGAGCAGGCGCGGGGTGTCCTCGTCCAGCGCCACGACATCGAGCTCGCGGCGCAGCAGGACGGCGATCGGGATGATCACGAGCAGCGCCACGGCCACCGGCACCAGCTGCTCCATCGTGCGCCCATAGGTCGACCCGGCCAGCCAGGTCAGCGCCAGGTTCACCTCCCACGGCCGGGTGACCACGATGAGCAGGGCAATCAGGGCCATCACACCGGCCTGGGTCCCCACGCCGATGAGCACCAGCCGGGTGGAGCTCAGTCCCCCGCGGTGTGCCAGGGCGAAGACCAGCGAGGTGACCACGAGGGCTCCGACGACAGCGGACGCCGACATGGGCCACAGGCCGATGCCGGGCACCAGCAGGATGGCCCCGACAGCACCCAGTCCGGCGCCCGAGGTGACACCGAGCAGCCCGGGCTCGGCGAGCGGGTTGCGGCACACGGCCTGCACGATGGTGCCCGCCAGGGCCAGGGCGGCCCCGGCCAGCAGCGCGGCCAGGACCCGTGGCACCCGGCGGCCCATCTCCAGGGTGACCTCCCGGCCGGAGACGTCGTTCCACCAGTTCGCGACGTCACCGAGCAGGATTAACCGGTCCCCCAGCAGCACAGCTGCCAGCCCGGCGCCAACCAGGGCGAGGGACAGGGAGACCGCCACCACGGCATACGTCGAGGTGGTGCGGGGCCGACCGTGCTGGCCGGACGAGTCCAGGCCGACACCGCGGTCCGGCAGCCGCCGGGCAAACCACACCAGGAGGGCAGCGCCCAGCAGACTGGTGACGACGCCGGTCGGCACGGCGGTGGTCATCGCGCTCGGGATCAGCACTCGCAGAGCAACATCGGCCCCGACCACCACCACGATGCCGACCAGCGCGGCGAAGGGAAGCAGGACCAGGTGCCGCCCGAGACCGGGGATGCGACGCGCCACCATCCGGGCGATCAGGGGCGCAGCCAGACCGACAAAGCCGATCGGTCCGGCCACCGTGACCGAGAGGGCTGCCAGCAGGACCGCCACGAGGATGGAGAGCACCCGCGCCCGCCGGACCGAGATGCCCAGGACCGACGCAGCATCGTCGCCCAGAGCCAGCAGGTCCATCCGCCGTGACAGCAGCAGGGCAGCACCCACGCCCACCACGAGGACCGGCAGCGCCAGGGTCAGGGTGCGCGTGCCGGACTGGACGATCGAGCCACTGCCCCAGGCGAACAGGCCCATCGTCTCCTGCTCGAAGAGGACCAGGAGCATCGTCACGAGCGAGTGGAGCGCCAGGGTGATCGCCGAGCCCGCCAGGATGAGCCGGGTGGGGCCGTCAGCACCGCCCCGGGACAACGCCATGACCAGCATCGCGGCACAGAGCCCACCAGCGAAGGCGAGCGTGCCCTGCAGGTAGAACGGCACCGACAGCCCCAGCACCGCCACGGCCACAACGGTCAGATAGGCGCCGGCGTTGACCGCCAGGGTGTCGGGGGCGGCCAGGGGGTTGCGGGCCACCGACTGCAGCAGGGCACCAGAGACGCCGAGGGCCACGCCGACCAGCAGTCCGGCCAGGAGCCGGGGCACCCGCGAGGCCAGCAGCACTGCCGCTGTCTCGTCCAGCGCGTCTCCCCCGGTGGCCCAGCGCCAGAGGTCACCGGCCCCGACCGCACCGGTCCCCTGGGTCAGGTGCACCCCACTGACGATGACCCCCAGGACGATCACGGTCAGGAAGGCTCCCGTGATGCCTCCGACAGACACCCGGCCGCGGCGCGGCGACTCCCCCGGCGCCGGGGCACCGGCAGCAGACCGACCTCCCGAGGGCTCGAGGTCGGCGTGCTGCGGCGGGGTGGTCGTGGTCACTCCGGTGCGGTCACCGCGTCGACGGTGGCGTCGATGAAGGCCTCGCCGGACTGCGGCCCGCCGAACATCCAGATGCCGTCCGGGATGCGGTCCACGTTGTCCCCCGTGACGAAGGGCAGCTGTGCCCAGATCGGGTTGTCGGCCAGCCCCTCGGCGAACGGGTCAGCCTCGGAATCGTTTGCGGCATAGAGGAAGTGCAGGTCGTCGAGGGCAGTGAGGCCCTCGACGTCGGTCTGGGCCAGGCCGTAGTCGGGGTCGCCGCCCTCGGTCCAGGCGTTGACCAGCCCGAGCTCCTCGCCGATCGCCCCGAAGTAGGAGCCCGGCGTGAACATCCGCACCGACACGACGCCGTTGTTGAGCCAGCCGTCGGCCATCACGAACTCGTCGCCCTCGAGGCCGGCGTCCGCGATGGCGGCCTGCCCCTCGGTCAGGGCGGCGTCGAACTCCCCCAGGGCGGCCTCGGCCTCCACCTCGGTGCCGGTGGCGGTGCCGAGCAGCTCGACCGTGGAGCGCATGTAGCCCAACGGGTCCTCGCTGTCCGAGCCCCGCACGGCCAGGACCGGCGCGATGTCCTCGAGCTGGCCAATCACGTTGTCTGGCAGGTCGGTCGTGGTCACGATCAGATCCGGGTCCAGCGCCGTGATGTCGGACAGGCTGGGCTCGCCGCGCGTCCCCACATCGGTGACGCCCTCCGGGTCCAGCGGCGCGACCGTGTCCCAGGTGTTGTAGCCCTCGATGTCCGCCTGCCCGACCGGCACGACGCCGAGCGCCAGGAGGTTCTCGGTCAGCCCCCACTCCAGGGAGACCACCTCGGTGGCCGGTTCCTCGAGGGTGTGCTCGCCGCGCTCGTCGGTGTAGGTCACGGGGCCACCACTCCCCTGCTCGGCTGCGGTGGTGGCGGCTGTCGTGGCCGCGGCGTCATCCCCGACTGCTGGGGTTGACTCGCCATCGGCGGATGACTCGCCGTCGGCGGCCGCGCTCTCCTGCTCGGCCGGCTCAGGGTCCTCCGTCGTCCCGCAGGCGGTGAGCGCGAGGGCAGCGACCAGCAGGGTTCCGGTCACCAGGGCGTGACGGGGTCGGTGCATGGGTGATTCCTTGTCTGTATGCCGTCCGCTGGGCGGGCGGGTTGGTGCCCCTGGGAGGGGGCGGGGTGAGGTCAGACAGCGGCGGGCTGGACGATGTCAGCCGTGTGGTCCAGCTCGGCGCTCGCCAGGTGCCGGCTGCGTGCCTCACAGACTGGGCGGCTCGAGACGGGGTGGAGGTGGACGTCCACGTGGATGCCGTAGACCTCGGAGAGTAGGTCCGTGGTCAGCACCTCAGCGGGTGTCCCGGTTGCGCGAACCTCTCCGTGGTCAAGCAGCACGACGTGGTCGGCGACGGTGGCCGCGTGGTTGAGGTCGTGCAGGACCACCCCGATGGCCACACCGTGCTCGGTGGCCAGGTCACGGACGAGGTCCAGCAGGTCCATCTGATAACGCAGGTCCAGGTGGTTGGTGGGCTCGTCCAGCAGGAGCACCCCGGTGTCCTGGGCCAGACAGGTGGCCAGCCAGACCCGCTGCAGCTCGCCACCCGACAGCTCGTCCACGCCGCGGTCGGCCATCGTGCTGACCCCGGTGATGGACAGTGCGTGCTCGATGGCCCGCGGTCCGTCTGGGTCAGCCGTCCGGAAGCGACCGCGGTGCGGGTGCCTGCCAAACCCGACCACGTCGCGCACCGTCACTCCCCCTGGCGTGGGTCTGCTCTGGGAGAGCATCGTGACCCGCCGGGCAAAAGCTTTGGGGTGCAGCGTCAACACATCCTCGACGTCATCGAGTGCAACGTTGCCGGTGTCCGGTCGGTGCAACCTGGCCAGGGACCGCAGCACCGTCGACTTGCCCGAGCCGTTGGGCCCGATGAGGGCCGTGACCCTCCCCTGGGTCAGGGACAGGTCGACGCCGTGGACCACCTCGTGGTGACCGTAGGACAAGCGCAGTTCCTGTCCGCTCAGGGCGGGCGGGAGAACTGCGGGAAAGGAGCGGGCCATGAGGTGAGGCTAACCTAACTACGGTGGGTCACGCCAGCCTCTGGATATGAGCGTGATCACACTTCGCCGGGGCCGAACCGGGCCTGTGGTGCGTCACCGGCGCTCAGGTCCAACCGCACCAGCGGGATGTCCGGCTCGGTCTCGCCCGTCGCCTCGGTGATCACGGCAGAGAGCTTTTCCCAGGCCGTCGGGTGCTCGAGTTGGTAGGCCGCCAGGACCCGCGTCCGCTCCCCCTCATCCAGGACACGTGCCTGCGCAGGGTGGCGCCGCGTCGTCCCGATGCTGACATGACAGCGCGGTTGCGCCTGCAGGTTGCGGAACCACTGTGCCGTGGGCCCGAAACCGGACGCGACCACGAGGGAGGTGGGCGACTCCTCGCTCACCACCTCCAGGACAACGAACCGGGCTGCACCGGACGTGCGGCCCACATGCTCGAGCATCAGCAGGCGCCGGGTGAACAGGAAGCCCAGACCGGCGCGGAACATCGGGATGGGCGCCCGCACGAACAGCCGGTTCTGCAGCAACCGCGCACCCCAGGTGCGCACGAGGTCAGCCATCAGCCGCCCCGTCGGTGGGCTGACCCAGCGGGTCGCGGTGCCGCAGCACGTGCAGGTCCCAGCGGTCGCTGAGCCGGCGGAACAGCTCGACACCACGGATCGAGTTGCCATGGCTGTCCAGCCGGGGAGACCAGGTGGCCAGCCCCATCGCGCCGGGGACCACGCCGAGCATCGCACCCGAGACGCCGCTCTTGGCGGGGATGCCCACCTGGGTCACCCAGCCGCCGCTGGCGTCATACATCCCGCAGGTCAGCATGACTGACAGTGTCTGTTGGACCACGCGCTCGTCGAAGACCCGCTCCCCCGACACCGGGTTGCGTCCGCCCGAGGCGAAGGTCGCTCCCATCACGGCCAGCTGCGTGGTCGTGACCTCGACCGAGCACTGGCGCAGATAGCCCTGGACCACCTCATGCGGGTCGACATCCAGCATGCCGGAGGAGGCCAGCATGTGGGCCAGGGCGAAGTTGCGGTCGGCCCGGACCTGCTCGGCTCGCAGGACCTCCTCGCTGACCTCCAGCTGACCTCCTGCCAGCGCGGAATAGCGGTCCAGCAGGAGAGCCTCCCGGTCCTCAAGGGTGTCACCAGGCACCAGCGCCTGGGCCATGATCGCCCCGGCGTTGATCAGCGGATTGAAGGGCCGTCCGTCGCTGAGTTGCGACAGCTCGTTGAAGGCCTCCCCCGACGGCTCAACACCGATAAACGCCAGCACCCGGTCCAACCCGCACTCCTGGAGGGCCACGGCATACGTGAACGCCTTGGAGACGGACTGGAGCGCCAGCGCCCGGTCGTGATGGCCCACCCCGACCACCTCACCCTCCGTGGTGCAGACGGCGGCCGCCAGGGCATCCAGGTCTCGTCGCTGGACATCGCGCAGATAGTCGGCCGGCTCACCCCAGCCGATCTCTCGCGTCTCCTCGAGGATCGCGACGAGGTCGTCGTGCACACGCTGGTCGGTCATGGGCCCACTGTGGCAGACCGGCCACCACCGGATCACCTCACCGCCCCGGAGCACCTCACCGCCCCGGAGCACCTGACCGCATAGGCTGAGCGAGTGCAGCGCCTCAGAGCACCACGCCTCGGCCAGCCCTCGGTGCACAACCCGCTGCGCATGCCCCTGCCGGGGACACCGCACTCGTCCTATCCGAACCCACCTGAGGAACGCTCGGACGGCGTGCTGCGCCACCTCTCCACCCCGGGTCTGACCGTCGGCCTGATCACCCTGTGGGTGGCCCTGTCCCCCAGCCTGCTGCCGCGTGCCTGGTGGATGACGGCCGTGAACGTGGGCGTCAGCCTCGCCTACGGTTACGTCATCGGCAGCCTGCTCGGCCGCTTCGTCTCGTGGCTGGCTCGCCGCACCGACCTGCGGGTGGAGATCAACGCCCGCTCCGACTGGAGCCTGCGCACCCTGTGGCTGGTGTTCCTGATCATCGTCAGCGGCGTCGTGTGGATCCGCAGCCTGCACCAGCAGGAGCAGATCTCGCTCGTCGCCGGCGTCAGCCGTGGGGGCGCCCTCAACCAGTTCATCGGGGTGCTCGCCGGCCTCGCGCTCTTCTGGGTGCTGCTGCTGATCGGCCGTGGCCTGCGCCGACTGTGGCGCCGGGTCAAGCGGCTGATCGAGCCCATCCTCCCCGGCCCCCTGGAGGGCGTGGTTGCAGCCCTCATCGTGGTCTTTGCTGTGCTCTTCGTGAGCGAGACCCTGGTCTACCAGCGAGCCCTGAACTGGGCCCTGGGCAACGCCACCCAACTGAGCCAGACCTCGCCCGAGGGGCGCACCGCCCCACCCGAAACCGAGCGCTCAGGCAGCCCCGCGTCATACGAGTCCTGGGAGTCTCTGGGCCGCGAGGGGCAGATGTTTGTCTCCGACGGACCACGTGCCTCGGACATCGCGGGGGCCACCGGCGAGCCGGCGCTCGACCCGATCCGGGTCTATGCCGGCAAGGCTGAGCACGACGAGATCGAGGACGCGGCACAGGCAGCGGTCGCCGAGCTCGTGCGCACTGGCGGCCTGGAGCGGTCGGTCGTCAATGTCGCGACGACGACCGGCACCGGCTTCGTGCAGGAGTGGTCGACGCAGTCGCTGGAGTTCCTCACCGGCGGAGATGTGGCCACTGTCTCGATGCAATACAGCTTCTTCCCCAGCGGCTTGGCCTACATTTCCGACCGGGACACGCCCCCGCGGGCGGGCCGGGCACTCTTCGAGGCCGTCGAGGCGGAGATCCAGGCACTGCCCGAGGGTGAGCGGCCACGCCTGTTCGCCAGTGGCGAGTCGCTGGGCTCCTTCGGCGGGCAGGGTGCCTTCGACGATGCCGACGACATGCTGGCGCGCGTGGACGGGGCCCTGTGGACCGGCACGCCCCGCTTCACACCCCTGTGGAGCTCCCTGACCGAGAGCCGCCGGCAGGGCAGCCCGGAGATCGCACCCGTGATTGACAACGGGCAGAACATCAGGTTTGCCACCCGGCCGCTGGAGCTCACCGAGGACTTCTATGGCGCCCCCTTCGTGGACTGGGAGGAGCCCCGCGTGGTCTATGGTCAGCACGCGTCCGACCCCGTCGTCTGGTGGTCGTGGGACCTGCTGTGGGAGGAGCCGGACTGGCTCCGCGAGCAGGTCGGTCGTGACGTCTCCCCTGACCTGAGCTGGGAGCGGTGGGTGACCTTCTGGCAGATCGCGAGCGACATGCCGCTGTCCGTGGACGTTCCGCCGGGCCATGGCCATGAGTACAAGAACGAGATGGTCCCGCTCTGGGCCGGCGTGCTGGGGATGGATCCCCTGGCGGACTACTCCGAGATCGTTGCCACGATCGACACCCTCGTGCTCGATCGCTGAGTGCAACGCCTCGGTCAGTCGTTGCAACGCTTGGTCGCTCGTTCCGCCGCCTCGGTCACGCGTTCCGCCGCCTCGTCAGTGAGATCCACAGCCTCTGTATGCCGAGTGCCACCGTCCACAGACCCCTCACCCAGTCTGGTGGTGGGACGGGGCAGCGCACAGGGTGTGGAGATGAGTCCACAGACCAGTGCACGTGACACCCCGGCCGTCGAGACCGTCAACTCCGTTCACATCGTGGGTCGGGTCAGTTGGGGCCCCGAGGTCAGGGTCCTGCCGAGCGGCGACGAGGTGGTGCAACTGCGCGTCGTCGTGCCCAGGGCAGGGCGACGCGGCGCGAACAAGACCGCGCCAGGCAAGGACAATCAGGGCAAGGGGGCCCCAGACAAGGGCACCCAGAGCAAGGTCAACCAGGGCAAGCGTGCCCAGGTCGATGCGATCGAGGTGGCTTGCTGGAGTGCGCGGACCCGAGCCGCTGCCATGCGCCTGTCCATCGACGACTATGCCGATCTTGAGGGCAGCCTGCACCGTCGGTTCTATGCCGGAGGCCAGGGGCGCGTCTCGCGTTATGAGGTGGAGGCCCAGCGGCTGCGCCGCGTCCGCTCGTAGGGACAACTCCGGTCGCAGGTTGTGTGGCAGGTTTAACGAGTCGCAGTCCTCCCAGATGTGTCCGTAGGCTCACGCCGGTGACACCCACCGAATACCTCACCGACAACGACCGCATCTCCCCCGACATGATCACCGGCTTCTTTGTCGGTTGGCCCCACCCGCCAACACCGGAAAAGCTCATCGAGACGATGGCGGGCAGTTATCGCCGCGTGTGGGCTGTCCGGGACGGCAAGGTCGTCGGCTATATCAATGCGATCTCAGACGGGGTGCTCAATGCGTTCATCCCGTGGCTCGAGGTGCATCCCGACCACCAGGACGAGGGCATTGGCACCGAGCTCGTCCACCGGATGGTCGCTCTGCTGGACGGGATGTACGCCATCGATCTGTGCTGCGACCCCGAATTGTTCCCCTATTACGAGAAGCTCGGGTTCATCACCTTCGGCGGGGCCGGCCTGCGCTTTCCTGCCGCCATCCACAGCTGACTGTCAGCCCGGCCAGCCGAGTCCGCTCCCCTGTCAGTGCCGCCTGGCAGTGTGGATCTCACCAGCAGGTGGCCCCACGACTCAAGGCGACGCCCAGTTTTCGTCGGCAGCCACGGGACTCACAGTCCCCATCCAGCCCGGTTTCCACAGATCGCCACGCATCCCTGGCATTCGTCGAACACTTGTGCTATTCTGGTGGTAGTTGGACAGGCCGGGAACGCGACGAGGCGAGCGGGAGGGGTGTGTTGGTGGTGATGCAGGCCAGGTCGTTGGAAGAGCACCTTGAGGATTACCTGGGGCAGGAGTTGACGGCCCAGGCTCTTGCTGGTGAGTTGGGGCGGCGTCCGCGGGTGCGGCTCTCTCCTGAGGTTGAGCCGTGGTTCGTGTTGGACCCGTCGCTGTTTGAGGACATGGACGTCGATGGTTACCGCCCGCGGGTGACGATCCTGGTCGAAGACGACTCCCCGCACAGCGATGCCAACGGCAAGATGTGGTGGCCCCTCGACCTCGACCCCAACACCCCGGGCCATTACTCGCCAGAGGGCGGCTCACCGGATGACACCGATGACCCGCGGTCGCGTGCCGCACGGCCCAACTGGCCGCGACCGCACAGTTGCGGGTGGGCCTGAGGGTCTCGGCGTCGACGACGCGATGCTCGACTCGTTGACCGCGTTGGCGCAAGCGTGTGCCACGGTCAGCGACGAGCAGGCCCACCACGACCACGGCGAGGACAACGGGGAGGGTCTGGTTGAGGCCCCTGCTCTCGTGGCTCGCGGTCAGGCGCTGTTGTCCAGCATCGAGGCGTTGAACGCGACCGCTGGCCACCTGGACGCGGTCCTGCTCTCGGCGACCCGGCAACTGACGGGTGTCGATGCCCAGATCCTGCTGGCCGATAAGGGCGCGACGTCCCCCGATGAGCTGACCGCGTCGCAACGGAAGAAGTGGCGTGCCTACGGCAAACGTGTCACCCGCAACGAGATGGGCGCGGCGATGGGGTGGTGCCCGGGTGAGATCTCCGACCTCGTTGCTTTCGCCAACCTGCCGCCCGCGGTCACCGCCCCGGTCAACCATTCGTTGGTGACGGGTGAGTCGACGTGGCGGCTGGTGCGCCGCTACCAGCGGGCCTGCTCCACCTTCACCACCGAGGACGCTGCTGCTGTGGCCAACGGGATGTTCGGCAACGACCCGAAAGCTTCCGTGTCTGAGCGGCTCGACTCTGCTGGTTCCTCGGTGGGCCGTGGCGTCACCGCGAGTTCTACCGGGCCCTGGACCGTGAAGTGAACAAGATCAAGGGTCGTGACCCCGAGTCGACGAAGAAGACCCGGGAAGACAACCTCGCCGCCAACGACACGAGGGTGTTGATCGAGGACAACGGCACCGCCCAGATCATGATCGGCTGCACCGCCACCCAAGGCGCCGCGGTCGCTGACCGCATCGAGAAGGCTGCCCGGGCTGCCCGCAAGGCCGGCGACACACGCCCCCTGTGCCAACTCCGTGCCGCGGCCGGGATCGCCCTGCTGCTGCACGGCACCGCAGACCTCGACAGCTTGCCGGACGACCCCGACCTGGTCACCGTCGAACAGTCCGAACAACTCACCAAAATCCTCTACGGACTCCCGGCCGCGCAGCTCAACGTCATCGTCCCGCTGAACACCCTGATCGGCACCACCCCCGGCGGTTTGGCCCCTGTCGATGCCGAGGGGAACCCGATCCCCGCCGCGTTCGCCGCGGCCAGCACGGCCACTGGTCGGTCGGTCACAGGTGGTGGCGGGTCCTGCACCTGCGAGTGCACCTGCGGCGCAGAGGCCGGCGAGTCTGTCGCTGATCCTGATCGAACACCCAGTGGCGGTTCGAGGGGACAAGACTGTCCCGAGCCCGGCCAGGCAGGACAAGACTGCCCACCACCACGAGCGGAGCCTGATGGTGAGGTCGGCGTCGGCGAGGTCATCGGCAAACACAGTGTCTTCCTGACCCCAGACGAGGTCCGCACCCTCGCGTTAACTCCTGGCTCGACGATGTACCGACTGCTGACCGACCCCGCGACCGGGGTCCTGGTCGAACGCTCCATCAGCGCGTACCCATTCGATCCGGGCATGCGGGCCCACATCATCGCCGCTGATGTTTTTTGCCGCATGCCCGGTTGTCTCAAACCCGCGTCGATGGCCCAGATTGATCACGTCCAGGAACACGGCACCCCCGGCGGGCACACCTGCATCGCCAACGGTCAACCACTGGACACCCCCGACCACGACCTGAAGACCAAGAAACTCTGGGACGCGGTGATCCACGCCAACAGAGACGTCACCTGGACCACCCTGCTCGGGCGGATCTACACCACCAAAGCCCACGACTATCGCCAGTACACCAAGTTGTTGACCGCGGCCACGCAACAGGTCGACGAAGCAATCGCCTCCGGGGACGACCCTGCTGCTGCTGTCGATGCAGCGGTGTATCAGGCGTTGTCCTACCGTCCAGCCGGTGCCAAGCTCGAGGCCGAGGATGACGACGACTTCAGCGAGCTGTTCACCGGCTGGGACTCCGTGACGTTGACTCACACTCCTGAGAGTGGGCGCCGGACCTACCACCCCGCCCCGGACGCCATGCGCGCCGAGGCACAACGCCACCACGACACCGACGACCGATTCACCCACGACCAGCCGGACACAGGTGACGACCAGACCACCAGGGACACCAAACCCGACGACGGGCCCACCACACCCTGGACTCACGACCCCGACGAACCACCACCCTTCTGAGGGTCAGGTCGCCAGCATGCACAGCCCCGACCCGTGCCGCCGGTTAGTCTCTGTCGGCTGCTGTCAGGAACGTGCGGAGCGCGGAGACAAACGCCTCCTGCTTCTCGGAGTGCACCCAGTGGCCAGCACCCTTGATCGTCAGCAGCATCGTCCGAGGGAAGATCGCCTCCATCGTGGGCCGGTGTTCGGGCTTGACATAGGGGGAACGCTCTCCCGCGATCCACAGCACAGGCCGGACGAAGGGATCCCCTTCAGGCGCATAACCACCGATCCGTGGCAGGTCGCGCAGCAGCACGTCCAGGTTGGCCTGCCATCGCCAGCCGTCATCAACAGATCGCAAGTTCTGGAGGAGGAATCCGCGGACCGTGCGACTCGGGATCAACTCGGTGAGTCGGGCGTCCGCCTCGGTGCGGCTGGGGAGATCGTCAAGATCGAGAGTCGCCAGCGCGCCCAACAGGTGGCGGAACTCACTCATATCGCTGCTCTCGACCGGCGAGATGTCCACGACCACCAGTCGATCAATCAGGTCCGGGTGTCGCAGAGCCACCGCCATCGCGACCTTGCCGCCCATCGAGTGCCCGACCAGGTGCACGCGCCCTTCGGGTGCGAAGTCGCGCCGCACCTCCGCAGCCACAGCGTCGGCCATCTGCTCAAAGTCGACCTGCTCGGCCCACTGCGAGCGTCCATGGTTGGGCAGGTCGACCAGCAGCGAGGCAAAGTCGGGCTGCAGCGCCTTCGCGATGGTGGTGAAGTTCTTGCCCTGCCCGAACAGGCCGTGGAGGAAGACGATCCGGCCGGCGGTGCCGTCTTCACCCACCCGCGTGGTGTAGATCTCAGGGCGCGCATCAGCAGTCACACGGCAACCCTAGTGGGGACAACCCTCCGCAAGGTGCGACTACCCTGGCCACGTGTCAGCGGCCCACAGAATGCAGTGCGACTACTTCGACTCTGCACGGTGTCGCTCCTGCTCTCTGATGGGCACGCCCTACGACGAGCAGCTCGCGGCCAAGCAGGCGCGGTGCCACGCAGCCCTCGGCACGTCGGCGCTCCCCACTGCACTCGACACCACGCCCCTTGACCCAGGACCGCTGTGGGAGCCTCCTTTCGCCAGCAATCCTGAGCGGTTCCGCAACAAGGCCAAGCTGGTCGTGGGCGGCACCCGCGACTCCCCCACCGTCGGGATCCTTGACCGTGGCGGGGAAGGCATCGATCTGCGGCACTGCGGGCTCTACGAGCCCGGGCTGACTGAGGTGGTCCAGCAGGTGCCGGAGATCATCGCTGACCTTGGTCTCGTGCCGTATGCCGTGCCGCACCGCAGCGGCGAACTCAAGCACGTGCTGGTCACCCACTCCCCCGCGGGTGAGTTGATGGTCCGGTTTGTCCTGCGCTCACCCGGGCAGGTGGGCCGGATCGAGCGGGCTCTGCCGGAGCTGCAGGAGCGACTGCCCGGTGCCCGGGTGGTCTCCGTCAATCTGCAGCCGACCCACGCTGCGGTGCTCGAAGGGCCCGAGGAGATGGTGCTGACCCGGGACCAAGAGCTTCCGATGCAGGTCAACGACGTGCGGCTGCGGCTGAGGACCCGCTCGTTCTTCCAGACCAACACCCTGGTCGCGGCCGGGCTGTATCGCCAGGCACGCGACTGGATCAACGACGTTGACCCCGCGTCGCTCTGGGACCTCTACTGCGGGGTCGGCGGTTTCGCGCTGCACGCACTCATGCGCCCAGATGGCACACCACGCGACGTCCTGGGCGTTGAGGTGTCCCCGGAAGCTGTCGAGAGTGCCCGGGCTGCCTCAGCAGAACTGCCCGGAAGGCCGACCTTTCTGGCCGGCGATGTCACCGACCACCTGACGACGACGCCGCCACCAGACCTGGTGGTGGTCAACCCACCACGGCGCGGGATCGGTGCCGATCTGGCTGGCTGGTTGGAGTCGTCTGGGGTCGAGCACGTCCTCTACTCAAGTTGCAACGTTGACTCGCTCGCCGCTGACCTCGCGCGGATGCCGTCCCTGCTCCCGGTGCGGGCTCGGCTCTTCGACATGTTCCCGCAGACCAATCACCTCGAGGTGCTCACGCTGCTGCGCCGTCGGTGACTGGCCCAGTGTGTCGCTCCGAATCAGCGGGTCGCTCACAACATGCGACCTCGTGCGCCTGCGCCTACGGTGGTCTGATGGTCACGAAGGGTTTGCCCACTGCTTCTATGCTCCTCGAACTGGTGGAAAGTGTGGTGGGAGGCGAGTGGCCAGTCACCCAGAAGGCCATCGACGACTTCCTCGTCCGCCTCGAGTTTGCTCGCGGCGAGGTCGTGCCTGGCCACACTGGCCAGGCATTTCGTCTGACCGGTGACCGAGAGTTGGCAGCCGATTACCTCATCGTCCACGAATACGATGACGCCCTCGTGGGGTTCCACGCCCTGGGCGTCGGCCCGGCACAGGATGTGCAGCGGGTCTATCAACAGTCCGTGGCCGAGATGACATCTCTGCACGGCGAGCCAGAGAAGGCCTACGACCGCCGTCGTCCACCCAGTGAGGTCTCGCACTGGGTGCTCGGCCCAGCCCGAGTCAGCATCTTCTGCCACGCCGACCACAACGCCCCGAACCAGACCATCCAACTGGCGATCGAGCACATCGAGCGCAGCGCCCACGCCGACGAGGACGTCACGTCCAAGGCTGACGCCTGACGGTCCTGCCTGGCAATGCTGACGGTTTCGTCTGGCACGGCTGACGAATCAATCCGGCACGGCTGACGATTCAATCTGGCAGGCTGGGGTCACCCGTCAGCGTTGCCGGTCCCACCCCATGAGTGCCGCCCGATAGTCCGTGCCGTCGTAGGCGAAGTCCGGCACCAGGTCCACGAAACCCAGGCGGCGATAGAGCTCACGAGCGCGTCCCTCTGGCTCTGCTGACAGCACGACGCGACGATGCGGCATGTCGGCCAGTTGCCGGGTCAGCAGCGCCGTCCCGATGCCCCGACCCTGCACCTGCGGGAGCACGTCCAGCTCGATCAGCTCGAAGGCATCCTGGAGCCAGGTTTCGCGCCCCTTGGCGCGCAGCGCGCCCTCGATCTGCTGTGGCCACCAGTGTTGCAACTGCAGGTCACACCCATGGAGGAATCCGACGATCTCGCCATCCGTTCCCCCGGAGAGTGCTGCGAGGACTGTTGCCCCGGCATACTCCCGGACGCAGGTGCGCACATTCTCGGCGAAGTGGGCGAGTGGTTCGGCGCGGGATCCCTGCGCCTGCCCATAGACAGCCGCCAGTCTGTCGGCCCGGTGGGCCGCCTCGGTGCCACCCAGTCGGCGCAGGACGAACCCAGCGGGCTGCTCAGCCGGGGTCACCGCGGGCCGCTCAGCCGAGGTCATCGGGAGCGCGGGTCAGCCACCGGCAAATGGGGGCAGCACGTCCACGACGGCATCTGCGGCCAGGGCGGTGGCGCGGTCGGAGACGTACTGGCCCTCGTGCAGCAGTGAGCTGCGGCGGAGGACGTCCGCCAGGACGGCCCCGTGCCGCTCGACGAGTCCGGTCACCAGGGTGCCGAGGTCGGCCGCGATGATCTGCTCCTGCTGGGTGCCAGCAGCCTCGGCTGCGGCAGCAAAATAGCGAACGGTGGCCACGGTGAGTTCCTCCTTGAGCTAGTGCCCAGTCTCTCAGATCGCGTCGGGGTGCGTTGCGGTGGCTCGGCTGTGCTCGGCCGAGGTGACGCGGGCCTGCCAGTCGGTGTGGTCCTGCCACGTGTCAATGTCCCCGGCGTGACTGGTGTGCACGCCGATCGCACGGAGCCCGGCGACCAGGCGCCGGACCGCGATCGAGTGCCCGGTGCCGAACGGCAGCAGGGCCGCGGTCAGCGATCCCGTGCGATAGGCCGCAAGCAACCACTGGGGGTGCCCCGTCTCGTCCTGTGGGCACACCATGTCCACGTCGGGTCCCGCGCTAGCCGCAGCCCGCAACAGGTCAACCGTCGCTTGCGCCGCCTCCGGCTGGTCGACCGCGATCACGAGGGTCCACGGTGCCAGGTCCGCCGTGCGAGCCAGCGCGGCAACCCCGGCCGCGATGCCGGCCACCGGGCCCCCGTCGGGCGGGTCCTCCACGGTCTGCAGGACGTGCTCGGGCACCGCAACGGACCCAACGACGACCACGTGACGGGCTGCCGCGGCGGCCTCGAGCACTCTGTCCAGCAACGTGCGGCCGCCGATCTCGAGGGCCGACTTGTCGACACCGCCGAGCCTGGTGCCCCCTCCCCCGGCCAGCACGACAATGTCGTGTTGGGGAGCCACGGGGGGTTGGGGAGCCGTCGGGGACTGCGGAGCTGTCGGAGATTGGGAAGCCGTCGCGGACTCGACTGGTGCTGATGGCCGGGGCGTGATGGGGTCCATCAATACCTCGGCAGGCTCGGATCGACCTCGTCGATCCAGCCGAGGATGCCACCGGTCATCACCCGGACGTCCGGGTGTCCTAGGTGGACCAGGTGGCGTGCGGCGCGCCCGGCCCGGGGACCGGTCTTGCAATAGAAGACCACCGGTCCGTCGGCGAGAGCCGCGGCGTCCTCCCAGGTGAGGACCTCGCCCACGGGCACGGTCCTGGCTCCCGGCACAGTGCCCATGGCCTGCTCCCCCGGCTCGCGCACATCGATCACCTGCAGGTCGGCCAGCCCGTCACGGACCTCCGGTGGCGACATCTCCGGGATGGCCACCACCTCACGGCTCTCCCCTGCCTCCGGCATCCAGCCTCGTGCCGTCCCGGCGGAGGCCCCCGCCCGGGCGCCCGCAGGCCGCAGCGGGATCTCCCGGGTCCGCTGCGTGAGGGCATCCAGCAGCAGGACCCGCCCCACGAGCGGCTCTCCCGTGCCGGTGATCAACTTGACCGCCTCGGCGGCCATGATCGACCCGACCTGACCGACCATCGCCCCGAGCACCCCCGCCTCGGCACAGCTCGGCACGTCCTCGGGTCGCGGCGGCACCGGGAACAGGTCACGCAGTTGCACGGCCGCATCGCCTGCCAGGCTCGGTGGCAGGAAGGTGGTCAACTGGGCGTCGAAGCGCAGCACCGCCGCCCAGACCAGCGCGATACCGAGCTCGACCGTTGCGTCGTTGACGACATAGCGCGTGTCAAAGTTGTCGCTGCCATCCAGCACCACGTGGTGCCCGTCCAGGATCGTGGCCGCGTTGTCGGTGTCCAGGTGCTCGCGGACACCAGTGACCGACACGGTCGGGTTGAGGTCGCGCACCGCCCGCAGGGCGCTGTCCACCTTGCTGGTGCCGATGTCGTCGCCGCGGTGGATCACCTGGCGCTGCAGGTTCGTGAGATCGACCTCGTCGTCATCGATGACCGTCAGGTGGCCAACCCCGGCCGCCGCGAGATAGAGCAGTGCGGGTGACCCCAGGCCGCCAGCACCGACGACGGCAACACGGGCGTTGGCCAACCGCTTCTGGCCCTCCAGCCCGATGCCGGGCAGCAGCAGGTGGCGGGAATAGCGGGTCAGTTGGTCCGCAGTGAGTTCGTCGACCGGCGGGACGGGCAGTAGGTCAGCCAACCTTCTCCCAACCTCGCTTCGGTGCGCGCGTGCCCGTGCCGGAGCCGGGGCGGTCGTCCCGGCTGCGATAGACAATGTAGGGCCTGGTGAAGTAGCCGATGGGGGCGCTGAAGACGTGCACGAGACGGGTGAACGGCCACATCGCGAACAGCAGGAAGGCAAACAGGGCGTGCAGCTGGAAGCCCAACGGTGCGCCCTCCATCAGTGCGGCGTCCGGCTGGAACCAGAAGATCTGCCGGAACCACGGCGAGACGCCGTCGCGGTAGTTGTACTCGCCGCCGATGGTGAAGATCCCTCCGGCGATGGTGTTCCAGATGCCCAGGAAGATCACCAGGCCCAGCACGGCATACATGGCCTTGTCGTTCGCCGTGGTGGCCGAGAAGACCGGGCCGACGGTGCGGCGACGATAGATCAGGATGGCCAGACCCGCGACGGCCGCGAGGCCCGCCGGGATGCCGAAACCCATCGCGATGAAGTGATAGAGGTCGTGGCTGATGCCGATCCTGTCGGTCAGGCTCTGCGGGACGATGAGGCCCAGGAAGTGCCCGCCCGCCACACCGAGGATGCCGAAGTGGAAGAGCGGACTGCCGATCCGCAGCAGCTTGCTCTCATAGAGCTGCGAGCTGCGGGTGGTCCACCCGAACTTGTCGTAGCGGTAGCGCCAGATGTGGCCGACCACAAAGATGGCCAGACAGATATAGGGAAAGATCACCCAGAGAAAGGTGCTCATCGGGGGGCTCCTACAGGGATCGACGTGCCGAGAGTATGCCGTGTGTCGCCTGGGGTTGATCCGCCACCACAGTCTGAGGTCGGGCTCCCCTGGGTCACCTCGTCCAGCGCGGGGTCGATGGCATAGGGGGCGTTGAGGGCAGCGTCGTCCAGACCGACCGTCTCCTGCGGCGGCCCCTGCGAGATCAGCCGGGCCAGAGCCTGGTTGTCGTCCCCCTGCAGCTCGGGCAACGTCGCCCGGACCGCCTGGACCACATCGGCCCAGGGGGACTCCCGCTTCAGCAGCGCCCTGCGCAGCAACTCGATGCCCACGCGGTGATCGTTGAGCAGCTTCCACGCCGCGTCGGGGGCAACGGTGGCCCCGAACTCGAGGACGACCGCGAGGTGGTCTGGCAGCTCACCGTCGCCGTCGGTCAGCTCGACACCGTGCGTGCGGAACAGTTGCTTGAACTGGACCAGGGCCACGCCCCTGTTGCGCGTGTCACCGTGCAGAAAGTAGGTCAGGTGCAGCGCGCACTTGCGGGTGACGTCGAAGGTCTCGACGTAGTCCGCCTGGAGCGCGCCCAAGCTGCTCGCGCCCACGTGGTCCAGGAAGCGCCCCAACGGCTCGGCGAGCTCGACCGGCAGACCCGCAGCGGCCTCCCGCAGGACCGGAAGCCGCTCCACCAGGGTCTCGTCCGGATAGTCGAGCAGGAGCGAGCACAGCTGCCAGCCATCGGCCTGGGCCCGCGGGTCCAGACGTGAGGTGGTGCGCCGGTGGCGCCGCCAGGGCAACATCAGGTGACCTTCCCGTCTGACCCCGCGGTGTTGTCCGGCCGGGAGTGGGGGCTGTCCAGCTGCGCCGGCTCGTCGATGGTCTTGACCGAGGCGTCCTTCTCGCTGTCCGGGAACATCCCGGCAGGCACGCCCTTGCCGTCCCAGTTGAGCAGGTTCACCCGACCCTTCTTGGTGCCACCGGACAGGAGCGCGTCAGAGGTCTGCCGCTCCTGCAACATCCGGAAGTTCTCGACGGCGACGGGGGTGGTGCCGCCACGACCGGATCCCTCACCGAACGGGCCGGACAACTCCATCAGCTCGTCGTCATAACCACTGACCGGGCAGTCCGTGGCGGTCTCCTCCAGAGCGTGCGCCTCCTCGCCGTGCGCGGTGGGGATGACGTAGCGCTCGTCGTACTTGGCGATCGCCAGCAGGCGATACATCTCATACATCTCCTCCTCGGTCATGCCGACCGACTCGGGAATGTGGGCCTGCGGGTCACGGCCCAGGTTGATGTCGCGCATGTAGGAACGCATCGCCGCCAGCTTGCGCAGGACCAGGTCAACTGGTTGGGGGTCGCCCGCGGTGAACAGGTTGGCGAGGTATTCCACCGGGATGCGCAGCGCGTCGATCGCCGCGAACAGGTTGCGACTGTCCTCCGCGTCGTAGCCGGTGTCCTTGATCACGTCCACGACCGGTGACAGCGGCGGGATGTACCACACCATCGGCATCGTGCGGTATTCCGGGTGCAGCGGCAGCGCCACCTTGTATTCGCTGATCAGACGCCAGACCGGCGACTTCTTCGCCGCCTCGACCCAGTCGCCGGGGATCCCGGCACGCTCGGCCTCACGCTGCACGGCCGGGTCATTCGGGTCGAGGAAGACGGCTCGCTGGGCCTCGTAGAGGTCGTGGTCATTCTCCACGGACGCGGCATCGAGCACCTTGTCCGCGTCATACAGCATCAGACCGATGTAACGCAGCCGGCCCACGCAGGTCTCCGCGCACACGGTCGGGATGCCGACCTCGATGCGGGGATAGCAGAAGGTGCACTTCTCGGCCTTGCCGGTCTTGTGGTTGAAATAGACCTTCTTGTAGGGGCAGCCGGTCACGCACATCCGCCAGCCACGGCACTTGTCCTGGTCGACCAGGACGATGCCGTCCTCCTCGCGCTTGTAGATCGCACCCGAGGGGCAGGAGGCCGCGCAACTGGGGTTGAGGCAGTGCTCGCAGATCCGCGGCAGATAGAACATGAAGGTCTCGTCGAACTCCATCTTGACCTTGTCCTCGATGCCCTTGATCATCGGGTCCTTGGCCGCGTGCTGCTTGCTGCCACCGAGGTCGTCGTCCCAGTTGGCCGACCACTCGACGTTCATCTGCTTGCCCGAGATCAGCGAGTGCGGGGTCGCCACGGGGAAGTTCTCCTGGGCCGGTGCGTTGAGCAGCGTCTCGTAGTCATAGGTCCAGGGCTCGTAGTAGTCCTGGATGGACGGCATCTTGGGGTTGGAGAAGATGTTGAGCAGCTTGTTGAGCCGGCCCCCGGAGCGCAGTTTGAGCCGGCCAGCGGGCGTGCGCACCCATCCGCCCTTCCACTCGTCCTGGTCCTGGTAGCCGCGCGGGTAACCGAGCCCTGGGCGGGTCTCCACGTTGTTGAACCAGACGTATTCCATGCCGCTGCGGTTGGTCCAGGCCTGCTTGCAGGTGACCGAGCAGGTGTGGCACCCGATGCACTTGTCCAGGTTCATGACCATGGCCATCTGTGCCATGACTCTCATGCGATCTCTCCTGTAGGTCCGGGGTCTGGGGTCTGGGGCGGAGCCCCAGCGGGGGTTCACGGGGGCGGAGCCCCCGTGCGTGTTAGTACGTGACCGGCGCGGTGCGCTTGCGGATGGTGGTCACTTCGTCGCGGTTGTTGCCCGTCGGGCCGATGTAGTTGAAGAAGTAGGACAGCTGGGCGTAGCCGCCGATCAGGTGGCTGGGTTTCATCAGGATCCGGGTCAGGCTGTTGTGGATGCCGCCGCGCTTGTTGTCCGTCTCGGTCAGCGGCACGTCGATCAGCCGGTCCTGGGCGTGGTGCATGAAGACGGTGCCCTCCGGCATCCGGTGACTGACGACCGCGCGGGCGGCGACCACTCCGTTGCGGTTGACGGCCTCGATCCAGTCGTTGTCCAGCACGCCGATCTTGTCCGCGTCCAGGTCGGACATCCAGATCGTCTGGCCACCGCGGGACAGCGAGAGCATGAACAGGTTGTCCTGATACTCACTGTGGATCGACCACTTGTTGTGCGGGGTCAGATAGCGGACCGAGACACTGAGCTGCTCCTTGGGGCCGCTCTGGGCACCGATCTCGGGCTCACCGAAGAGCAGCGTCATGTTCAGCGGCGGCCGGTAGGTCGGCAGCCCCTCCCCCATGCCCAGCATCCAGTCATGGTCGACATAGAACTGTTGGCGCCCGGTGAGGGTGTGGAACGGCTTCGACCGCTCGATGTTGATGGTGAACGGTGCATAGCGCCGCCCGCCGCTCTCGGAGCCGGACCACTCCGGGCTCGTGATGACCGGCACGGGCGCCGCCTGGGTGTCAGCGAAGGTGATGATCTTGCCCTCGTGCTCGGCCGACAGGTCGTGCAGTTGCACGCCGGTCCGCTTCTCCAGGTCCTTAAACCCCTGGGTGGCCAGGTGCCCGTTCGTGGTGCCGGACAGGTGCATGATCGCCTCTGCGACATGCACATCCGTCTCCAGTTTGGGCTGGCCGTCGGCCACACCGCCGCGGACCGTTCCGTTGATGATGCGCAGGCGCTCCACAAAGTCTGTCGGGTCGTACTTGGTGCCCTTGGTGACCATGCCGACCTTCTCCAGGAGAGGGCCGACCGCCGTCATCTTGGCGTGGATCTGCGTGTAGTCGCGCTCCACCTCGACCAGGACCGGCATCGTCTGGCCCGGGATCGGCTCGACCTCGCCGGTCTTCCAGTCCCGGACCACGCCGTGCACGGTGGCCATCGCCTCCGGCGTGTCGTGCCACAACGGTTTGGCCACCACGTCCTTGCGGGTGCCGAGGTGGTCGGCGGCCAGCTCGGAGAACTTCTTGGCGATCTCCTTCCAGGCATCCCAGTCGTTCTTGCTCTGCCACGGCGGAGAGATGGCCGGGTTGAACGAGTTGATGTAGGGGTGCATGTCCGTGGTGTTCAGGTCGTGCTTCTCATACCAGGTCGCAGCCGGCAGCACGACGTCCGAGAGCAGCGTCGAGCTGGTCATCCGGAAGTCGATCGTCATCAGGAGGTCGAGCTTGCCCTCGGGCGCCTCGTCGGGCCAGGCGATGTCCTGGGGACGCTGCTCGGGTGGAGCCTGGGTGGCCTTGACCGCGTTGGTCGTCCCCAGCAGGTGCTTGAGGAAGTACTCGTTGCCCTTGGCCGAGGAACCAAACAGGTTGGCGCGCCACAGGGTCAGCACCCGGGGCCAGTTCTCCTCGGCCTCAGGGTCCTCGACCGCAAACCGCAGCGATCCCTCCTTGAGCTGCTCCACGACATACTGTTTGACGTCCGTGCCCGCCTCGGCGGCCTCGTCGGCCAGCACCAGACTGGACCGGTCAAACTGTGGATAGGACGGTGTCCACCCCAGCCGCACCGACTGAGCCAGCAGATCCATCATGGAGCGGCCCTGGAACGCGCCGATCCCGGCGCCAACGTCATCAGTGCTGAAGGTGTCGTAGCGGTATTGGCTGGTGTTGACATACCAGTAGGCCGTCTGGTTCATGTGCCGCGGCGGACGGACCCAGTCCAGGGCGAACGCCATGTGCTGGAAGCCCATGAGTGGGCGGACCTTCTCCTGTCCGACGTAGTGCGCCCACCCGCCACCGTTGCGACCCTGGCAGCCGGTGATCGTGGTCAGGACCAGCATGGCGCGATAGATCTGGTCGGAGTGATACCAGTGGTTGGTGCCGGCGCCCATCAGGATCATGCCGCGGCCACCGGTGTCGATCGCGTTCTGCGCAAACTCGCGAGCCAGCCGGGCGATCTGGTGCGAGGGCACCGAGGTGATCGACTCGGCCCAGCCCGGGGTGGCCGGCACCGACGGGTCCTCCAGGTCCTCCGGCCAGGTGCCGGGCAGCCCCGGCCGAGCCACGCCATAGTGCGCCAACATCAGGTCGAGCACGGTGGTCACCACGTGCCCGCCGACCCGGCGGACCGGGACACCCCGCCGCTCGAAGGCAACCGTGTCACCGACGTCAAAGCGGGGCAGCTGGACCTCGACCGACTCGTCCGTGACGCCGTGGAGCGAGAGCACGGGGTCGATGTCCCCCAGGTCGAGGTTCCACTTGCCCTCGCCCTCAGGGCCGAAACGATCACCGATCGAGCCGTTGGGGATCGCGACCTCGCCGGTCCTGCTGTCCAGCACCGCGGTCTTCCACATGGCGTTCTCAGAGGTGGACTGCGCGTGCCCCTCAAGGTCCCCGGCGACGAGGAACTTCCCGGGCGCCCACGTGCCGTCCTCGCGCTCGACCAGACTGACCAGGTGGGGCAGATCGGTGAAGCGCTTGGTGTAACCCTCGAAGAACTCGACCTGCTGGTCGACGAAGAACTCCTTGAGGATGACGTGCCCCATCCCCATGGCCAGTGCGCCGTCGGTGCCAGGAGCGGGAGCGACCCACTCGTCGGCAAACTTGACGTTCTCGGCATAGTCGGGCGCCACCGCGATGACCTTTTGTCCGCGATAGCGGGCCTCGATCATCCAGTGCGCGTCCGGGGTGCGTGTCATGGGGACGTTAGAGCCCCACATGATCAGGTAGCCCGCGTCCCACCAGTCGCCGGACTCCGGCACGTCGGTCTGGTCGCCCCACATCTGCGGCGAGGCGTTGGGCAGGTCGGCATACCAGTCATAGAAGGAGAGCATCGGGGCGCCGATGAGCTCGTTGAACCGGGCCCCAGAGGCGTAGCTTACCTGGGACATGGCCGGGATCGGCGAGAAACCAGCAATCCGGTCCGGTCCCCAGCGCTTGATGGTGTAGACGTGGGCGGCCGCGATCATCTCGACCGTCTCCTCCCACGTGGAGCGGACCAGCCCACCCTTGCCACGGCCGGACTTGTAGGCCGTGGACTTCTCCTCGTCCTGGACGATGCTGGCCCAGGCGACGACCGGGTCGCCAAACTCCGCCTTGGCCTGGCGGTACAGCTGCAGGAGCGTGCCCCGCACATACGGGTAGCGCACGCGGGTCGGGCTGTAGGTGTACCAGGAGAACGCCGCGCCGCGGGGGCAGCCCCGGGGCTCATACTCTGGCCGGTCTCCGCCGGTGGTGGGATAGTCGGTCTGCTGCGCCTCCCAGGTGATGATCCCGTCCTTGACGTAGACCTTCCACGAACAGCCGCCGGTGCAGTTCACGCCGTGGGTGGACCGCACGACCTTGTCGTGGCTCCACCGGTCGCGATAGAACGAGTCACCCGAGCGCCCACCCTCCAGGGACAGGGTGCGTTGGTCGTCGGAGACCTTGCCGCGCGTGAAGAACCTGCGGGTCCCCACCAGGGCTGCGGACAGGGGGCCGTCGAAGCCGGCCGGCTGGTCAGCCTGTGGGCGTGTGGTGGTGTCGGTCATCTCTGCTCTCCACGGTCGGCGAACGGGGTGGTGACGGTCAGGTGGGCTCGGCACGTGTGCCAGTCCACAAGGGGCTGCAGGTCAAGCTCGGCGCTCTCCTCGCCGAGGGCGTCCAGAGCCCCGCGCAGGAGGCCGCGGTGGACGCCGCACACCATCTGGGGTTGTTCCTTGGCCAGGGCCATGAAGGGGCAGTCGCGCATCACAATGTCCACCTCGCGGGCGCCAGCGGCGGTCCGCACCTCCGGCGAGTGTCCCCACCCCACCAGCAGGTCCAGGACCGCACCGATCTTGCCCAACCAGGCACCGGGTGTGGTCGCCGGTGAGCGGTCATTGACGCGGCTCGCGAGACGATCGACGTGGTCTCGAGCCCAGGCCCACCCCGACTGCTCGAGCAGGGCCGGACGCGGCTGCGCCCCCTCTGCGTCGTCCCCACCGTCAGCCCCCTGGCTCAGGGCGCCGTCAGGAGCACCGTCGGCGCCGTTGGCCTGCCCCACGATCTCGGTCAGCACCGCATAGGCCTGGAGCGCATCGGGGTCGGTGGGTGCATCGGCAGCCACGCCGGGCACGACATAGAGCTTGCGGGGGCGGCCTGCCCCGACCGGCCTGGCCTGCACGGCCGTCAGCAGTCCGGCAGCCACCAACTGATCCAGGTGGAACCGGACTGTCGTGAGGTGCAGCCCGACAACGTCGGCTAACTCCTGGGCACTCAGGCCACGCTGCTGTGACGACTCGGCAGCCGACCCCGCCCCCGCCGGGAGGTCGGACAGCAGCGAATAGAGCCGGCGACGCACGTCCGAACGCAGCAGATCAAGGCCCTGACTGACCTGTTGCCGCGCCACGGAACGCCCTTTCGCCACAATTTAGGGGAACGCTGACTTTGCTCACCATAGCGGTTTAGCGGAGCGCTCGATAGAGGGGGCCCACCCGTGTCGTGACCAGTACTTTCATCCTCAATGATCACTGGGTTTACGCCACGTCAACATGCTGTAATTGCGCCGGTGAGAAGGCGACGATCACCGCTGAATAGAGGATTTAAAGGAGTATTGAGGAGTCGCTTCCCGACGCGATTGTGCGCGCGCTCAGGGTTGCGGGTCGCGCGCGTCATAGGCAGCGAACCCCGGTTGCAGCCGGGCCAGCACCACCATAGCCACCATGCACGCCAGGCCGCCGAGGACCAGGGCGCCCCACTCGGACACCACGGACGCGACCGTGCCAGCGACGAGCTCCCCGAGTCGGGGCCCGCCGGCCACCACCACGATGAAGATCCCCTGGAGGCGCCCCCGCAGGTGGTCCGGCGTGGCCGCCTGCAGGATCGTGTTGCGGAAGACCGAGGAGATGGAGTCCGCCGCCCCGGCCGCAGCGAGCCCGAGGCAGGCGAGCAGGAGCGCGGTGCCCGTGCCGAACCACCGGCCGGCCCCCAGGACCGCCAGCCCGACCAGCGTGATGCAGGCGCCCCAGGCCACCACGGCCCAGATGACGGCTCGGCCCTGGTGGATGACGTTGCCGACCGGTCCGGAGAAGACCATGGCCAGCACGGCGCCGACGGCGATGGCTGCGGCGAGTATGCCGACAGTCGCCTCTCCCCCGGCGAGCGCCACCACGGCGATGGCCGGGAACAGGGCCCGCGGCTGGGCCAGGATCATGGCGCAGAAGTCGGCCAGGAAGGTCATCCGCACATTGGGCCGGGTGCCCAGGAAGCGCAAACCATCGATCACGCTGGACAGGCCAGGCACCCGGGCCGGCCCTCCGCGTTCTGGTCGGATCCGCGGCAGCGTCGACAGGCCCCACATCGCCGCGGTGAAGAGCAGCACGTCCAACGTGTAGGCCGTGACGTAACCCCCGAACTGGACGATGACGCCGGCCAGCAGCGGACCGACCGTCATCGCGATGTTCATCGAGGCGACGTTGAGGGCGTTGGCGGCCGGGAGTTGCTCCAGGGGCAACAGCCGCGGATAGATCGAGGACCTGGCCGGGCTCATGATGGCGAAGCCAGCGCTGTGCAGGGCCACCAGGGCGTAGAGCACCCCGACGTTGGTGTTGCCGACCGCCGCCTGCAGAACGTTGAGACCGCCCGTGACCCACAGCACCACCCCGCCGACCAGCGCGACGGTGCGCCGGTCGTGGGTGTCCAGCACGGCCCCGCCATACAGCCCCAGGACAACGATGGGGACGAGGGCGTAGAGGCCCACCAACCCGACCGCGAACGACGATCCCGTCAGCGCATAGATCTGCAGCGCGATGGCCGTCGTGGCCAACTGGGCGCCCACGCCGGAGGTGACCGTGCCGAGATAGAGGAAGCGATAGGGTCGCGACGTCCTCAGGGGGGTGATGTCGAGCAGGACGCGGCGCACCGGCACATGGTGTCACCAGGCCCAACACCCAGGCCCAGCACCCAGGGGCGGCCCCCGTGTCAGAGCACGAACTCGAACAGGTGGAACTGGCTCAGTTCGGTGCCCTCATAGTGCAGCGTGTGGACGCCCCGGTCGGTGAAACCGTGACGGGTGTAGAGCTCGAGGGCTGGGCGGTTCTCCACATAGGTGTCCAGCCGCACCACCCGACAGTCCCGCTGCCTGGCAAGGTCGAGCGAGGCATCCACCAGGAACCTCGCGACCCCCTGCCGCAGGAAGCCTGGGGTCACCCCCAGGGCGTGCACCACGAGCACCTCCGTCGGTGTCGCGTCGACGCTCCAGGAGGCGTCCTGATAGGCGTCCGGGGCCTCGTGGTTGAGCATCACCACACCGGCGATCTCGCCCGTGCTGGCGACCGCAAGGTGCAGGTCGCCGGCGCGGACCCAGGACTCCACCTCGGCAGGCGTTGGGTGGTTCTCGGTGTGCCAGTGGGGGAAGTCCACGGTCACCGCCAGGTGGTCCAATATCTGCCGATAGGCCGCTTGCGCTGCTGACGTGTCGCCGGTGGTGGCTTGCTGGAACCGCATGCGCTCACCCTGACACGCTGCCTGAGGCATCGTGTCAGGTGGCTGGCGCGGCCTGCTTCTTGCGCACCACCGTCGTCGTGAGGACGAGCGCGACGACCGCGGTGATCGCCAGGAGCATCAGACCCCAACCGTAGGAGTCGGTGCGTCCGTAGATGTAGCCCATCAGCAACGGGGGCAGGAACCCGCCCAGTCCGCCAGCCGCACCAACGATGCCGGTGACGCCTCCGACGCGCGCTGGCTCGGTCACCTTGGCGATCAACGCAAAGGTTGCCCCGCTGCCGGCGCCGAGCGCGGCGGCCATGCCCAGGAAGGCACCGGTGCCGACGTGTTCCAGGATCGGCGTAAACGCGGCGATGGCCGCACCGACGGCCACGATGCCGAAGCAGCCGACCAGCACCTCGATGGCGCCGAGCTTGTCGGCCAGCCACCCCCCGAGGGGCCGGCAGATGACGGCGACCACCACGAAGCCTGCCATCCGGTTGGAGGCGTCGCTCGGGTCCAGCTCGTAGGCGACCTTCAGGTAGGACGGCAGGTAGACGGAGAAGGCGACATAGCCACCGAAGGCGACGGCATAGAGAAAGGCCAGCAGCCAGGTGATGGACAGCTTGGAGTTGGCGACCACCCGCGAGACGAGGGACCCGGTCGGGGCCGTGCGCCCGGGGGCATCGCGCATGATCAGCCACGCGGCCACTGCATAGACCGCCAGGAAGATGGCGGTCAGCACGAACGGCAGGCTGTGGCTCTGCTCATAGAGCGGCACCGTGGTGAGGGCAGAGATGGCCGTGCCACCCATGCCGGCGCCGAAGATGCCGATGGCCAGGCCACGCTGGCTGGGTGGGAACCAGGCATTGACGAAGGGCACGCCGATGGCGAACGCGGTGCCACCGATGCCGAGGAAGAAGCCGGTGATCAGGATGGCGATCAGGGAGCTCTGGGCCCAGAAGCCGATCACCAGCACGGGCACGATCGTGGCGAGGGACACCACGGGGAACATGATGCGGCCACCGTGCTTGTCAGTGAGAGCCCCCACCACGATCCGGCCCAGTGAGCCAACGATGACCGGGACGGCGACCAACAGTGCGACATCTCCCTCGGTGATGTTGCCGAGCGTGCCGTCGTCCCGCCACAGGGGGCCGAGGGGGCTGAGCAGGGCCCAGGCCCAGAAGTTCACGGCGAAGCCGAGGGTGGCCATGATGAGCATGAGCCAGGCCTTGCCGGTGGCCTTGGCCGGGGGTGCCTGCGGTGGGGCCTGCGTGGGTGTGGTGCCCGTGTGCTCGGACATCGCGCTCCTCGATGGTGTCGTGTCGTGATGGAGTTGTGTTCAGCCTGTGGGCCTGTTGTCCCGCAGGTGGAGCCGGCAAGCACCCGGCTCCACGAACGGCTGCAGATCGACATCGGTCGCACCTGAACCGTACTGGTCCAGCGCCCCCTCGACCAGCCCCTGGTGCACCTGACAGATGACCTCGGGCATCTCCTCGGCCAGCTCCAGCAGTGGGCAGGTCCGCAGGGCGATCCCCTCGCCCGGAGACGTCTCGGCAGGAGGCACCGGGGTGAACCCGAGTCGCGCCAGGAGTCGCATCACCAGGCGCGTCGGATCAGCGCCGTCGGGCTGCTCCTCGCTGGCAGCCTTGTCATCGCTGGCAGTCCGCTCCTCGCTGGCAGTCTGCTCCCCCGTGGCGAGGTGGCGGCCCCAGGCCCTCCCGATGTCCCGGGCCTCGTCCGAGGGGTCGTCCGAGCGGGCGGCGAGGTGGGTGGCGAAGGCCGTGGTGAGTCCCCGGTATTCCGCGAAGGCGGGATCATTCACCCGCGGGACGGCGCGACCCTGGTCGGTGATCGAGTACTGGTGTGCTGGCCTCCCCCGGCCCGCGGGAGGCAGGGTCTCCATCGTCACCAGGCCCACCGCGGTGAGCTCCTGCAGGTGCGCGCGCACCGTGTTGGCGTGCAGCGCCACGACGTCGACCAGCTCACTCGTGGTGACCGGACCGGCCTGCTCGGCCAGCGCCGCCAGGACGCGCTCGGCCGGCGCCTGATCCGTCTCGTCCGAGGCGCGCCAGGGTGCGGGACCGAGGCGGGTCGATTTATTCACACTTGGAGTGTAATAATCACTCCATCAGATTCGCAAACCGAGGAGGAACCACCATGACCAGCGAGATTCCCGTGCAGGATGTGTCCGGCTGCGCGTGCGGTGAGCACGATGTCGCCGTGCCCGAGTTGGACGTCCGCGCGATCCCGCACGCCATCCGGCACGCCACCGTGTTTGGCGCCCTGTCCGCGGTCAAGGTGGGCGGCGCGATGGACCTCGTCGCGCCGCACGACCCGAAGCCGCTGCTCGCCCAGATCGCCGACCGCGAGGCCGGTGCCATCGACGTCGAGTACCTCGTGCCCGGCCCCGAGGCGTGGACGCTGCGCCTGACCCGGACCCGCTGAACCCCTCACTGCAGAGCGCGTCACCGCAGATCCCCTAGCCGCTGATCCCCTACCCGCTGAGGAGAATGTCACCGTGTGCTCATACTGCGGCTGCCAGTCCATCACCGTCGTCGGCCGGTTCATGGCCGAGCACGACGAGATCATCAACGCCACCGGGGAGATGGTCAGGGCGGCTGCCACCGGGGATCAGGAGCGAGTGCGCGAGACCGCCCGCGTGGTGGCCCGACTGTTGAACCCGCACACGCATGCCGAGGAGGTCGGCCTGTTCAGCGTGATGCGCGAGCAGGAGGAGTTCACCGACCACATCGACGTGCTGTGCGGGGAACACAGCAGCCTGGACGAACTGCTCGAGGCCGTCGCGGGCGGTGACCTCGAGCGCGCCCCCGAGTTTGAGCACGCACTGCGCACCCACATCGACAAGGAGGACAACGGCCTCTTCCCCGCCGCGGCCATGTCGCTGGACGGCACGGAGTGGGAGCGGGTGGACGCCACCACGCCACAGGCGCAGGAGGCCCTCACCGACGGCCGCGGTCACCTGCTCACCGCTGACGCTGCGAGTCACAACACCCACGGGGACAGCCACAGCCACGCGGAGAACCACAGCCACGCGGACGGCTCGAGTCACACCCACCCACACCCGTGAACCGCCAGGTCAGGTGGCTCCTGCTCGCGGGCGGCGGAGTGTCCCTGCTGGCCGGGCTGGACGCCAGCCTCCTGCTGCTGGGTCTGCCCGCACCGGTCAGCATCGCCCGCCTGGCCGACGTGCACGGCATCCTCATGGTGCTCGGGTTCCTCGGCACCGTCATCGCCCTGGAGCGTGCCGTTGCCCTGCGCCAACGGTGGGCGCTGCTGGCCCCCGCCCTGCTCGGAGCCGGAGGCATCGCGCTGCTGACACCCGCCCCAACGGCACTGGGTCAGATCCTGCTCGTCCTGGGCGCACTGACCCTCGTGGCGATCTACGCCGCTCTCTGGCGACGCTCGCACGAGGTGACGATCCTGATCCAGCTGCTCGGCGGCATACTGGCTGGCTGCGGTGCCGCACTGTGGAGCCGGGTGGAGCTCGCGGCCGTCCTGCCCTGGTTGGTCGCCTTCATCGTCCTCACGATCGCGGCCGAGCGCGCCGAACTGGCCCGGGTCTCGATGCCGGACGGCGCCGGTGAACAGTTGCTCGCCCTGTCCGGTCTGCTAACGGCAGGGGTGGTCACCAGCCTGCTCTGGCCGTCCGTGGGCGGTCCACTGTTCGGGCTCGCGCTGGTCGTCCTCACGCTCTGGTTGGCCCGGCACGACGTGGCCCGGCGACTGATCAACGCCACCGGGCTGCCCCGCTTCAGCTCGGCGGCCCTGCTGATGGGCTATGGGTGGCTCGCCCTGGCCGGGACCCTGTGGGCGCTCGGGGCGGTCCCGGGCGCCGGCGGTGGGCCGCTGGCCAACATGCCGGCGGCCTACGACACGGTGGTCCACGCGACCTTCCTCGGCTTCGCGATCTCGATGATCATGGCTCACGCACCGGTCATCCTGCCGGCCGTGCTGTCGGTCAAACTGCCCTACAAGCCGGTCCTGTGGGCGCCACTCACGGTGCTGCACACCGGCCTGCTGATCCGCGTCACCGGCAACCTGCTCGGTGGCGGCGATCCCCTCCCCTATCAGGCCGGCTCCGTCCTGACCATCGTCGCGGTGCTGCTCCTCGCGCTCACCGCCGTCCATCTGGTGGCCACCGCATGAATCTGACCCCGCCCTCCCCGACGCCGCCCTCCCCGTCGCAGGGTGCGCCCTCCCCGACGCCCCGCGATCGTGGCGCCCGCGCGCAGGCCCGCGGCATCTGGCCCCTGCGCGACCACCCGGCGCTGCTGTGGATGCTGCTCGCCGTGGTCGTTGCCCTGGTCCACCAGTGGGTGCCGGATGCCACCTGGCTGATGGTCCACCTGGTGCTCCTGGGAGCGCTGACGCACTCGATCTTTGTGTGGAGCACCCACTTTGCCCAGGCGCTGCTGAAGACCCCCGATGCGCTCGACAGCCGGTCCAACCAGAGCCGCCGACTGACCCTGCTGCTGGTGGGCACGGCAGCGGTGATGGTCGGGGTCCCGAGCACCCAGTGGTGGCTGGTGGTCACTGGCGCCGTCCTGGTCTCGAGCGCCGTCATCTGGCACGGCCTGATGCTGCGCCGCCGCCTGGTCCACGCCCTGCCCGGACGCTTCCGGATCACGATCCGCTATTACCTGTTCGCCGCCGTCTGCCTGCCCGTCGGGGCGGCCTTCGGCGCCGCCCTCGCCCTCGGTCTGAGCCAGTCCTGGCACGACCGACTGTTGGTCGCGCACATGATGACCAACCTGCTGGGCTGGGTCGGGCTCACCGTGACCGGCACACTGATCACGCTGTGGCCCACGATGCTGCGCACCCCGATGGACTCGCGCGCCGAGGCCCTGGCCAAACAGGCCCTGCCGATCCTGCTGATCGCCCTGGTGATCACCGACGCGGGCGCCCTGGCGGGCCTGCGCCAGGTGACCGTCTCCGGCCTGGTGCTGTATGCCGCGGGGCTGGCCTGGTGGGCCCGTGCCCTCTGGGTGCCGGCTCGGCGCCGGCCTCCTCGGGAGTTCGCCACGGCCTCGGTGGCGTGCGCCCTGGGCTGGCTGGCGGTCGGCATCGGCACGACGATCCTCCTGGTCGCGCGCGGCCAGGTGAGTGACTCCCTGGGCACCCTGGCCAGCATCTTTGTGGTCGGCTTCGCGGCCCAACTGCTGCCGGGCGCCCTGTCCTATCTGATGCCGACCGCCCTGGGGGGTGGCCCATCGGTCGTGCGGGCCGGGCAGAAGGTGTTCAACACCCTGGCCGCCCTGCGCCTGGTCATCATCAATGTCGGTCTGATCCTGTGTCTGGCACCGGTGCCCAGCCTCGTGCGGGTCACCGTCTCGGTGCTGGTGCTGCTGGCCCTGGCGGCCTTCCTGCCGGTCATGATCACCTCCATCGTCACCTCCATCCGTGCCAAGCGGGCTCTTGGTGGCGGCCTGCCCCCGCTCGACCCGACAGCCCGGGTCGAGCGACCGCCCTCGGCGCTCACCCTGGCCCAGTCCGTGGCGGGCACGGCTGCCCTGCTGGTCGCGATCACCGTCGGGGTGGGCCTGGACCCGGTCGCGGCCGGGCTGGGCGGTGGCGCGAGCGCCGTGCCGGTCGCATCGGTCACCCCCACCGGCGAGACGACGCACGTTGAGGTGTCGGCCTCGGGCATGACCTTCACACCCGACACCGTGACGGTGCCGCTCGGCAACCGGTTGGTCATCGACCTGGTCAATGACGACCCGGCCACCACCCATGACCTCACCCTGGGCGGCGAGAAGACCTCCCGGCTGGGCTATGGCGAGCACGAGGAGCTCGTCATCGACATCGTCTCCGGGCCCATCGAGGGCTGGTGCACGATCGTGGGGCACCGCCAGGCCGGCATGACCTTCTCGGTGCTCACGCAGGGCGCTCCCCCAGTCGCTGGCGAGGGCAGTGACGCCTCCGCCGACCACGGCGATGACGCCCCCGCCGACCATGGCAGTGACACCCAGGGCGACCACAGCACTGTGCCGCTGCTGACCGATGACCCGCTCCCCGTCATACAGCCGATTGACCCGGCCCTGCAGCCGGCCCCCGAGGCCACGACGCACCGCGTCACCCTGACCGCCCAGGAGGTGCCACTGGAGGTTGCGCCGGGCATCTGGCAGCAGCGGTGGACCTTCAACGGACAGGCTCCCGGACCCACCCTGCGCGGCACCGTCGGCGACGTCTTCGAGATCACGCTGGTCAACGACGGCACGATGGGCCACTCGATCGACTTTCACGCTGGTGCCCTGGCACCGGACGAGCCGATGCGCACGATCCCACCGGGTGAGTCGCTGGTCTATCGCTTCACGGCGGAGCGCTCGGGCATCTGGATGTATCACTGCTCGACGATGCCGATGTCCTCGCACATCGCGGCCGGCATGACCGGTGCGGTGATCATCGACCCGCCGGGACTGCCCGAGGTCGACCACGAGCTCCTGTTGGTGCAGTCCGAGGTCTATCTGTCCAGCGTCGCGGACAACGCCGAGGAGGCCACGGAGGTCAGTGCCGACAAGATCGCAGCCGAGGACCCCGACCTGGTGGTCTTCAATGGCATCGCCAACCAGTACGACGAGCACACCCTGCAGGTGGCCACCGGTGACCGGGTGCGGATCTGGGTGCTGGATGCCGGGCCCAACCGGCTCACCAGCTTCCACGTGGTCGGTGGGCAGTTCGACACTGTCTATCAGGAGGGTCGCTGGCTCCTCGGCGGCCCGGGTGGAGCGTCGGATGCAGACGGGGGCTCAGTGGTTGACGGGGGCTCAGCGGTCGACGGCGAGGGCACCGGGGGCGGGCAGGCACTCGGACTCATGCCCGCCCAGGGCGGCTTTGTGGAGCTCGTGCTGCCCGAGGCGGGGCACTATCCGCTCGTGTCGCACCTGATGATTGACGCCGAGCGCGGCGCGCACGGGATCCTCGAGGTCACAGACTGACGGCGACCCCACCCCCGCGGCCCGTGCGCGGCTCGTCAGCCGGGCGATGCCAGGCCGGCAGCTGGCAGCGGGATCGCCACCGTCGGGTCGCCGAGGAGCACAGTGCTCGCGCGGTCATAGGCCGTGGCCTTGCTGTAGGTCGCCAGGTCCAGGGCTGCGGAGGCACCGGAGTCGAAATCCTGCAGCTGGCGGCCGTGATTGACCAGCAGCGACCCGATCGGGGCGTAGTAGCCGTCCATCGCCAGCCCCACCGGTCGGCCCCCGCAGATCCCCTCATAGACCGACCGCCGCAGGCTCGCGGTCAGGTCCTGGCGGGTCGCGGGGAACTCCATGGTCCAGTTGAAGGTCGGCTCCACCTGGCCGATGAAGGCCCGCAGCGGCTTGGGTGCCCCCAGCAGGGCCCGCGGCGTCGGCGCCGTCCGCGGGCCGAGCCGGGCCACCTCGGTGAGCACCCGTCCGACCGACCCGCCAGCCGCGAAGAGCCCCTCGTAGACGGACGGCTGATCCGCACCGGCGGAGCAGCACGCCTGCGCGAACCAGACCGCGCCGTCCGGCTGCCATCCGGCCGTCAGCGCTGCAGGGTCAACCACCCGCTGGGACGCGTCGACGAGCATCCCTAGGTCGCGCAGCATCACGACGGGGTCGTTGAGCGGGCCGGTCTTGCCGTGGCTGGTCGTGACCACCAGCAGCGGGCGCAGCTCAGCCAGCGCAGCGATCAGCACAGCGCCCGAGGCGTCGGCCACGGAGCCGTCGATGAACCGGGCTGCCGGCATGTCCGCGTCTGCGGCGAGCTCGGTCGCCAGGGTGGCCCCGATGACCTCGCGCATGAGGGAAGTGATGTCTCCCCCGCCGTGATCGACGGACCAGACCAGGGGCGCGGCATACTGCGCGGTCGAACCAGCCCAACCCGACTGGAGCGCCGCCACATAGTGCGCCAACCCCTCCTCGTCCAGGTCCAGCCGCCCGACACAGCGCACCGGGTTCAGCGCGTACTGAACCTGCCAGGGGACCTCAGCCGGAGAGGCCGCGATCAGCAGGTAGAGCGGCAACTCCTTGGGACCCATGCCCTGCGGAGAGGCCGCCGTGAACAGATCCCCCTCGCTGGCATAGTCGCGCAGCACCCACTGGGCCAGGGTGGTCCCGGGGCGATAACGCAGCACCTTGCCGGCACGCTGGCGCACCAGGTCACGGATCGGCTCGGGCGCATCGTCGGCGGTCGCCAGAGCGGCGGGGTCCAGCCCGTCCCGCTCGGGGAGGATGATCCCCCACCCGATCCGAGGGTGCGTCCAGTCCGTCGGGTCGGCGGCGCTGGGCACCAGCTGACGGCTGCCCAGGGCCGCAGCCCCCACCGTCCAGCGCCCGAATGTCTCGGAGATGGCGCCGGTCGCTGGTCCCTCGTCGGTGAAGGCGTTGGCTCGGACTGTCAACTCCCGCAACGGGGTCGGAGCCGGCGCGGAGTCAGGCACGAGGGTCACCTGCCCGCGAGCGCCGCACGCAGCCGCGCGAGCTCCTGGTCGATGAGATCGAGCATGACCTGGTCCCCGGAGCCCTCCACCTGGGCGCGCATGCCGGTGAGTGTCCGGATGCTGAGGACGATCGAACGGGTCGTCTCTGCTCCGACGTCCTGGTCGGGCGGCGGTGCCATGGGCTGTTCCGGGACACGTTGTGCAGGCTGTCCCGAGACAGGCTGCTCCGCGGCAGGTTGCTCCGTGACAGGCGTGACACTGGTCTGCACCTGGAAGCTGGCTGATCGGGTGTACACGACCGGCAGGGTCCACTCCTTCCGAGTGCCACGCTGTGCCTCGAGCGGCTCATACTGCTCGGCGATCTGCGCACGGGCTCCCACCACCAAGCGGGCCCACTCGATGGGGGCTGCCTCGGCGGCGGGGTCGAGCAGGTGAGCGACCTCGGGCAGCAACTGGTCATAGAACGCCCTGGTGAACAGGACAGCGTCGGCCGAGCGGATCGGCTCGCGCATCCCCACGACTGCCGGCACACCGCCCGTGGTGATCAGGTCAAGGGCCACCGACCGCGCCGACTCATCGCCTCCGGCGGCCGCCGTCTCGCAACTGTTCAGCACCACGAGCCAGGGCAGGCTGTCGACTGGCGGGTTAAAGGCACGCAGGTCCTGCGCCTCGACCAGCAGGCTGCTCGCGGTGCCGGTGAGCCAGTCCGACCGGACCGCGACCTGCAGGTGCGGGCTGGTGCCGGTCGAGATCCCGTGGCAGAACAGGTGCAGGACGTGGGCGTTGAACGGCTGGAGACGCTGGGCGATGCCGGCCACCGTCGAGGGGACGAACTCCACGGTGACCCAGTCCAGACCGGCACCGCTGATCTCCTCGTGCAGGGAGTCCTCACTGACCAGGACGAGCAGCTCAACAGGCACCTGGGCCGCCTCACACGCGGCCCGCAGGGCAACCCATTCTGGGGCCGCCGGCACACCCAGGCAGGAGAGCACCACTGCAACCCTCAGCGGTGGCTCAAAGAACCAGGTCGCCGGCAGCGGGCTGATCGACTCCACGATGCGTCCCACCGCCCACCGCTCGTCCAGCCCCAGAAAGTCACCGTCCTGGGAGCACAGCGCCTCCCAGGGGAAGCTCTCGGCGCCTCCGGTGGTGAGCTCCACGAACACCGGGCACCGGTCAGGTGGCTGGACCAGCAGGGCAGCCTCCAGGTGTTTGCGCAGATCGGGGTTGTTGGAGGTCAGGGCGTCGAACAGGGCCCGGCCGGCCTCGCGCACAGCGTTCGCCCCCGGCTCGCCGTGCAGGGCCTGGAACGGCGCTGCCATCGGCGTCAACGACAGCTCCACCGCGTGGCGCCCGAAGGCGGGCGGCTCCCGCAGCTGGACTCCCAGCGTGACCCCACTGGCGGTGCGCAGGCCCACCACGCTGAAGACGAGGCGGCTCACGAGTCCCCCTGAAACTCAGCAGCACGATGCTCCAGGACGTCAGAGACCCGGCGCAGTGCGGCGACCGCGTCGGCGTCGATCGCGCCGCCACCGGTGGCGCTCCACTGGGCCTGCAGTGCCTCCAGATAGCGCGTGCCGGAGGCGACCGAGGCGGGAGTGTTTGGCGCGGCCAACACGGTCTGGGTGGCTGCTCCGACCATGGCCGAGTGACCCGTGCGGGTGATGAGGTTCTCCTCGGGATACTCCACAAACTTTGGATGGGCCCAGCACGCGATCCCGGGCAGCGGCTCGGTGATCGAGTCCTGGCCGGCATAGATCAGCTCGACGACCCGGGTGAGCTGGCTGACGTCTGGGTCCAATGTCAGGTCGTGGGCGATGCTGATGCCGGGGCTGTTGATCGCCAGGCTGTCGGCGACATCGCGCAGGGCAGCGCCGGAGTAGTTGTCCGGTGGGCCACTGACCACGAAGGTCCACGCCCCGCGCGAGGCCACGAACTGCGCCAGCTGTGCGGCACCGACGAACTCTGCGTGCTCCCGGGCGCTGCTGGTCGGTGTGGCGGCCAGCGCCACCGCTCCGCGCCCTGCCGAGAGGTAGCCGTAGCCGACCAGGTGCACGACGTCCAGGGCACGTCCCTCCAGCGTGCCGCCGATCCACTCCAGCCAGGCGTTGCTGACCATCGAGGCAGGATGGGCCACCGCGCCCCACCCAGAGGGATCGGCCAGGTGCACCCCGTCCAGGTCCGCGACCAACTCCGCCACCTGTGCGTGCGCCCACTGGTCACAGAACAGGTGCACCGTGGTCGGCTTGCCGGCCATGGTCACCCACAGCCGAGCCAGCCGGGCCAGGGTGGCGGGCGGGTCGAACTCGCTCCGGAAGACCGGCGTGCTGGCACAGAGCGCGACCTCCAGCGTCTGTGACTGGGCCTGGGGGCGCACGGTGTAGTTGGGCAGTCGCACCAGGGGCCGGCCCAGCGGTTGGAGCAACTGCTCCCAGGGCACCAGGTGCAGGTAGCCACGTGGACTCACCAACTCCAACCACAGGGCGTTGTCCGGGGGCGAGTCCGAGGAGCCGAGCCCGGGGATGCGCTGGGACAGCTCGAACAGCACGTCGGAGGGCAGGGAGAACTGGTCGTCGGTGACGGTGCCGTCACCATCACCGTCGGGGAAGTCGACGGGACCGAGCTCGGACGCCTGGCACTGGGCCGCCAACTCGGGCTGGCCGGCGCCTCGCACCAGCCAGAAGCGCACGACCTCTCGGCCCCCGTCACCGAAGGCGATCCTCAGGGAGGGCAGGTCATGGTCGGTGCGCAGGCGTTGGGCCACGGCCTAACCCATCACCTGGCACAGCAGGGCCCAGGCGGTCGCTGCATTCTGCACGTCACCGTGGCCGCTGATCACCCCATCTGCCCGGATCGCGAGCACCTCCGTGCTCGGCATCGCGTAACGCTGCGGCGCGATGACCGCGTCCACGACGATGACCGAGGCGGTGTCCTGGGGGCCGAATCCACCCAGCGCGGCAAACTCGGAGGGTCCTGCGGCGATGACCGCCTCCCGCCGATCTGACGCCCGCCGTGCAGCGAGGTGGAACAGTCTAGTCAGCGGCACGTCGTGGCTGCTGAAGGTCGTCATGATCGGTTGCCGGGAGCGCTCCAGGGCCGGACGGTAGCCACCGGCCGGTGCTGTCCCGTCCGGGTCGGCGAAGCACCTGGCTGACGTGGCTGGTTGCAGCAGCAGCACCGACTCCACCCCGCGTGTGGGTGCGCTGCCGTTGGCCAGCGCGGACAGGACGACCTTGGCGCCATAGCTGTGCCCGACGAGGTGGACCCTGGAGTCGGTCGAGGCGTCCAGGACGTCGTGCAGCATGTCCCGGACGCCGGCACCTCCGACGCGTCCGGCACGGTCTTTCATGAGCAGGACTGTCGCACCGCGGATCAGGTTGCGCGGGTTGAGGTTGTCCAGCCACCCGGCCGTCTGAGGTCCGGGCTCTCGCTCACCCGGTGGCTCGTCGTCCGCGAAGCCTCCGCGGTCGACGGGCACCCCAGGCTCGTCACCGGGCATCGAGGCCCACAATCGGACCAGGTCCTCGGGGTCCGGGGTGACGTCCGGTCCCGACCCGAGCTCGTCCTCCGGACCGGACAGCACGGGAGCCAGCAGGGTGGCGAACTCGAGGGCCTCCTCTGTGCTCAGCGCGGGTCGGTCGGCCAACTCGTAGAACCGGCCGGCCTGCACGGCATCGAGGCCCTCAGCGAGCAACTCGACAGCCAGGTCGTCCTCCTGCGCGGCGTCGCGCTCCCCACCAGCGATGTCCCCACCAGCGATGTCCCCACCGGCGATGTCGGGGCCCCGCTCATCGCGGGCCACCAGGACGGTGCTGGGCCAGTGGACCCCGACCAGCACCGGACGATAGTCCCGGTTCGGGGGGTGCCAGGCCTCGGCATACTGCTGGTTGAACTGGTCGATGAACTCCTGATAGTGCCGCGTGGCGGAGGCCCAGTCGTTGTTCCAGCCGTGGCTGAACACGAAGACGTCGGTGGCTCCGGCGGCAGCGACCACGAGGCGCCGGAGACTGGACGGGCTGGTGCACCCGCCCCGCTTGTCGAACCTGATCATGTAGAACGGGGCGGTCCCGCCGCCCGGTCCGGTGACAACGCGCCAGGGTCCATCGATCGCAGCCATCGTGTCGGCTCTCTGGAGAGGTCCAGTGGGCGCCGGGACTGCCCGGCCGCTGCCGGCCGAGGTGCCCGTCGCCGCGACGAACCCGGAGGTCATGCCCATCCGGGACCGCACCCGTGCGCTCAGTGGTTTGAGCGTACTCAGGGGTGGTGCGGCCGTCTACCTCCTGCAGGATGACGTCCGGCTCCTGCAGGATGACGCCGGGCGCTCAGACGATCGAGGCAGAGTCTCCGGCGCCCTCGCGGACGACCTGCGGGTAGCCCTCCGAGAAGTCGATCACCGTGGTCGGCTCGTTGCCGGTCTCGTCACCGTCGATGACGATGTCGACCTGGTTGTCGAGGCGTTCCTTGATCTCCCAGCCCATCGCCAGGGGCTCCTCCTCACCGGGCAGCAACAGGGTGCTGGAGAGCATCGGCTCCCCCAGCTCGGCGAGGATGGCCTGGGTGATCTTGTGCTCCGGGATCCGCACCCCGACGGTCTTCTTTTTCGGGTGCAGCAGCTTCTTGGGCACCTCCGGCGTGGCCGGCAGGATGAAGGTGAACGGGCCCGGGGTCGCCGCCTTCACGGCACGGAAGACGGCGTTGTCCAGCTGCACGAAATGCCCCAGCTGGGCGAAGTCCGCGCACACCAGAGTGAAGTGGTGCCTGTCGTCGAGCTTGCGGATGTCGATGATCCGGTCCTTGGCCTCCCGGTTGCCCAGCTGGGCGCCCAGGGCATAACACGCGTCCGTGGGATAGGCGACGAGTCCGCCGTCGCGCAGGGTGTCGACGACCCTGCTCACGAGGCGCGGCTGCGGATCGACCGGGTGGATGTCGAGGAAGGTAGCCATGCGTCACCTTAACCACGCAGGCGCCGGGATATCGACCGAGCGCGCCACCGCCGCGCTGACAGACCCACCGAGCACGCGGTCCTCAGCCGATCGGCACCTCACGGTGATAGGAACACGTCACCTTCGACAGCGTGAACCCTGCCTTCTCATACAGCCTGGTCGCACCCGTGGGACTGGCCGAGTCAACATCGAGGGCCACGTAGTCATAGCCCCGGGCGAGACCCACGGTGCGCAGCAGGGCGGCGTGGGCCAGGCCTCGTCCCCGCGCCGCTGGCACCGTGCCGACCAGCGTGATGTAAGCCTCCTCTGGCACCCACTGCGCCACCATCACATAGGCCAGGACCTGCCCCAGGTCATCCACCGCGAGAGTCGAGATCGGCATCCGGTTGGAGCGGGCAGTCCAGGTGTCGGCCCACGCCTCCGCGGACTTCGGCCCCGAGCCCCAGTGGTCGCGGAAGGCCTCGTTGTGGGCCAGCCGGGTGGCCTCCTGGTGCTCCTCGGTCGGCGACACCAGCACCGCCCCGACGTCGGGCACCGCCACCTCCTCGGAGGTGACGAACCGCTTCATCTCGTTCCAGTAGCGCACGACCGCATAGCCCCGGCGCTCGAGCATGGGCCGCACGGAGGCCCCCTCGACCCCGCCGGACACCGCCCAGACGGCAGGGGCGCCCGGGAGCCTGTCCCGGGCCAGCTCCACGCCGCGGGCCTCCATCCGGTCCATGAGCGCGGTGCCCAGGCCGCGGCGCCGGAAGTCCGGGTGGATGCCACCGCCCAGGTGCAGCTGAGCCTGGCCGTCGTGACTCTCACGGAACCGCGCCTGCCCATACCCGACCAGCTGCTCGCCCTCCCACAGCGCCCACGAGTCCTGCTCCGGGGTGAACCCGTGCTCGGTCAACTCCTCGGCCAGGTCATCGGCGTCATAGAACTCATCGGTCTGGTCGACGCGGGCGAGCAGGTTGGTCAGGTCCGTCCAGGCCGGCACGTCGTCAGCGCGCAGCTGGGTCCAGGTGATCATGGGCGCAAGTGTCCTACGCGTGCTGCCTGGACCGCCACTGAAAAATGAGGAACCAGACGGTGCCGACCGCGAGCACCACAACCCCTGCCACCACGGACTGCCAGGGCAGCATGACCGCCAGGACGACGCAGCCCACCAGCCCCGCAGCCGGCACCACGGGGGCACCACGCCAGTCGCCGCGCAACGTCCAGGCGCTCGCGTTGGCGACGGCGTAGTAGGTCAGCACCCCGAAACTGGAGAACCCGATGGCTCCGCGCAGATCGACGATCAGGACCAGGGCGATGACGATGGCACCGACCGCCAGCTCCGCGTTGCGCGGCACCTGACGACGATCGATGCGCGTCAGCACCTGGGGCAGATAGCCGTCCCGCGCCATGGCCAGCGAGGTCCGGGAGATGCCCAGGATCAGGTTGAGCAGCGCGCCACACGCAGCCAGGGCGGCCACGGCCCGCACCGCCCAGACCCACGGCTCCCCCAGCACCACGGCAGTCGCCGCCGCGACCGGGTCCGGCACAACCGCCAACTGCTCAGGGCCGAGTATGCCGAGGGTCAGGACAGCGAGGATGGCGTAGAGCCCCAGGACGGTCACCACGGTGATCGCGATGGCCCGCGGGATCGTGCGCTCCGGATCACGCACCTCCTCGGCGAGGGTGGCGATGCGGGCATAGCCCGCGAAGGCGAAGAAGATCAGACCAGCGCCCTGCAGGACGCCATACGGAGTCGCGCCCTGGGTCCACATCCCCGGGTGGGCCGACCCGGTGCCTCCGGCCAGCCCGGCCACCAGCACTGCGGCGAGCACCGCCAGGACGATGGTCACGATCACCTTCGAGACACCGGCCGAGCGCTGGACCCCGCTGAGGTTGAGCACGGTGATCACCAGCACCGCCACGACTGCCGCCAGCCGCTCCTGCCCTGGCGCGACATAGGCGGCGATCGCCATGGCCATCGCCGCGCAGGAGGCGATCTTGCCGACCACGAACGACCAACCCGCCAGATAGCCGGCGAACGGGCCGATCCGCTCCCGGCCATAGACGTAGGTGCCGCCGGCTGACGGATAACGGGCCGCCAGGGCGCCCGAGGACCAGGCGTTGCACGCGGCCACGATGGCGGCCAGCAGCAGGCTCAGCAGCAGCCACGATCCGGCGGCACGTGCTGCCGGCCCCCACACGACGAAGGCACCGGCACCGATCATCGATCCCAGGCCGATGGCCACCGCGTCGCCGGGTCCGAGCCGGCGGGCGAGCTCGGTCACGTCATGACATAACTGACCGGGGTCTCCAGCTGCACCGTGCGAGAGACGGTGCACAGGCGGTCCCGAGACTTCGCGACAGCATCGGGCAGGCGCACCCGGGCGGTCTCGCCCTCCTCCCCCTCAGGGAAGCGGACAGTGAAGGTGATGGTGACCTCCCCAAGGTGGTTGCCGTGCTCATCGCGCACCTTCTCGGCCTCGGCTGCCACGTCAAACTGGGTCGGCTCGGCCAGGCGCGAGGTCAGGTAGTCCACGTCGATCGCCGAACAGCCCGCCATGGCTGTCAGCAACAGTTCCACCGGGGTGAAGTCGCTGGTCCCGCCGTCGCCGAAGGTCAACCGTCCTCCCCGGACGTTCTCGGCCTCGTAGGTGCCCTTGGTGTGCCGGGTCAGGGTGATGCTGCGCAGGTCATCAGAGCTCATGGGGGCTAGCCTGCCAGAGTGACCCAACGACTCATCATGGTGCGCCACGGCGCGACGACGTGGTCCGAGTCGGGCCAGCACACCGGCCTGACCGATCTGCCCCTGCTGCCCTCGGGTGAGGAGGGTGCCAGGGCGCTGCGACCGCTGCTCGAACGCTTCGACATCGCGCACGTGCGGTCCTCACCGCTGCAGCGCGCCAGGCACACCGCCGAGCTCGCGGGAGTCACCATCGACACGATCGACCCGGACCTCGTGGAGTGGGACTACGGCGCCGTCGAGGGCGTGAGCACCGCGCAGATGCGGGAGCGCACCGGCACGGACTGGAGCGTCTGGAGCGACGGCGTGACGCCCGGGGACACCCCCGGCGAGACCGTTGAGGAGGTCGCCGCGCGGGCCAGCCGGGTGCTGGGCGCCGTCGCCGACATCGACGGTGACGTGCTGCTGTTCGGGCACGGTCAGGCGCTGCGCATCCTCACGGCCGTCTTCCTGCGCACCGAGCCACGGTTCGGGGCGCACCTGGCCTTCGAGACCGGTGCCCTCGGCATACTCGGCTTTCACCGCGAGGATCCGGTCATCGAGGCCTGGAACCTCAGGAGCTGACTGCGGCCGCCTCGCTCTCGGTGGCGCTGGCCGTGGGCAGCTCCCAGCTGTGCACCGGCTCGTTGGCCTCGCTGTGCTCGGCATAGAGCGCAAACATCTTGTGCAGCGCGGTGGGTCGGTCATCGCCCTGCGCCTCGAAGTGCTCCGTGCAGGCCACCTGCCAGGACGAGCCGTTCTGCCCTGAGCGACAGCGCTCGGCGATCACGTCGAGATAGTGGCTGCGCACCTCGCGGCGCAGCCCCAGACCGGCCAGCCCCTCGTCGGCCAGCGGCAGCAGGTGCTCGGTGACCAGATCGGTGACCGGGACCCGTCCGAAGCCGGGCCAGGACAGCGTGGAGGTGATGCCGTGGCGGGCCGCCTCCTCGAAGTTGTTCTCCGCATCCTCGAACGGCATCTTGGTCCAGATCGGGCGTCCGCTGCTGGTGAACTTTTCCAGCAGTCCGTAGTAGAAGCACGCGTTGGCCACCATGTCGATCACGGTCGGCCCGGCGGGCAGCACACGGTTCTCGACCCGCAGGTGCGGCACCCCGCGCACGTTGTCATAGATCGGCCGGTTCCACCGATAGACCGTGCCGTTGTGCAGGCGCAGCTCGCCGAGGGTGGGCACCTCACCGGACTTGTAGACCGCCACCGGGTCCTCGTCGGTCTGCTCGGGCAGCAGCGCCGGGAAGCACCGGACGTTTTCCTCGAACAGGTCGAAGATCGAGGTGATCCAGCGGTCTCCGAAGTAGGCCCGCGGCCGCACGCCCTGCGCCTTGTGCTCCAGCGAGCGGGTGTCCACCATCTGGCTGAACAGCGGGATGCGGGTCTCGGCCCACAGCCGCCGCCCGAACAGGTAGGGCGAGTTCGCGGCCAGGGCGACCTGCACGCCGGTGATCGCCGAGGCAGCGTTCCAGTACATCGGGAAGTCCTGCGGGGTCACCTGCTGGTGCAGCTGCACCGAGGTGCACCCCGACAGCGGACCGATGGTCTCGAAATAGCCGGAGAACCGCTCGCCGGTCTCGCCCTCGATGTCGAGCTCCAGGCCGTCACCGCGCTCGGACAGGATCGCGTTGTTGAGCGCGGTGTAGCGCACCCCGAGGCTGAGCCACTCGTCGTCGAACAGCTCCTGCATCAGGGTCGGGAGTATGCCGACAGCCACCACCTGCGCCCCGTGCCCCCGAGCAGCGTCCCCGGCTCGGCGCAGGGACTCGTTGAGCCACCGCTCCAACCGCACCGCCTGGTCCCCGGCCATCGGCCGCGGGGGCACGTTCATCTCGATGTTGTAGCGCCCGACCTCGGCCTGGAAGTCGAACTCGCTGCCCTCCAGCTCCTCGAGCACCCGCTCGTTGAGCAGCGCCGGGTCCAGGTTGGCGTCCACCAGGTTGAGCTCGATCTCCAGCCCCATCTGGGGTCGGGTGAAGTCGAACCTGCTCTGCTCGAGCATGTGCTCGAAGACATCGAGTGACTGCAGGACCTTGTGGCGATAGGCCAACCGGTCCTCCCGGCTGAATGCGGCGGAACTGACTTCCTGACCCATGGGCGCCTCCTTGCGTTGCGCACAGCCTAATCAGATCCGCGCCACCTGGGGCGGTCGACACCAGATCACGGCTCACACAGCGGTCCACCAGCTGTCAGGGCCGTGGGGCGAAGACGAGGACGATGGCTCCGCCGAGGCAGTCATAGTCGTCCTCGGGGTAACCAGGATCTTCGGGGCCCATCCACATGCCTGGGACGAAGGCATCATCGTCGCCCAGCACCAATTCTCTGCCATCGGGCAGGCGCGCCCCGCCCTCGATAGGCTCGGTGCCCGGAGGCAACGACAACACACCCAGCTCTGCGTCCAGCCCCTGGAGCCCCAGGCATCCCTTGACGTCCACCACCTCACCCCCAACAGCACCCTCCAATCCACTGGGCTCGCGCTCGGCCGTGATGGCCAGCTGCGGGCCGGTGCTCGTCGTGTCGGACCGGCTTGGCCCCTCGGAGGGGTTCAGCGCGTCGCCTCCATCACTCGAGCATCCTGCGAACACTAGGATTACCGCGGCACTGCTCATCAGCGCCACCGACGACCTCAGGCGAATGCTCAGCCACGTTGACGGTCTCATTGGGTCAGGACCCTCCAACCCCGGGACGGAAAGATTCCCACCCGGGTAAAACTGTTTGTCCCCCCAGTCTCCGTGCAGGTTCCTGAGTGGACGCCATACGCGTGAGTCGAGGTGAACCAGGGCCCACCGCTATCTCCGGACTGCGTCTTATGTCGATCCATGACGGTCAACGCATGTGTCTTTCCGTCATCCGCCCCACCAGAACACGAACGCGAAAAGACGGAGACGATCGCTGACTTCCTCGCCCTCGTGGCCCACCCAAACACGCTGAGTATCTGCCCGTGCCCAGGTGAGCCGACTCCTTTTACGTAGCGCTTCGCATTGTAATCGTAATAGTATGTCGCCAAGGCATTGTTGATACCAGTGGCATAATGACCCCAGTCGTAACCGTTATCCCAGTACGTGATGGGTGAGTAGAGTGTGGCTGAGGAATTGTCATCGACTGGATGATTCCGATAGGGCCGTGAAGCGCCATGCGTGGCACAGTGGCCAGCTGTCGCGAGTCTTTTCGTCCCTGAGCTCATGTTAACGATGGTGAACCCAGACGTACACTTGAAGCTGGCTCCCCCGCGGAGAGCGATCGGCGCGAGGGGGACTGCGGAAGGGGCCGGTAAGGGAGGTGCCTTAGTATGATCGCTCACTTGCGACTCGCGTTCCGGACTATATTGGATGTCGCCCTGAACGCTGTACTCAATTCGGAACGCCGGATCAGTCTGCGTAACTGCCCGGGGCTCAGCGGCACTCAGCGGCGCACTCGTCGTTACCGAGAGTTTGGCACCACGTGGATCGATATCGACGAAGACAACGCGATCACCATTCACACTCGAGGTCAACTGGTCCAGCACAGCAGCAGACGCTGCTTCCATGTCAGCCAGATCGAAATTCGAGGTGTACACCTGCACCATTGGATACCGAGCAGTTGCCAGCTCCGAAGTAACATCACGAGGGATCTCCCCCTCCCAGATGACATACGGAACGGACCCGTCAAAACCCCACCCGGCATACCCTGGCCTGCTCTCCCATGTCGCCGCCAAGGTGCCCAGATCGTTCGCGTAGGTGCCGCGCTCCAACACCTCCTCCACGGAGAGCCCAAGGTCATACGCCGCGAACACTGTGTCCTCAAGCGCGGCGACCGACAAACCACCAAAGGAGAGGTCAGGGTCATAGGTCACATCTACCCCTTCGGGAGCACTCGCCCGGGCCACCAACTCAGCCTCGAACGCCTCCAACTCCTTCTGTGACACACGGCCACTCGGGAGCCAGTCAGGTAGGCTTTGTCGCCCTATGATCCCGGTGACCACGTGCGCTGATGTGGCGTATGCCACAGAGTCAGCAGACAAAGGCGCGGCCCCGCCAGGTTCGTGACTAACCGACGGTGCGGTTGGATTCACCAGGCCAAGCACCAACAGCATCGCTACCGCGAGGAACCCCCGCCGACGGCGTGTCATGACTCCACCAACCATGGTGCCTCCCCGAGGTGTTGGCTGAGTCTAGGGCAACCTGGGACCGGCGACAAGTGTCGTGCTGAACCAGGGGAATCAGGTCAGTCCGGAGCGCTGGCTCAGTTCTCGAAGGCCTCCGGCGGCGGGCAGGAGCAGACCAGGTTGCGGTCACCGAAGGCGCCGTCGATGCGCTTGACCGGCGGCCAGTACTTCGCCTTCGGTCCGGCCGGGAAGGCGGCCGGCATGCGCTCGTAGGGGTGGTCCCACTCCCCCGCCAGCTCCAGCGCCGTGTGCGGGGCATTGCGCAGCATCTCTCGCGAGCCCTCGTCGTCCATCTCGGCGCGGATCGCGATCATCGCCTCGATGAACCGGTCCACCTCGCCCAGGTCCTCGCTCTCGGTGGGCTCGACCATCAGCGTGCCCGCCACCGGGAAGCTCATGGTGGGAGCGTGGAAGCCATAGTCGATGAGGCGCTTGGCCACGTCGTCGACCGTGACTCCGGTCTCCTTGGTCAGGCCGCGCAGGTCCAGGATGCACTCGTGGGCGACCAGGCCGTTCTCACCGGCATAGAGCACCGGGTAGTGCTCGCCCAGGCGCTTGGCGACGTAGTTGGCGTTGAGCACCGCGACCTCTGCCGACCGGGTCAGGCCGGCGCCACCCATGAGCCGGACGTAGGCCCAGGAGATCGGCAGGATGCCGGCCGAGCCGTAGGGCGCGGCGGAGATGGCGCCGACACCGGACTCGGGGCCGGCCTCGCGGTCGAGGGGGTGGTTGGGCAGGTGCGGAGCCAGGTGCTCGCGCACCGCGACCGGGCCGACGCCGGGGCCGCCACCGCCGTGCGGGATGCAGAACGTCTTGTGGAGGTTGAGGTGTGAGACGTCGCCGCCGAACTCACCGGGGCGGGCCAGGCCCATGATGGCGTTGAGGTTGGCACCATCGACGTAGACCTGACCTCCAGCCTCGTGGACCAGGTCGCACAGGTCGCTGATGGTCTCCTCGAACACGCCGTGCGTGGAGGGGTAGGTCACCATGATCGCGGCCAGCTCGGCGCGGTGCTTGTCGATCTTGGCGCGCAGGTCGTCCATGTCGATGTCGCCACCGGGGGCCGTCTTGACCACGACGACCTTCAGCCCGGCCATCACGGCGCTGGCGGCGTTGGTGCCGTGCGCGCTGGCGGGGATCAGGCAGATCCGGCGGTCCTCGTCACCGTTGGCCAGGTGATAGGACCGGATGGCCAGCAGCCCGGCGAACTCACCCTGGGAGCCGGCGTTGGGCTGCAGGCTCACCGAGTGATAGCCGGTGACCTCGGCCAGCCACTGCGACAGCTCGGAGACGATGCGGCGCGAGCCGACGGTCTGATCGAGCGGGGCGAAGGGGTGCAGCGACGCGAACTCCGGCCAGGTGATCGCCTCCATCTCGGTGGTGGCGTTGAGCTTCATCGTGCAGGACCCCAGCGGGATCATGCCGCGGTCCAGGGCAAAGTCCTTGTCGCCCAGGGACTTGATGTAGCGCAACATCTGGGTCTCGCTGCGGTGGCTGTTGAAGACCTCGTGGGTCAGATAGTCCGAGGTGCGGGTGTGCACGTCATCCCACGCGATGGCCTCGCCCACCTCGACGGGGGTGACCCCGAAGGCACCGAGGACGGCGTCCAGGTCGGCGTTCGTGATGATCTCGTCCACGCTGAGCAGCACGTGCTCGGCGTCGACGGCCCACACGTTGATCCCGGCTTCCAGGGCCTTGGCCACGACGGCCGCCGAGTCGGCGCGGACCGTGAGCGTGTCGAAGAAGTCGCGGGTGGTCACCTCGACGCCCCCGGCCACCAGCGCCTCGCGCGCATAGCGCGCCTTGGCGTGCACGCTTTCCGCGATCCGGCGCAGGCCCTCGGGGCCGTGCCACACGGCATACATGCTGGCCATGACGGCCAGCAGCACCTGTGAGGTGCAGATGTTGGAGGTCGCCTTCTCGCGGCGGATGTGCTGCTCGCGGGTCTGCAGGGCGAGGCGGTATGCCGCGTGGCCGGCTGCGTCCTTGCTGACCCCGACCAGGCGGCCGGGCAGGGTGCGCTCCAGGCCGTCGCGCACGCTCATGTAGCCGGCGTGCGGGCCACCGAAGGCCATCGGGACGCCCAGGCGCTGGGTGCTGCCCACGGCCACGTCCGCGCCCCAGGCGGCGGGCTCGCGCAGCAGGGTGAGGGCGAGCAGGTCGGCCGCCGCGGTGACCAGTCCCCCGCCTGCGTGCACGGTCTCCGCGAGGGTGCTCCAGTCGCGGATCTCACCGTCGGCGCCGGGATACTGCACGATCGCCCCGAAGACCGCACGGCCACCGGCCAGCGCCTCGGGGTCGGACAGGTCGCCGGTGACCAGCTCGATGTCCAGCGACCGCGCGCGGGTGGCGAGGACGGCTGCACTCTGCGGCAGCAGGTGCTCGTCGACGAGCAGCACGGCGTCGTCGGCGACCTTGCTGGCGCGGCGCATCAGGGTCATCGCCTCGGCGACGGCGGTGCCCTCGTCCAGCAGCGAGGCACCGGCCGTGGGCAGGCCGGTCAGGTCCGAGACGACGGTCTGGAAGTTGAGCAGCGCCTCGAGTCGGCCCTGGGAGATCTCCGGCTGATAGGGCGTGTAGGCCGTGTACCACGCCGGGTTCTCCAGGATGTTGCGTCGGATCACACCAGGCGTGTGCGTGCCGTAGTAACCCAGGCCGATCATCGAGGTGACCACGGTGTTCTGTGCAGCGATCTCGCGCAGCTCCTCGATCACTGCGCGCTCGGAGTCGGCGGCGGCCAGGTCGAGGGCGGCACTGGCGCGGATCCGCTGGGGCACCGCGGCGTCGATCAGGGCCTCGAGGGAATCATAACCAACCGTCTGCAGCATGGTGGTGACGTCGGACTCGCGGGGGCCGATGTGCCGGGCGGCAAACTCGGGCAGCGTGGGCATGGGTGCTCCTTGCGTCTGCCCCCTCTGTCCGGGTGTCCCGTTCAGAGTTGCCTGTCCCGCACGTTCCTGGCGCCTGAGAGCTTGGCGGGGAGATTGCCCCTTCGGCGCCCCACGTGAAGGTGAGGACTCTCACGCGCGGTGTCAACAGCACGGCCGAGTCTAGCCAATCCAGCGCAAAAGTGAGCACCCGCCCAGATCGACGGTGGGTCGGGTCACACCGACGTATGCCGAGGGTCGGCCCGGCGGGTGCGGACCTGTCAGCTGGTCTTGCGGGCGCGGCGACGCTGGGAGAGCTCGTCGTCCCCGGTGCCGGGGTCCTCGGCGCGCTCGCTCGGCATCGAGGACAACGTCCCCTCCACCTCGCGCCAGACGCTGCCGATGGCGATGCCGAAGACGCCCTGGCCGCCGCGGACCAGGTCGATCACCTGGTCATCGGAGGTGCACTCATAGACGCTGGCGCCGTCACTCATCAAGGTGATGTTGGCCAGGTCCTGGACACCGCGCTCGCGCAGCTGGGTGATGGCCACCCGGATCTGCTGCAGGGACACACCGGTGTCGAGCAGACGCTTGATGATCTTCAGGACCAGGATGTCGCGGAAGCTGTAGAGCCGCTGCGTGCCCGAGCCGGAGGGGTTGCGCACCGAGGGCTCCACCAGGCCGGTCCGGGCCCAGTAGTCGAGCTGGCGGTAGGTCACCCCGGCGGCGCCGCAGGCCGTGGGGCCGCGATAGCCGATGCCCTCCTGCAGGGCGGGGACGTCCGAGGTGAACAGCAGACCCTGCTCGGGCGTGCCCGCTTCCTGCGGCCCGCGCACTTCAGCTCCAGTGCCCACTGGCATCTCCTCAAGACTACGTTGGTGTGATTCGACGGTAAGCCCTCTTGATCCCCGGGTCAATGACCGCCACGCTGGGAAGGGCCGCGATCCGGTGAATTCGCTCTCACGGCTGCGGGTCCGGGGGGGTGTCGTCACTGCCGGCCTCAAAGTCCTCCGCGGAGACCTGATCGAGAAACTCGCGGAACCGCTCGACCTCGTCCTCATCCTCGACGGCCATCGCGACGCCCGCAGCGTCGAGGACATCCTCGGACGCCAGGATCGGGGTGCCGGCCCGCAGCGCGAGCGCGATCGCGTCGGAGGGGCGGGCCGAGATCTCCTTGGTGCCGTCGAGCACCAGGACGGCATAGAAGATGTTGTCCTCCATGGAGGTGATCCGCACCTCCTCCAGACGGTGCCCCAGGTCGGCGATCAGCGTGACCATCAGGTCGTGCGTCAGCGGTCGCGGCGGTTGCACCCCCTGTTGGGCATAGGCGATCGCGGTGGCCTCCGGCGCGGCGATCCAGATCGGCAGGTAGCGCTGACCCTCTCGCTCCCGCAGCAGCACGATGGGGTTGTTGGTCGGCATCTCGACGCGCACACCCAGGACGTCCAACTCCTTCACCCTGCCAGGTTACTGCGTCTGCCCCAGACCTGCCCGCACCAGGGCGACGTGCAGTGCCAGGGTGCGCGCCAGGATCTCGGCCTCGAGCTGCTCGGGGTCGGCGTCGGCGGCGCCGCGGGCCCGCCTGCGGCGCACCGGCTCCAGGATCTGCTGGGCCAGTCCGATCTCGCGGTCTGCGGCGACCCGGAACAGCCTCAGGTGGCGCGGCTCGAGCCCGTGCGCCGCCAGCGTCGTGCACTCGCGGGCCACGTCGAGGTCGTCAGCTCCGTGGCGCCCACTGGCGTCGGTGCGGATCAGGCCGAACGCCTTGAGCTGGGTGTAGGCCGCGACGTCGAGCCCGGTGTGCTCGCGCAGCTCGCTGGGGGTGAGTCGAATGGTCCGGCGCCGACGCAGCTGGCCGGCGGTGGGCAACCGAGCCCCCACGGGCTCAGGATGATCGGACCCGCTGCCCCCGGTGGAGCCCGACTCCCCGGCAGCGGGGCCCTCCCCCGCGTCGGTGCCAGGCGACGCCGACGGTGGACCCTGCTCGCTCGGCGAGCCCTCGGCATACCGGGTCTGGTCGGAACCACCGGCTGGGGTGGAGGGGTCCAGCCCCAGATCCATCCGGTCCAGGGCCGCCTTGATGACCTTCAGCGGCCAGAACCGGTCGCGCTGAGCGCGCAGGACAAACCGGAGCCGGTCGATGTCCTCATCGGTGAAGGCCCGCTGCCCGGACTCGCGACGCTGGGGCAGCACCAACCCCTCGGTCTCGAGGAAACGGATCTTGGAGACGGTGAGTTCGGGGAACTCCTGCCGCAGCAGGCGCAGCACCGTCCCGATGGGGTGGAGCGTCACGCCCGCCCGCGGTAGTAGACCAGCCGGAACTTGCCGATCTGCACCTCGTCACCCTGCTCGAGGACCTGCTGGTCGATGCGCTCGCGGTTGACATAGGTGCCGTTGAGCGAGCCCACGTCACGCACCTCATAGCCCTCGCCGGAGCGCGCGAAGACTGCGTGGCGACGGGAGACGGTGACGTCGTCGAGGAAGATGTCGCTGTTAGGGTGACGCCCCGAGCTGACCTCCTCAGCGTCAAGCAGGAACCGGGCCCCCGTGTTGGGGCCGCGCAGCACGATGAGCAGCGCGGTGCTCGGCCGCAGGGCCTCCACCGTGCGCTGGTCCTCGTCGGAGAGGCGGGGAACCTCCTCATCGAAGGAGTAGCCCTGCGCGGGCAGCTCAACCCCCCGGGGCAGATTGGCGGTCGGGTCCACGCCGGACCCGTAGTGCTCGCGCTCGCGCTCAGTCACCAGCAACCTCCTCCTTCGGTGTGTGTTCCCAGCCTAGTTGGTCTGCTCCCGGTAAGCACTCACGTCGAGCAGTCCGTCGAGGGCGGAGGCATCGGCCACCTTGATCTCCATCATCCAGCCCTCGCCGTAGGGGTCAGAGTTGATGAGCTCGGGGGTGGCGTCCAGCGCGTCATTGACCGCGGTGACCTCGCCGTTCAGCGGCGCATAGAGGTCACTGACCGACTTGGTGGACTCGACCTCACCGCAGGCGTCACCCGCGGTGAGCTCGTCGCCAACGGCCGGGAGACTGACGTAGACCACGTCACCCAGGGCGTCCTGGGCGAAGGAGGTGATGCCGACTCGCACCACGTCCTCCCCGCGGTCCTCGATCCACTCGTGGTCGCTGGTGTAGCGGAGGTTGTCTGGGAACTGCAACTCGCTCATGAGATCCGGTCTCCTCGTCGAAACGTTGGGTCGTGCTGACCCTACTCTGACGGCACGGGGCGTGCGTACTGAGGCTCCTGTGTCTGGTGCAGCGCGTCGACCACCAGCAGCTCTCCCTCGACGACCTGGGCGTTGCCGCCAATGCCCCGGACGCTGTCGCTGAACCCGCCGGGGATCGCCATCGCCCCGGAGAGGGTGTGCGGGTCACCGATGGCGAGGATGCGGAAGGGCACCTGGACCTCCTCACCGTCGACGATGAGGGTGCCGTTCTCGATCCCGATCCAGCTGTTGGCCACCACGCGCACCGGCCCGATCTGAATGGCCTCCGCGCCGGCATTGCGCAGTTCCTGCATCAGGTCGATCATCATCGTGGGCGTGAAGCCGCCGTCGGGGGCGTCGACCGTCATCGTGATGCCCGGGCCCTCGACCGCGACCGTGCCGGCCAGGATCTGGTGGCTGGCCAGCCGGGCGCGTGCCGCCTGGCCGGCCTCGGCGCCGCTGCCGTCCTCCAGGGCGCGCTTGTCGGACTCGAGCAGACGGATCTCACCCTCGAGCGTGTCGGCGCGCTCGGTCACGTCGTCCAGCAGGGCCACCAGGTCGGTCTCGCGCAGGTCGTCCAGGGCCACGTCATTGGCCGCCTGCACCTGGGCGACCAGGGCAAATCCCACCGCAACCGTCACGATGGCGGCCAGCAGGTTGCCGGGACTGATGCGGGGACGGACCAGCCGCAGCAGCCGGCGCCACGCGTGCCCAATCGAGACTGGTGGGCTGCCCTGCTTGGGACCTGGTGGACGGTCCGTTGGCTCGGCCATCGCTAGGCCCCCATCAGGTGCCGTCGGATCGCCGCGACGTTGGAAAAGATCCGCAGGCCGAGGACGACCACCACGCCGGTCGAGAGCTGGCTGCCCACGCCCAGCTGGTTGCCCAGGAGCACGATCAGGGCCGCCACCAGCACGTTGGACAGGACCGAGACGACGAAAACCTTGTCGTTGAAGGCCGCCTCGAGGGCTGCCCTGACGCCGCCGAAGACAGCGTCCATCGCCGCGATCACCGCGATCGGCAGATAGGGCTCGAGCCACAGGGGCACCGTGGGCGAGAGCACCAGTCCCATGACGATGCCTGCGGCAAGTCCGATGAGGGGGATCACTGGTCGTTCTCCGATGCTCGGGTCTGCTCTGGCACGTGCGCCACACGGGTGCTGAGTCGGGAGGCAGCCGGCAGCGTGACCTCGTCCTGCGGCGACAGGTCCACGAGGATGCCGTAGTCGGACCGCAACTCCGTCAGATAGCTGCCCGTGCTCCCCGAGCGCATCTCGTCCATCAACTCCTCGCGGTCGCCGATGATGACCACCTCGTAGGGCCGCGCTAGTGCCTTGAGGTCCACCACGATCGCCTGCCCGGCAAAGCGGATCGTGGAGGTCGAGGTGAGCCGCTGATCGTTGATCGCAATGGCTTCGGCGCCGTGGGCCCACAGACCGTTGACGATCGTCTGCAGGTCACGGGAGAGGACCCGCTCGTCGTCCGTGCGGTCCGCACTCGGTGGTGGGTCATTCAGGGTCAGCACGACGCCCTCCCCGACCACGGCCGTCGCGCCTGCCGCCAGGGCTGCCTCGTCGAGCTCGGCCTGGTCCACGACGGGGGTGGCGAGACGGTCCTGGAGGTTGGTGATCTCGCCGCGCAGGGTCTCGATCTGCGTGGCGTGCTCGTCCCCCAGGGCGTCGGCGGTCTCGATGCGCTCGGTCAGCTCGGCCCGCGTCGCCGCGTCCGCCGGGTCGGGAGTGCGCAACGTCTGGGCCGCGACGGAGAGCAGGAACCCGAGCAGGACCGACGTGACCACGAGCAGGACCGTCCGTCCGCCGGTGCTGCGCGGCTGCCCGGCCCGCTCGCGCCGATCCGCGGAGGAGGCATAACCCGGGTCCAACGGAGGATCCATGACCTCGCGCAACAGCGCCATCGACGCGGCCGGATCCTTGTCCCCTGCGGCGGCGCGGCGCGGCCGAGATTTCATGCTCCCACCGCCTGCCACTGTCGTCGCCGTTGCGCCACCATAACGCCGACCTGCCACGCATAGAGGGCGGCACCGAGCGCATACAGGCCGGTCCCCCACCACGCGAAGGCCCAGCCCACGGGCAGGACGGCTGCTCCCAGCCAGGTGTCGAACTGCCCGAGCAGGATCAGTGGGAAGCCGCACAACAGGTTGAAGGTCGCTGCCTTGCCGATGAAGTGCACCGGCGGCACGGGCAGGTCATAACTGCGCACGACCGGATAGAGACTCAGCACGAACAGGTCGCGCGCCACGATGGCCAGGACGAGCCACCACGGGATGATCTCGCGCCAGGCGAGGCCAAAGAGGGTGGAGGCGATGTAGAGCCGGTCGGCCATGGGGTCGAGGTACTGGCCCAGGGTGGTGACCAGGCCGAAGTGCCGGGCGATCTTGCCGTCGAGATAGTCGGTGACCCCCGAGGCCATCAGCACGATCACTGCGAGCACGTCCTGATCGGTCAGGATCGCCCACAGGAAGAGCGGCACCCCCACCAGGCGAAGGCTGGACAGCACGTTGGGCACGTTGAGGACAGCCCCTGCGCGCCCCCCGCGATCGTCCGTGCTGCTCACATGCACAGCCTACGGTCCCGTGGCAGCAATGTGAGCCACCCTGACGTCCTTGGCGACATGTCCGCTCTGCTGGTCGCGTTGGCGCTCGTGAGTGAGTGCACCGACCCTCCAGGGGCGTTTGCCCAACTCACGAGCAGCAGTGTCGCCACAACTCACGAGCAGCAGTGTTGCCACAACTCACGAGCAGCAGTGTTGCCACAACTCACGAGCAGCAGCATTGGCCCAACTCACGAGCAGCAGGGCCGATGAGTCTGCGGCAGCCTGCCAGTCCATATCTGTGGCCGGACCAACCGGCCGCGCACTGACAACGCACTGACCGCGCACTGACAAGGAGCCCCCCATGCATCCCGTTTTCCCGTGCCTGTGGTTCAACACCGACGGTGAGGAGGCCGCAACCTTCTACACCTCGCTGTTCCCGAACTCCCGCATCACCAAGGTCACCCGCTACACCGTGCCGACGCCCTCGCCCAACGAGGTGGGCAGCGTCCTGACCGTCGACTTCGAGCTGGACGGCAAGCACTATCAGGCCCTCAACGGTGGCCCGGACTTCCCCTTCACCGAGGCCATCTCGCTGTGCGTGCCGTGTGACTCGCAGGAAGAGTCCGACCAGTTGCGGGAGTCACTGTCCGAGGGCGGAGAGGGCGGTCCCTGCGGCTGGCTCAAGGATCGTTTTGGTCTGTCCTGGCAGGTCTATCCCGCCGAGCTCGACGACCTGTGCAACGACCCTGACCCCGCACGGGCTGCCGCCGCAACGACCGCGATGCTCCAGCAGACCCGCATCGACCTCGCGGAGATCCGGGCCGCCATGGACGCCGTCTCGACCGGCTGATTCGATCCTGCAGAAGTAGTCGCATGCGACGACACCCGCAGGACCATCTCTGCCCGCCCACGTGACCTCTGCACGAGCACCCACCCGGACGGCCACGCGGTCAGCGTGGCGCGCACGCCGGCTCCGCCACGAGGTCGCCGTGGCGCGCACGCTGGCTCCGCTGCACGGTGCCGGGCGGATCGTGAAACCAGGACAGCCGGACCCACAGTGTGTGGATCCGGCTGTCTTCGATGTCCTGCGACATCTCTCGGTCGGGCTGACAGGATTTGAACCTGCGACCCCTTCACCCCCAGTGAAGTGCGCTACCAAACTGCGCCACAGCCCGAGTGCTCGTGAGCGGACTGAACTTTATCCCATGACAGTCGCCCAGCAAGAATCCGGGGTCGAGTCAGCGGCGCCGCTTCTCCCGGACCCGCACCGAGATCTCGATCGGGGTGCCCGCAAACCCGAACTGCTCACGCAGACGGCGCTCCAGGAACCGGCGATAACCGTGCTCGATGAAGCCGCTGGCGAAGATCACGAACCGGGGCGGACGGGTGTCGGCCTGGGTCGCGAACAGGATCCGCGGCTGCTTGCCACCACGGACCGGGTGCGGGTGGGCTGCCACGATCTCGCCGAGGAAGGAGTTGAGTCGTGAGGTGGAGATGCGCGAGTCCCAGGAGTCCAGCGCCGTCTCCAGCGCCGGGACCAGACGGTTGGTGTGCCGGCCGGTCAGCGCGGAGATGTTGACGCGGGGTGCCCAGGTGATCTGCACCAGGTCGCGCTCGATCTCCCGCTCGAGGAAGTGCTGGCGGTCTTCGTCGACCTCGTCCCACTTGTTGTAGGCGATGACGAGCGCCCGCCCGGCGTCGATGACCTGCTGGATCACGCGCACATCCTGCTCGGCGATCTTGTCCGCCGCATCGAGCAGCACGATGGCGACCTCGGCCTTCTCCAGGGCTGTCTGCGTCCGCAGGGAGGCATAGAAGTCCGCGCCCCGGGCCTGATGGACCCGGCGGCGGATCCCGGCGGTGTCGACGAAGCGCCACTGCTTGCCATCGAGCTCGATCAACTCGTCGACGGGATCACGGGTGGTGCCGGCAACATTGTCGACGACGGCCCGCTCCTCCCCCGCCAGCTTGTTGAGCAGCGAGGACTTGCCGACGTTGGGGCGCCCGAGCAGGGCGACACGGCGCGGTCCGCCCCGCGGATAGGCTCCCGCAACGGTCGACTTCTGCGGCAGGTGCTCCAGCACCGCGTCGAGCACGTCACCGCTGCCCCGACCGTGCAGCGCGGACACGGGCCACGGCTGTCCCAGGCCGAGCGACCAGAGAGCAGCCGCCTCCATCTCGGCCTTTTGGTCATCGACCTTGTTGGCCACCAGCACGACTGGCTTGCCGGAGCGACGCAGCAACCGCACGACACTCTCGTCAGTGCTGGTGGCCCCCACCGTGGCGTCCACGACAAACATCACGACGTCACACAGCTCAACGGCCACCTCGGCCTGTTCGGCCACGCGCAGGTGGATGCCGCTGGCGTCGACCTCCCACCCGCCGGTGTCGACGAGGGTGAACCGGCGGCCCGCCCAGTCGGCGTCATAGGCCACGCGGTCGCGCGTCACACCGGGCAGGTCCTCGACGACCGCCTCGCGGCGCCCGAGGATCCGGTTGACCAGGGTCGACTTGCCGACGTTGGGACGCCCGACGACGGCCACGACTGGGCGCGTCTCGGCCTCGAGGTCCTCAGCGGCCTGACGGCGTCGTCCCTCGACGAGGGCGAGGTCCTCCTCGCTGAGGTCAAAGTCATCGAGTCCGGCCCGCAGCGCCTCTTCAAAAGACGGGTCGACGTCTTGCGCGGCCAGATCTTCCCCAGCGGTGGCCGGGTCGACCCCGCCGGTGGGCGCGTCGGCCGGGTCAACCCCGCCGGTGGGCGTGTCGACGGGGTCGACCTCGCCGTTGGTGTCCGACACGGTCACTGCCTCTCGTCGATGGTGGTGTGGGCTCGCACCTGACGCTTGATGCGTCCGAGCATGCCCACCATGCCGCGCATCCGCAGCGGCGACACGGCCTCGGACAGCCCGAAGCGATAGGGCGCCTCGTCCGGCACGGCCAGGATCTCCTGCGCGCCGAGCCCGTCCAGGCTCTCGTGCAGGATGCCGGCGAACCCACGGGTGGTCGGCGCCTCCGGCGGCGCGGACAAGAAGATGTGCACGGTGCGGGACTCATCGGAGTCCACCTCGACCGCCAGGAAGACAGGTGATTGGCACTCGTCGACCTTTTCCATCTCACCCAGCCGACCGGCATACGAGTCGGGCAGGTCTGGCAGATCGTTGGCGAGCTCCAGGAGCAACTGCAACCGCTCCTTCTGCGCCAACTCGTGGAACTCCCCCGCCAACTCGGCCATCGCCTCCGGCAGGTCGTCGGTGCGGGTGGATGCGGCGAACTGACCCGCCATCAGCGCTCCACCGGCACGCCGACGGAGTTGCCCCACTCGGTCCACGAGCCGTCATAGTTGCGGACCTGCTCAAAGCCGAGCAGGTGGGTCAGCACGAACCAGGTGTGACTCGAGCGCTCACCGATGCGGCAGTAGGCGACCACGTCATCGGACGGCGCCAGTCCCTGCTCGTCCTGATAGAGCGCCTCCAGCTCCTCGCGGCTCTTGAAGGTGCCGTCCTCGTTGGCTGCCTTGCCCCACGGCACCGACTTCGCGCCCGGGATGTGCCCGCCGCGCATCGCGCCCTCCTGCGGATAGTCCGGGATCGAGAGCAGCTCACCGGAGAACTCACCCGGGGAGCGCACATCGACCATCGGCTGGCCCAGGTGCTTGAGCACGTCCGCCTGGAACGCGCGGATGGTGCTGTCGTCGCGCTCCACGACCGGATAGTCCACGGCCTCAACGGTCGGGACGTCGGTGGTGGTCTCCCGGCCCTCGGCGATCCACTTGGCCCGGCCACCGTCCAGGATGCGCACATCCTCGTGACCGAACAGCGTCATCACCCAGAGCGCATAGGTCGCCCACCAGTTGCTCTTGTCGCCATAGATCACCACGATCGTGTCGCGCCCGATGCCGCGCTCACCCATGACCTGCGCGAACTGCTCGCCGTCAACATAATCCCGCGACAGCTGGTCGTTGAGGTCCAGGTGCCAGTCGAGCTTGAGCGCGCCGGGGATGTGCCCGGTGTCATAGAGCAGGACGTCCTCGTTGGACTCGAGCACGACCAGGTTGTCGGCTCCCAGGTTCTGGGCCAGCCACTGGGTGGTCACCAACCGCTCAGGATGGGCGTATGCCGACAGCTTGGTCTGCGCGTCCGTCTGGGAAGTCTCGGCCTGGGTGGTCATCAATTGCCTCCGTCGTCTGGGGTGTGGAAGGGCGTGGGCGTGGGGGTCGCCTGGGCGATGGCGTCAAGCACCGCACCCACTGATTGCTCGAACGTCAGGTCGGAGGTGTCGATTCCCACGACACCTGGCGCCGGCTCGAAGAACGCCGAGACGGTGGCATCGGCGGCGTCGCGGCGCACGATCTGATTGTGCGTCGCGGCGATCGCCTGGGCGTCATCGGTGTCGAAGAGCTCACGCGCACGGCGCGCGAGCCGGGCCTCCTCGGAGGCGGTCAGCAGGAACCGGTGGTCAGCGTCGGGGGCGATGACCGTCGTGATGTCGCGGCCCTCGACGACGATCCCGGCGCCCGCGTGCCGTGCGTCGGCGATGAGCTGACGCTGCTGGTCACGCATCGTGGCGCGCACCGCCAGGTTGGTGGCGATGTGCGAGACCTGCTCACTCAGGGCGGTCTCGCGGATCGCGGCAGCGACATCTGTGCCGCCCACGTGGATGCTCGGCGCGTCGGGGTCGGTCCCGATCTCCAGGGGGTAGGTCAGGGCCTGCTCGGCGACCTCCTGGGTGTCGGTCAGGTCGATCCCCTGCTGCAGACACCACCAGGTGAGCGCGCGATACATCGCGCCGGTGTCGAGATAGGTCAGCCCGAGCTCGCGGGCAACCTGCTTGGACACGCTCGACTTGCCTGATCCGCTGGGCCCGTCGATGGCGATAGTGATCGGGTTCTCAGGCACCGGACCAGCCTAACTTGTCCGGTGTCCTGAGAAGCATCCGTCCAGGGGCGCGGGCTGGGTCAGAGTCCGGCGGCGCTGTAGAGCCCGCCGACCTCCGCCTGTGTCAGCGCACGCGTGCGGCCGGTGCGCAGCTGCCCGAGCAGGATGGGCCCGACCTGGACGCGGGACAGCGCCTCGACGGGGTGGCCGACCTCGGCCAGAAGGCGGCGCACGACATGCTTCTTGCCCTCGTGCAGGATCAACTCGACGATCGCCTTGCCGGGGGCTGAATCGATGAGCTTGAAGGAGTCGACCTTGACGATGCCGTCCTCGAGCTCAACACCGGCGCGCAGGACCTTGCCCAGCTCGCGCGGGACCGGCCCGGGGACACGAGCGATATACGTCTTGGGCACCTCGTAGGCCGGGTGCTGCAACCGGTGGGCCAGCTCACCATCGTTGGTGAGCAGCAGCAGCCCCTCGGTGTCAGCGTCCAGGCGCCCGACGTGGAACAGCCGCTCGTTGCGCGGCGGCAGATAGTCGGAGATCGACGCGCGTCCCAGGTCGTCGCTCATCGTGGAGACAACGCCCAGCGGCTTGTTGAAGGCCAGATAGACCCGGCTGTCGTCGAGCACGACCCGCGTGCCGTCGACATGGATGCTCTGAGCGACCGGGTCGACCCGCACGCCGAGCTCGGTGACGATGTGACCGTCGACCTCCACCCGCCCCTGGGTGATCAGCAACTCACACGCTCGACGGCTGCCGATGCCAGCGGACGCGAGCAACTTCTGCAGCCGCACGCCGTCCGGCTGGTGGACGTCCGCTCCCGAGTTGTCCACCGGGGGCGGCGTGGTCGACCGCTTGGGCTTGATCTTGCGGGGCGGGCCAGCGTCGGGGCCCACTGGGCGCCCCGGGCGTCCGCGCGGGTTGTGACGGCGCTTGCCGCCACCGGATCCGGCACCGGAGCCGCCGCGCGGTCCACCACCGGAGCCGCCGCGTGACCCACCACTGGATCCACCTCGTGACCCACCGCTAGATCCACCTCGTGACCCACCGCTGGGGCCACCTCGTTGCTGGGGCGGGTTCATGCGTGTCCTTCCGACGCGAGTTCTTCGATGACATCTGCCGGAGGCAGGTAGGGAGCAAGTGGGGGCAGGTCGTCGAGGCTGTCCAGGCCCATCCGCTGCAGGAACAGATCGGTCGTGCCATACAGCGCGGCCTGGCCAGGCTCGCCGTCGACGATGACCTCCTCGATCAGGCCACGCGAGACCAGGGTGCGCACGACACCGTCGACGTTGACACCTCGGACCGCACTGACCCTGGCCCGGGAGATCGGCTGCCGATAGGCCACGACCGCGAGCGTCTCCAGGGAGGCCTGGGTCAGTCGTGCCTGCTGCCCGCCCATCAGGAACTTCTCCACCACGGGGGCATAGGCCGGCTTGGAATAGATCCGCCAGCGCCCGCCTAACCGGCGCAGCATGAACCCACGGTCACTGTCGGCATACTCGCTGGCGAGGGTCTCCAGGATGGAGATGACGTCCTCCATCGGCAACTCCAGCGCCGAGGCGAGCACGGTCTCCTCGACCGGCTCGTCGATCACCATGAGCACCGCCTCAATCGCCGAGCGGGCCCCACCGGGGAAGTCGTTGATGTCGAAGGCGACCTGCTCGACGCCCTGCTCCTCGGGCGTCTGCTCCTCGGGCGGCGTGGCGTCCTGCACCTCGTCCGACTCGTCCGGCGACTCGTCGCGGGGCTCGTCCTGGGGCTCGCTCTGGCCCTCGTTCTGGGGCTCACTCATCGGTGCTCTCCTGGTCGTCCTCGTCGAACTCGTCGCTGACCTCGACGTCGCCACTGTCGCTGCCGGTCCACCGGACGGTCAGCTCGCCGAGCGGGTCCTCCTGGTCCAGCGACAGCAGGGACTCGCGGAAGAGCTCCAGCAGCGCCAGGAAGCGCGCCACGATCACCAGCGTGGTGTCGGCATCCGCGACCAGCTCCCGGAAGCTCGCCGTGCCGGTGAGCCGCAGACGCTGCACCACCAGGACTGCCTGCTCACGCACCGACACCTGCGGGGCGTGCAGGTGGGTGAGCCCCACCGTGGGCGGAGGCTTGGGAGCCATCGCGCGGGCGGCGATCATCGCCAACTGCTCGGGGGTGATGTTCATGACCAGTTCAGGCAGCAGCCGGGTGAACTCATCCTCGAGGGCGACGTCGCGCGGGAAGATCCGCCCCACCGTCTCCATCCGTGTGGCGAAGGCGGCGGCGACGTCCTTGAAGGCGCGATACTGCAGCAGCCGGGCAAAGAGCAGGTCCCGGGCCTCGATGAGCTCGAGGTCCTCCTCGTCCTCCTCGCGACGGTTCGGCAGGAGGCGTGAGGCCTTCAGGTCCAGCAGCGTCGCGGCAATGAGCAGGAACTCCGAGGCCTGCGAGAGGTCCCAGTCGTCGTCCGCCTCCTGCGCCACCCGGATGTGGGCCACAAACTCGTCGGTGATCTTGGCCAGCGCGATCTCGGTGACATCGAGCTTGTGCTTGGCGATCAGCCCGAGGAGCAGCTCAAACGGCCCCTGGAAGACATCTAGGTGCACCTGGAACGGCGTTGGGCCGCGCCGGGTGAGCACGCCGCCAGGGACGGCCTGAGCCGGGTCCACCTCGGGGATGGCCGCTGGCTCCCCGGGGTCGGCCAGGGTCGTCTCCAAGGTCAGGGCGCGCCGCCGCGCGAGATCAGCTCACGGGCCAGCTGCCGATAGGCCTCCGCACCGCTGTGCGTGCTGGCATAAGAGGTGATCGGCTCGGCCGCGAGGGTGGCGTCGGGGAACTTGATGGTGCGGCTGATGACGGTGTGGAAGACCTTGTCCTGGAAGTGGTCCACGACGCTGCGCACGACCTCCTTGGAGTGCAGGGTGCGCCCGTCATACATCGTGGCCAGGATGCCGTCCAGGGACAGCGCGGGGTTGAGCCGGTCGGTGATCTTGTCGATCGTCTCGATCAGCAGTGCCACCCCGCGCATCGCGAAGAACTCGCACTCCAGCGGGATCACGACGCCGTGGGCCGCGGTCAGCGCATTCACGGTCAGCAGGCCCAGGGAGGGCTGGCAGTCGATCAGGATCACGTCATAGTCGTCCAGCACGGGACGCAGCACCCGGGCCAGCACCTGCTCGCGGGCGACCTCACCCACGAGCTGGACCTCTGCGGCCGACAGGTCGATGTTGGCCGGCACCACGTCGAGGTTGGTGACGCGGGTCTGCTGGATCACGTCCTTGATGTCGTGATCACGCTCGACCAGCAGGTTGTAGATCGTGACGTCAAGCTCATGCGTGGGGACACCGAGGCCGACCGAGAGCGCGCCCTGGGGGTCGAAGTCGACGAGCAACACCTTGCGGCCATACTCCGCCAGCGCCGCACCCAGGTTGATGGTGGTCGTGGTCTTGCCGACGCCACCCTTCTGGTTGCACATCGCGATCACCCGGGCCGGGCCGTGCCGGTCCAGGGGCGTCGGGACAGCGAACTCCGGCATCGGTCGGCCGGTGGGGCCGATCTGTCCGCTGCCGGCGGTCTCGGTGCCGGGCAGCCGGTCGTGGGTCGCGCTGCTGGTCGCCGTGTCCTGCCTCGTCGCCTCGGATGTCACGCTCACTCCGCCCTCTGGTCCGTGGTCGGCGTCGCGCCGATCGCTCCGACCCTAACCGCACTGACGTCTGGTCACCAATGGCGCACCCTCGTATGCCGTCACCCGGCTCAGCCGGGACGGCACCCACGGCGGTGGTTGAGTCGGGTCACCGGGCGCGGGGATGGGCCTGGGCATAGACCTCACGCAGGTGCCGGGCGGTGACCAGCGTGTAGATCTGGGTGGTCGCGACCGAGGCGTGCCCGAGCAGCTCCTGCACCACGCGCACGTCGGCCCCGCCGTCGAGCAGGTGCGTGGCAAAGGAGTGACGCAGGGTGTGCGGGCTGAGGTGACCGGACAGGTCGGCCCGCTCCGCCGCCGCCTGGATGATGTTCCAGGCGCTCTGTCTGGAGAGCCGTCCACCGCGCTGGTTCAGGAAGACCGCCGGGGTGCCTTTGCCCTTGGCTGCAAAGGTGGGGCGGCCCCGCACGAGCCAGGCCTCGAGCGCGTCGGTGGCATACCTGCCCAGCGGCACGATGCGCTCCTTGTTGCCCTTGCCGAACAGGCGCACGACGGCATCCTCGGGTGCGTCGTCCCCGTTGCTTGCGCCTGCTCGGCTGTTGCTGCCGTTGGATGGGTCGGCATCGCGGCCGAGATCCATGTCGTCCAGGTCCAGCCCAATGGCCTCGCTGACCCGGGCACCCGAGCCATAGAGCACCTCCAACAGGGCCCGGTCGCGCAGGCTGGCCGGGGTGTCCCCCACCGAGGCAGCGTCCAGGAGCCGCTCGACGGCCTCGATGCTGATGGCCTTGGGCAGGCGGCGCGCCGGTGTGGGCGGGGCGACCTGCTGGGCGGGGTCATCGGCCACGTCGCCCTCGGCCGCGAGGAACTTGTGAAACCCACGCACCGCGACGAGCGCCCGAGCCGCCGAGGAGGCGGCCAGCGGCTGGTGCTCGTCGTCGCCGGTGCGCAGGTGCGCCAGGAAGTCGCTGACCATGCCCTCGGCGACGTCGGTCGGCGCCGTGATGCCACGTCCGCGCAGGAAGGCCAGATAGCGGTCGAGGTCGCGCCGATAGGCCCGCAGGGTGTGCTCGGAGGCTCCCCGCTCGACGCGCAGGTGGTCCAGCCAGCCCCGCGCCGCGCGCGAGAGCGCGTCGGGTGCTGGTGCCGGGGTCTGCTGAGCCATACCGTCATTGTCATGCAGTGGTATGCCGAAACCCCGGCCCGACGCACCCGGCAGGTCACCGGTGATCTCCTCGCCGTCGCCTGGGTCGTCCTGTGGGTCCTGATTGCACGGTGGGCCTTTGACCTGGTCCGCCTGCTGGCCGTGCCGGCGGAGCCGCTGCGCACAGCCGGCACCACCGTGCAGACCCGGATGGACGATGTGGCTGGTCAGATCGGTGAGGTCCCGCTGGTGGGTGACCGGCTCACGGGTCCGTTCACCGGCGCTGCCGACGCCGGAGGCTCGTTGGTCTCGGCCGGTGATGCCCTGGACACCGGCGTGACGCGGGTGGCGTGGCTGCTGTCGGTCTTCGTTGGAGCCGTGCCGATCCTGTTCGTGGTCGGGGTCTATGTCCTGCTGCGCGCCCACTGGGCCCGTCGGACGACCGAGCTGGCCCGGTTGCGTGAGGGCGACAGCGCCCTTGAGTTGCTCGCGCTGCGAGCCCTGGTGCACCAGTCACCGCGCCGGCTCGTGCGCGTTGATCCGGATCCATTGGGGGCCTGGCGCGCCGGTGATGAGCAAGCCATCTCTGACCTGGCGGGGCTGGAGCTGGCCCGCGTCGGGCTGCGGCCACAGCGTCTCAGCGCGGGGTGACGTCTTCGTTGCTCTCCGCGGGCTCGTCAGGGCTGTCGGCAGTGACGCCGCCCGCCTCGTCATCGGCGGTGACACCAACTGCCTCGTCACCATCGCGGGCAGCTGATGACTCAGCGGGGTCGTCGGCGGTGATCGCGCCAGCCTCGTGCTCTGCGGGCACATAGTCCGGTCCCCCGACGCCGGCGCGCTCCACCCAGGGCTCGCGCCCCTTGCGCAGCGTGTGGGAGATCGCAAACAGGAGGATGCCCACGATGATGAACAGCAGTGCCGTCGCCTGGTTGGTGCGCAGCGGGCCGACCATATAACTGAAGTCGGTGCGGATCCCCTCGATCCAGAACCGCCCGGTGCCGTAGATCACCATGTAGAGCGCGATGAGCTTGCCCCACCCCAGCTTGAACCTGCGGTCGATCCAGAGCAGGAGCAGGCAGCCGAGAGCGTTCCAGGTGAGTTCATACAGGAAGGTCGGCTGGAAGGTCTCGACATCGCGATACTCCGACGGCCTGCGGTCAGGGTCGATCTCCAGGCCCAGCGGGCCGTCGTCCGGCCCGCCGAAGAGCTCCTGGTTGAACCAGTTGCCGAGGCGTCCGACGGCCTGGGCCAGGATCAGGCCCGGCGCGAGCGAGTCGGCGAAGGCGGTGATCCGCGCGCCCTTGCGCCAGCAGACGAACAGGGCGCCCAGGGCTCCGCCGATGACGGCACCGAAGATCGCGATGCCGCCCTCCCAGATATACAGGGCGCTGATCGGGTCCCGGCCCTCACCGAAATAGTCCTCCCAGTGCGTGGCCACGTGATAGATCCGGGCGCCCACGATGCCGGAGGGGATCGCGACGATGGCGATCGACTCGAACGTGTCCGCCAGTCCGCCTCGTGCCACCCAGCGCTTCCGGCCGATGAACCAGGCCAGGATCATGCCGGCCAGCAGACACAGGGCATAGAAGCGGATGGTGAGTGGGCCAAGTTGGAACTGGCTGATGTCCGGGCTAGGGATCGACATGATCACGCAGACCATCATGCTGGACGAGCCACCCATCCCCGAAACCCCACCCGCAAAAAGATAAAGGTCTCGCACGCCCCACCCGCAAAAAGATAAAGGTCTCGCACGTCCCGCCCGCAGAAAAATAGAGGTCTCGCCCGCCCTGCCCGGAAAGGATTGCGGTCTTGCACGCGCCGTGTCAGGGCTGCGGGAGAGACCTATCCTGAGGACGTGACCGACTCACCGACCCTGACACCAACCGGGGTGCTGCCACACCGGGTGCTGGCGGTGGCCGCGATGGCAACCCACGTCGCCTTCACGGTGGTTGCGGTCCTTGGCGGCTATCTGGCCTGGTTTGTGCCGTGGGTCCTGTGGCTGCACCTGCCCGCACTCGCATGGGGCCTGGCCGGCCAGGTCCGAGACCTCCCCTGCCCTCTCACCACCCTCGAGAACAGCGCCCGGGTGCGCGGGGGATGGTCACGACTCAGCGAGACAGGCTTTATCGACCACTACTACACCGGCGTGCTCTATCCGCAGGCGTGGAAGCCGTGGATGCCCTTCGTGGTGCTCGGGATCGTCCTGGTCTCCTGGATCGGCCTGCTCTTTCGCTTCTGATGCCTTTGATCGCCTGCTGCTCGCACAAGCACAGACCGAGTCGTGCGTCCTGGTGACCGCCGACGCACGCATCCTCTCCGCCGGTGTGGCCGGAGTTCAGGACGCCAGATCGTGAGGGACACTGCGGGTCATGAAGTCCGCCATGGTCTAGCTCCTGGGCAGATCACAGGACGCTGATCAGCGCGAAGGTTCCGGGGCCGACCGACAACGGACCGGTGGTGTCGAGGACGTCAAAGCAGTCCAATGTCCAGTTCGAACGCTGGCTCTCTCTGGCATCGACACCGTCCTCAAGGGCAACCACCAGACGGCGCGAGCCGTCGCCGTCAATCCGCATGGGCGAGGACACGGTGTGGATGCTGACGTCACCGCTTGCCTGGCCACGGCGCGTCATCAGGTTGAGGTCACGGGTCGAGCCATCGGGCAACTCGCAGGTGACGGACGCCTCACCAGGGAAGCTGTGCGGCTCCCGCACTGTGAGGACGGTCCTGCCAGACTCGCTGTCCAGGATCATCGAGCCTCCCTCGAGCAGGGTGATCACCCGATCGACCCCGGGGAAACTCGAGAAGGGACCGGCCGCCTCGACGTCCGCGATGCTGACCCGCCAGTCGAAGTCACTCGTGTTGGAGCCCTCTGGCGAGGAGGCAATCTCGCGGGTGAGGCCGCCACCGTTCTTCCACGGAGTCGGCTCCAGGTCGCCCCAACGGATCACCACAGCTCGGTCGGCCACCATGTCCGCAGTCTCCCACGCGAACTCCGTGTGGATCATCAGCAGATCACCGACGCGTCAAGCCGTTCTGCTTCAAGTGTCCTGTCGCAGGTGTGGAAGGGCGCGTCGAGGGCCTCGACCATCGCAGAGGCGTCGATGACGATCACCGCCGGGACTCCTGCAGTGCTTCAACGATCTCCGTCGCGCTGGGGCCGTCCGAGCGAGCCCGTTGCCGCAGCCGAGTCACGATCTCGGCGTTCGTGGGGCGTGAAGCGATCCGGCCCAACTCTGCGACCACGTAAGCCGATAGAGACTTCCCCGCGGTCGCCGCACGCTCCTTGAGCGTCTCCGCCAGCTCCACAGGCACGTCTCGCACATAGAGCGTCGTCATACGTTCATGATGGCACTCTGCACGCAGAGGCTCTCCTCTGACCGGTCGGCAGCTCAGCCGTGGCGTCGGCGGAGCTCGGCTTCGACATCCGCCAGCCCGAGACCACGGCTGCGCAGCAACACGAGCAGGTGATAGATCAGGTCGGCCGACTCCCCGATGAGCTCTGGGTCCTCCTGAGCCACGGCAGCCAGCGCGGTCTCCACGCCTTCCTCCCCCACCTTCTGGGCGATGCGGCGGATGTCACCCTCGAGCAGCGTGGTGGTGTAGGACCCCTGCGGACGCTCCCGATCGCGGATGACCACGACCTGCTCCAGCTCGGCGATGAAGGAACCCACCTCAGGGTTCGCCTCCGGCGGGCTCGACTCTCCGTCGAAACAGGACTGCGACCCCGTGTGACAAGTGGGTCCATCCGGGTCACAGAACAGCAGGACAGTGTCGCGGTCGCAGTCGATCTGGATCGAGGTGACGCGCAGATAGTTGTCACTGGTGGCGCCCTTGACCCACTGCTCCTGCCGGCTGCGGCTGAAGAAGGTCGCCAGCCCCGTCGTCAGGGTCGCGGTGAGGGCCTCAGCATCCTGATAGCCGAGCATCAGCACCCGGCCAGTGCGGTGGTGCTGCACGATGGCCGGCAGGAGCCCGTCCTGCTTGGCGAAGGCGAGGTCGCTCACGCTCAGGCCGTCGGGCAACTGCAGCGGTGCGCTCATGCGGTCGTGATCTTCCTCGGTGTCGGTGCCGGGTCCTCGAAGCGGACCTCGATGCCTGCCTCGTGCAATGCTGCCTTCAGGTCCGAGATGGCCAGGTCACCGGAGTGGAACACGCCTGCGGCGAGGGCGCCGTCCACGTCAGCGTCACGGAAGACATCGACGAAGTGCTGGGCGTTGCCCGCCCCTCCGGAGGCGATCAGCGGCACCCCACACACCTGTCGGACCGCGCTGAGCTGCTCCACGTCATACCCCTGCCGCACTCCGTCGGAGCCCATCGCGTTGAGCACGATCTCCCCCGCGCCGAGTTCCTGCACCCGCTGCACCCAGGAGAGGGTCGTGGTGTCCAGTGCCCGGGTGGCGTCCGGGTCGCCCGTGAGCTGCCGGATGCGCCACTGGCCGTCCTCGTCGCGCAGGCTGTCAACGCCCACCACGACACACTGACTGCCGAACTCTCGCGCCAACTCGCCCACCAGCTCGGGCCGGCGGGTGGCGGGTGTGTTCACCGAAACCTTGTCGGCACCGGCCAGGAGCACGGCTCGGGCGTCCTCGACGGAGCTGATGCCACCGGCCACACAGAACGGGATGTCGATCTCGCGGGCGACCCGGTCGATCCAGTCCACGTCGACCCGGCGCCCCTGGGGACTGGCCGTGATGTCATAGAAGACCAACTCGTCCACGCCCTCGGCGCTGTAGCGCGCGGCGAGCTCGGTGATGCCGCCCATGTCCTGGTGGTCCCGGAACCGGGTGCCCTTCACGACCCGCCCATCTCGGACATCCAGGCAGGCAATCACCCTGCGGGCCAGAGTCACTCGCGCTCCTCGGCGATGGCCTCGTCGATGGTCAGGCGACCCTCGAGCAGGGCCTTGCCCAGGATGACGCCGGCGCAACCGAGCTTGCGGACCCCACGCACGTCGGCCGCGTGGCGGGTGCCGCCAGAGGCCTGCACCGCAACGTCGGGAACAGCGCGTGTCAGGAAGGTGTAGAGGTTGAGGTTCGGGCCGGACAGCGTGCCGTCCCGGCCGATGTCGGTGCACAGAGCGTGTGCCAGACCCGAGCGGGCGTAGTGGCTCAGCAGCACCGCGAGGTCGGTCTCGGAGTCGGAGGTCCACCCGGCAGTGGGCAGCACCCAGGAGCCGTCCTCACCGGTGCGCGCGTCGAGCGCGACGGTGATCCGGTCCGTGCCGAAGTCCTGGATCCACTCGGTGACCGTCTCCGGCTCCGTGACGGCGAGAGAGCCGATCACCACGCGGGAGGCACCCGCCTCGAGCAGAGCCTCGACGTCTTCCTTGCTGCGCACTCCTCCGCCGGTCTGCACGGACAGCGGTGTCTCGGAGACGATCTCGCGCAGCAGCGGGATCAGGGTGTAACCCCCGGCGCGGGCGGCGTCCAGATCAACCAGGTGCAGCCAACTGGCTCCGCCCTCGGCATACTCCAGTGCCACCTCCAGCGGCTCGGTCGGGTAGCGGGTCTCCTTGGCGTAGTCACCCTTGTGCAACCTGACGACGCGGCCCTCGCGGACGTCGATCGCGGGATAGACGGTGAAGTCGGTCATGGCGTCACCTCCAAGACGAAGTCTGTCAAAAGCCTCGCGCCGGCACGGGCCGATCGCTCGGGGTGGAACTGTGCGCCCCACCTGTTGCCCCGGCGCACCACAGCGCTCCAGGTGCCGGAGTGCTCGGTCGTCAGGACCGTGTCGGACGTGACGGGGACGCCATAACTATGCACGAAATACGCGCGCGTCCCGTCAGGCAGCCCTGCCGTGACCGGATCGTTACGCACGGCAGTCAGGGTGTTCCAGCCCATGTGGGGCACCCGCAGACCAGGGGCACGCGGGATGGGGACGACCTCCCCGGGCAGCAGACCGAGGCACTCGACGCCGCCGTCCTCGGCGGACCAGTCAAAGAGCAACTGCATGCCCAGGCACACCCCGAGGAGGGGTTGCTCGACCTCTCGCAGGACCTCCACCAGTCCGGCCTCCCGGAGCCTCCGCATACCGGCTCCTGCTGCCCCGACCCCCGGGAGGATGACCCGGTCGGCAGCGCGGATCTGCGCCGGGTCACTGGTCAGTCGGGCGTCTGCGCCGATGCGGTCCAGGGCATAGCGCACGGACCCGATGTTGGTGCCGCCGGAGTCGACGAGCGCGACCCTGGACCTAGCCACGGCTCACAGCACACCCTTGGTCGACGGCAGCTCGCTGCCCTCCACGCGCAGGGCCTGACGCAGCGCGCGGGCGACGGCCTTGAAGCCCACCTCGATCTGGTGGTGGGCGTTGTCGCCAGTCACCGACAGGTGCAGGGTGGCTCGCAGAGCCTCGGCGAACGAGCGCCAGAAGTGCTCCACCATCTCGGTCGGCAGGTCGCCGACCATCTCGCGGTTGAAGTCGCACTCGAACTTCAGGAACGGACGCCCGGACAGGTCGAGGGCGGCACTGGCCTGGGCCTCGTCCATCGGCGCGGTGAACCCGTAACGGCCGATCCCGCGCCGGTCGCCGAGCGCCTCGTCGATGGCCTGGCCGATCGCCAGGGCCGTGTCCTCGATGGTGTGGTGCTCGTCGATGTGCAGGTCGCCCTCGCAGGTGACCTTCATCGAGAAACCGCCGTGCTTGGCCAACTGGTCAAGCATGTGGTCCAGGAAGCCCAGCCCGGTGGAGACCTGGATGTCTCCGGTGCGGTCCAGGTCCACCTCGACGTGGATTGTGGTCTCGGAGGTGTTGCGGTCCACGACGGCGACACGTGGTCGGTTGGACAGCACGTGGGCGATGTGGTCCCAGCTGACCGCCTCGTCCCCGCCCTGGCCCATCGAGCTCTGCAGCAGGAAGGTCTTGATGCCGAGGTTGTCGCCAAACTCCTGGTCGGAGAGGCGATCACCGACCATCATCGAGCGGTCCCAGTCGATGCTGCGGTCCTTGAGGAGGTGCTTGACCATGCCGATGCCCGGCTTGCGGGTGTCGGGCTGGTTGGGGCCCGGCGGGTGCGGGTCGACGTGCACCTCCTTGAAGGTGATGCCCTGGCTCTCCAGGATGTGCAGCAGCAGGTCGTGCGGGCCCTGGAAGGTCTCCACGGGGAAGTTCGGCCCGCCCAGGTCGTTCTGGTTGGAGACCATGACGAAGTCCCAGCCAGCGTCGCGCAACTGGGTCAGGGCCGGGATGATCCCCGGCACCAGGCGAAGCTTGTCGAAGGCGTCGATCTGACAGTCCTCGGGCTCCTCGATCAGGGTGCCGTCCCGGTCGATGAACAGGACGGGGCGCTGCGTGCTCATGTGTGGATTCCTCGTGCTCGTGCGGGGGTGAGTGTGCTGGGCTGGGCGGCACTGCCCAGGGATTGTTGGACTGCCTCGATCTCCTCCGGTGACCCCACGGTGACCCGCAGGGCGTCGGTGAGCAGGTGGCGCATGTCGCGCACCACGATGCCACTGGCCCGCAGCTCGGTGAGCAGGGAGTCCACACCGGGGCCGCGGACCAGCAGGAAGTTGGCCTCGCTGGCATAGACCGACGTCACCCGCGGGTCGGCCTGCAGGATCTCGGCGAGCAACTCGCGGCTGGTGCGGGTCTGCAGGACGCGGGCGTCGACCGAGCGGCGCACCGATGCCGACAGGGCTGCGACCGCGAGCTCGGCGACCGGGGTCGGCATCGGATAGGGCGCCTGCACCCGGCGCAGCACCGTGGCCAGGTCCGGGTGGCACAGGGCTGTGCCGATGCGCGCCCCAGCCAGGCCGTGGGCCTTGGACAGCGTGCGCAGCACCACCAGGTTGGGGTGGGCGTCCAACAGTGTTGCGGCACTGCGTGGTCCGGCAAACTCTTGATAGGCCTCATCGACCACCACCACGGCCTGGTCGGCCAGGTCCGCAGCGAGCTGCTCGATGTCCTCCAGCGGGACGACCGCACCGGTCGGGTTGCCGGGGCTGGTCAGGAAGACCGCTGTGGCGCCGCCAGCCTCCACGGCCGCGCGCATCCCGTCAACGTCGACCTCCCAGAGGGTGCCGAGATCCCGCTGGGGGACGTCGATCACCGGCACGCCGTGGAGTCGGGCGGACACGGCATACATCCCGAAGGTTGGCGGTGCCTGGACGATCGCGTCCTGACCACCGGGGGCGGTGAGGGTGCGGACCAGCAGGTCGATGCACTCATCGCTCCCCCGGCCAACGACCACCTGCTCCGGCCGGACGCCATAGGTGTCGGCGAGGGCGGCCATCAGATCGGCCGGTTGCGGGTCGGGATAGCGCCGCTGGGCACCCTCGGGGTCGATCGCGCTGGCGGTCGAGGCCTCGTTGGCGTTGAGCCAGATGGTGGCCGGGGCGCCGGTGTCGCTGGTGCGCGCCGAGGAATAGCCGGTGAAGTCGCGCAGGTCCTCCCGGATCAGCTGTGCACGGAACTCCCCGATTTTTGAGGGAGGTGTCGCACGCCCGTCAGGCATTGTCTGAGGGGTTTGGTCCGCCATCACGAGGTCGCCCCCGTGGTCGTCGCCGTGGTCGCCCCACTGGTCGTCGCCGTGGTCGCCCCAGTCGTCGAGGCACGGGCCAGGCGCCGGGTGACCGCAGCCTGGTGACCGATCAGACCCTCGGCGCCCGACAGCTCCACGGCCGTCGGTCCGACCGCGGCCAGACCCTCCGGGCTCACCCGCTGCACGGTCATCGCGATCTGGAAACTCGCGACGTTGACCCCGCCGGTCCAGCGCGCGGCGCCGGCGGTGGGCAGCACGTGGTTGGTGCCGCTGCAATAGTCACCCAGGGTCTCGGGGGCCCAGTCCCCGAGAAAGACCGACCCGGCGCGCTCAACCTTGGGCAACCAGTCCTCGGGCTCGCGCAGCGCCAGGATGAGGTGCTCGGGGGCATAGTCGTTGCTGATGGCGAACGCCTCGTCCAGATCCTGGGTGACCACGATGGCACTGGAGCCCAGGGACTTTGCTGCGATGTCGGCCCGGGGCAACACGGCCAACTGCTCCTCGACCTGCTCGGCCACCGCCTGGGCCACTGCGTCATCGTCGGTCAGCAGCAGCACCTGCGAGTCCGGGCCGTGCTCGGCCTGGGAGAGCAGGTCTGCGGCCACGAACTCGGCGTCCGCCCCGGCGTCCGCGATGACCAGCACCTCCGAGGGCCCGGCCGGCATGTCGATCCCGGGGCCGCCCTCGGCCGTGCTGACCTGCCGCTTGGCCTCGGTGACCCACGCGTTCCCGGGCCCAAAGATCTTGTCGCAGCGCGGCACGGACTCGGTGCCATAGGCCATCGCAGCGATCGCCTGCGCTCCCCCGGTCACGAAGACGCGGGTGATCCCGCACTCGGCGGCCGCTGCCAGCACGGTCGGGTCCGCACGCCCGTCCTCCCCCGGCGGCGTGCACAGGACGACCTCAGGGCAGCCTGCGAGCTGCGCGGGGACACCGAGCATCAGCGCGGTCGAGGGCAGGGGGGCGCTGCCGGCGGGGACATAGAGCCCCACCCGGCGGATCGGGCGGACCACCCGCGCGCAGATCACGCCGGGGGCGGTCTCGACCTCATAACTCACCGTCATGCCGGCCCGGTGGAAGGTGCGGATGTTGGTGGCGGCGTCGGTGATCGCGGTGCGCAACGCCTCCGGCAGCTCGGCGGCAGCCCGGGCGATCTCCTCCTGGCCAACCACCACGGACTGAGCCGGCGCGCGGTCGAACCTCTCGGCATACGCCTGCAGTGCGGCATCGCCGCCCTCCCGGACACCTTCCAGGATGTCGGCGACCCCCGACGTGACCTGCGGCCCGGCGGCAGCCGTGCCACGGGAGAGCAACTCAGCGCGGGTGGTCTCATCGACCTCGGACCAGGTGACCGTCCTCATGCGAGCATCCCCTCGACCGGCAGCACCATGATCGTGTGCGCCCCGGCACGCTTGAGCTCCTCCAGCCGCGGCCACGGGACAGCGTTGTGGCAGAGCAGCTGCACCGAGACCTCGTCGCGGCCATCCACGGGCAGCACGGTCGGCTCGCCACCGGCCGGCAGCCGCTGGAGCACCTCGGTCAGCACGTCACGGCCCGCGCGGAGCATCAGCAGGCGCGTCTCCTTCAGCCGCAGCGCACCATCCATCCGGCGCAGCAGCAGGTCGGCGATCTCCTCGCGACCGTCCTCCAGCGGGGCGAACGGACCGGCGATGACAGCCTCGGAGTGCAGCAGCGTCTCGACGGGCTTGAGGGCATTGGCCGCCAGGGTGCCGCCGGTGGAGACCAGGTCACAGACCACGTCGGCCTGCCCCAGGCGCGGGGCGATCTCCACCGACCCGGACAGGGTGACGACCTGCGCGTCCACACCCTTGTCGGTCAGCCAGTCCTCGAGAGTGCGCGGGAAGCTGGTGGCGATCCGCCGACCGGCCAACTGCTCCGGGCCGGTCCACTGCTCGTCGTCGTTGATGGCGATGTCGAGGCGGCAGACACCCCACCCGAGCTGACGCCACTCCTTGAGCGCGGCAGCCTGGCCGTTGGCCGTGCGCCCCAGGTCGTGCTCGACCAGGACGTTGCGTCCGACCACGCCGAGGTCGCAGACGCCGTCGGCGATCAGGCCGGGGATGTCGTCGTCGCGGACCAGCAGCAGGTCCACGGGCAGGGACTCGCCATAGCAGAACAGCTTGTCCCGGCTCTCGCGCCAGGTCAGCCCGCACGAGGCGAGCAGGTCGCGGGCCGGCTCGGCGAGGCGACCGGACTTCTGGATCGCCACGCGCAGGCGGTCCCGGGTGGTGGCAGGCGGGGTCATGGTGACCTTCCGTGATCTTGGGCCAGGAACAACTCTGGCCGTATGCAGTGGTGCAGGTCTGGCGGCGCGGTGCGCCGTGGTCGGTCGCGTCGCTGCGACCAGAATCTCTGGGGTGGTGCGCTCAGCCGTGGGCGGGCTGCGCACCGCGCGTATGCGCGAGGACGGCGCGGTAACCGCCGGTCCCGTGCTCGAGGCAGCGGGCGACGCGGCCCACGGTGGTCACGCTGACGCCGGTCTGCTCGTGCACCTGGCGATAGGAGACTCCGTCCTCAATCAGCGGCACGACACTCCACCGGTCGGCCAGTGCCTCGAGTTCTGCCGGGGTGCACAGGTCGGTGAGGAAGTCGGCCATCTGGGCGGGGTCCTCCACCGAGGCCAGCGCCTGCGCCAGAGCAGCCTGGGCCTGCTCGCGCGGCGACAATTCGTCGCTGGCGCTGCGGGGCTGGCCGGTGTCACGGCGCTTCATCGGGTGCTCCAGGGTGGACTGTCGGACGGGGCCGACCACGGGTGGTGTAGTAACGCGCTATTACGCTAACACGCTTGCCGCGCTGAATCCCAAGGCACACGCGATCAGGGTCACTCGTGAGTGCACTCCACCCCCCTGGAGGGGCGGTGCCCGCACTCACGAGCGCCGACGGAAGTCAGTCGCGCGAGACGTCCAGCGGCTGGGCCAACTCCACCCGCACGGCCGGCACCACCTCGTCACGGGCCACCGTGAACTGGTCCTGGCGGCGCAGGTCCTTGATGGTGACGGTCCCAGCCTCCACCTCCTGGGCCCCCACGATGGCGACGAACCTGATCCCGGCACGATCGGCATACTTCAGCTGCTTCCCGAGCTTGCCGCCGTCCAGGACCACCTCGGTGTTGATGCCGCCCTGCCGCAGGTCCGTGGCCAGGGCCAGGCACTGCGGGAGGTGAGCCTCGTCGAGCTGAGGCACGAGCACCTGCACCGTCGACTCCGCGGTGCCGACGATGCCCGCCTCGCGCAGCTGCCAGAACAGCCGGGTCAGGCCGATCGACATCCCCACGCCCGGCAGCTTGGACTTGGTGTATTGCCCGGCGAGGTCGTCATAGCGCCCGCCGGAGCAGACCGACCCGATCTCCGGGTGATCGTCGAGGGTCGTCTCATAGACCGTGCCGGTGTAGTAGTCCAGACCGCGCGCGATGGAGAGGTTGAGGGCGTAGTCGCTCTCGGGGACTCCCAGGTCGCGCAGCACGGACAGCACCTCACGCAACTCCGCCACACCGGTGGCGAGCGTCGCCGAGCCCGCTGACTCGCGCTGGACCCGGTCAAGGATCGCCAGGGCGTCATCGTGGGAGGTGGAGCGGGTGGCGACGAGCGTCAGCAGGGCGGCGACGGCATCTGCCGCCAGGCCATAGCAATCGCCGACCAACGTCTCGCGCACGGCATCGGGGCCGCGCTTGTCGAGCTTGTCGACCTCACGCAGCACAGCCACCTGCTGATCGGTGTCAGTGATGCCCAGGTCCTCGAAGACCCCGCGCATCAACTTGCGGTTGTTGAGCTGGATCGTGAAGGCGCCGATGTTGAGGTCGGTGAAGATCGTGTGGATGACCGCCGGGCACTCTGCGTCGTGGCGGGGGCTGAGCCCGTCCTTGCCGATGATGTCGATGTCGCACTGATAGAACTCGCGGTAGCGGCCCCTCTGCGGGCGCTCGCCGCGATAGACCCGCTGCATCTGATAGCGCCGGAACGGGAAGGTCAACTGGTGCTCGTGCTCGGCGACATAGCGCGCCAACGGCACCGTCAGGTCGAACCGCAGCGCCAGCTCGGGCAGGGCCGGGTCATCCTGTGCCGCAGCCTTTTCCAGGGAGCCGGTGGACTGCACGAAATAGACCTGCCGCTCGGTCTCGCCACCGGTCTTGGTGAGCAGCACGTCGGTCAGCTCATAGGCCGGCGTCTCGATGGGCAGGAACCCGAACCGCTCATAGCCGGACCGGATCACGTCGAGCATGCGTTGGAACGCGATCTGCTCGGTGGGCAGGAGCTCGAGGGTGCCGGGGGCAGTGTGGGGTTTGATCACGCGGCGAGTCTAACGAGGCTCGCGCTGTGCTCCGCCCCCGTGCTCGGCGTCCTGCCTGGGTGCACCCCGGCGGGCCGTCAGGTCAGCGAGGTCAGGTAGGGGTTGGTGGCGCGCTCGCGGGCGATGCTGGTGGCCGGTCCGTGGCCCGGCAGCACCAGGCTGGAGTCCGGCAGTGGAAGCACCACATCACGCAACGACCGCAGCATCGCGCTGTGGTCACCACCTGGCAGATCCGTGCGACCGATCGAGCCGGCAAACAGCACATCACCGGTCAGCACCGTGCGGTCCACCTCGTCCGGCATCCCGGTCGGCACGCCGGGCAGGCTGAAGAGCACGGAGCCCTCGGTGTGCCCGGGGGCGTGCGCGACCCCGAGCGAGAGGCCTGCCAGGTCCAGTTCCTGACCACCGGCGAGGTCGACAACGGTGTCCGGCTCAGCCCAGTTGGCACGGCGGCCGAACTGCTGCTCGAGCATCCCAAGCAACTGCGGACTCGTGCTGGCCAGCGGGTCCCGGAGGCGATAGCGGTCGTCCTGGTGGATGTATGCCGCAGTGGTGCCCCCGCAGACCGGCGTCACTGAGTAGGTGTGGTCCAGGTGGCCGTGGGTGAGCAGGACTGCGGCCGGGCGCAGCCCGTGCTGGGCGAGCGTCTCAGCGACCTGGGCCTCCACGCCGACCCCCGGGTCGACGATGAGACACTCCTCGCCTGAGGCCGGGGCGACCAGGTAGCAATTCGTGCCAAAAGCGGCTGCTTCGATGCTGATGACCAACATGTGACCAAACCTACGTCCGATCGTGTCCAAACCGTCATCGGGCTGTGACCGTTTCGCTGTGAGGCGCTGCCTAGACTGGCCGCTCCACCTTTGGCCGAGCACGTCAGGAGCACACGAATGGCGCTGGGTCGTCACCGGTGGCAGGCACTTGGATCGCTAGTGGTCAGCGTCGTCCTGCTCACCGCATGCGGCAGTCCCGACACCACCGACTCTGCGGATGAGGGACGTGACGACGTCAGCGGACCCACCGCCACGCTTTCCCCAGCCGGTGCGAGTGCTGGCTGCAGCGAACCTCCGGTGGTGCCGAGCGCACGGACCATGGAGCCCCTCGAGGCACCTCAGGCCGAGGCCGCTGGGACGTGGATCGGCTCCATCGACACCAACTGCGGCACGATCGAGGTCGAGCTCTTCGGCGATGAGGCTCCCGCCACCGTGGCCTCGTTCGGACATCTCGCCGAGGCTGGCTACTGGGCCGACAGCCCGTGCCACCGGTTGACCACGCAGGGCATCTTCGTGCTGCAGTGCGGTGACCCCACCGGCACCGGTCGCGGCGCCCCCGGCTATACCTTCGGCATCGAGAACGCTCCCGAGGACGGGAAGTATCCGCCCGGCACGCTAGCGATGGCCCGCAGCCAGGACCCCAACAGCAATGGTGGACAGTTCTTCATCGTCTATCAGGACACGGAACTGCCAATTGAAGGTGGTGGCTACAGCATCTTCGGTAGGGTCACCAATGGAATGGACATAGTGGACCGCGTCGCCGAACAAGGCGTCGATGGCGGCGGTGCCGACGGAACCCCGGCGGCACCGATCAGCATCCTCTCGGTCGAGGTCACACAGGAAAAGGCAACAGAGTGAGCGAGCAGCCGCAGGGAACCAACAACACCCCGGACGACACGTCGGCGGTGACCGAGCAGTCACCGGCCACGGTCAGTGAGCAGCCACCACCCCAGGGGACAACCCCAGAGCGGGAGGTGACCGAACCCGAGGTCACAGCCCCTGCGCCCGAGGCGCCAGCCGAGCAGGCCGCCCCCACCTCCGAGGCACCCGCCGAAACACCGGCTGCCACGGAGACTGACGACGCGGCTGACGACGTGACTGACACCCCGGCCGAGCCCACAGCGCCCTCCGCCGAGACCGAGACTCCCGCCCCGGACACCGCTCCGACCACGGATGCACCGTCCGAAGCATCGGAGGCACCGGTCGAGCAGGCCACCCCCACCTCCGAGGCGCCCGCCGAAACACCAGAGGCACCGGTCGAGCAGTCCACCCCAGCAGTGGAGACGCCCGCAGTAGCGGCACCGGAGGCACCGGTCCAGGAGGCAGCCTCCACTATGGAGGCACCGGTCGAGCAGGCAGCCACCACTGTGGAGGCACCGGAGGCACCGGCTGAGGCGACAGCAGAAGCCGAAGAGCCCAGCGCACCGAGTGACGCCCCCAAGGAATCCACCGAAGCGGCTCCTGCGTCGGCCACTCCTGCCCCGGCTGCCGCCGCACCCGACGCGACACCCGCACCGACACCGGCCCCGAAGCCCAAGCCCGGACCGGTCCCCTCTCCTGCGGCACTGGCCGGACGCAAGCCTGCCGTCACCCCGGCGGTGCCAGCCGCGCCCGCGGTCCCCGCAACGACAGACTCGATCACCTTCGGACGCGTCGCCGAGGACGGCACTGTCTTCGTCAAGGACGGCGAGGAGGAGCGCGCGGTCGGTTCCTACCCCGAGGCATCACACGACGAGGCCCTGGCTTACTTCGCCCGCAAGTATGACGAGCTCGCCGCCGGAGCACAGCTCCTGGAGCAGCGCCTCGGTCAGACGGAGATCTCGGCCCACGAGGCCCGCGAGTCGCTCAAGACGCTGCGCGACCAGATCGGTGAGGCCAATGTCGTGGGCAACCTGGCCGCCCTCCGGGAGCGTGTCACCGCCATTGAGGCTGCCGTCAAGGAGCGCCAGCGCAACGAGACCGAGGCGCGTGCCACCGCGAAGGCCGAGGCCACGACCGTTCGCGAAGCCCTCGTGGTCGAGGCCGAGACGCTCGCGGCCGCCGACGTCCACCAGATCCAGTGGAAGTCAGCCAGCGGCAAGATGCGCGGGATGCTGGACCAGTGGCGTGGCCTGCAGAAGAAGGGCCCCAAGCTCGACAAGGATGTCGAGAACGCACTCTGGCAGCGCCTCAGCGCAGCCCGCAGCACGTTCGACAAGAACCGCAAGGCCTTCTTCAGCGAGTTGGACACCCAGCACTCCGAGGCCAAGCGCGTCAAGGAAAAGCTCGTCGTCGAGGCGGAGGCGCTGTCCAGCAGCAAGGAGTGGGGACCCACAGCCGGCGCCTTCAAGCGCCTGATGCAGGACTGGCGACGCGCCGGTCGCGCCCAGCGCTCTGACGACGACGCCCTGTGGGAGCGGTTCCGCACGGCTCAGGACGCCTTCTTCAACGCCAAGGACGAGGTGGTCGCGGCAGAGAACGAGGAGTTCAGCGCCAACTTGGTGGTCAAGGAGGAGCTGCTCACCGAGGCCGAGGCACTCCTGCCGGTCACCGACCTGGAGGCCGCCAAGTCCGCGCTGCGGGGCATCCAGGACCGCTGGGAAGAGGCCGGCAAGGTGCCGCGCTCCGACATGTCGCGGGTCGAGGGTCGTCTGCGCAAGGTCGAGCAGGCCGTCCGCGACCAGGAAGACGCCAAATGGAAGAAGACCAACCCAGAGCTCAACGCTCGCGCGCAGTCCATGGTCGAGCAGCTGGAGCGTGCGGTGCAGGGTCTGGAGCAGGACCTGGAGGCCGCCCGCGCCACGGGCAACGACAAGAAGATCGCTGAGGCCCAGGCTGCCCTCGAGGCCCGCCAGGGCTGGTTGGACTCCGCGCGGGGCGGTCTGTCAGAGTTCGGCGGCTGAGCCATGCCCCACGCCTTCGACCAGGACGACACCGCAAGCCGCCTGGCGGCATACCTCGATGCTTCTCCCTCGCCGTTCCACGCGGTGGAGAGCACAGCGGCACTGCTGCTGGACGCAGGATTCACTCGCGTCGCCGAGACTGACCCGACTCCCGCCGATCCCGGGCGCTATCTGACGGTGCGCGGCGGCTCGCTCATCGCGTGGTCCACCGAGACCGATCTGGCTGCTTCCGCGCCGTTCCGGGTCGTTGGCGCGCACACCGACTCCCCCAACCTGCGCATCAAGCCCCGACCGGACGTGCTGCGCTCGGGCTGGCAGCAGCTCGCCGTTGAGGTCTACGGCGGACCACTGCTCAACACGTGGTTGGATCGTGATCTGGGCCTGTCCGGGCGGGTCGCACTCCGGGCCGACACGGGCGTCGAGGGACGACTCCTCCTGATCGATGAGCCGCTGCTGCGCGTGTCCCAGCTCGCTCCTCACCTGGACCGCACGGTCAACTCCGAGGGTCTGAAGCTCAACCCGCAGCAGCACCTGGTCCCGCACTGGGGACAGGGTGAGACGCCAGGCGATCTGGTGGGCTTCGTCGCCGAGCGCCTCGATGTCGCTGCCGATGACGTGCTCGGCTGGGACCTGATGACTCACGACCTGACCCCGGCCCGACGCATTGGTCGCGATCGCGACCTGCTTGCCTCGGCACGGTTGGACAACCTCGCGACCTCTTTCGCGGCCACGATCGCGCTGATCGCTGCCGTCGAGGCGGGCGTCCCCGGTGTCGTGCCGGTGATCGCGTTGTTCGATCACGAGGAGGTCGGCAGCACCACCGAGCGTGGCGCGCAGTCGACCTTCCTGACGGCGACCTTGGAGCGAATTGTCCTGTCCCGCGGGGGATCTCGCGAGGACTATCTGCGTGCCCTGGCCGGCACCGTGATCGCCTCGGGCGACATGGCGCACGCGACCAACCCGAACTACGCCGAGCGTCACGAGCCTGGGCACCACGTGCAGATGAATGGCGGGCCGGTCCTGAAGATCAACGCCCAGGCCCGTTATGCCACAGACGGACTCGGCGCAGCGGCCTTCCGACTGGCCTGCGACCAGGCCGGCGTGCCGGTGCAGAGCTTCGTCACCCGCACCGACCTGCCGTGTGGCTCTACTGTCGGCCCGATGACCTCGGCCCTGACCGGTGCGACCACCGTCGACTTCGGCGCACCGACCCTGTCGATGCACTCCACGCGTGAGGCGTGCGGCGTGGCAGACCAGGCGATGTATGCCGGGGCTCTCGAGGCCTTCCTCTCACCTGCCTGAGGGCGCATCCTGGTTCACCTGGCGTCCCTGGCCAGCTCGTCGGTGATGCGCGTGCACCCAGACAGGCAAAGTCGTCAAGCCTCACCTGGCGCAGGGCCCTGACCTGCACCGTTGTGCGGGCACGTCTGACGTTACCTGTTTGGATGCACGGTCAACCGCCCTAAACGGACCAGGAGACCATCGGCCGGTCAGGCGCTCTGGTGCGAGACCATCGGCCGGTCAGGCGCTCTGGTGCGAGACCATCGGCCGGTCAGGCGCTCTGGTGCCGCCGGTGGGGGTCGGTGCGCTGGGTGCCGGTGATCCGATAGGCGTCCAGCACCCCGCTGACTCGGCGCACGGCCCGGATCACGGACTCCAGGTGGCTCGGGTCGGCCATCTCGAAGGTGAACTTGGACAGGGCCACCCGGTCCCGGCCGGTCTGCACCGAGGCCGCCAGGATGTTCACGTGCTGGTCGGTCAGGGCCTTGGTGATCTCCGCGAGCAGCCCGGCGCGGTCCAGCGCCTCAACCTGCAGCTGCACGAGGAAGACACTGGTCTCGGTCGGGGACCAGGCCACGTCGATCAGACGCTCTGACTGAGCCTTGAGCGACTCGGCGTTGGTGCAGTCCGTGCGGTGGACAGAGACGCCCTTGCCGGTCGTCACGAAGCCCATGATGGGATCGCCCGGCACGGGCGTGCAGCACTTGGCCAGCTTGACCCAGACATCGTCGGTGCCCACCACGGTGACACCCGAGTCAAGGGACCGGTTGCGCCCGCGGTTGGGCACCGTGGCCTCGGCCAGGTCCTCGGTCGCGCCGTCCTCGCCACCGAGCGTGGCCACCAGTTGCTTGACGACGTGCGCCGCGGAGACGTGTCCCTCCCCCACGGCGGCATAGAGCCCGTCGACGTTGGTATAGCGCAGGTCCCCTGCCACGGCGTTGAGCGTCTCGTGGGACATCAGCCGTTGCAGTGGCTGGTTCTGCTTGCGGAGCACCTTGGCGATCTGGTCCTTGCCGGACTCGATCATCTCCTCGCGGCGCTCCTTGGAGAACCACTGCCTGATCTTGTTGCGCGCTCGCGGGCTCTTGACGAAGTTGAGCCAGTCCCGGCTCGGGCCGGCGCCAGCGGCCCGGCTGGTCAGGATGTCAACGACATCACCATTGGCCAACGAGCTGTCCAGTGGCACCAGTTTGCCGTTGACTCGTCCGCCGACGCAGTGGTGCCCGACCTCGGTGTGGACCGCATAGGCGAAGTCCACCGGCGTCGCGCCTGCCGGCAGCGCCATGACATCACCGCCGGGGGTGAAGACATAGACCTCGGCCCCGCCGATCTCGAAACGCAACGACTCCAGGAACTCCCCCGGGTCGGCGGTCTCCTTCTGCCAGTCCAGCAGCTGACGCAGCCACTGCATGCCCTCCATCTGGCCCGGCCCACCGTCAGCACCGACAGCGGTCTTGACGCCGTCCTCCTTGTACTTCCAGTGGGCGGCCACGCCATACTCCGCACGCCGGTGCATCTGGTGCGTGCGGATCTGCACCTCGACCGGCTTGCCGTCAGGCCCGATGACCGTCGTGTGCAACGACTGATACATGTTGAACTTGGGCATGGCGATGTAGTCCTTGAACCGGCCCGGGACCGGGTTCCACCGCGCGTGCAGCGCACCAAGGACCGCATAACAGTCCTGCACCGTCTCGACCAGCACCCGCACTGCCACCAGGTCATAGATCTGCTCAAAGTCACGTCCCCGCACGATCATCTTCTGATAGACGGAGTAGTAGTGCTTGGGGCGCCCGGTCACCAGCGCCTTGATCTTGGACTCCTTGAGGTCCTTGCCGATCTCGGTGCGCACAGTCGCGAGATATTCTTCGCGCGCCGGGGCCCGCTCGGCGACCATCCGGACGATCTCGTCATAGATCTTGGGATAGAGCTGGGCGAAGGACAGGTCCTCGAGCTCCCACTTGATGGTGTTCATGCCCAGCCGGTGGGCCAGGGGTGCGTAGATCTCCAGCGTCTCGTTGGCCTTGCGCGCGGCCGACTCCTGGGAGACGTAGCGCCACGTCCGGGCATTGTGCAGCCGATCGGCCAGCTTGATCACCAGCACCCGGATGTCGCGGGCCATGGCGACCACCATCTTGCGGACGGTCTCTGCCTGGGCGGCCTCGCCGTATTGCACCTTGTCCAGCTTGGTGACCCCGTCGACCATCATGGCGATCTCGTCACCGAAGTCGGTGCGCAGCTGATCGAGGGAGTATGCCGTGTCCTCCACGGTGTCGTGCAGCAACGCCGCCGCGATGGTCGAGGGGGTCATACCCAGCTCGGCGAGGATGGTCGCCACCGCCAGGGGGTGGGTGATGTAGGCGTCACCGCTCTTGCGGACCTGCCCCTCGTGGGCTCGCTCGGCAACACGATAGGCGCGCTCGATCAGCTCCAGGTCAGCCTTGGGGTGCGTCGCCCGCACGGCGCGCAGCAGCGGCTCCAGGACCGGGTTGGCGCCCGGCCGGGTGCCTCCCAGCCTCGCCAGACGCGCGCGCACGCCATAGCTCTGGGAGGAGGTCGGAATGACATCCTCACTCATGACGCGATTGTAGGCCGCTTGGACCCCTGATCGTGCCATCGCCCACAGGAGGGTCCCAGGTCAGTCGGTGAGCAGCGCGTGCACCTCGGTGCCAGCGAGCTGGTCCCGACCGTTGAGGAACCCCAGCTCGAGGACCACCTCGACGGCCACGGTCTGCCCGCCGCACCGTCCCACCAGCTCGACGGTGGCAGCCGCCGTGCCTCCGGTGGCCAGGACGTCATCCACCACCAGCACACGCTGCCCGGGCCAGACCGCGTCGGTGTGCAGCTCGATGGTCGCCGACCCGTATTCCAGCGTGTAGGACACCGAGTGGGTGTCCGCGGGCAGCTTGCCCTCCTTGCGGACCGGCACGAAGCCGACCCCCAGCTCGTGAGCGATGATCGACCCGAGGATGAACCCTCGGGCCTCCACACCGATCACGACGTCCACGGCACCAGCGCGCCGCCGCACCACGTCGGCCACGACCCGATCACGCAGGGCGGTGTCCAGCAGCAACGGGGTGAAGTCCTTGAAGACGACACCGGGCTCGGGGAAGTCCGGGATCGCCCTCAGGCTGCTCGCGACGTCCCGAGCCAGATCGGGGTCCGGCCCATCGATCTCATGGTCGCTGATGTGCAAGTGATCGGTCATGGTCGAGGTATGCCGAGGCGCAGGTCAGCGCTTGGACTTCGGCGGCCGCTTGGGCTGGTTGCGCGGCCCCCGCGCCCTGGGGTGGGGTTCCCGAGCGGCGGCCCGTGGGTGGACCTCCTGGGCACGGCGTGCCGGTGCGGTCTGACCGGTGTCGCCACCCAGCGCCGGGTCTGCCGCTGCGTCGTCGTCCTCTGCGGCGAGCACCGTGACACCAGCACCCTCCTCGGAGGCACCGATGGTCTCCATGCCGGGAGGGGCACTGCCATCGATCGACTCCATGCCGGGCGGGGCGGAGTAGTCGGTCTGACCGCCCTGGCGGCCCTCGCGCTTGGCGACCTTCTTCTCCAGCGCCTTGATCGCCGGCTCCCCCTGGCGCAGGTGCACCAGCAGCGGGGTCGCGATGAAGATCGACGAATAGGTGCCGACCGCCATGCCGATGAACAGTGCAACCGACAGGTCGAGCAGGGTGCCCGGGCCAATGAACGCGATGCCGAAGACCAGGATGGCAGCGACCGGCAGCAGGGCGACGACCGAGGTGTTGATCGAGCGCACCAGGGTCTGGTTGACCGCGAGGTTGGCGGCGTGGGAGTAGGTCGTGCGCTGGGAGTCCAGGGCGTACTCGGTGTTTTCACGCACCTTGTCGAAGACGACGATGGTGTCGTAGATCGAGTAGCCGAGGATCGTCAGGAAGCCGATCATCGACGCCGGGGAGATCTCGATCCCCAACAGCCCATAGATCCCGACGGTGAAGAGCACGTCGTGCAGCAGCGCGACGAGGGCCGCCGCCGCCATCTTCCAGGTGCGGAAATAGAAGGCCAGCACGATGGTGATGAGCACGAGGAACGCGATCAGGGCCTGAAGTGCCTTCGTGGTGACGGTGTCACCCCAGGAGGGACCGACAAAGGAACTGGTGACGTTGGTGCTGTCGACCGAGAACTCCTCTGCCAGTGCCTCGATGCTGTCGTCGGACTCCGTGGAGGTCAGCTCACCGGTCTGGATGCGGACCGTGTCGGAGCCGATCTGGGTGACCGAGACCTCAGCGGCGTCGGGGGCCTGTGCCCGCAGCGCCTCCTCGGCCCGCGTCTCATAGTCCTGCATGTTGCTGACACCGGGCACCCGCAGCTCGGTGCCACCACGGAACTCGATGCCAAAGTTGAGGCCCTTGACGAAGATGCCGAGAATCGACACGACGATCAGGACACCTGCGATGCCATACCAGAGGTTGCGCCGCCCGACGATGTTGAACGAGCGCTTCCCGGTGAACAGCTCATTACCGAATCTGGCAAAACTAAACATCAGACGATGCCTCCCTCGGTCTGCTCCCGAGTGGGACCAGTCCGTTTGGGTTCGGGCATCGCGAACTGGCCACGGCCCAGATAGGTGGAACGACGGGCGCCCAGGTGCTCAGGGTCCATGCCCGACCACTTGTGCCCCTCGCCGAAGAACTTGGTGTTGGCCAGGATGCTCACCACCGGGTGGGTGAACATGATGACGACGAGCAGGTCGATGACGGTGCTCAGACCCAGGGCGAAGGCGAACGCCTTCACACTGGACTCGGAGAGGAAATAGAGCGCACCGGCGGCGATCAGGTTGACCACGTCGGAGATGATGATGGTGCGTCGGGCGCGCCGCCACCCCGTGTCGACGGCATAGCGCAGCGGACGCCCGGTGCGCACCTCGTCACGGATGCGTTCGAAGTAGACGATGAAACTGTCCGCCGTCACACCGATCGCGACGATCAGACCGGTCACACCGGCCATGGTGAGGCGGAAGTTCGTGGCCCATCCGAGGAATGTCACGGCCAGGTAGGCCAGGATCGCGGCGATGATCAGCGAGGCGATCGTGACCAGTCCGAGCGCTCGATACTGGAACAGCGAGTAGATGAACACCAGGATCATGCCGATCGCGCCGGCAATCATGCCCAGACGCAGCTGCTCCCCGCCGAGCTGGGGGCTCAGCTGCTCGGAGGTCTGCACGTCGAAGCTCATCGGCAGCGCACCGAACTTCAGGGTGTTGGCCAGCTCCTTGGCGCTGTCATTGGTGAAGCCACCGGAGATCGTTGCCACGCCATCGGTGATGGGCGAGTTGACGCCCGGGGCGGAGATGACCTCGCCGTCCAGCACGATCGCAAAGCGGTTCTGCGAGGTGTTCTGGCCGAAGTTGAACAGGCGGGTCGTGATCTCGCGGAAGGCATCGCGGCCCTCACTGTCGAAGTTCAGCCGAACCTCCACGATGCCGGTGGGCTGCCCACCGGCGCCGACCTGCAGGCCGGAGCTGGCATCGGTCAGCGACGCACCGCTGAGCTCAGACGGACCGAGGATGAACTTCTCCGTGCCGCCTGCAGAGCAGACCACGAGGGCCTGGTCAGCCGGAGCAGACGAGGCGGCGCGCTGGTTCTCCTCGTCGGTGCAGTCATAGTCCATGAACTGCTGCTGCAGCTCCGGGGTGATCCAGGCGAGGTCGCTCGCATCCGTCGGCTCGGGCCCGTCCGGGCCGTCAGTCACCGCCGAGTCGTCCGGGGCCTGCGTGGACTGCGCGTCGTCGGTGCTGGCACCGTCATCGGTGGCGGGTGCGTCTGTGGTGTCCGCAGAGTCCGTCGCGCCGACTGCGCTCAGCACGGGCGTCTGGTCCACGAGGAGACCCTCTGGATAGGCCGCGTTGGTGGTCTCGGCATCGTCAGCGCCGGTGGGAGCCTCGGTCGGCTCGGCCATCGGGTCTTCCAGTGCCCCAGGCGGCATCGGCAGCTCGCGCGGCGGCTCGGTCGGCGCCTGCTGGGTCACGGGTGCCGAGACCAGGACGGCGCGGAAGCGGAGCTGGGAGGAGCGGCTGAGCGCCTCGAGCTGTTCCGAGGTTGGTGTGCCGGGGATGGCCACCTGGATGTTGGAGCCGAGGCGGGAGACCTCGGCCTCGGCCACGCCGCTGCCGTCGACGCGGCGGCGGATGATGTCGATGGCCTGGTCCAGTTGTTCGGACTGGACGCTCTGTCCACCCTCGACGATCGGCTCGATGACCACCTGTCGCCCACCGGCCAGGTCCAGCCCCAGCAGCGGCGTGAGTTGAGCCTTGGGCTCACCCCACGTGTGAGCCGCGCCCAGTCCCCCACCCAGGACAAGGATCAGGGCCAACAGAGCCAGCAGTGTGTTGCGCGACTTGCGGTTGCGGGGGTTGCCGCCCTTGCGGTTGCGTGAGTTGCCCGCCATCACTGCTCTCCGGTGGTGTTGTCGGTCTCCGGCTGGGCGTGCGGGGGCTGTGCCCCCGGTGCCTGCATGACGACCCGACGGTCAAACTGCAGCACGACCCCCGGCGCAGCCTCGACCTGGACCGTGTTGTCGTCCATCTGCGCGATGGTGCCGTAGAGCCCGGTGGTCGTCATCACCCGGGACCCGACCTGCAGGTCGGACTGCATCTCCTTGAACTTCTTCTGCCGGTTGCGCTGCGACCAGAAGAGGAAAGCGATGAGGAGGAGGGGCAGCAACAGCAGCAACATGCTGAAGCCATCACCGCTGCCTCCGGAGGCAGCGGCCGAGGCCAGTGGCGACATGGAAGAGTCCTTATAACGTCTGTTGGAGAGTGTCCAGGCGCCCTGACCTTGGGCGGTCCACCGCCTGTGGACACTCGCGGCAGTCTAGGTGACGCGACTGGGTCCACCCAACACCCCACCCCGCTGATCAGGTAACAATCAGGTAATCTCCCGCATTTTGATAAAGGTCTCGCACACCCCTCAGCAAAGTTCGTAGCGGTTTCGTACGGGCCACAGCCCACGAACCCCGACTCTCCACCAACCCTCTGGGCTCCGTCGGCGGCCGCCTCGGTCACCTCCACCTGACCCAGTGCGGGCTCAGAGCTCCAGGAGATCCAGGGGCGTGTCGCCGGCCCGCACGTCCGGCAGGGATGCCAGCAACGGGAAGAAGTGAGGATCACTGCGGTGCCCGTCAAACTCGACCGGGCGCCCGTCGGTCCGCGCCAACACGTCCGCCAGGCATGCTCCAACGGCGCTGCGTGCGTGGGGATGCCCGGGCACCAGCGCCTCGGCAACCGTCTCAACGGCCGGGTCCGAACCCAGGAAGACGAAGCTCGCGGCAACGATCTCACCGTCCACCAGGGCCAGCACCGTGCTGTCCGACTCCAGCTCGGCCTCGATCATCGGCCCGAAGATCTCCAGCAGGTCGGCCGTCGGTGCGGTGGGCGACCAGTCAGCGTGAACCACCTCGTAGAGCTGGGTCCAGGCGCGCGTCAGGTCGGTCGTTGACCGCTCCGCGCCGCGCACCAGATGCACGCCAGACCGAGCGGCCCCGGCGCGCTGGGCCGCACACCACTCCCGCAGCGTCGGGGTGCCCGTCGGCACGAGCTCGGGCGGGCAGTGCTGATAGACGACACCACCGGCCGCCACGATCGTGGCGTGCTCGACAGTGCCCGGCACGGCCTTGAGGGACAGCGGGAGGTCGCCCGCGTCGCGCAGGGCACGCAGGACGGCGACTCCGGCAGGGGACGGTGCCGCTCCCAACGTCTCCTCACCTGACGTCTCCTGACCCGACATCACCTCACCTGACGTCGCCTCACTCGACATCACCTCACCTGACGTCTCCTCACTCGACATCACCTCACCTGACGTCTCCTCACCCGACGCCACCTCACCGGACGTCGTGCTCCGTCCGCCTCCCTCGGACAGGTGCAGCCAGGCCGAGTGACGCAGTGGGTGCACCCGGTTGGGGCAGCGAGCCGCTGCCGCCACGATGGCACCAGCGCTCTCCACCACCAGCGATCGGGCCCCCGCACGCCAGGCATCGGGATGCCACCAGCTCGCGGGGACGCCGTGGCGGTCCGCCTCCCGGGCCGGTCGGACCAGGAACGACTCGTCTGCTGAGTCACTGGCAGCTGGCTGCACAGGTGGGCTCAGTGGTCGAGGCGGCCGGGCTGGTCGCCGATGGGCAGCTGCTCCTGCCCGGCAACCGGTTTGGGCGGGGTCAGGCCGAGGTGCTCCCAGGCCATCCTCGAGGCCGACCGCCCGCGCGGGGTGCGCACGATGTAGCCCTCGCGGACCAGATAGGGCTCGGCGACGGTCTCGACCGTGTCGGGCTCCTCCCCCACGGCGACGGCCAACGTGCTGAGGCCGACGGGGCCCCCGCCGAAGCGTTTGCACAACGCCTCGAGCACCGCGCGGTCGAGGCGGTCCAGACCCTGCTGGTCGACGTCGAACAGCTCCAGCGCCGCCAGCGCCGCCTCCTCGTCGACGATGTGCTGACCGTGCACCTGGGCCCAGTCACGGACCCGGCGCAGCAGGCGGTTGGCGATGCGGGGCGTGCCACGAGACCGCGAGGCGATCTCGTGGATCCCGTCAGGGGTGCTCTCGATCTCCAGCAGTCCGGCGCTGCGGGTCAGGATCAGTTGCAGGTCCTTGGTGTTGTAGTAGTCCAGGTGCCCGGTGAAACCGAAGCGGTCCCGCAAGGGCGCGGGCAGCAGCCCCGCCCGCGTGGTGGCACCCACGACCGTGAACGGCGGCAGCTCCAGCGGGATCGCCGTGGCGCCGGGGCCCTTGCCGACAATCACATCGACCCTGAAGTCCTCCATGGCCAGATAGAGCATCTCCTCGGCCGGCCGCGCCATGCGGTGGATCTCGTCGAGGAACAGGACCTCGCCCTCGGCCAGGGAGGAGAGCACCGCAGCCAGATCGCCGGCGTGCTGGATCGCCGGACCGCTGGTGATGCGCATCGGCTGCTCGAGCTCTGCGGCGATGATCATCGCCAGGGTGGTCTTGCCCAGACCGGGCGGCCCAGAAAGCAGGACATGATCGGGAGGACTCTGTCGGCGCCGGGCCGCCTCGAGCACCAGGCCGAGCTGGTCACGCACCCGCTGCTGACCGGGGAACTCCGCGAGTCGGCGCGGCCGCAGCGCGGCCTCGATGCGCCGCTCCTCGTCGGTGGTTGAGGCGTCGACGACGCGGGCCGTCGCGTCGAGCGAGCCGTCGTCGGGGTCATAACCCACCTCGGTGCGGGGGGCGCGACCCGCCTCGTCGGACAGACTCACCGGCCGAGCTCCCGCAGTGCTGCACGCAGGAACTCCGAGACGGCCGTGGGTGCACTGCCAGCAGCCCGGACCCGCTCGATCGCGTCGTCGGCCTGCCTCCCGCTCCAGCCGAGACCCACCAGCGCCTCGTGGACCTGACCGCCGAGTGGGTCGCCACCGGCAGTCGCAGGAGCTGATCCACCGATCGACGGCTCGACACCCATCGCGAGGATCTTGTCCTTCAGCTCAAGCACGATCCGCTCGGCGCCTTTCTTGCCGATGCCCGGGACCTTGGTCAGCGCAGCAAGGTCCCCGCCGGCGATCGCCTGACGGACCCCGTCAGGGCTGTGCACCGACAGCATGGCCAGAGCGAGGCGAGGGCCGACCCCCGAGACGGTCTGCACCTGCTCGAACAACGCACGGGCCTCGGTGCCCTCGAAGCCATACAGGGTCAGCGACTCCTCGCGCACCACCAGCGTCGTCGCCAGGGTGACCTCGCCCCCACGAGGGCACCCGGCCGCGGTGGCGGGCGTGGTGTGCACGTGCATGCCGACCCCGCCGACCTCCACGACGACGTGGTCCAGCCCGACGTGCAGCACGGGCCCTCGGACGGAAGCGATCATTGGGCACTCCTGCGGACGGCGGCGATCTGGGGACGAGGAGTCGCAGTGCCACGACGTGAACCGTGGGCCGCGTGCAACTCCTCGAGGCGGTTGCGCGGTGCCCGGGCCGCGTCCTGGGCGGCTCGCTGCATGGCATTGCCCTGGGCAGCCGCCGCCAACCGGGCGTCGGCCTGACCGCGCCACAGGTGGCAGACGGCCAGAGCAAGAGCGTCGGCTGCGTCGGCCGGCTTGGGCGCAGTGTCCAGACCCAGGATGCGGGTGATCATCATCGTGACCTGGGCCTTGTCTGCCCGGCCGTTGCCGGTGACCGCGGCCTTGACCTCGGTGGGTGTGTGGAGCGCGAGGGGCAGCCCCAGCCGCGCGGCGGCGAGCATCGGGACCGCCGAGGCCTGAGCCGTGCCCATGATCCCCTTGATGTTGGCCTTGGCGAAGACCCGCTCGACCGCGACGGCATCCGGCTGGTGCTCGGCCAGCCACTGGTCGATCTCGGTCTGCAGCGTCAGCAGCCGCTCCTGCGGGTCATCACCCGGCGGGGTGCGCACGACGCCGACGGCGACCATGCGCACGGTGCGGCCACCACTGGACTCCACAACGCCCAACCCACAGCGCGTGAGGCCAGGGTCAACACCAAGAACGCGCACCTGGCCAACCCTCCTCAGCAGTCGTGGTCCGGAGCGCCAACCGGCACACTCCTCCGAACACCTGTTCGCCACAACGCTACGTCACAGGTCCCCCCGAGCGGGGCAGGACGCGCCGGGCTGCCCCAGCCCCTCGGCATACGACGACCGGCCACCCGCGTCACGAGACGCGGTTGGCCGGTCGACTGCTGCTCAGGGGGTCGGGTCAGTCGTCAGCCTCGAGCTCAGCGAGCACCTCGTCGGACACATCGGCGTTGGAGAAGACGTTCTGCACGTCGTCGCAGTCCTCGAGCGCGTCGATGATCCGCATCATCTTGCGGGCACCGTCGGCATCCAGCGGCACCTCCATGCTCGGCACGAAAGTCACCTCCGCGGAGTCATAGTCCAGCCCGGCCTCCTGCAGGGCGGTGCGGACCGCGACCACGTCGGTGGCCTCCGAGATGACCTCGAAGGAGTCACCGACGTCCTCGACCTCCTCGGCGCCGGCCTCGAGCACGATCTCGACGAGCGCGTCCTCGCTGGTCTCCCCCGAGTCCTGCGCCTTGGGCACCACGACCTGCCCCTTGCGGTTGAACAGGTAGGCCACTGAGCCGCTGTCCGCCATGCTGCCGCCGTTGCGGGTCAGCGCGGTGCGGACCTCCATGACGGCGCGGTTCTTGTTGTCGGTCAGGCACTCGATATAGAGCGCGACCCCACCGGGTGCATAGCCCTCGTAGACCAGCGCCTCGTAGTTGGCCCCGCCGGCCTCGGCACCGGACCCACGCTTGACGGCGCGGTCGATGTTGTCGTTGGGGACCGAGGTCTTCTTGGCCTTCTGGATCGCGTCGAAGAGGGTCGGGTTGCCGGCCGGGTCACCACCGCCGGTGCGGGCGGCGACCTCGATGTTCTTGATCAACTTGGCAAAGAGTTTGCCTCGCTTGGCGTCGATCACCGCCTTCTTGTGCTTGGTCGTTGCCCACTTAGAGTGCCCACTCATCAGTTATCCCTGTTCGTCGTGCTCGGGTGTCCCTCAACTACTGCTGGGTCCCCGATGCTACCTGCAGCGCGGACCAGCTCCACGAAGAGCGCGTGCACCCGGACGTCGTCGGTCACCTCGGGGTGGAACGAGGTGGCCAGCACGTTGCCCTGCCGCACGGCCACCGCGTGCTCCTCGCCGTCCCGTTCGATGCTGGCCAACACCTCGACGCCGTCGCCGACCCGCTCCACCCAGGGGGCCCGGATGAACACGGCGTGGAAGGGCTCGTCCAGGCCCACGAACGGCAGGTCCACCTCAAACGAGTCAACCTGGCGGCCGAACGCGTTGCGGCGGGTGGTGATGTCGAGCGCGGCGAGACTCTGCTGCTCCGGGTGTCCGTCGAGGACCTCCGCGGACAGCAGGATCATGCCGGCGCAGGAGCCATAGACCGGCATCCCCTCAGCCAGGCGGGCGCGCAGCGGCTCGGCCAGGTCAAAGATGCGCAGCAGCCGGTCGATCGTGGTCGACTCCCCGCCCGGGATGACGAGCCCATCGACCGCGGCCAACTCCTCGGGGCGACGGACCGGGACGGCCTCCGCACCGGCGAGGGTCAGGGCACGGATGTGCTCGGCGACGTCACCCTGGACGGCCAGGACCCCGATCAGTGGAGCCACGGCAAGAGATCAGACAGTCGTATGCGGAATGCGGGCATGGGCGTCAGAGTAGACCAGCCAGGGGCTGGCTCTGAGCACGCGGTCCTCACGAACGGGCGGCGTTGAAGCGCGCCTTCTTCGCACGGTTGCCACAGGTGTTCATGTCGCACCAAAGGCGGGTGCGACTCTGGCTCGTGTCGAAGAAGGCCGCCTGACAGGTGGGTGAGGCGCACAGTGCCAGCCGGCCGGGTCGCTCCCCGGCGATGACGGCAACGGCGTCCGCAGCGATCACGCTGAGGGCGTCGGCCACGCTGGACGAGTCGCTGAGTTGCCAGCGCCGGGCACCCTCGGGCGTCAGAACGGCCGCGGCCCCACCGTTCGTGCTGCAGTCGTTGATGACCCGCACGGCTGGTGGAGGCAACGGGTCCTGTCGCGCGGCCGCGGTGGCCGCGGCGTGGATGGCCTCACGGAGCCCGCGCGCACGATCCAATTCCGCGTCGGTGCAGGACGCCACGGAGAGTCCGCTGATCGCCAGCCAGTCGACGAGCCGCTCAGGCGTGGGGATCCGCTCCACGGAGCCGCCACGACGCTCGGTCAGGGTCGCGGTGAAGCTGGTCGCCAGCACCGCGCCCAGGCGGAAGTCGGGGAACACGTCAGGCACACGAACCATCTTAGCTGGTTGCCAGACACGGACGAGGCATGCTAGAACCGTCTTAGCCGGTTCCTATGATCCGGGCCGGCGCTATGGCAGACCGGGAGGTCTCATGTCCACCCATCCATTGAACCAACAGCCCCACGACGTCCAGGCTCTCGACGTCCAGGCCCATGACGCGGAGTTGGTGGAACTCCGGCGACGCCTGGCCGCGGCGCGGCTCCCCGAGCGCGAGACGGTGAACCCACCCGGTGCGGACCCGGCTCGCTGGCAGCAGGGCGTTCCACTCGCCGTTCTCGAGGAGGTCGTCGACCACTGGCGCACGACGTATGACTGGCGCGCGTTCGAGACTCGCCTCAACCGGATCGGTCAGTTCCGCACCACCATCGACGGCCTGGGGATCCACTTCCTGCACCGCCGGTCCACCCGGTCGGACGCCACTCCCCTGGTGCTGACGCACGGCTGGCCGGGCAGCGTCGCCGAGTTCACCGACATCATCGACGAGCTCGCCGATCCGAGGGACCCAACGGCACCCGCGTTCCATGTCGTCGCACCCTCTCTTCCCGGGTTCGGCTTCAGCGACAAGCCGACCAGCACCGGGTGGGGCGTGGAGCGGATCGCAGCCGCCTGGGTGACGCTGATGGGCCGGCTGGGCTATGGCCAGTTCGTGGCCCACGGCGGCGACTGGGGCGGCGTGATCACAACAGTGCTCGGCGGACGGCACCCAGAGCACGTCCTCGGCATCCACACCACGTTGGCCCAGTCGCCACCGGGGATGACGACGGACGGGCTGAGTCCACTTGAGCGCAGCTGGGCCGAGGAGACTCGTGACTTCTGGCAGCACCGCTCGGCCTACGCGAAGCAGCAGGCGACACGGCCGCAGACCATCGGCTATGCCCTCGTCGACTCACCGGTCGGGCTGCTCGCCTGGATCCTCGACAAGTTCGCCGAGTGGACCGACACCACAGACAGCCCGTTCGAGACGATCCCCCTCGACCGCATCCTCGACAACGTCACGCTCTACTGGTTGACGCGCACTGGTGCATCGGCCGCTCGCATCTACGCCGAGAGCCATGGTGGGGTCAACCGGGTCGACCCCCGACTGCGTGTGGAGGTCCCGTCAGCGGTCAGCACCTACCCCCGCGACATCGAGAAGTGTCCGCGGCCCTGGGCACAGGAGCGCTTTCGCCAGATCGTCCGGTGGAGCACCCCCGAGGCAGGCGGACACTTCCCCTCCCTTGAGGTCCCGGAGTCATTCGTCACCGACCTCCGGGAGGGACTGGCCGCGGTGCTCGCGGCTCAGCCCCGGCGCCTGTGACGGACGTCGACCACGAGGGTCTTGTCACGGCGCCAGGCCGATCAGCTCACCAACCGCGCTCAGCGAGCCGGTGCGGCTGCGGGATCTCGTCGACATTGATGCCCACCATCGCCTCGCCCAGACCCCGGGAGACCTTGGCGATCGTGTCGGGGTCGTCGTGGAAGGTGGTGGCCTTGACGATGGCCTCGGCGCGGGCGCCCGGGTTGCCGGACTTGAAGATGCCGGAGCCGACGAAGACACCCTCGGCGCCGAGCTGCATCATCATGGCCGCGTCGGCGGGGGTCGCGATGCCACCGGCCGTGAACAGCACGACCGGGAGCTTGCCGTTGCGGGCGACCTCAGCCACCAGGTCGTAGGGCGCCTGCAACTCCTTGGCCGCGACGAACAGCTCGTCCTCGGGCAGGCTGGACAGGCGGCGGATCTCCTGGCGGATCTGCCGCATGTGCATGGTGGCGTTGGAGACGTCACCGGTGCCGGCCTCGCCCTTGGAGCGGATCATCGCTGCGCCCTCGGTGATGCGCCGCAGCGCCTCGCCCAGGTTGGTCGCGCCGCAGACGAACGGCACGGTGTAGGCCCACTTGTCGATGTGGTTGCTGTAGTCCGCCGGGGTGAGCACCTCGGACTCGTCGATGTAGTCAACACCGAGGGACTGCAGGACCTGGGCCTCCACGAAGTGGCCGATCCGGGCCTTGGCCATGACCGGGATGGACACGGCCTCGATGATGCTGTCGATCATGTCGGGGTCGCTCATGCGGGAGACGCCGCCCTGCGCGCGGATGTCGGCCGGGACGCGCTCCAGTGCCATGACGGCGACGGCGCCGGCGTCCTCGGCGATCTTGGCCTGCTCGGCAGTGACAACGTCCATGATCACGCCGCCCTTGAGCATGTCGGCCATGCCCCGCTTGACGCGGGTCGTGCCGGCCTGGGCGGTTGGGTTGTCCGTGCCGTGGGCGGCAGCGGCCGGGGCAGAGTTCGTCGCAGAGTGTGTTTCAGGGGTGCTCATGCTGGTGCCTTCCGGGGCGAGGTGGTGCTCGGCATTGAGTGCGCTCACCGGTGGTGTGGGACGTGGACACGGGGCCGACGTCCCACCATGTGGTCGGGTCGGCTCTCCAGTCTAGGTCCACCGGTGCCGGTCCCCCACACCGGTGAGCGCTCAGAGGGTTTCCGGCCAGTCGTCGTCGAAGCCGATCGGCAGCGGGACCTTCGCGGTGCCAGCCAGGTGCAGGAAACGCACCAGCCGCTGGCCGCGCACGGCACGGGCTTCCTGGACCGCTTCGTTGTGAAAGCGCCGAGCCAGTTTGACTCGCTCGCCCGTGCCGCGCATGCGGTCAAGGAGCTCATCGACCTCGACCTGCTGCCCGACGACCGGCGCATGGGTGGCGCGCAGCACCTCGGTGAGCTGGGACTCGGCGTCCAGTCGGTCCTGGGACCAGGTCTCCTCCTGGTCCAGGGCCGCCCCCGCCGACGCAGCCATCAGGGTGGCCGACGCGGGATCGATCCCCGCGATGTAGGCGACTTCCAGTGCGGCCTCAGCGCGGCGGACCAGTTGCGCATCGAGGGCGGCAGCGGTCCCGATGACTCGGTGGTGCAGGCGGTCGAGGCGGACAGCGGTGTAGGAGAGGTACCACCCCAGCGCCAGCAGCGCGGCCAGCACGATGGCGCCCAGGATCACCCACTCCTGGACTCCCCAGACGATCTCGATGTTCATCGACCAAACCACCTCCTCACGGCCCGGACCGCCCGGATAGAGGGCGAGTCAGACTGCAGCGTGGTGGCCAGCGACCCCTGCCGGGTCGTGCGGCCGTTCGGGCTCGTGGCGACGTCTGAGGCTGAGGGTGCGCGACCGCCCCTGGCCTTGCCCCCAGCACCCGCCGACCCCTCCGCACCGACAGCAGCCGCACCACCACCAGCGGCACCACCCGCAGCGCGGACCCGACCCGCCGCGTCCCGCAGGAAACTGTCACCCACTCGCTCCACGGCCACTGAGTCATAGACCGCCTCGATCCTGGCGCCGACTGTTGACCAGTCAAAGCGTCGAGCCCGGGCCTGACCGGCACGCCGCAACTGCGCTTGCTCGGACGGGTTCTCCAGCAGTCGCACGATCGCGGCAGCCAGGGCACGGTGGTCCCCCACCGGAAAGATCACACCGGCACCGGAATCACCGATCACGGCAGTGAAGGCATCGAGGGCACTGGCCACCACAGGGGCGCCGGCACTCATCGCCTCCACGAGGATGATGCCGAAACTCTCGCCCCCAGTGTTGGGTGCGACGTAGGCGTTAGCACCAGCCAGCAGGGCAACCTTGTCCTCCTCGCTGACCATCCCCAGGAAGTGCACGGCGTCGGCGACCTGGCTGGACAGGCCCGAGCGCACCTCCTCAACGTCTCCAGGACCTGCCACGAACAACGCGGCATCCGGGACCTGGGCCAGCACGAGCGGCAGGGCAGCCAGCAGCACCGGCAACCCCTTGCGCGGCTCGTCGAATCGCCCCAGGAAGACGATCCGCGGGCGGCCACCGACCTCGGGTGGGGCGCCTGCTGGTGCGGCGTCCTCCGGTGCGGCGTCCTGGGGGGCGAACCGGTCGACATACACCCCGTTGGGGATGACCAGCGTGGTGCCACCAAACCCGGACGCCATCGTCTTGTGCGCTGCGTCGGAGACGGCGATCCGGGCGGAGATCTTGTCCAACCCCGGCTGCAGCAGCGGTTGGGCCGCGCGCATCGTGCCCACTCGGGACTGCGAGCTGTGGAAGGTCGCGACGATCGGCACCCTCGCCGCCCAGAGCGCCAGCAGGGACAGGCTCGGCGCTGCTGGCTCGTGCAGGTGCAGCACGTCAAAGTCCCAGTCGTCCAGCCACGCGTCCACCCGGTTGGCCACGATCGGGCCGAACGAGAGCCGGGCGACCGACCCGTTGAACCGGACCGGGACCGCCCCACCAGCGCTGACGACATAGTCGGGCAGCTCAGTCCCCTCATCGGCCGGGGCCAGCACCGAGACGACGTGCCCGCGGCGCAGGAGGTATTCGGCCAGGTCCCGGATGTGCAGTTGCACCCCGCCGGGCACGTCAAAGGAATAGGGGCAGACGATCCCGATGCGCATCAGCGGATCCCGTCCGCCACGAAGACGCGCTGCATCATGTGCCAGTCCTCGGTGTGCTCTCGCAGAGCCGCGCCGAGGAAATCGGCGCACGCCTGGGTCATCGCGGTGATCTGCTCGCTGCGGGTGCCCCCGTCCGGGACCGCCACCGCCGGGCCAAAGGTCAGGACGACACGGTATGCCGAGGCGCGGTTCGGTCGTGCGCCCTCCCCGTGATCTTCGGTGTCCGTGGAGCCCCCGATGCGCGTGGCGGCCGGGGTTGGCTCGTAGGTGACGGTGACCGGGTGCAGCGGGGCGCCGGTGGCCAGGGCAAGCGCTGCCGGGCCGCTGGCCATCTTGGCCGGGTGGCCGCACAGGGTGACTTCGACGCCAGAGTCGGTCAGGTCCCGGTCCGCCAGCAGCGGCACGAGGCCGCCCTCCTTGACGGTGCGCACCAGGGTCCGGAACGGTGACTGTCCACCGGTCAGCGGGAGGATGGTCATACCGAGGGCCTCGCGATAGGCGACAAAGCGGTCATACAGCTCCTCCGGCTTCAGTCGCTCGGCCACTGTCGTCACCGGAGCCAGGTGGTGGGTAGCCCAGGCACCCACGGTGTCCCAGTTGCCGAGGTGACCGAGGAAGCAGACGACGCCCTGCCCACCTTCCAGAGCCTCCCGTGGTGCCTGCTCGCCCACCACGCGCACGCTCGCCGCGAGCTCGTCTGCCGTGCGGTCCGGGAGCCGGAAAGACTCACACCAGTAGCGCATGTAGGAACGCAGGCCAGCGTGCACCAGGTCGTCCAGATCGCCGGGCGACAGCTCGGGGCGGATGCGGGCATAGTTCGAGCGCATCCGCTCCACCCCCTTGCCCCCGCGGCGGTGCATCAGGTCGGCGATCCGGTCGAACAGGGCGTAGGCCCCCCGAGCCGGCAGCTTGCGGACGGCGGCCCAACCGAGCCGGTAGGCCAGCACGGTCGCCTGGTCGCCCAGGTCACTCACGAGCCCACCGCGTCGGTCATCGCCTGGGTGCGGACGGTCAGGATGCGCTGCAGGACCGTGATCAGGCTGGCAACGGCCAACAGTCCGAGGACAACGGTCAGCACCCACATGGGCAGGAAGAGCCCGCAGAAGCCGGTCGTCACCAAGGTCGCGACCAGACGGTCGGCGCGCTCGGCGATGCCGACGTTGGCGGTGAACCCGAGGCTCTCGGCGCGAGCCTTGGCATAGCTGACGATGAAGCCGAGGATCAGGCACGCCAGGGCCAGAGCGGCGGTGAGGTCGTCGTCCCCGCGGCCGGTGAAATAGAGGATCAGTCCCCCGAAAACAGCTGCGTCGCCGATCCGATCCAGCGTCGAGTCCAAAAAGGCGCCCCAGGAGCTGGTGCGGTCGGACATCCTGGCCATCGTGCCGTCGATGAGATCGGTGAAGACGAAGGCGGTGATGAACAAGGTCCCCCACCACAGCTCGCCGAGTGGATAAAAGTAGAGCGCACCGAAGGCCACTCCGATGGTCCCGACCACCGTGACGGCGTCAGGACTCACCCCGAGGCGCAGCAGGAGGCGCGCGATCGGGGTGAGGAGTGCAGTGAAGAATGCCCGGGCGTACTTGTTCAGCATCGTGGACCCAGGCTACTGATAGGTGCTCGCCGCGTGGCTGCGGCGTGCCGAGTAGGCCTGTGCTCCCCATCACTCATCACTGAGCGTCTCCCCGATCCGCCGACCGTGCTGTCGGCCACCCTCAGGACGGCCACGCCTTGACGAGAGCCTGCCGGGCGTCCTCGAGGAGAGTGGGCACCGCCTTGGTCTGCCCGATGATCGGCAGGAAGTTCATGTCGCCGCCCCACCGGGGCACGACGTGCTGGTGGAGGTGCGCGGCCACGCCCGCCCCCGCGACCTCGCCCTGGTTCATGCCGATGTTGAAGCCGGCCGGTGCCGAGGCTCCGCGCAGGGCCTCCATCGCCGCCTGGGTCAGCTGGGCGAACTCGACCGTCTCCTCCGGCGTGAGGTCGGTGTAGAGCGGGACGTGGCGATAGGGGCAGATCAGCAGGTGGCCCGGGTTGTAGGGGAACAGGTTGAGCACGACGTAACAGGTCTCACCACGGTGGACGACCAACCCCTCGGCGTCGCTCTTGTCGGGCGCCGCGCAAAACGGGCAACCCGTGCCCGCCCTCTCAGAGGGTCGGTCCCCGCGGATGTAGGCCATCCGGTGAGGTGTCCACAAACGTTGGAAGCCGTCCGGCACCCTGGCGAAGTCAGTCGCGGCTTCCGCGGCGTCTGCTTCCCCGGCCTGGGCTGCGGGCTCCCCCGAGTGCTGCTGCTCGACCATGGAGGAGATCCTATCCGCGTGCACCCAGGAGCCAGGTCCTCAGTCCGGGCCGGTGCAACGCGGCTGAGTGGCCTGCGCGCGTCAGACCGCCTGCGCCAACCTCTCGGACAGGTGGCGCTCGAGCGGGCTCGGTTGGTCGGCCGGGTCCGTTGGATGCGCAGTGCCGTCATCGCCGCCGTGACTCGCGACGCGCCACGCACCGAACTGGAGCAGACGTCGTTTCACGGTTGCCTGGCGTCCCGGCGGTCGCTGTGACCCTGAGGCCGATCGTGGGGTCTCGTCATCCTTCAGTCGCAGAGTGATCACTCGCGACTCCCGAGTGCAACACATCGCACTCGCTCTCCCGGTCTCTGGTCCGTGCCCTGAAGTCTCCGGGTCCAGCCATGGCCTCTGCTGAGTGCGGGGCACACCAGCACAGGGCACATCAACAGAGGGCACACCAGCACAGGGCACAGCGCTGCCCTGATCACCCAGTGAGGGCAGGACCGGCGGCGGCTGGGAATAGTAGGTGTGACCGGTCGGCGTCGTGATCTTCACCGTGTGGGTCCCGTCGGGCAGGTCCACCACCTCATGGGACCAGCCCGTGGTCTCCTTGGCGTAGTTGCATGCTTCGCACAACCCCTCCCCCTCGTCGGCGGTGGTCCGTCCACCGCGGGCCCAGGGCAGGACGTGGTCGGCGTGCCGCACCGGCGCATCGCACCAGGGCGTGCGGCACACCTGGTCACGTGCAACCAGGAACCTGCGCAACGCCCCGGTGAACGTGCGCCGCCGGCTGTCCTGCTCCACCAGCACTCCGGTGACTGGATCGGCATACAGACGCCGCAGCCACACCACTGCCCGCTGGGCCAGTCCCTGCGCCCCCTGGTCACCACTGTCGGCCTGGCCGTCGCGGACCAGGTCACGGGCCATCGGCGCCGGGATCGGGCCATAACCCTCCAGGCGCGCCGGCGTCTCGTCCTGCCCGAGCAGTGCCCGATCGGTCATTACCAGCCCGAGCTCGATGTTCACGCCCTCGGCGGGGACCCGTCCGGTCAACCGCTGCGTGAACAGATCTGCCCGGATCTGGTCCAGGGACCGCTCATCGCCAGCTGACTTCACACCCTTGGCTGCCTCGTTGAGCGCCTTATAGCAGGCGACGCCGTCGGCGACCGGAAGGTAGCCGGAGACGATCGCCATCACATCCGGTGCCGGGCGCACACTCACGCGGCGATCTGATCTCGCCCTGCGCCCACGGTTGGCCACCGAGTAGGGGTCCAGCTCGTAGGCCTTCGCCTTGGCGGCCGCGACGAGGGCCCGGTGCGAGTCGGTCCCGAACCGCCCCTCAAGGTGGGCATCCACGGCCTGGCGGTGTGCCAGAGACAGACAGGCCGTTTCCTTCACGATCTGCGTCGCGGTCCACTCCGAGATCAGGCCCGCGGTAAGGGCAGCATGCGTGCACGGCATCTCGCTCACCACAGCCCGCGCAAAGCCGACGTGCCGCCGACCGGCAAACGGTGACTCTCGCCGGGCGAGCGCCAACTGCTGAGCCACGCCCTTGTCCGCCGTTGCTTCGGGGGTCCCTCCCGCGACGGCCGCCTCAGTCAACGCTTCGGCAGCCAGCACCGTCGCCCGAGCCTGCGCCGCCGAGGTGGCATTCTTGACCGACTCCAGCGCACCGAGCAGGTCGCACAGGTCCCCCGCGGCCGTTGCCCCCAACGGCGCCAGGCCCCCACCGACAGCCAATCGCCGGAGCCAGCCCGTCACCTCAGCCGCGGTCAACGGCCCGGTGGGCAACTCAGTGGGCGGTTCGGTGGGCAGCTCAGTCGGCGGCGGCTCGCGGTGAGTCTCAACGCTCATCTTGCCCTCCTCCCGAACGACAGCGGGTGCTCTTCTTTGACGACACAAACCACTTTAGGACAGACGTCTGACAGTGGTCCGAGATCGTCCACAGCCAGCATGGAACAGACCTCGCTTCGTCTCGGTTGGCACTGAACATGACGGAAACCACCGCAGACCGCGACAACTACGTCCAGCCCGCCACCAGTTGGGTGCGCAACCAGTTGGACGCCATCGATGAGGCGGGGGGCGACTCCTCTGCCGCCAAGGTCCAGGGCCGCGACGTTGTCGTGGTGACGGTGATCGGGGCCAAGTCCGGGCGGCCTCGCCGGGTGCCCCTGATGCGCGTGGAGCACGACGGCAACTATCTCGCCGTCGCCAGCCATGGTGGCGCACCCACGCACCCGCAGTGGACTGCCAGCATCCGCAAGAACCCCGACCAGGTCAGCGTGCTCGACGGCACCACCGAGACGGCGATGACCAGCCGGGAGCTGTCCGGCCAGGAGCGTGAGATCTGGTGGGAGCGCGGGGTCGCGGCCTTCCCCTCCTATGCCGACTACCAGACCAAGACCGAGCGTCTCATCCCGATCTTCCTGCTCGAGCCTCGCTGATCCTCTCCCGGGAGGCCGGTCCGGTATGCCGAGGCGCACCGTCGCTGGCGCACTCGCCTCACTCTGTGGTCCGATCAGCAGGTGATGTTTTCGAACGTTGACCTCGACCGGATCGTCGCCGGCGAGGTGGACCTGGCCTTCCGGGTCTGGCGGCGCCCGATGCATGTCGACGGAGGTCGCCAGCGCACCCGTGCTGGCGTCATCGGGTTCACCTCGGTGGAACCGATCGATGCCCGCGAGATCACGGAGCAGGACGCTGCCCGGGCTGGGCGCACGCGCCTCGAGCTTGAGCGTTTCCTGGCCCGCAAGGAGGGCACGGTCTATCGGATCGGACTCGAGTTCCTCGGTGCGGACGAGCGGGTCACGCTGCGAGAGCACGACGCGCTGGCTCCCGAGGAGCTCGGGAGCATCGCTGAGCACCTCGTTGCCATGGATCGGCGCAGCACGCGCGGCCCGTGGACCAGGTCTTTCCTCGAGCTCATCGAGGCACGCCCTGCCGAGCTCGCCGAGACGATCGGGGCGTCCATCGGGTGGGAGCGGGCTCCGTTCAAGGCCAACGTGCGCCGCCTGAAGGAACTGGGCCTGACCGAGAGCCTCCCGACGGGATATCGGCTCTCGCCGCGCGGTGTCGTGGTCCTCACGCACCTGCGCCGCCCCGCAAATTGATAAAGGTCTCGCACGCCGCACCGCAAATTGATAAAGGTTTCGTACGCCGCACCGCAAATTGATAGAGGTCTCGTACGCTCCCCTAGCTGGCAGTCTGTTTGTGACCCACCTGATTGATGGAGGGTGTCATGGCAGTTGCCACGATTGCAGCACGGTCTTTCTCGACTGAGCAGAAGCGGGAGCATGTGCTGGCGTACTTGGAGCGTCAGCACGGGACGACCGCGTATCTGCAGGAGCATGGGTTGTCTTATAGCCATCTGTTCTTCTGGCGCAAGGCTCTGGCTGACGGTGATCTGGCGCGTGGCCAGGTGCCTCGCCATACTGGGTCGATGACCCAGGAAGACGCCGCTGAGGTCCGCCGGTTGGAGGCCGAGGTCGAGCGGTTGATCGGTGAGCGGGACAAGGCCGTGGCCGAGCGAGACCAGTTGGCCCGGGCGGCTGATGCGTTGGGAAAAGCTATCGACGTCATGGATCGGCATGGCGTCGGCTCACGCGAGGACGAACCGTGCTGACCGCGGCCCAGCAAGCGACCTTCGACGCGGGCCGGGCCGCCGAGGATGAGCTGATCGCCGAGCTGGTGGAGGCGGGTTCTCTTCCTAGCGGTTTCGTATGTCGAGTCGGCACCCGGCTCCGTTCAAACTCCCAGGGCCACGCACCGTGCCGCCAGAGGGAAACCTGAACCACAATGCGGGGCGGACGCGCCCGTACGAAACCTGTATCAGAATGCGGGGAAGACGTACGAAACCTGTATCAAAATGCGGGACAGGCGTGCGAAACCTTTATCTTTTTGGGGTCAGACCTGGACGCGCTCGTGCACGGCGGCGGCGATCTCCTCGACAGCCTCGGCGATCGGGACACCGTTCTTCTGTGAGCCGTCGCGATAGCGGAAGGACACCGCGCCGGCGTCCCGGTCGTCGCCTCCGGCGATCAGGATGAACGGCACCTTCGACTTGCTCGCATTGCGGATCTTCTTGGGGAACCGGTCGTCGGACAGGTCAAGCTCCACCCGGATGCCCGCAGCCAGCAGTTGGGCCTCGACCTCCTTGAGATAGCCGTCGAACTCCTCGGCCACCGGCACGCCGACCACCTGCACGGGCGCCAGCCACGGCGGGAACATCCCCGCATAGTGCTCCACGAGCACACCGATGAACCGCTCGATCGAGCCAAACTTGGCCGAGTGGATCATGACCGGCTGCTGCCGGGTGCCGTCCGCAGCCGAGAACTCCAACTCGAAGCGCTCGGGCTGGTTGAAGTCGTATTGGATCGTCGACATCTGCCAGGTGCGCCCGATGGCGTCGCGCGCCTGGACGGAGATCTTCGGCCCGTAGTAGGCCGCGCCGCCGGGGTCGGGCACGAGCTCCAGCCCGGTCTCGGTCGCCACCTGCTCCAGGATCGCGGTCGCCTCGGCCCACTGCTCGTCGGAGCCGATGAACTTGTCCTTCTTGTCACCGGTCGCGTCGCGGGTGGACAGCTCGAGGTAGTAGTCGTTCAACCCGAAGTCGCTGAGCAGCTGGGTCACGAAGTCGAGCAGGTGCTTGATCTCGCCGGGGGCCTGCTCGCGGGTGACATAGGAGTGGCTGTCGTCCTGGGTGATCATCCGCACGCGGGTCAGCCCCTGCAGCACGCCCGACTTCTCGTTGCGATAGACCGTGCCGAACTCGAAGAAGCGCAGGGGCAGCTCGCGATAAGACCGTCCGCGGCTGCGGAAGATCAGGTTGTGCATCGGGCAGTTCATCGCCTTGAGGCGATAGGGCTGCCCGTCGTCATCGATCGGCGGGAACATACCCTCGGCGTAGTAGGGCAGGTGACCGGAGGTGTGGAACAGCCCCTCCTTGGAGATGTGCGGCGTCCCGACATACTGGAATCCGGCGTCGATGTGCGCCTGGCGGACGTAGTCCTCCATGACCCGCTTCAGCACGCCGCCACGCGGGTGGAAGACCGGCAGACCCGGGCCGATCTCCTCGGGGAAGGAATAGAGGTCCATCTCCGCGCCCAGCTTGCGGTGGTCGCGGCGCTCTGCCTCGGCGAGCCGGTCCAGATAGGCCTTCATCTCGTCCTTGGACGGCCAGGCCGTGCCATAGATCCGCTGCAGCTGGGGGTTCTTCTCCGAGCCACGCCAGTAGGCCGCGGCGCTGCGTGTGATCTTGAAGGCATTGCCGATCAGCTTGGTGGTCGGCAGGTGCGGGCCACGGCACAGGTCGCCCCAGACGGTCTCACCCGTGCGGTCCTTGTTGTCATAGATCGTCAGTTGTGCGCCGCCGACCTCGACCGAAGCCCCCTCAGCTGCATCCTCGGCGGAGCCGCCCTTCAGACCGATCAGCTCGAGCTTGTAGGGCTCGCGGGCCAGCTCCTCGCGGGCCGCGTCGTCCTCGATGTCGCGGCGGTGGAAGGTCTGACCGGTGTTGATGATGCGCTGCATCACCTTCTCGAGCTTCTTGAGGTCCTCGGGCTGGAACGGCTCGGCCACGTCGAAGTCGTAGTAGAAGCCGTCGCGGATCGGGGGGCCGATGCCCAGCTTGGCGTCCGGGTTGACCTCCTGGACCGCCTGCGCGAGGACGTGGGCGCAGGAGTGGCGCAGCACGTCGAGACCGTCGGGCTCGCTGATCAGCACCGGCTCGACGACGTCTCCATCAGTCAGCGAGTGGGCCAGGTCGCGCAGCTCGCCACCGACCCGGGCGACCACGACTGCCTTGTCGTCGGCGAAGAGGTCGGCCGCGGTCGTGCCCTGATCGACCAATCGCTCGCTCCCGGCGATGGTGACGGTGATCTGGGCAGGCACGGTGACTCCTAGAGGATCGGTGGGCGATGGCCGTCGCGGAGAGCGACTGTGCAAGCCTAATGGGGTGAGCAAGCCGAATCGTCCACCGCGCCCCCAGGCGCTCCTGACCGTCGAGTCCTCGGAGTGGGTCTCCCCCACCACCGTGCGGATCGTTGGCGGCGGTGAGGGGTTCTCGACCCTCAACCTCAATGAGTTCACCGATGCCTATGTCAAGTTGCTCTTCGTCAAGCCGGAGCTGGGTCTGACCCCGCCGTATGACGAGGCTCACCTGCGCGAGACCCTCGCCCCCGAGGACCAGCCAGTTCGGCGGACCTACACCCTGCGATGGGTCGACCGGGAGAACCAGCGTCTGGCCATCGACTTCGTCGTGCACGGCGACGAGGGCGTCGCCGCCCCCTGGGCACGTGAGGCTCGACCTGGTGACCAGTTCGTCGCCTCCGGGTCCGGCGGAGGTTACGCCCCGGACCCGACGGCCGACTGGCACCTGTTCATCGGCGACGAGTCAGCCCTGCCGGCCATCTGCGCGGCCCTTGAGGTGCTGCCCACCGACGCCCAGGGCGTCGTCTACCTGCAGACCACCGAGGACTCGGGGAGGATCGAGATCAAGGCGCCTCACGGCATACGGCTGGAGTGGTTGACCGGGCCGTCGAGCGAGACGAGCCTGCTGGCCGAGGCGGTCGCCGCTGGACCCTGGCCGCAGGGGCGGGTGCAGGTCTTCGCCCACGGCGAGCGGGAGTCGATGAAGGCCGTGCGGGCCCTGATGAAGGAGCGCCAGGTGCCGCGTGAGGACCTGTCGCTCTCGGGCTACTGGGCCTATGGCCGCACCGAGGATCGCTTCCAGGCGGAGAAGCGCGAGCCGATCGGCCAGATCCTGGACTGAGGACGGACCACCGCGAATCGCTCCGGTCCTAGACTCCTGCCATGAGAGCAGCGCCGGTGGCGGGTCACGTGGAGGTGATCTGCGGGCCGATGTTTGCGGGCAAGTCCGAGGAGTTGGTGCGCCGGGTGCGGCGCGCCCGGCTGGCCGGCCTCGAGGTCGAGGTGGTCAACCACGCCCTGGACGCTCGCCACGGCACCGGTCAGGTCGCCTCGCACTCCGGGGTGAGCGTGGTCTCGCGCACCGCTCCAGACGTGACCGCCCTGCGGTCGCTGCTGGAGGGCCGCTCCCCCGATCTGGTGGCCATCGACGAGGCGCAGTTCTTTGGCCCGGGGCTCGTGGACGTCGTTGACGAGCTCGCCGCCCGGGGCCTCACCGTGCTGGTGGCGGGGCTGTCGGTCACCTTCGACGGGCGGCCGTTCGAGCCACTGCCCACGCTCATGGCCACCGCAGAGGTCGTCACGCGGCTGACGGCGGTGTGCTCGGTCTGCGGTGGCGAGGCAGCCCTGCACCAACGCGTGGACACGGATGCCACCAGCGACGCGCTGGCCGCGGCCGAGGAGCACGTCGGTGGCATCGAGAGTTATCAGGCGCGCTGCCGACACCACCACGAGACCGCAGCCTGAGCGCTGACGCAACCCAGCGGCATACGACGGTCCCCAGCGCGCGGCCGGGTCGAATCACTGCTGGCAACCGCCGACTAAGTCCCCCAGCACCGGCACGCTGTCTCCCCCTGCCCTTTCCAATATATAGCGCATGGGGGGCCTTGCCGCAAGCGGCTTCTGGCGTTCACACTGGGTGCTTCACGCGCACAAACCCGCAGGTCACGAGGGGGACTGACCGGCCTGCCGAGCCATTAACGAGCACCGTGACACCGCCCATCACCATCCCTGGGAGCTGACGCCTGCATGACCAACCAGACCACCACCGCCTTTGCCCTCCCCGAGACCCTTGCCGCCAAGAACGACCCCGCCCTGATCGCCGGGGACGAGCAGCACTTCGCGGCCATCGCCGCCACCCAGTCCGAGCAGATCACCGAGCTGACCAGACGGCTGGACGCTGCCCGCCGGGCCCCGGGAGGCTCGGGGCAGGCAGCCCTCGACCGCGACCTGGAGATCCACCGGCTCACCGGACAGCTGCGGCTCCTGCACCGTTTCGGCCTCGACCTGTGCCTGGGCCGGGTCGTGCGCGCCGGTGACCCCGAGCCCATCTATATCGGGCGCACCGGGCTGACCGACAGCACCGGCGATCGTCTACTCATCGACTGGCGCGCGCCGGCCGCCGAGCCCTTCTTCGCCGCCACCCACGCCGATCCGATGGGCCTGGTGAGTCGTCGGCGCTATCGCTGGACAGGAGGCGGGCAGGTCAACGACTACTGGGACGAGGTCTTCACCGCCGAGGGGCTGACGCAGCACGCCGCGCTCGATGACCAGTCGGCCTTCATCGCGACGTTGGGCAGCAGCCGGTCACCCCGGATGCGCGACGTGCTGAGCACCATCGCGTCCGACCAGGACGCCATCATCCGGGCCGGCTCGCGCGGGGCGCTCGTCGTCGACGGTGGGCCGGGCACCGGCAAGACGGTGGTGGCCCTGCACCGCGCGGCCTACCTGCTGTATGCCGATCCTCGCCTCGGTCACCAGCGCGGCGGTGTGTTGTTCGTCGGGCCGCACGAGCCGTATCTGAACTATGTCGGCGACGTCCTGCCCAGCCTGGGTGAGGAGGGTGTGCAGACCGTCACCCTGCGCGACCTGCTGCCCGAGGGCGCGACGGCGGGGCCAGAGGATGACGCCGAGGTCGCCGCCCTCAAGTCGTCCCGGGAGATGGTCGAGGTCATTGAGCCGGCCGTCCGCTTCTATGAGGAGCCACCCAGCACGGGAACGCGCCTGGAGGTCGACGGGGTCGAGCTAACCGTCCGGGCCATGGACTGGGCCGAGGCCTTCGCGTCCCCAGAGCCGGGGGTGCCGCACAACGACGCCCGCGAGCAGGTCTGGGAGACCCTCGTGCAGATCCTTGTGGACGCCGTGGAGGTCGAGGAGGACGACGAGCACTTCGCGGAGGCTGATCTGCGCCGCGCGCTGGCCGAGCACGAGGAGCTGACCGCGACCTTCAACGGGGCCTGGCCGCTGCTCGAGCCCGAGGACCTGGTCGCGGACCTCTGGTCCGTGCCGGCCTTCCTGCGCCTGGCCGCGCCATGGCTCTCGGCGGGTGACGTGGGGCGTCTGCAGCGGGAGCATCCGACCGCCTGGACCGAGTCCGATCTGCCCCTGCTGGACGCTGCCCGGCAGCGCCTCGGTGACTCCGGTGCTGTGCGCCGGCGACAGCGCCAGGAGGCCGCCGCGGCGGCGGAGCGGGCACGCATGGACGAGGTCATCGACCGGATGCTCGAGGCCGACAACATCGGCGGCCTGTCACAGCAGCTGCGGCACCAGGACCTGCGGGACAAGCTCGTGGACTCCGGCGCTCTGCCGACCGCCACGCCGGACCGTCTCGCGGGACCTTTTGCGCACGTGATCGTCGACGAGGCCCAGGAGCTCACCGACGCCCAGTGGCAGATGCTGCTCAGCCGCTGCCCCTCGCGGAGCATGACGATCGTCGGGGACCGGGCCCAGGCCAGACACGGCTTCACCGAGTCCTGGAACGAGCGGCTGGAGCGGATCGGCCTGGACCAGATCGAGGTCGCCTCCCTGAGCATCAACTACCGCACGCCCGCCGAGGTGATGGCACAGGCGGAGCCGGTCATCAGGGCTGCCATCCCCGATGCCAACGTGCCCACCTCGGTGCGGGAGGGCGGCATACCCGTGGTGCACGACTCCCGCGACAGGCTGGACACGATCCTGTCGACCTGGCTGGCCGAGCACGAGGAGGGCATCGCCTGCGTCATCGGGCACCCGGGCTTCGAGGCGCGTCCGCGGGTCCGGTCGCTGACCCCCGTGCTGGCCAAGGGGCTGGAGTTTGACCTGGTGATCCTGGTCGATCCAGAGGACTTCGGAGACGGGATCGAGGGGGCGGTGGATCGTTATGTCGCGATGACGCGAGCCACTCAGCAGCTCGTCATCCTGACCAGCGACTGATCAGCAGGCGTCTGGGCGTCGTCAGCAACCGTTCAGAGCGGCGAGGGCATAGGGCAGGTGCACCGCGGCACCGACCACCGCGAGCACGAGCAGGTGCGCAACCACGGCCAGCATCGGGAGCGCGCCGGCCGTTCCGCTGCCCGGCAGGACGAGGTGCTGGATGCGTCCGGGCCCAGCAATGTGCAGGGCCCCCACAGAGTCTCCTGCCCTGGTGGGACGCTCCCCCAGTCGCACCAAGGCACTGACCAGGGCGGTGGTGCCGACCCGGTCGCGAGCCTGGTTGTCGGCCGCGATCTCCAGATAGTGCGGCAGCGCCTCCCGGGCTGCGACGACCAGAGGCACCCACCGCAGTTGGCGTGCCAGCCCCGTCATCAGCATGGTGATCAGGTGATGGCGCTGACTCAGGTGCGCCTGCTCATGCGCCAGCACTGCCGCCAACTCCGGACGACCCAGGCTCGCCAGCGCCCCCTTCGACAGCACGATGCCGCCGTCGCGGGCCGGGAGGCTCAGGGCGAAGGTCCTCGTCTCCGGGACGACCTGGATGTCGTGCCCCAGCACCCGGCGCGGGGTCGCACGGGCCAACACCTGCCCGGCCGTGTGCCGCGCCTCGACCTGGTGACGCCAGCTCTCCCGGACCAGACCGACGACGACTGCTGCGGCCACCAGCACGGGGCCCACGAGCAGCAGCACCACCGGGATGCCGGTGTCGACGGTGCCTGCCGCGAACGGATTGGCTGCGTTGAGACACTGCTGGCAGGCCTGTGCAGCCCGAGCCGGCAGGACATCAGGCCCACTGACCACCCAGGCGAGCAGTGGCCCAAGAGCCAGCGCGGTCCCGAGCCACACCACGACACTGCCCAGCAGCAGTCCGATCGCCAGCCGTGGCATGCGCACCAGGGCCGGGGCCGCTGACCGCAGCAGCCAAGGACCCAGGAACGTCGCGGCCACCAGCGCCACCGCCAGCACACCAGCGAGCAGGCCCGGCGTCACGACGGCTCCCCTGCGCCGCGCGCGCCGAGATAGTCCCGCAGCAGGGCCAGGTCACTCTCGGGCATCGTGTCGACGAAATGCAGGATCGAGGCCGCCCGGTCCTGACTGGCGTCGAGCACGTGACCCATGAGCTCGGCCGCGTGTGCCTGCCGACTCAGCCGTGCGGCATACCGGGTGGAGCGGCCCCGGCGGGTGATGGTGACCAGGCCCTTGCGGTCCAGATTGCCGAGGACTGTGGCAATCGTGGTGTATGCCGAGGTGCCGCCGAGTCGGTCGATGACCTCCCGGACGGTGACCGGGCCGTGGTCCCACAACACGTCCATCACCTGCGTCTCGAGGGCGCCCAGGCGGGGCAGCCCGGTCCCGGAAGTGCGCTCGCTCACGGAACCACCGCCAGGGCGCGGGGCGGCACCGGCCAACCCACCGCACACCAGGCGAGCACACCCCCGGCGGCACCGAGACGGCTGCTGCGCACATCGCCAGCCTCCAGGTGCTCCGCGGCGTCAGGCGCCTCGACATGGAGGGCGGACTGACGCAGGTAGGTGGCCAGCAGCATGCCGGACAGCGCGGACGTGACCAACCACACGGGGTAGTTCCACCACACCGGCGGAATGTCTCGCCCAAAGATGGGGTTGGGCATGAGGACGGTGGCCACGCCGATGACGACCGCGACGAGCACTGCTGCCACAGCCGCGACGAGCACCTGACGGGGGCTCCAGGAGCGGAGAGCACCGCGCGCGAGCACCAGATTCTGGCGCAACGGCCATGGGCGCGAAGTCTGCGGCATGCCGGCCATCATGCCGCAGCTCGACTATGAAACATAGTCGACTATGTTGCATAGTCATCAGAACGTTCTCACCACCACCTCGCGAGGAGTTCCATGTCATCCCAGTCAGCCCGCCGACCCGCACGCTCGTGGGTGGTGCCGGTTGCGGTCCTGGCCGTGCTCGCTCTGCTGATCACGCTGGTGCTCAATCTCAGTGGTGGATCCCAGGAACCGGACACCGGCGCCGCTCCTGCGGCTCAGTCCGAGTCGTCTGCGACCGAGGACCCCTCGGACGCCGCCCCGACCGAGGTGCAGGGCGCGGTCCAGCCCGCCCTGACGGACATCGAGCGACGCGACGAGGCCGACCCGCTGGCGGCCGGACCAGTGGATGCCCCGGTGGCCCTGGTCATCTTCTCCGACTACCAGTGCCCCTACTGCGCGCGGTGGAGCGAGGACACTTTGCCGGTGATGCTGGAGCGGGCCGAGGCCGGCGACCTGCGCGTCGAGTGGCGTGATGTGAACATCTTCGGAGTGGCCTCCGAGCGGGCCTCGCGTGCCGCCTACGCAGCGGCGCTGCAGGACTCCTTCTGGGACTACCACGACGCGCTCTATCCCGACGGCGAGACCCGCTCCGAAGGCGACCTGAGCCAGGAGGCCCTCGAGGCACTGGCCGGCGACCTGGGGCTGGACACCGAGAAGTTTGCAGAGGACATGCACTCCCCGGCCACCGATCAGGCCATTGCCGGCAACGCCAAGCTCGGCCTGGACATCGGCGCCTATTCCACCCCTGCCTTCATCCTGGGCGGCCAACCCATCGTCGGCGCACAGCCCACCCAGGTCTTCGTCGACGCCCTCGACACCGCCCTGGCGAGCTGAGCACTGGTGGACATCGGCCTGCTCAGCGCGTTCCTCGGGGGCGCTCTGGCCCTGTTGAGCCCCTGTGCTGCCCTGCTGCTGCCGGCCTTCTTCGCCTCAACCGTCGGCTCGGGTCCACGGTTGGTGCTGCACGGTGCCGTGTTCTATCTCGGTCTCGTGCTGGTGCTCGTGCCGCTCGGGGTCGGCGCCGGCGCTCTCGGGTCGTTGTTTGTGACGCACCGCCAGACCATCGTGGTCATCTCCTCGGTGTTGCTCGTGCTGCTCGGCATCGTGCAGATCCTCGGGTTCGGCTTTGACACTGCCCGCCTGCTGCCCGGTGGCGGGCGACTGCAGTCGCGGGCCGCCTCCGCCACCGGCCTGGTCAAGACCGTGCTGCTGGGAGCGGCCGGCGGGGTCGCCGGCTTCTGCGCCGGCCCGATCCTCGGCGCCGTCCTCACCCTGGCAGCCACTCGCGGCGACGTCTTTTCCGCCGGCGGACTGCTCGCCGTCTACGGCGCTGGAATGGTCCTGCCGCTGCTGCTGATCGCGGCCCTGTGGCAGCGACTGGGGCCCCGCGGCCAAACCACCCTGCGTGGACGCACCTTCACCGTGCTCGGTCGCGAACTGCACACGACCTCGGTCGTGACCGGCCTGCTCATCATCGCGGTCGGCATCCTGTTCTGGACGACCAACGGCCTGGTCGGTGCCCCCGAGATCCTTCCCTATGAGACCCAGTCCTGGCTGCAGGAACTGGCCGGCACCCTAGCCAACCCGATGATCGACATCGTGGCCCTGGTCGTCGTCGCGGCGGTGGTCCTGCTGCTGTGGGCTCGCAGCCAGCGCAAGACGGCGAGCGACCAGCTGGCGGGGACCACGAAGGACCCACAAGCATGACGCCCCACCGCAAGCTGACCGCGGCGGCGACTGTCGGCATACTCCTGCTGTCTGCCTGCAGCACAGTCGAACCCGACGCCCCCGATGACGTGACGACCACGACGATCACCGCCCTGGACCGCGATCCGCACCCCGTGACGAGCCCCGTGCCCGAGGCTGACACCACCGGGTTGTGGCTCCCCCTGTCGTTCCAGGAGTCGCGCATCCTTGATCCCGGATGGGACACCGATGTGCTGTCTGCCGACGGCGTCTTCCTCGGTGCAAGCACCACCGGTGACCACGTCGAGTTCACTGCGATCGACGTGCACGGCGAGATCCTGTGGGCCGCTGAGCGTCCCAGTGGCAGCATCGACTTCGAGGTGCGCAGCGACAACGGGTCCGCCATCGCGGCCCTGCCTGACACCGATCCTGACGGGGCGCAGTCCGTCAGTGGCTATGACCTCGTCACGGGTGACCGGGTCTGGGGACCGGAACAACCACCCGGACCCAGGGCCGCGGACTCCGCAGAGCAGACGCAGTCCACCACGACCGACGACGGGACCCATCTCGACCCAGGCACGAGAACCCGGATCACCTTGCGGGACACCACTTTGCGCGCAGAGGGATCTGATGGCAACGAGCTGTGGACCCTGTCCGTGGAGGCGGACACACAGGTGGCGGGCTTGGCGGGCGGGCTGCTCTATCTGCGCGAGGGTGATGCGATCAGGGCACACAACGTGGTGACCGGTGCCGTGGCGCAGGCCTACGACCCCGAGGGTGAGGGTCGCGTCGTCGTGCCGCAGATGATGGTCGCCCAGGGGGCCGACTTGTTGATGGACGGTGAGCGCCCACTCATCGCAGTCGCCCCCGAGGAGCCAGCGGCGCCTGGAGGACCGCCTGCCGGCTGACCGATTCGTCGCCTCAGCCGAAACTGGCGGAGGCCTCGTCCAGGGCGGCGATCTCATCGGTCGTCAGCGTCAGGGACGCGGCGGCAAAGAGTTGGTCGAGCTGGGCGGTGCTGGTGGCAGCGGCCAGCGGCGCGGTGACCTTGCCGTCTGCGGTGGCCCAGGCCAACGCCACGGACGCGACCTCGATGCCGTGGGCGGCTGCCACGTCGTCGAGGGCCTCCACGACCCGCAGGCCCTCCTGCGTCAGATAACGCTCGACCGCACCGGCGCGCGCCCGCCCCTCAAGGTCTGCTGCTGAGCGGTATTTGCCGGTGAGGAAGCCGCCGGCGAGCACCTGATAGGGGAAGACCGACATCTCGTGGCGGCGAGCAGCGGCGGCGAGCCCGTCCTCATAGCCACGAGAGACCAGCGAATAGCGCGGCTGCAGGGCCACCGGCAGCGCGAAGCCGTGCTCCCGGGAGACCTCGAACCACTCGTCGATGGCCTCCACGGTGAAGTTTGACAGGGCGATGGTGCGCACCATGCCGGCCCTGACCAGGGCGTCAAAGGCGGCCGCGCTCTCCACGACGGGGGTCTCGTCGTCCTGGTAGTGCGCGTAGTAGACGTCGATGTGGTCGGTCTGCAGCCGGCGCAGCGACTCCTCGGCCCCGCGCCGGATCGTCTCGGGCGCCAGCCCCATCAGATCCGGCTTGCCGGAGACCTTGGTGGCGATCACGATGTCGTCCCGGTTCCCGCGGGCGCTCAACCACTGCCCGATGACCGACTCCGACTCGCCGCCGGAGTTGCCCGGCACCCAGTGGGAGTACATGTCGGCGGTGTCGATGAAGTTCCCGCCGCGCTCCACGAAGCCGTCGAGGACGGTGTGGAACTCCCCCGGCTCCTCGGCGTTGTTGAAGGTGTTGGTGCCCAGCCCCAGCGGGTGGATGCGGAGCTCGGAGTCCCCGATCGGCACGGTCGTCGCAGTCTGATTCTCAGTTGACACGGTCCCTAGGTTGTCATGCGTGCATCCCGATCTGATCGCCGCCCCGGGCCGCTACCCGATGTCCTCGCGCTACGACCCCACGTGGGTGATGTCCCTGGAGATGGGTCCCCATCCGCTGTGGCAGCTTGAGGAGCTGTGGCCAGGCCTGGCACTGTCGCCTGGGCAGCATGTCCTGGACCTCGGCGCGGGCCGTGGTGCGACGTCCGTCGTCCTCGCCCGGGAGGCGTCGGTGACCGTCGACGCGCTCGACGCGTGGATCTCGCCCGAGGAGCTCGGGCAGGTCGTGCGGGCAGCCGGCGTCGAGGGATCGGTGCGCGCTCTGCAGGGCGACGTGCGCACCTGGGACTTCGAGGCGGAGTCCTATGACGCGATCGTCAGCATCGACGCCTGGGAGTATTTCGGCACGGACGTCCGCTTCCTCCCCAGGCTGCTCAGGGCACTCAAGCCCGGTGGGGTCCTGGCCTTCTCGACGCCGTCGCTGGCCGATGATCCGTATGCCGTGGCTCCCCTGCCCCTGTTGCGTGACCTCGTCGGGGCGGACGTGATGGCCTGGCACTCACCGCAGTGGTGGGCCACCCACACCCAGGTGACCGGCGGGTTGGAGGACGTCCGAGCCTGGATCCCTCGGGACAGCCTGGACCTCTGGTGCGCCTGGGAGGACGCGCTGGACACGGACGACCGTCGGCTGCGGGAGGTGCTCGAGGCCTACCGCCGACACTCGACGGAGTCTCCGGCACTGGGGATGGTGCACGTGGTGGCGCGCAAGCCAATTGGGTCGTGCTGAGCGGGCGCGGTCGACGCGAGAGTGGACGAACTGCGGCGACTTGGCGGGGCGGTGCTCCTGTCACCGCACCCAGTACATGCTCTCCGAGTCACACGCGTGGATGACCTTGCCGTCCCCGCTCACGGGCTGGCTGGGGTCGGCGGGGGCGTCGTCCCACGCGGCATCCGGGACGACGACCGGTGCGGGCGGGTGCGCCGGCGCGATCCTGAGCTCACCACAGCCCACGTCGAAGGCTCCTTCTGCTGTGGCCACGAAGATCAGCTGCCCACCGTCCGGGCTCCAGGCGGCATCGATCTCGGCGAAGTCCGACCGGGTCACCTGCTGGGGGCTCGCGGACTCCCGCAGGGCGACGGTGTGCAGGTGATCATGATGGGTGAACACCGCCTCGGTGGAGCTCGGCGCCACGGCCAGGTCGACGGGGAGGTCATCCCAGCCGGTGAACTCACTGATCGTCAGGGTCTGCTGATCCGCACCGTGGAAGTCCTGGACGACCGCGAGGGCCCACCCGATCGCCTTCCCCTCGTCGTCCAGCGCCTCGGCAGAGATGAGCACGTCACTCCCGTCGGGAGAGAACGAGAAGTCCTTCACGTGCGGGATGCGGCCACTGATCTGGCCCCGGTCATCGAAGAGCACGAAGTCGGTGCGGGTGTCTGGCGCGTCGCTGGAGCGGGCGAGCGCCCCGAACAGGTCCGCCCCGGGCACGAACTCGGGAGAGCTCTCGAGGATGGCTGACAGCTCGATGGTCGTGGCCTGCGAGGGTGTCGCCAACTGGTGGACGTGCACCCGCGTCGTCTGGGTGAAGAAGTCATTCTCGTGCCAGGCGAACTCGTCCAACTCCTGCGACAGCGTAAAGCTGTCCCCACCGTCGAAGACCACGGACTCCGTGCGCGCTGCGACGTCGTAGCGCATGAGGTGGTCTGCCGAGGAGTAGTACACACTCCCTGCGGTTTCTGCCGGAGGCGTGCCCGATCCGGAGCCTGTCGTCTGGTCCGCCTCGGTCACACTGCCCGGGCCCTGCCCGAACGAGCAGGAGGACGCCGTCATCACGAGCAGCGCCGCGACCAGCACTCGGCGCAGAGCACTGTGCAACCTCCGTCGAGACATCAGTTCCCCGGCGGGGCTCCCATACGGCGAGTCGGTGTCACGCTTCATCCCAGCCGCCCCCTCAATTGCAGGTCATGCACCTGACCATCGGTCCGCTCACCGACCTCGCCACGGTATCGGCTGCTGACCGCTGCGGGAAGGGATCTGGGCCAGCCGTTCCTCCGCTCATCGACACCTGCGTTGTGTGCCAGCTCGGGCTGGCCAAGCGGTCTTTCGGGCAAATCACCCGGCTGCCGAGCCGGTCGTGGTTCAGACCGTATGACGTAGCTGCGGCGCGAGGTCGTGGTTGCGGGCCGGGGCCTACCTGACACAAATTCGTGGATTAATCGGGCAGGAGCGGCCTGCTCGGTACCACATGTGTAGGAGGCCCCGGTGTTCACGGAGCGTACAAGTATCGGGATGGACGTGCACGCACGATCGGTGCGGGCAGCAGCGATCGACACGGAGACCGGGGAGGTCATCCAGGCCACCGTCGGCCCTGCGGTCCAGGGTGTGCTCGACTGGGTCGAGCAGGTCGCCGTCGAGCACGGGCCGGTCGCCGTGACCTACGAGGCCGGCCCGACCGGGTACGGCCTGGCCCGGGCCCTGAGCGCAGCAGGGATCCGCTGCGAGGTGGCAGCACCGTCCAAGCTGATCCGCCCCAGCGGGGACCGGGTCAAGACCGACAAGAAGGACGCGATGCTGCTGGCCCGGCTGCTGCGAATGGAGGAGATCACCCCGGTGCGGGTCCCCACCCAGGCCGAGGAGGACGCCCGCGACCTGGTCCGGGCCCGCGACGACCTGCGCCGGGACCTGATGGGCACCCGGCACCGGCTGAGCAAGCTGCTGCTGCGCCACGGTTACGTCTACGACGGCGGGGATGCCTGGACCGGCAAGCACCAGGCGTGGATGCGCTCGCAGGTCCACTTCGAGCTACCCGGCGCCCGGGCTGCGTTCGAGCAGTACCACGCTCAGGAGGACCGGTTGGTCACCGACCGCAAACGGCTGGACAAGCAGATCGCCGCGCTGGCCGCCGACAGCGAGTTCACCGCCACCACCCGACGGCTAGCGTGCCTGCGCGGGATCGACACCCTGACCGCGTTCGCCCTGGCCATCGAACTCGGCGACTGGCACCGGTTCACCGGCGCCACGATCGCTACCTACCTGGGCCTGGTCCCCTCGGAGAACTCCTCGGGCCAGTCCCAGCACCGCGGCGCGATCACCAAGGCCGGCAACCCGCACGCCCGCCGCCTGCTCATCGAGGCCGCCTGGCACCACAAGGCCAGCTACCGGCCCGGCAAGACCATGCACCAGCGGTGGGCACTGGCCCCCGCCCAGGCAGCCGCCCGCGGCGACGCAGGCAACCGGCGACTCCACCAGCGCTGGCAGATCCTGAGCGCGCACAAGAAGAAGCACACCATCGCCAACACCGCGATCGCCCGCGAACTGGCCGGCTGGTGCTGGTCCCTGGCCATCATGGACACCTAACACACCCCATAAGCCCGTTCCTGGGCCGAACCCGGTGGCCAGAGCACGCAGCGCGAGGAGCAACTCACCATTGGACTGTGAGCAGCAGCACCCCCCACCATGGCGCGGGACTGCCACGCTCGACCTCAGACCCTGACACTGCTCCAGCCGGAACACGGTCCTGCGGTAACCAACCCGCGCATATCAGACTGACACGCGTCGAAACCCGCCGCAGCCAGCCACCAGACCCCCAGGAACGACGAGGCGCCGCCGAGCACCCAGCCCGCCGGCGCCTCACCCTGCCACTTGACAAACTCCCCTACATATCAGTCCTACGGCGACCGCACTTCGACTGCCCGGGCCCACGCCTACCAAGTGCTGGTGGCGATTATGGCCAGGCTGCCTGCGACGACGTGATCCCCCGCAACCCCTGCCGAATCAAGGCCGAAGGTCGGGCGCCCGTCAAGCGCGAGCCCGAGATGCTGACCCTGGCCGAGCTGCTCACGCTGGCCGACGCGATGCCCGGGCCGCACCGGGCCCTGCGTTGGCCGTGCCCGGCATCCTCGTGACTGCGCTGCATGAGCACCTGGCCGAGCAGCCCATGAAGCTGGCCATCAGGAACGGCCACGATGAATAGAACCCTGATAAGATTGCCTTATGACTCTTGCGGCCAAGTACCGCGACGCTCGACGCGACGAGGAGCTAGCGCGGCTCCGGCGCGCGCTTGCCCTACGGGCGATGGTGGCAACCGGAATGAGCCAACGGCAGATGGCCGAAGCGCTCGACATCACCCAGCCAGCCGTCAGCCAGCAACTCAAGCACGCCCCCGAACTCGATGACGTGCACCCAGTGGTCCTGCTGGAAGCGGCTGCGCCGATCCTCAAGTCGCTGGCAGCCGAACATGGCTACGCACGACTCGCAGTCTTCGGCTCCGTCGCGCGCCATACAGCCCATGAGGACTCTGACATCGATCTGCTGATCGAAGCACCTGAGGGCACCTCGTCGTTCGGGTTCATCCGCTTCAAACAACTCATCGAGCAAGTCCTTGGCCGCGAGATCGACCTCGTGCCCCACGGTGGCTTGAAACCAACACGCGATGACGACATCCGCCGCGAGGCGGTGCTGCTCTGATGGATCGGAAGGCAGCCAAGGAGTTACTCCATGTCCAGGGCTGGCTCGAACGAGTCGACGAGATCATCCAGCGCGGCCAGGACGCTTACCTGACCGACGACCTCCTTCAAGAGGCCGGTGACTCACTCATGATGAAGCTTGGCGAGGCCGCTAACCGAATCTCTCGACGCGATGTGCTCGCGCCCGAGGGTGTCGAGTGGGCGCTCGCAGTCGCAAACCGAAACTTCATCATCCACCAGTACGACGAGATCGACCGAGACCTCACGTGGCTCACGCTCTCGCGCGACTTGCCCGCCTGGCGAGCATCGCTAGAACCGCTATTCGCCGAAGCCGCCGCGACGATCCTGTAAGCGGCCGACCGCGGCGAGCCGGACTCCAGGAGTTCCGTGACGACGTGGGTGACCAACGGACGTCACGCCTTGGCCGTCAGCCGATCTGGCCGATCCGCGCGACGCGACGACCCAACACGACGACCGCCAGGCTGAGCGCCAGAACCACCTGAAAGGACACACCTGAGGCCTCACCAGTGCCATCGGTATGACGGGTCCCGGCGTTCTGAGCGCGAGTCCGTTCTGTCGACTCCTGAGTTGCTGCTGGGCACGAACACGCGCAACTGCCGTTGTCAGCGCGTAGCGTCCTAAGCCGCGCCGTGCTCACTGCCGAGAGTCGGACGTCTCCACGGCACGAGGAAGGAGTGCGGGTCTGGCACTTTGGCCCAGGTTCAGGTGCGCGTCGCCTTGGTCGGTAATGGGCTGGAGGGCTTGATGAGGCGCCACAGCAGGCGCCAGAGCAGGCGCAGCAACTGGTGAACGGCGATGCCTACTGCAGTGTTGGCGAAGGCGAGTGCAGCTGCGGCGGCTAGGAACGCAATGCCTACCTGCTGGGAAGGACTGGCTCGACGGCACATGCGAGAGTCACCAACGCGCGAATCTGGCGCTGTGAGCGCGTCACACGTGGCAGAACCCGGTGACAAGTTGGGCCCCGACCACGATCTGACTGTCGAGTCGGATCAGGCGAATCTTCACTGAGGTTGCACGCAGGTTGCTGGTGGCGGCGACCGACTTGGCGAGGTTCCGTGGAGCCCAGGGATGCGACCGGTCGGACGTCCAGGTATATGGGGACTCGTTCCAACCATCAACGGTGAGAGCTATCCGACACGCCTCAAAATAGTGATCGCGGTCTGACCAACGTCTCCGCTGGTCAGACCGCGATTGGTGCTGGTGGACGTGAAGGGACTCGAACCCCTGACCTCTCGCGTGTGAATCTTCCGGTCAGTTTCTGAGCCCTCGGGCGCCACGGCGCTGTGACCTGCATGTTTGTCTCCTGTGCGGGTACTGGAGATGGTTGTGGGTACCAGCGACAGTACCCGTTGGTTCCCGTTGTTTCCCGCACGTTCCCCGGTCTTCGGTACACGCTCTGGTACATCCGCACAGCGGTGAGGGTATGCGCACCCACCAGGTCCGGCGGCAGCCCGCGGGCACCCCAGCCGGAGGTCAATATGCTCCCGGCGTCAGCGGAGAATCTACCCTCGAACTGGAGCAGGAGACCCCCGACACCCACACCCGGATCATCCCGAACCTCGTGAACATCCCGGCACCCGTCGATGTCGCCCTGGACACCCTGCGGGCGGCCGGGATGCGTCCGGTCCTGGTGGGCGGGTCGGTCCGTGACGCCCTGCTCGACCCGGACCTGGAACCCAAGGACCTGGACTTCGAGGTGTACGGCGCCCATTCTCCCGCCCAGGTCGCACAACTGCTTCGACCGCACGGCCGGATCGACGAGGTGGGTGTCTCGTTCGGCGTCGTCAAGCTCACCGCCAGCGGCCACGACGTCGACCTGACCCTGCCCCGCCGCGACTCCAAGGTCGGCGAAGGCCACCGCGGTTTCGAGGTCACCACAAACCCCGACCTGTCGTTCGAGGAAGCCTCGGCCAGGCGCGACTTCACCATCAACGCCATCATGTGGGACCCGGCCACCGGTGAGCTGATCGACCCGCACGGCGGCGCCGACGACCTCCAGGCGGGGGTGCTTCGCCACGTCTCCGACGCTTTCGATGACGACCCGCTGCGTGTCCTGCGCGGTGTCCAGTTCGCTGCCCGGTTCGACATGGACATGGCCCCCGAGACCATCGAACGATGCCGGTCCCTCGCAGGCGCCTACCCCCAGCTGGCCACCGAACGAGTCTGGGGTGAGATGGACAAGGTGTTCAGTCGCGGTGTCCGGCCCTCCCGCGCCCTGGACCTCCTGGAACGGACCGGTTGGGTGGAGCACTTCCCGGAGCTGGCCGCCACCCGGGGCACGCCACAAGACCCGGACTGGCACCCCGAGGGCGACGTCTACACCCACCTGGGATTGTCAGCCGACGAGGCTGCCGCACGTGCTGACGCCGCCGGACTTTCACCAGACCGCCGGGCCGTCGTGGTCGCAGCCACCCTGCTGCACGACGTCGGCAAGAGCACCCACACCCAGCACCATCCAGATGGGCGGATCACCTCCCACGGTCACGCGGGTGCCGGTGAACAACCGACCCGTGAGCTGCTGGCCCGGATGGGTGCACCGAAAGCGTTCACGACCCCGGTCACCGCCCTGGTCCGTGAGCACATGAATCATCAGGGCGTCGGCGAAAACGGGCGCCCCAGTGTCGGTGCGGTCCGCCGGTTGCAGCGACGCCTCGACGCCGCCGGGAGCAGCCTGACCGAATGGTCCATCGTGGTCGCCGCCGACAGTGCAGGACGAGGGTCCGCCGCCAAAGACGACCCGTCACAGGTCTGGCTCGAGGTGGCTGACCGGCTGGGGGAACGAGAGGCGCCCCGACCACGACTGCTCACCGGCAAGCACCTCATTGACGCCGGGATGGAGCCCGGACCGTCCTTCCGTGACGTCCTGACCGACGCCGAACGTGCCCAGGACGACGGTGAGTTCGACGACGAAGCCGGCGCCTTGGCCTGGTTGGCCAGGCGCCCCGCCTAAGGTTTACCCATGGTCAAGCCCGGACTGCCCTGGTGACCAGACCCTGCCCACTCCGCTCGCGTTCGACTGGTCGCCGTAACGAACGGTCGCCGGCGGCCTGATCGGCGCCGTGGGCTGGGCGCTGCTCAAGTACGTCACCGCGCTGCGACATGAGGTGCACGCGAACCCACACCTACTCGACGTCCCTCGCACGCTGCGATCGTGGCCGCTCGGCGGTTCCCGCTACGGATGCTACTGACCGTCCGGCTCCTCGTCGGGGCTGGCCAGGCTGGGCCTACGAGTGAAACCTCGGTCCGATGCTCATGCCGGGTCAACTCGCCGGGCTCGCGATCACGAGCATCGCCGCGGTCGTGCTCGTCGCCCCGGCCTTGCTCGTCGCGCGCTGGGAGCGAAAGCGGGACCGGCAAAGCCTAGTGGGCTGGGCCGACGAAGAGCCCGAGCTGATAGCAAGTCACCATGAACGGCCAATCACGGCGCCACAAGGCCCCCAAGATCCGCGGCCTGGGCAGCAGTCTCCGGGTCATCCGCCGCAGCCGAGCGGTCCACAAACGGCCAGAACCTGCGCGCCGCGATGGAGCGGTCGGCGGTCTCGCCTGTCATGCCAGCGGCGTAGTTCCTATGTATCGCCCTGCGGCTGCACGACTTCACACAGAAATGTTTCGAGACCGCCAAGGTCGGGTACAGGTTGGAGAAGCCGATCATGACCGGCCGACCTGATCCAGGCGGAGATCATCCGCAAGTTGGGGGAAGCCGACCTCGTGCTCTGCGACGTGAGCCGCTCAACCCCAACGTGTTCTTCGAGTCGGGCATCCGCACGGCGCTGGATCGGCCGGTGGCCCTGGTGCGGGATCAGTTCACCACGACTTGCCGTTCAACACGGGCATCCTCAGTACACACCAACGACGCCCAGATGACTGCCTGGACTCTCCAGGACCAGATTGCCGCCCTGGAGGTCCACCTGGAGCAGAGCGTCGAGCGTGCTGACCGCTCGAACCCCATGTGGCATGTTTCTGAGTGCGCCGCTCGGTGAAGAAGAGAGGATCACTGCGTGTGGCTCAACGTTCCAAACATCATCAGGAGTTGGCTTTCGCAGAAGTTGCCTCGGCTCCTGCCCGCAACAGAGTCGGGGCTGCAACAACCGCGGCGGCGAACATGATGAGGCCAGCTGCCCCGATCAGTGCCGAGTACGGCCCAACCTGAAGACCGAGAACACTGAACTCGAAGCTGTCCAGCAGGGATGAACTGGCGAACGCCCCGACGAGGGCGGCCCCAGCCATGGAAGCAGCCGTCGGCAGGAAGTTCATCGCAGCCACGGCGCGACCCAACGTGGGACGGTCCACCGCGGCAATGACGACCGGGGTGAGGAGGACGTTCACGACGCCCAGTGGCAGGCCGGTCACAAACAGTAGTCCCATGGCCAGTACCGTGTTTGAACTCAACGCGAACGCCACCACGAGCAGCCCGCTCAATACGAGTGCTGAGACGAACACGTTGGTGGCTGACATGCGCTTCTGGACGCTCGGCGCGAGGGCTGCTCCTGCCAGGGCCCCACCGGCGTAGCACATGCCAAGCACTCCCAGGAAGCTCGCGGGCTGCCCCAAAGACCACTGGACGAAGAACACCAGCATGGCGTTCAGGATGGCACTGGCCACTGCCACTACTGACATCGCGAGCATGATCGTTCTCAGCACAGGATTCCCGAACACCGCCTTGAGACCAACCCACGTGGCAGCCCAGAAGCCTTGTCCTCGCGACTCCTCGACGGGTGCGGACTTCCAGCGGACCCTCCACAGTAGGAATCCGGCGATGACGAACGTCAGGGCGTTGACGGCAACCGCCCAGTGGGCACCGAGGGTGAACAGCAGCGGGGCCGAAAGGGGCGGCCCAACGATGCTGATGACGCTGTACGCCCCCTGCTGATAGGCGAACGCCTGAGTCTGGACCGACTCGGGAATGGTCGACACCACCATAAGGGTGCGTGCCTGCTGGTAGAACTGAGCACCCACGTTAGAGACCACGACAGCGCCGTACATCCATACCAGGGTGACCCAGAGCGGGATGCTATCGGACAGGAACCAGATCATAGGAACCAGGCTCCCGACGCTGACAGCCTGAACCACTGAACTCCACAGCAGAACGGTTCGCCGGTCCCATCTGTCGACCAGGGTGCCAGCTATAGGACCAGCAACCAAGGTCGGCACAGCGGTCGCGATCAAAACGCCACTGACGGCCATCGGCGCCCACTGCGTACCACGCCCGAGTTCACTAGCAATCCAAACAATCAGCGTAAGTTCGAAAATGACGTCGCCGAGTTTGGACAGGACCGCAGAGGGGTAGCCGAGTAACCATGCCCTGAGTCGCCACAACTGCACCCGCGGGGGCTCTACTCCCACAGCCGTCTCATCGCCAGGAATGACGGACTCAACGTCCGAACCAGTCTTCTCATCCATGAAACCCTCTTTCCTAATCACCCGCCAGCGGGCTGAACCACCCGGACTACCGGGACTGGCGCAACGGACCTAGCCGGTCAGCGGTAGACCTCTCGCCGGTGCGCGACCTTGGCCACCAGGACGAGCAGGACGTCGTCCTGGATCTGGCACAGGATCCGGTAGTCGCCGACCCGGTATCGCCACTCGTCCCGGCCTACCAAGGGCTTGCCCCGAGAGCGCGGGTTGTCCAGGTCGAGGCTCTCCTCGAAGAACCGTCGAATCCGCTTCACCTGCGCCTTGTCGAGTTTCCCGATCTCCTTGAGCACCTTCGGCGTGTATGAGACCTGGTAGCGACTCATCGCCCGAGGGAGTCCCAGTCCACGTCCTCGTGCGCGATGGAGTCCTCGTCGGAGGCGTGGAACTCCTCCAGTGCGTCCTTGAGTAGGTAGTGGTCCTCGAGGTCGTTCAGGCCTCGCTCGATGAACTCCGAGGCGTAGTGCGAGCGAGACCGCCCGGTCCGAGTCGCCAGGCGGTCGAGTCGGTCGTAGAGCGCCTTGTCGACGCTGGTGTTCAGTTGCTTCGTTGCCATCCGGGGTACCTCCTCAGGGAATCTCTATATAACTATAGAACACTCGGTCAAGCGCGCCCTCTCTCGTCCTCGGCGATGCCTAGCGCGTCCTCTGCGACCCTCCTCCACCTGGTTTTGGTGCGAGGGTGCCCCGTCCTTCGGGGCGGGGAGAAGTCACTCTCGCAGCTCCTGCCAGTGCCAGGTGTCCTCCAGGTCGTTGATCACCCGCCAGACACGCTTGGCCAGGTGGCGGAGCAGGTACCGCTCTTAGCCCTTCGCTCGAGGACACGACCGTCCCCTTAACCGGGCTACATCTCCCGGCTAAGGGTACGGTACCGGCCTGGCGCCGGCCACCCTGGCACCAGCGTGCCCCCGCCACTTTGTACGAGCATGAGCCAGACTCACTACGACCTACTGGGGGTTCCCCCGGACGCTGACCAGGCCCAGATCCGGTCGGCGTTCCGTCGCGCCATGCGCCGTCACCACCCGGACATGGCCGACGGGCAGGGCGACCCGGAGATGGCCACCAAGGTCACTGCGGCCTACGAGGTGCTTTCCGATGAGGCGCGGCGCGCCGAGTACAACCTGGACCTGCGTCGCACTGGCCAGTCGGCCGGCCAGTCGCCTGAACAGACCCAGCCCGATGCACACCCTCGCAAGCAGAACGATCGCGCCAAGGCACGCCCGGCCGGTCCGGTCATCAACAACAGCGACAAGCCGGAGTTCCGGATGCCGGGTCGGCGGTACGCCCAGAGCATCATGGTTGCCCTCGGGTTGCTCACGGTCCTGGTCGCGCTCAACCAACTCCTCCCAGCCTGGGGCGTGAGCACCCCATGGGTCGTCGTGCCTGTGGTGGCTGGGGCTTCCCTGGCCGCGGTGAAAAACTGCGGCTATGCCCGGCCCGTCCCCAAGACTTTCGCATGGGCGGCGGCCGTGGTGGCGCTTGTGGCCACGGAGGTCGGGATGTGGATCCTGGCCGGTGGCCCGAACGTGCTGGTGCGCGCCGCCCACCTGGTGTGCGGAGGTTGGGTCCTGGCCGTGCTGCTGGGCTCAGCCGTGTCGGCCAACCGGGGTGTTTCCCGGGATGGCTGGACACGGAACCTGCGAGGCATGAACCTGTTCGGTCAGGAGCCGTCCTCGGCAGCGGACAGTGCCGTCCACGCGGCGGTCTCCCGGCTGTTCGGTGACGCCGCTGTCCGGGTGATGGTGAACACCGACAAGGCGTTCAGCCACGTCGTCACCCGCGGTGACCGGGCTGTCTTCATCCGGGGCGTGATGTGCAGTTCCGGGACGGTCCGCTGGGACGGTTCGACACTGGTTCAGGACCATCACGGTTCGGCCACTGCGGTGACTTTCCGGGAGTTCGACTCGTTCGCCCAACTGACCCTGGCCAGGGTTCCGGGGGTCCAGGTTCTGTTTCTGGTGGCGCTGTTCACCAGTGACGGTGGCCCGGTCAGTGTGACTGGCCGTAGCCCTGCCGGGGTCCTGGCTGTTGACGGGGCTGTGCTGGCGTCCGGTCTGTCGGACTTCCTGGGCGAGGCGGACCATGTGGTGGACGTCGAGAAGACCGTTGCCGCGTTCGAGCGGATGGTGGCGTAGGTCCAGACCCCGGACATACGTGAGGCCCGGTCTGGATGAAGTATCCCGCCTTCAAGCAGACCGGGCCTCAGGTGGCCTCTGTGAACCACACTCCCGCAGGCGTGCTTATACCTAGAAACCCCATTTTCGGACAGATGTACCCGTGTTCGCATCGGTTCGGGTCGTTCGTCGCAAGCAGCCGACCCCCTACCCCGGCAGGACCGACCGATGGCGATCCGGGCCGGGCGCGCCGCCGATGACAGCCGGATCGGGGCAGATCGGGTGTTTTCTGGCCAGTTTGTGGTCACCGTTGACCACTCTGCTGAGCACAAGTGACCACCGTTGACCACTGGAGTGGTCAACGGGTTTCGGGACCAAAACCGCAGGTCAGAGGGGGTGCCCCTACTACTACTACTACTTGTTGACCACTTTTGAGAGAGAGAGGATACGTATGAGGCTGGGTATATATATTCAACAGTGGTGAATATATATATACCTTCACCCTCATACGTATCCTCCGGGGGAGCCAAAAAGTGGTCAACACCCCCAGTTTTGGGGTGTTTGTGCAGGTCAGAGGCCTGTAGGCGTTGACCCACGGAGTGGTCACCTGTGGTCACCGGACGACGTTTGTGCAGGTCAGAGGCCTGGAGCCGTTGACCCAGGGGTGGTCACCGCACGAGAACCGCCCGTAGGTCGTCCCAGACCGCCAAAACTCCTCCTCGGGTCAGCCCCTCGCAGGACCTCAGTCCGGGGTTCGCCAACGCCCCGCACAGCAGTGGGGTATGCGATCGAACCCCAGCACCACCCGTGAGCCCGCCGGCTTGGCAGGCTCCGGCTTCGCTCACCGAGGCCGCCGACAAGGCCAAGGACTACGCCCAACCGGCCTGGCGGTGATGACCACGAAAACGAAACCTGACGCGGCCTACGGCTACAGGATGGACGCCACGACGTTCACCCGGTTCGTCAACGACCCGAGGCCCGGCACGTTCTTCAACCGGAACGTGCGCGGTGCCACTGAGCGGGTTGAGGTCACCCAGTGCGGCAACTGTGGCCGTTTCGGTGCGACCGACCACCGGTGCCCGTCGAACTTCGCCCCGCGTGACCAGGACGCCAGCGCTCAGCGCCGCCCGATGCTGGCGGCGGCCCGTGCCGCCCTGGGACGGGTCCGCCGCCGCACCGAGTAGGACTGAGAGTTAGTCCTCGCTCACCGCCCGAAGGTCAGCCCGACCCCACCCTTCCATCGCGTCCCGGACGAACCCGAGCTCGCCAGGGTTCAGGTGCGAGTAGATGGACTCAGTGACCAACGAGTTCTCGTGACCGGCGATTTTTGCCGCTTGGTACGGCGTTAGGTGCGCCCGCTGCATCCACATGGTGATGGCTGTGTGCCGCAACGTGTGCGGTGTGGGTGCGGCTCGCCCGTCAGCAAGCCTGTCAAGTCCAGCAGCCTCGACGGCGTCCTTCCATTCACGGCCGCGGAAGTTGTCCTGGTTGAGGATGCCTCCCTTGGCGCCGGTGAACAACGGTGACTGCTTGGTCAGGTTCCGGTCGGTGATCATGACCCGGAGCCGTTGGGCGGTGGCTTTCGTCAGGGTTGGGACCGCCCGGTAGCCGGCCTTCGACTTCGGTGGCCCCAGCTCGCCGGTCTTCTTCCGGGACTTGTTGACGGTGACCCGTCCGTTGTCCAGGTCGATGTCACGGACGGTCAGGGCGGACACCTCGCCGATGCGCAGTCCGGTCTCGGCGATGAACGGCACGACGATGGCCCACCGCTCATCCATCGCACCTTCCAGCGCCACCAGTTCAGCCACCGACAGGGCGTACTGGTCCTTCTTGGTGCCGGTGTGCTTGCGGCCTCTGCGGGGCATCTTCGAGCGGGGGTTGACCGACAGCAGACCGTCACTGACCGCGTCTTGTAGGCAGGCGCCGACCTGTTCGAGCGCTTTGCCGGAGTGGCTGTCGGACAACCCCTTCTTCTGGAGCATGTCGGCGTGCATCGCCTGTAGGTGTGAGGCCTTGATGTCGGTCAGCCGTAGTCTGCCGAGCGCCGGCAGGATGTGGTTGCGGGCCAGTGACTCATAACCCTTGCGGGTGGAGGGCAGTAGGTCGCGCGGTTCCATCCAGCGATCCCACCAGGCCGCGAACGTCATCGTTGCAGAGTTCTCTTCCTGGCGGGGGTCGTTCAGGATGCGGAGCCGGAACTCTTCAGCCTCGAGAACCGTGTCGAACGTGGCCACCTTGCGCTTGCCCGTCGCCTTGTCATCCCAGCGGTATCGGTAGACGACCACCCCAGAGGGGTTGGTGCGTGTGCTGATGCCAGATGACAGCCGGGCCTTCGCGACGGATCTCGGCTTGCGCTTGGGCTTCATGATGCGGCCCTCCCGACGTCGTGAGTGTTCCGGGGACGGCCACGGCGCGGACGGTTCGGCTCTGCGGGTGTGGGCTCGTCCTCGGCTTCGTAGTGGGCCTCGCCCAGGAACGCGGCGACGTGCTCGGGGTCGAAACGAAGTTCCTTGCCGATGACGTAGTGGTCGATGCGCCGTTCGTGGGTGAGCCGGTAGACGAACTTGATGGGCTTGCCCAGGTAGTCGGCCAGCTGGGGCGCGGTCCACAGCTCGCGCGGGATGAATGGTGTGGAGGTTCGCTCGCTCATGCGAGTCCCTATGCAGCGAGCGACCCGCACAGGGTGGCGTTTCTGTGCCCCGCTCAGGTCCCGGAAGCACCCCGAAACGGTTGGTTTCGGTACATATTCGGTACATATTCGCCTGGCGGGGAGGGCGCGGGAGGCCCTGAAACAGCCTCTGACCTGCGATGATGTGGGTGGACGTGAAGGGACTCGAACCCCTGACCTCTCGCGTGTGAAGCGAGCGCTCTAACCAGCTGAGCTACACGTCCTGATGCGGCGGTTACCTTAACCCGCCGCGACCGGCCCAGCATAATCGACCGGGCGGGTCACAAACCGCTGCGGGTCAGGGGTCCATCCGCTCCTTGCCGAGACGGGCGAAGATCTCGGCGGCCCGCTGCGTCACCGGGCCCGGGTCTGCGCTGAGGCCACGGTCGGCGAGGTCGACCGCAGCGAGCTCACCGGCCGCCGTCTGCTGGGCCGGGACGATCCGGATCGCGCCGATCGCCTGCACGTCTCGGGTGCTGGAGGTCAGGAAGGCCTCGTCACACTCGGCCAGCACGGCCAGCGGCAGGGACTCCTCAACGACCTCCAGGCCCTCCTCACGGCACCACTCGATGGTCAGCGCCCGGGTGATCCCGGCCAGCGGCCCGGCCTCAAGGGGCGGTGTGAAGATCACACCGTCGCGCACGACGAAGATGTTGGAGCCGGTCCCCTCGCACAGCTCACCCGCGCCGTTGGCGAAGATCGCCTCGGTGGCGCCCAGCGACTTGGCGGCGGACAGGGCGACGACGTTCTCGGCATACGAGGTGGTCTTCAGGCCCACGGTGGCGGCGCGCTCGTTGCGGATCCAGGGGACCACCGCCACGGTCGTCACGGGCGCGGGGCGCTGGAGCTCACCGGCGACCACGATGTGCGTCTTCGGGCCGTCCAAGCGGTCTGAGCCGAGGGGGCCGATGCCGCCGGTGACGGTGTAACGCAGCCGCCCGAATGGGATCGGGCCGTCGGCCAGCACGGACGCGATCCCCTCGTCCACGTGCGCGCGATCCAGCCCGGGCAGACCCAGCCCGGCCAGGGACCGGTCCATGCGGTCATGGTGCCGGGTGCGGGCAAAGACCTGCCCGTCGACGATCTTGGCGGTCTCGAAGACACCGTCACCGACAGTAACCCCGTGGTCGACCGCGGCAATCGCCGGCCCCTCATCGACACGCCGTCCGTCGACCCACACCCTGATCTGGTCTGCACTCATACCTGACAGAATCTCACGACCCGCTGGAGGCTTGCTGGGCAGCCTGCCCTCCGCACCCGATAGGTTCGTGCCGTGACCACGAGTCTCTACCTGGCCTCCGCCGAGTCCCACTCGGGCAAGTCCGCGGTGGCTCTCGGCATCCTCGAGCAACTCACCCGTCTCGGTGGTCGGGTCGGGGTGTTCCGCCCCATCGTGCAGGACGACGCGCCCGACTCACTCCTGCACCTGCTCCTCCCCCGCGCCTCCTCCCCACTCGGTGCCGAGCAGGCGGTCGGCGTCACCTATGACCGGGTGCACGCGGACGCAGAGGCGGCAGTGGGTGAGGTGGTCACCAGATTCCATGAGTATGCCGAGGCGCACGACACGGTGCTCGTCATCGGCTCAGACTTCACGGACATCCCCGGACCAACCGAGTTCTCGGTCAATGCCAGCATCGCGGCCAACATCGGGGCACCGATGATCCTGGTGGTGCCGGCCATCGACCGGGCAGCAGAGGATGTGGCCACGGCCGCGTCCCTCACCACGCACGAGGCCCGCATCCGGCACGCCAGCGTGCTCGCCGTCATCGCCAACCGAGTCGCGAAGGACCAGACCGAGCCCACCCGGGCAGCCTTGGCGGAGCACTTGCCCGACCACCCGGCATACGTCCTGCCTGCCAACCCGATCCTGGCCGCGCCCACCCTGCGGGACCTGATGCAGGCCACCGGTGGTGAGCTGTTCCTCGGTGACGAGGCGCTGCTCGACCAGGAGGCGATGAGCCTGATCGTCGCCGGGATGACGATGCCCAATGTGCTGGACCGGCTCACCGAGGGGGCCGTGGTGATTTGCCCGGCCGACCGCGAGGAGGTGCTCCTGGCCTCGCTGCAGGCCCACCGTGCCAGCACGTTCCCGGGGCTGTCCGGCATCGTCCTCAACGGCGGTTTCGAGCTCAATGCCCAGGTGCGGCGCCTCGTCGACGGTCTGGACGTGCAACTGCCCGTCGTCAGTTCTCCGCACGGCACATTCACCACCGCGACGCTGTGTCACGGCGCGCGGCCCCGCATCCAGGCAGGGTCGCACCGCAAGATCGAGGAGGCCATCGGCGTCGTCCAGCAACACCTTGATGTCGCAGCGCTGCTCCCCCAGGCAGCCGCCCGCGCCTCCGGCATCGTGACGCCGCTGATGTTCGAGCACCGGATCACCGAGTGGGCGCAGGAGGCGAAGGCGACGATCGTGCTCCCGGAGGGCCAGGAGGAGCGCATCCTGCGGGCCGCCGATCAGCTGCTGACCCAGGGCGTCGCCCGCCTGGTCCTGCTGGGCCCTGAGGACGAGATCCGCGCCCGTGCAACCAACCTCGGGCTGCGCCTGGACGAGGCGATCTGCGTCGACCCGCAGACCGACCCACGGCGTCAGGCCTATGCCGAGCAGTATGCGCAGTTGCGCGCCCACAAGGGCATCACCCTCGACCAGGCACTGGACATGGTCGTGGACCCGGCCTATTTCGGCACGCTCATGGTGCACAGCGGAGACGCCGACGGCATGGTCTCCGGCTCCATCACAACCACTGCCAACACGGTCCGTCCGGCCCTGGAGGTCATCCGGACCTCCGAGGGCGTGTCCGTCGTCTCGTCCGTCTTCTTCATGTGCCTGGCCGACCAGGTCCTGGTCTATGGCGACTGCGCGATCAACCCCGATCCCACCGCCGAGCAACTCGCCGACATCGCGATCTCCTCGGCCAGGACCGCTGAGCAGTTCGGTGTCGAGCCGCGCGTGGCGATGCTGTCCTATTCCACCGGCGGCTCCGGGACGGGCGCCGATGTCGACAAGGTGCGCCGCGCCACCGACCTGGTCCGCGAGCTGGCACCGCAGCTGTCCGTCGAGGGCCCGATCCAGTATGACGCTGCTGTCGACGCGGCCGTTGCGGCCACCAAGCTCAAGGACTCGCTGGTGGCTGGGCGGGCCACGGTGCTGATCTTCCCGGACCTCAACACCGGCAACAACACCTACAAAGCGGTCCAGCGCAGCGCCCAGGCTGTTGCCGTCGGGCCGGTGCTGCAGGGGCTGCGCAAGCCGGTCAACGACCTCTCCCGAGGCGCCACGGTGCGCGACATCGTCAACACAGTCGCGATCACCGCCGTCCAGGCCAGGGACGCCCAGTGAGTATGCCGACAGCCCCGGGCGGCGAGTCGGTCACCGACATTCGTGGTCCCGTCGCGGACGGACCGGTCCTGGTGATCAACGCGGGCTCGTCGTCCCTGAAGTACCAGCTCGTTGTGGCGGAGTCCGGGCAGTCCCTGGCGACCGGGCTGATCGAGCGGATCGGTCTCGCCGACGGCAGCGCCCGACATACCGTCGGCGGCCAGGACCATGTCGTCGAGCAGGAGATCCCGGACCACGCGGCCGCCTTTGAGGTGCTCAATGAGCAGTTCGCCGAGCACGGGCCGGATCTGCAATCCGCAGGCACTGTTGCGGTCGGTCACCGAGTTGTGCACGGCGGCGCACAGTTTGCCTCCACGGTGCTCATCGACGACGACGTGCTGGCCACGCTGCGCCGGCTGGTCCCCCTCGCGCCGCTGCACAACCCGGGCAACATCGCCGGGATCGAGACGGCCCTGCAGACCTTCCCGGACCTGCCCCAGGTGGCCGTCTTCGACACTGCGTTCCACCAGAGCATGCCACCGGCGGCCTACACCTATGCCGTGCCGCTGGCCTGGCGGCAGACTTTCAACATCCGCCACTACGGGTTCCACGGCACCTCCCATGCATATGTGTCGCGTCGGGTCGCTGACCTGCTTGATCGTCCACTGCAGGACGTCAACACCGTGGTGCTCCACCTCGGCAACGGCGCCAGCGCGTGCGCCGTCGAGGGTGGACGGAGCGTCGACACTTCGATGGGGCTGAGTCCACTGGGCGGCCTGGTGATGGGCACGCGTCCCGGCGATCTGGACCCTGGCCTGCCAGCCCACCTGGCCCGGGTGGCGGGCATGACGCTGCCCGAGTTCGACCACGCGCTCAACAAGGAGTCTGGTCTCAAGGCCCTGGCCGGGGACAGCGACTTCCGCCAGGTCATGAAGCGACGTCATGCCGGTGACGATGCGGCCGCCCTCGCCTTCGACGTCGTCGTGCACCGCCTTGTGCGGCACCTCGGGGCGCTGGCCCTGGTGCTCGGCCGCTTGGACGCGATCGCGTTCACCGCCGGCATCGGCGAGAACTCTCCGGAGTTGCGGGCCGCTGTGCTGGAGCGCGCCGGGTTGCTCGGTGTCGCGCTCGACCCCGCGGCCAACGAGTCCCCGGACGGTGAGACCCGCATCAGCACCCCGGAGAGTGTGGTGGCAGCCTTCGTGGTGCCCACCAACGAGGAGTGGGAGATCGCCCGCGAGGCCACGCGCCTGCTGGCCAACCACTGAGCCACCCAACGGCACCCCCACCCACCATCCGCACGCGCCACCCCACGCGCACGCCAACTGCATGCATCCTTCACGGCCCGCTCGGCGTGTCGCGTGAATCTTCCATGCACTGGCACCAGGTGAGGCGGCCCGCCAAAAGGGGACTGCCAGAGCAGGGCAGGACAAAGCCCGTGAGCCGTGCGGGTGCACGAGGCGCGATGGACGAAGTTCGCGCCCGACTCACGGGCTCCGGTGACTGAGTGGTATTCGCGTCACCCGTCCGGGTTCTGACCGCTGCCTCAGCAGCGAGGCCAGGCGAAGGCCGAGCTCAGCGCTCAGCCACCTCACGCGTCCGATAGATATTCACAGGCCGGACCACCTCCCTTCTCGTGTGCCTCCGAATCTAGGCGGCAACGTCGCTCGGGACAAGGGATTTATCCACCACGTGAGGTCTTGGCTGCCCGCGGCGAGAGGAAGACCGTGACGAGCACGTGCCGGAGCATCGCGAGCAGCACGATCAGCAGCACGCCGAAGGCCAACCACAGCTCGACCCGGCCGATCCACCCGACCAGCGGGAGCTCGTCGGCCTGACCCAGATAGATGCCCGCCACGGCATACATCCCCAGCGGGAAGACCATGCTCCACAGCGTCGCCTCATATTGCAGCGGGACGCGGTGGAGCCAGTGCCGCCACAGCCCCACAGCGAACAGGACCGGGATGAGCCAGGTCGCAAAGGCCCAGAACATGACCGACAGTCCCGCCACCAACCCACGCGTGGCGTCGACCATGGGTGAGGCCGCCATCTCCACGATGCGAGCACCGGCCAGCACCGTGATCGCACACGCCCCCATCGCCACCCAGTAGGGCGGGTTCAGATCCTCGGGGCGCAACTCATAGAGGAGCATGCGCAACGCGACGATCATGCCGGCCGCGGCATAGAGGAAAACCCCGACGGACCAGGCCACGACCGCCAGCACCGACAACCCCTGAGTGGTGGTCGCACTCACCGGCTCCAGCGTCGCCGCGGCAACTGCCACGGACTGGCTCGCGACCACCCAGATGAACCACGTGCCATTGGCATTGGCCACCACCGGTCGGGCCACCTGGCCCAGCACCGCCGTCCAGGGCACGACATAGCCCAGAACGGCCCAAGCCAGCGCCGTCAGTGCCAGGAAGACGGCCGTGATCGTGTGATAGCCCTCCATGAACAGCCGCACTCCGAGGACGTTGGTGCCGGCGACGTAGGTGAAATAGCCGAAGGCCCGTTTGGGGTCCAGGAAGTCCTCGGCCATGGCGTGCCGGAAGCGGAGGAAGCGCAGGATCGTCAGCCCGCCCAGGACCAGGAAGGCTGCCACACACACACCCAGCAGGACCCGGGACAGCAGCTCAAAGCCCTCCAGAGACAGCCCCACCGACACGATGCCGCTGGCCATCACCAGGGCGAAGTAGCCAGGCGTCAGGCCCTTAACGGCGACATCAAAGCGGTGCGCGAGTCGGGTGGCCACACCCCAGACCGTAGTCGTGGTGCCGACTCTCTGACCAGTGAGGTTGTTGAGAACCATTCTCGTTGTGATAATGATTCTCACTATGAACCACACCAGACGCACCAGCATTCTCTCTGTGCTCGCCGGCACCGGACTGTTCCTGGCAGTGGCCGGTTGCACCGCCGACGCGGACCCACCACTGGAGGGCGACCAGGGAGCCGTGAGCCTCCCCCCTGACGACCACGACGCTGAGAGCGATCCAGGCGACCACCACGACGACGACCACGACGACCACGACCACGACCACGCCCCTGAAGCCCACGACACGGACGACGCGCGCCCGACCACCGAGTCAGCTGGACCCGCGCCCCGGCTGGGCGTGACCTACGACGGCGGCGTGCTGGTCCTGGACGCCTACACGCTGGAGGTCGAAGCTGACCTCCCCGCAGCGGGCTTCCTCCGGCTCAACCCGGCCGGCGATGGACGGCACTTCCTGCTCACCGACAGCCAGGGCTTCCGGGCACTCGATGCCGGCACATGGAGCGAGCCGCACGGCAACCACGACCACTCCTACACCACCGATCCCCTGCTGACCGACCTCGTCTTCCCGGCTGACCACCCGGGTCACGTGGTGACGCACGGTGACACGACGGTGCTCTTCGCCGACGGCACCGGCGAGATCCAGACCTTCGCCAGTGACGACCTCGCGCCCACGGCGCTGCCGGAGACCGAGCAACTGAGTGCGGCCCAGGCCCACCACGGCGTCGCCGTGCGACTCGAGGACGGCTCAACTCTGCTGACTCTGGGCACCGAGGAAGAGCGCAGCGGCGCCCTGGTGCAGGACGCCGACGGCGAGGAGATCGCCCGCAGCGAGGAGTGCCCGGGCGTGCACGGTGAGACCGTGGCGGCAGGAGAGGTGATCGCCCTCGGGTGTGAGGACGGGGTGCTGCTCTATCGAGACGGTGAGTTCGTCAAGGTCCAGGCCGAGGCAGACTTTGCCCGATCCGGCAACCTGGCCGGTCACGAGGAGAGCCCCTACGTCCTGGGTGACTACAAGACCGACCCCGACGCCGAGTTGGAGCGACCCACCCAGGTGGTGCTGATCGACACGGCCGAAGGGACCTCCCAGGTCGTGGACCTGCCGGCCAGTTACAGCTTTCGCTCGCTGGCCCGCGGACCTGAGGGTGCGGCCCTCGTCCTGGGGACTGACGGCATACTCCGGTCCCTGAACCCGGCCACCGGTGAGGTGACCGCGCAGATCGAGGTGGTGGCCGCCTGGGAGGAGCCGGTCGACTGGCAGCAGCCGCGCCCGACCCTGCACACGCGCGGCCAGTTCGCCTATGTCACGGACCCAGCCAGCCAGGAGCTGCACGTCGTGGACCTCGCCGAGCAGGCCGTGATCGACACGGCCACCCTGCCCGTGGTCCCCAACGAGCTCAGCTCCGTCACGGGCTGACCCACAAGCCGCCGGCGCGGACCGGTCCCCTCAGCCAGGACCCGCTCCCCGTGCCGGACGAGTTGTGCCCTGCCCCGGAGTTCGGGGCAGGGCACAGCCGTGCTGTATGCCGTGGGCTCAGCGGGTGCTGACCGTCTCCTGGTCTGCGTCGGGCCAGTCGGCGCCGGGCCGGGCGCTCTCGGTCGCGTCAGCATCGGGGGTCACGTCCGGGTCACCGTCGTCATAGGTGTCCACACCGAGTGAGCGCTCCAGCTTGGCGCCCTCGACGTCCATCTCGGGCAGGATCCGGTCGAGCCAGCGCGGGAGATACCACGCCTTCTCGCCCATCAGGGAGAGCACGGCCGGCGTGAGCGTCATGCGCACCAGGAAGGCGTCGATCAGCACGCCGATCGCCAGGCCGAGACCGATGGGTCGGACCATCGCCAGGTGCGCGAAGACGAACCCGCCGAAGACCGAGATCATGATGATCGCAGCAGCGGTGACCACCCGGGCGCTGTGGTTGAAGCCGCTGACCACCGCGCGCGCTGCACTCTCGCCGTGCACATGGGCCTCGCGCATCGCCGAGACCAGGAAGACCTGATAGTCCATCGCCAGGCCGAAGAGCACACCGATCAACAAGATCGGCAGGAAGCTCAGGATCGGGCCGGGCTCGTGGACTCCGAAGAACGCGCTGCCAAAGCCCCACTGATAGACCGCGACGACGGCGCCGAAGGCGGCGGCCACGGACAGCAAGAAGCCTCCGGTGGCCAGCAGCGGCACCAGCAGCGAGCGGAAGACCAGGAGCAGCAGCACCAGCGAGAGTCCGACGACCACCAGCAGATAGAGCGGCAGGGCGTCGCCGAGCTGTTCGGAGATGTCGATGTTGGCCACGGTCTGGCCGGTGAAGCCCAGCTCGGCGCCGTTGGCCTCACCGATCTGCCCGGCTGAGGAGTCGAGGTTGTGGACCAGGTCGACCGTCACCTCGTCCGCCGGGCCGCCCTCGGGGACGATCTGGAAGACCAGTGTGGAGCGGTCGTCGCTGATGCCGATCGGCACGACGTTCTCGGCGCCGGGGACATGGGAGAGGTCCTCGCCCAGGTCCACCTGCGCGGTCATCAGCGCCTGCTCCGTGTCCTCGACCGGCTCGTCCATCGTGGCGACGGCGATGATCGGGCCGTTGGAGCCGGCGCCGAAGTGCTCACGGGTGAGGTCATAGGCCGCATAAGCGGTCGAGTCTTCTGGTTCGGAGGAGCCGTCGGGCAGGCCCAGCCGGATGTCCAGGGCCGGGAAGGCCAGGGCGCCGACGACGACGAGCACCCCGAGGACCGCGAGCCACGGGCGCTTCTGCACCCACGCGGCCCATCCCCGGTCATCGCTGGGCGCGACCTGCGTGCGCTTGCCAGCACCGCGGCGGCGGCCCAGGATCCGGGTGCCCATCAGCGACAGCAGGGCGGGCGTCAGGGTGATGGCCAGCAGGACAGCGACCAGGACGGTGCCTGCGGCGACCAGACCCATCACACCGAGGAACGGGATGCCGGTGACCACCAGGGCGGCCAGGGCGATGAAGACGGTCAGCCCGGCAAACACGACGGCGTTGCCGGAGGTGCCGGTGGCCAGTGCGATGGAGGCCTTCAGTTCCATGCCCTGCAGCAACTGCGTGCGGTGCCGGTTGATCAAGAACAAGGAATAGTCGATGCCGACGGCCAGCCCCAGCATGAGGGCCAGGGCCGGGGTGGCGCTGTTCATGTCGACAAACTGGGTCAGCGCCATCGCGCCCCCGACACCCACTCCGACGCCGACCATCGCCATCAGCAGCGGCAGGCCAGCAGCGAGCAGACCACCGAGCATCACCAGCAGGACGACGGCTGCGACGGCGATGCCGATCGCCTCGGTCGCGCCGACGACGCTGGAGATGTCCTGGACAATCGCCTGGGAGTATTCGATGTCGACTCCGGTGCCCTCCAACTGCCCGCCGAGCTCCTGCAGCTCCGCGGTGACCGCTGGGTCGAGCGAGGCTCCGCCGAACTCGAACTGCAACTGGGACAGCGCGACCGTGCCGTCGTCGGAGACAAACTGCATGCCGCTGCTCAGGGCAGCCAGCCGCTCCCCCAGAGCCAGCTCCTGCTCACCCGCTGTCAGCTCGGCAGCGCCCTGCTCCAGCTCCTCGCGCCCGGCGTCCAGCTCAACCTGGCCGGCCTCGAGCTGGGTCTTGGCCTCGGCCAGTTGCGCCTCGGCGTCAGCGACCATCTCCGGCGGGAGGGCGTCCCGGTTCTCCTCCAGGGCGGCCACGCCGCCCTCATACTGCTCCCAGCCGTTGTCGATCTCCTGCTGCCCGGTACGCAGCTCCTCCCAACCGGCCTCCAGGTCGGTGCGCCCCTGCTGCAGGCCTTCGCGGCCCTCCGCGATCTGGTCAGCCGAGCCGTCCAGCTGAGCCTGCGTCTCGAAGGGGTCGGTGGCGGCGGTGACGCCGTCGATCGCCTGCCACTGGGTGATCAGCTCGACGACAGCAGCCTGCTCCTGGTCGGTGAACCCTCCCTCGGAGGTGAACACGACGGTGCCGCTGGCGCCTGCCGCGGCGGGCAGGGCCTCCTCGAGGTCGCCCAGCACCTGCTCGAAGCGCGAGCCGGGGATGCTGAACTCGTTGCTCAGCGGTTTCATCAAGGTGGCGGCTGCGCCCCCGGCGGCGGCGATGATCAGGACCCAGGCGACGATCGTCCGCCACGGGTGGTTGGCGCACCAGCGTCCCAGTTGGTGCAGGAAGGAAGCCACGGTTATTCCTCTCGGTGTCCGGATCGGAGTCCGGGGCGTGCAGTGTGCATGCGGATGGGCCCGGTCCTCATCGACCGCGGCAAGGGTGGTGGGTCCGGTCAGGTGGTCTCGGCCGGGGTGACCCAGCCGGCAGCGGCCAGTTGCAGTCCCTGGCGCAGGAGGTCGTTGAAGTCGGCGGCCGCGCGGTCGTCCACGATGTCGACCGGGGTCTGCATCCAGTGCCGTTCGGCCGCCTCGAAGATGGCCATCACGGTGCCGGCGAGGGTGGTCACAGCCAGGTCGCTCGCGCGGGGCAGGCGCTCGCGCAGCAGCCCCTCGAACCATTCCTGGTGATAGGCCCAGACGTTGACGGCGACGCTGTGCCGCTCCAGCCCGGAGCACTTGACGGCGGCGATCCAGGACAACAGGTCGCGCGGGATGGGGGCGACCTGCAGCGCTTGGTCCATCGCCACCAGGGGGACTTCCTCGGCAGGTCGGGCCCGGAAGGCCTCGCTCATCCCCTCAATCGGGACCGACATGCCCTCGGCCAGCGCCGCCTCGAGGCTGGTGAAGTAGTTGAAGAAGGTGCGGCGGGACACCCCGGCGGCTTCGGCGACCTCCTCGACGGTCATCGACTCGAGCGAGCCGCGAGACAGCTGCGCTCGCAGGGCCTCGAGCAGCCGCTCGCGGGTGCGGGCCTTGTTGAGCTCGCGCCGGGTGGAGGGTTGCGTGGTCACGAGGAAACCGTACGACTCACTTTGCACTCAGTGCAAATCTGCACCCAGTGCAGAGAGAGTGTTCCTGATCACACCGCGGGGAACCGCTGCCCCGCGGCCCAGTCCAGGGCCAGCTGGCGGTGCCGCGGACGGAAGGCATAGAGGCAGGCCAGCCGCAGTGCGGTGGCCTCGGCATAGGTCGCGAAGCGCTCCCCACTCACGCCGAGGGTTGAGGCGACCTCGCGCACGGCGTCCTGCGCCACCTCGCTGTGTCCGCTCGACCACACCCCCTGGTCGGCCCGCAGCCGGGCATGCACCCACAGGTTGGCCAGGTCGAGGGCGGGTTCGGCGAGCGCCACGGTGTCGAAATCCAACAGGCCCAGGCTGTCCCCCTCGGCCAGCATCTGCTTGTCGTGCAGGTCGCGGTGGGCGAGCACCAACTCCTCTGCCGGCGTGCCCACCAGTTCTCGGGCGACGATCTCGACCCGCTCCGCGACCCTGTCGTGCAGGTCGGCGGGCAGGGCCTCAAGGCGGGTGACCCAGTCCAGCCAACGTCGCAGGACGGCCACCTCATCGTGTGGGCCGTGCGGATCTGGGACGCTCTGGGACCGACCTGCTGCCGGCGGTTGAGCCAAGGCGGCCCACCGCTCGGCAAAGATCGCCCACCAGCGGGTCCACTCGCTGCGGGTCAGCACGCCCCCCAACTCGTGCAGGCTGCGGCCAGGCAGGATGCCAAAGCTCACCGAGCCGGATCGGATCGCCCCGACGGTCGGCGCGTCGAAGCCGGCTGCCAGGGCGAGGTCCCGGCCCAGCTGGGCCGCGGCGGCGACGGTGGACCCCTCACCCGGGCGCACCACTTTCACGAAGTCGTCCCGGCGACGCACCACGGCACGCCGGCCATAGCGGTGGACGAGCAGGGTCCCCTCGGCGCACACGGCCCCGAGTTCGGGCAACTTCGGGTCCATCCCTGCCGGAGCCACCTGGACCTTGCTGACCTGCCACCTGAGTCCGGCTGCGGGCTGCAGCCACAGGCGCGCCGCCCGCAGCCGTCCGTCGCCGTCGCGACCCTCGACCAGCATGAGCTCGGCACCGTCCCGGCGTCCTCGGGGCCAGGCCCGCTCGATGGTGAGCAGATCCTCCCCGAGTTGCACCTGTCCGGGCACCGGCCCGGGGGCAACGGTGTCCGCCTCGACGATCTGGTGGTCGGTCATGACAGCAGCTCCTCAATCTGGTCCAGCCGCTGGTGGATGCTCTCCAACCAGTGGGGATCTGCGCCGCGAAAGGGGTCGGTCACGCGCGCCAGCAGGGACCGGGCCATCCACGGGCGCAGGGAGGCCTCGTCCGTCGGGACGGATGGGCAGACCTGTGCCTCGACATACCCCTGCAGCAGGGCGGTGGTCAGTGGCAGCGAGTCCAGACCGTCGAACCGCGTGCCGCCGCCTCGCTCGGTGAGTTCGGTGGCGGCGAACGTGCCGAGGTCAGCGGTGAGCACTCCCTGCCCCGCCCGGTCGAAGTCGGTGAGTCGCACGACGTCTTCGCCCGCGCGCCCAACAAGGACCTGATCGGCCGAGAAATCGCCGTGCAGGGGGCCACTCGCCCACTCCCTGGCGACGAGGTGGTCACTGAAGCGGGCCACGAGCTGTGCCATCCGGGCGGACGCCTCAGGGTCGATGGCCCTCAGGTCGTTGCTGATGGCCCGCAGCGCCGAGACGGGCTCGGGGACGTCGTCTCCCGGCACAGCCGAGCCGTGCAGGTGTGCGAGCGCGGCTCCAGCAGCCGGGGCCACCTCCACGCCAGACTCAGTCGGAAGGCTGGACAGGTCGCCCCGACCGAACCACGGCCAGACCGTGACCCGCTGGTTGTGAGCCAGTGCGCGTGAGGTGTCCGGATGGATGACCGGCACGCCAGCAGCATCATAGGCCGCGAGGGACCGATCCACCGTGGCCTGCTTGTGGGCCGTGATCCGGATGATCTCGGGGTCACGCCCGTCGATTTCACGCCGCAGCACCAGGCGGCGCTGCGGGTTATAGCGCAACACCTGCAAGTCACCCATCGTGACCGCCTCGCTCACGAATGGATGGAGCTCGCGCAGACCGTCCAACCCCTTCTGCAGCCGCGGGTCCGTGTCGATGGTGCCGTGGGCGATCGTCAGGTCACCGGTGCGGATCAGGTGCACCCGCTGGGCGCGCTCTCGAGCTTTCTCCAGAGCCTTGCGGAGCTTGTCGAGGTGGGCGTCGTGCGAGACCTGAATCCATTGCGGAGCAGTCTCACTCGCCGCATCCAGCAGCACCGCCGACGTGGACAGACCGGGCTTGAAGCGCAGTCGAGTTGCGCGGACCTCACGCCCGACCAGCTCGCTGAGACGCGACGCGTCGATCAGCAGGTCGGCGCTGGCCCGGTCGCTGATCGGCACGGGTCGATGGGTCGTCGTCAGCGGAGCCGCTGTGGACATCGCGCGTCTCACTTCCCGCCCGCGCTGCTCAGCGCGGGCTCGGTCTCTGGCTTGGGCACGGGCTGGGTCTGTGCCGACGGCACCGGCTGGGTCTGGCCCTGGGCACGTGGCTCGGACGAGCCGGTGAAGGCGGCGCCCTCGGGCAGCACGCTGTCCGACGGGCCGTCGAAGCGGACCCCGCCACCCTCGATCCAGACAATCCGGTCGCACTCCCGAGCGGTCTGCTCGTCGTGGGTGACCACGAGGGTGGTGCGCCCACGGGTGAGGCGATCGATCGCCTCCCGGACCGCCCCGGCGTTCTCGGCGTCCAGGCCAGCGGTGGCCTCGTCGAGGATGACGATCGAGGCGTCCCGCAGCAGGGCACGAGCGATCGCGATCCGCTGACGCTGGCCACCGGAGAGAGTGGAGCCACGCTCACCGACCGGTGTGTCATAGCCCTGCGGCATGCGCCGGATGAACTCGTCGGCTCGGGCCAGTTCTGCTGCCCGCACGACCTGCTCGTTCGTGGCGCCGAGCTGGCCATAGCGGATGTTGTCGGCGATGGTGCCGGTGAACAGCACCGACTCCTGCAGGACGACCGCGATCTGGGAGCGCAGGTCGTGCACGTCGAGACGGCGCACATCCACACCGTCGATCCGCACGCCACCACCGGTGACATCCATCATCCGCGTCACCAGGGCCGTGAGCGTGGACTTGCCGGCACCTGAGGGGCCGACCACGGCAACCCGCTGCCCCTGGGGGATGTGCAGGTCAAGGCTCTGCAGGACCGGCGCATCGTCGCCATAGCCGGCGCTGACCCGCTCCAGTCGCACCTCGCCGCGGATCCGGCCCAGGTCGACCGGGTCGGCCGGGCTGGTGATGTCCGGCTCCTGGTCGAGCACGTCGGCGACGCGCTCGCCGGAGGCGGCGGCCCGGGCGATGCGGCCGGTGTACTTGGCCAGGTCGCGCAACGGCTTCATGGCCGTCTTGAGATAGGTCAGGAAGATCACCAGGTCGCCGGGTGTCATGGCGCCCTGCATCACGCGATAGCCACCGAGCATCAGGACGGTGGCCGTGGCGCAGCCGACCAGCACGTCGGTGCCCCGCTCCAAGGCAGCGGAGAGCCGCTTGGCCTGCACGCCGTCCTTGAGGGACTTGGCGTTGCGGCCACCGAACTTCTCCTCTAGGGCGCCTTCCAGTCCATAGGCCTGGACGACCCGCATGCCACCCACGGTCTCCTGGGCGATGTTGGCCAGGTCGCCCTCGGCCTTGCGGGTCTTGCGCGAGGCCGAGGTGATCTTGGGTGTGCTGGTGCGAGACATCAGCAGGAATAGAATCGCTGCGACCACCACGATCAGGGCGAGCATCGGGTCGAGCCAGAACATGACTCCGGACATGGCCAACAGGGTGAAGACATTCACCAGCAGCGGCATGCCGGCAGTGACGGCGACCTCCTGCAACCGCCCCACGTCACCGACCAGGCGCTGGACGAGGTCACCGGAGCGGGAGGTCGAGTGGTATTGCGTCGAGAGGGTGTTGACGTGGGCAAAGACGCGCTGGCGCAGCTCGGTGGCGATGCGTGAGCCACCGAGCGCGAAGGCGATGGTCGCCAGATAGTTGAAGATGGCGCGGAACCCGACCAAGGCGATGGTCGCCAGGGCACAGGCCAGCAGGAGGCGGAAGCTCGCCTGCGGACCTGAGTCCGCGAGGTCCGCGCCCAGCGAGCGGGTGACCGCGTCGACGACGAACTTGACCGGCCACGGCTCGAGCACCCGGAAGACGACCTCGAGGATGAGCGCCAGGGCTCCCCCAGCCAGGATCGGGGTGTGGCTGCGCACGTGCGGGCGGACCAGGCCCAGGGTGCGGCGCAGTGCCGTCGGCTTGGTCTCCAGTTTCTTCGCGGTCACGCGAGCACCTCGTCCTGTGCGATCGAGTCCTGCGCGGTCGAGTCCTGTGCGGTGAGGTCCTGCGCGGTGGGCATCACGACATCCTCCAGGATCTGGTCCAGGACACTGTCCCAGGAGTGGCTGGCCAGGACCATGTCGCGACCGGCCAGCCCCAGGGCACGGGCCCGTTGCGGGTCGGCGGCCAGGGTGTCGATCGCGGCCGCCAGCGCCACCGGGTCAGACGGCTCGACCAGCAGACCGTTCTCGCCGTCCGCCACGATGCCGGGCACCTGCCCGACACGGGAGGCCACGACCGGCAGGCCGGCGGCGGCGTATTCGTAGATCTTCAGGGGCGAGAAGTATTGGTCGGCCCCACCGTCGAACACCGGATAGGGCGCGACCGAGACGGCAGCTCCGGCCAGGGCGGCCGGGATGTCGCCTGGGGCCACTGCCCCGCGGAAGTCCACGTCGAGGCCGAGGCGCTCTGCCTGCTCGGTCAGGGCGGGCCCCTGCGGTCCGTCGCCGACGATGCGCAACTGCCAGGGCTCGCGGGCGAGCGCAGCCGCTTCGAGGAGGACCTCCACTCCGTGCCAGGGCTTGAGCGTGCCGACGAACAGCACGATCGGGTCGCCCTCGGCGCTGACGGTGGTCGGGGCGATGCGGGAGGTGTTGACGCCGTTGGGCGTGACCTTGATCTTGTCGGTCGCCTCTGGGCAGTGCCCGCGGACCCACTGGGCCACCGGCTCGGAGACACAGGCCACGACTGCGGCGGCCGCGACCTGGGTGCGCAGTGCCCTGAGGGCCCCGGCAGCGTCGATCAGGTGCCGGTGGGTGGCCTGCTCGTCGATCAGGGGCGCGTTCACCTCGAGCACGCCGGGGATGCCCAGCGTCGTGGTGACCTCGGCCAGGGCGGTGGAGAACAGCGAATAGCGCTCGTAAGCGATGTCGACGCCGTCGGCGATGGCACGGGTGGCCATCTCGTGGGCGGCGGCGACCTGGCGCTGCTCGCGCCGGGCAGTGCGCTCCTGCTGGTCGAACTCCTTGTCGGCCGTGCGCTCGGCCCGGCTGTCGACGGGCACGTGCGTGACCGGCACATCGGTCAGGTCGGCGGGCACGTGGTCGTCGGTGCGGGCGGTGTAGAGCCGCACGCTCGCACCGCGGTCACGGAAGGCGCGGATGATCTCCTGGACGTGCACCGAGGCGCCCTTGGTGCCGAAGGCGGGCACGCCGGGGTCTGCGGACAGGTAGGCAACGTGGGTCATGTGGTCCTCTCCTCTCAACCGGCCAGCAGGGCGGCGCCCTGCTGACGGTCGGCGAGTCGGCGCGCCTGGCGCGCTGTGTCGAACTCGGCTGCGATCAGTTCGCGGGCCGCGCGGGCGATGGCGACGCGCGGATAGTCGGGGTCGGCGACGCGCACCAGCGCGTCGACCAGCTCGCTCACGTCCCCCGCTGTGAGCCGGTCGGCCGCGAGCAGCTGACCGGTGCGACCGTCCTGGACGGCCTCGGGGATGCCAGTGACATCGCTGGCGATGACGGGCACGCCCATCGCCATGGCCTCCAGCAGCACGGTGGGCAGGCCGTCGGCGTTGCCGTCGGCACCGACCACGCACGGTGCGGCCATCACGTCGGCCCAGCGCAGCAGGTCGCGGATCTCCTCCTGGTGACGGGGGCCGAGCAGCTCGACGGTGTCGCCGAGCCCGGCCTCCTCGAGGTGGGCCGCCAGGTCGGCACGCAGCTCGCCGTCACCGGCGATGCGCACCTGGACGGCGGGTCCTGCGGTGCCGGCGAGTTCACGCACGGCCTCGATGAGGTGGTTGAAGCCCTTCTTCTCCACCAGGCGACCGACGGCGACGACCTTGAGGGGTCCGGTCAGCGGCTCGGGGTCGTCATAGCCAAACTTCGCCAGGTCCAGACCGTTGCGGATCAGCACGATCTTGTCGGCCAAGCTGGGATAGCGGGCCAGCAGGAAGCGCTGGTTGAACTCGCTGATGGCCACGACGTGGTCGGCGGCGCCCAGCACCTCCAGCAACAGGTCGTGGTCCACGGACTCATGGAAGAGGTCCTTGGCGTGGGTGGTCACCGAGAAGGGGATGTCGGCGATCGCGCTGGCGACCCGGGCGACCCGGGCTGCCATCGAGCCGAAGTGTGCGTGCAGGTGGGTGATGCCCTGCTCGGTGGCGCTGAGTGCCAGGTGGATGCCCTGCACCGCCTCGGAGGCCTCGAGCTGGGTCAACAGCGGGAGGATGCCGGGGAGCCGGTTGTCGAGTTCGGGCACCACCGCGCGGGCCTGACGCAGCACGGCCCAGGCGTCAGTCAACTTCGCTGGCTTGGGCAGGTGGGTCACGGGGGCAGCCACCTTGGAGATCTCGGGGTGGAAGCGGGCGTCCGTGGTGGGGCGCAGTGCAAAGATCGCCAGGTCCTCACCGGCGGCCTCGCGGCTGAGGATCTCGGTGACCACGAAGGTCTCGGAGAACCGCGGATAGACCTTGAGGACATAGCCGACGCGCTGGGTGGACTCAGACGGCGACACGGGTGAACTCCTTGACGGGGGCGCCAGGCTGCAGGGCAGCGACGCGGTGGGCGACTCCGGCCAGGCCGGCCAGGTCGAGGTGGTCTCGGACGGCGGTGCGGTGCACGGCAGCGGCGAACCAGCTGGTGAGCCGGCCTGCGGTGAGGTCATCGAGGCGCTCCAGGTCCACGGCACCGGCCTGCTTGAGGCCGCGGGCACGGATGAGCTGCTCCTGACGGGGCTTCTCGCGAGGCACGAGCAGCACGGGCGTGTCCGTCGTCAGCGCCTCGCACACGGTGTTGTAGCCGGCCATGGCGACGAGCGCGCTGGCGCGGCGGATGGTGGCCAGCCCGTCGGGGACGGAGGCCACAACGGTGGTGCCCGGTGCGGCGGCCAGCTGGATCTCGGCCAGGTCCTCGGCGGGCATCTGCGGTCCCGCGACAACCAGGTGACGGTGCCCGGCGGGCACCGTGGCGCTGGCGGCCCGGGTCAGGACCTCCTTGCCGTCGCTGCCACCGCCGACCATGCTCAGCACATACGGCAGTTCAGTCGGGTCTGTCTCGGGGACGCAGCGGCGGCCGGTCGCGAGATAGCCCGTGTAGCGGATCAGGTCGTGCAGCTCAGCGGGGACCTCGCCGGTCCTCCGCACGTCATGGACCTGCGGGTCGCCATAGACCCAGATCTCGTCGAAGATCTCGCGCAGCTCACCCAGGTCACCGACCTGCTCCCACTCGCGGGCCACGGCCTCAGGCTCATCGAGCACCTCGCGCAGACCCAGGACGATGGTGGTCTGGGGGTGGATCCGACGGGTCTCAGCCAACGTCTCACGCAACTCGCCGTCAACTCCGTAGGGATGGCGGTCGACGATGATCAGATCGGGGGTCAGACCGTTGACGACGCCGCGGACCATCTGCTCGCGGATGCAGATCAGGTCATTCATCGGCACCTGCATGTGGCGGGGCTGATAGCCCTCACTGCCCTTGCGGATGCCCGGCAGCAGCGCGACATCGAAGCCCTCGGGGACGTCCAGGTCGGCACCGTGACCGACGCCGGTGAGGAGCATGCCGGTCACCGAGCGTCCGGTGAGAGCCGGGATGTCGGTGGTCAGCGTGTGGGCCAACGCGAGGTTGCGGCGGATGTGCCCCAGGCCCACGGAGTCGTGGGAATAGAGCAGGACCCGGAACGGGTCGTGGTGCTCGGTGCGGATCATCCGTCAACCTCCTGGTCGAGCCGCACCGTCCTTCGGTGCGATGGAGAACAGTTCACCGGACAGTCATGAGCCGGTCGTGAAAAGTTGGTGAGAGCTCTCTCATCTGACCGTTCTCCGGGTGATCTCCCCTCGAGTCGTGACGGAGGTCACCTCGCGGGAGGGTGTGTCTATGTCCCGCTGGGTGCTGCATGTCGACATGGATCAGTTCCTGGCGGCCGTCGAGTTGCTGCGCCGACCGGAGCTGGTCGGTCAGCCCGTGGTGGTCGGCGGACGGGGCGACCCGACCGAGCGGGCCGTCGTGTCGACCGCGTCCTATGAGGCCCGGGAGTTCGGGATCAGGTCAGGTATGCCGCTCAAGGTCGCCGTGCGTAGGTGTCCAGAAGCGGTCTTCCTGCCCGTGGACTTCCCGGTCTATGAGGCGGCCTCCGAGCAGGTCATGCAGACTCTGCGCGACGTCCCTGGTGCCGTCGTCGAGGTGCTCGGGTGGGATGAGGCCTTCGTCGGTCTGGACAGCGCGGACCCGCAGGTCGCGGCCCGCGCGATCCACGACGCGGTGCTGGCTGCCACCGGTCTGCACTGCTCTGTCGGCATCGGCGACACGAAGGTGCGGGCCAAGATCGCAACCGACTTCGGCAAGCCGCAAGGCATCTTCTCGCTCACCCAGGACACCTGGTTCGAGGTGATGGGTGACCGTCCGGCCACTGCTCTCTGGGGCATCGGGAAGGCGATCGGCGCGCGCCTGGCGCGCCTCGGCATACAGACGGTGCGGCAGTTGGCCGAGGCACCAGAGGAGGACCTGGTGGCCGCCTTCGGCGCCGCGACCGGGCCGCACCTGGGGCGCCTCGGCCGCGGAGAAGGCAGCAACCACGTCGATGACACACCGTGGGTCGCTCGCGCCCACGGGCACGAGGTGACCTTCCAGGTCGACCTCACCGAGCGAGCTCAGGTCGAGGACGCCCTGGGTGGCCTGTCCCGCCAGGTCGTGGCGGATTTGGCCGCCGAGGGACGGGCCTGCATCCGCGTGCACCTGAAGGTGCGTTTTGCTCCGTTTTTCACACTCACGCGGGTCCGCAAACTGCCCGAACCCACCCTCGATCCGCAGGTCATCGCTGCGACGGCCCTGGCACTGCTCGACAAGCTCGCGGACGACCGTCCCATCCGGCTGCTCGGTGTGCGCGGCGAGATGGTGCCGCCCGAGGGTGGCTATGACCCGTCCCGGACGCAGGGGCGCCGCGGAGCTCCCTGACCGGCGCGGCGCCTACCACGCCGTCCTTTCAAGGTTCTGTCATTCGGCCTGTCAACCGAATACAGTGCAGAAATGAAGATTCAACCCCTGTTCGCGGCAACAGCTGCCGCATGCCTGGTTCTGTCCCTCTCGGCCTGTGGCTCCGAGGAGGACACGTCTGGAGGTGATGGCGCCGGCGACAACGCTGACGCTGGTGCCGACGACTCCGGCGACGACGGCGGCTCGACCGATGACGGCGACTCCGCCGAGGTCGACACCGCGGCCCTCAATCTCGTGAGTGAGGGCACGCTGACCGTCTGCTCCGACGTCCCCTACCCGCCCTTCGAGGACTTTGACGAGTCCGCTGAGTCCGGCTTCAGCGGCTTCGACATCGACATCGTCTCCTACGTCGCTGACGGCCTCGGCGTCGAGCTGGCCGTCAAGGACTCTGCCTTCGACGGCCTCCAATCCGGCCTGTCGCTCAACGCCGGCGAGTGTGACCTGGTCGCATCTGCGATGACGATCACCGAGGACCGCGCCAAAAACCTCGCCTTCAGCGACGGCTACTACGACTCCCTGCAGTCCCTGCTGGTCCCGTCCGACTCCGACATCGCAGCCATCGCTGACCTGGAGGGCAAGCGCGTGGCCGTGCAGCAGGGCACCACGGGTGAGGCCTACGCCAAGGAGAATGCCACCGGTGCCGAGCTGGTCGCCTTCCCGAGCAACGCCGAGATCTATCAGGCGCTCCTCGCCGGTCAGGTGGACGCGGCGCTGCAGGACCTGCCGGTCAATGTCGACAACGCCAAGAAGGGCGACTTCACCATCGTGGAGGAGTACGACACCGACGAGACCTACGGTCTGGCGATCAAGAAGGACAATGACGCACTGGTCGAGGCAGTCAACGCCCAGCTCACCGAGCTCCGCGACAGTGGGGAGTACGACACGCTCTATGACCAGTACTTCTCGGAGGACGCTGCCTCCGACGACGCCGAGTCCACGAGCCGCTGATCAAGTGACGACGAGGACGAGGGTTAACCCATGACTCGGAGCGCGCGCACCCGACTGACGACGCTCTCGCTGTATGCGATCTTTGTGGTGATCGTGGTCGCTTTCGTCCTCGTCGCCGACTGGCCGGCCATCAAGAGCAACTTCTTCCTCACCGAGGGCTTCACCGGCAACTGGCAGGACATGGTCTTCGTCGGGGTGAAGAACACGATCCTTTACACCATCGTGGCCTTCGTCGGAGGCTTCGTGCTGGCTTTGGTGTTGGTGCTGATGAAGCTGGCTCCGATCGCGCCGTTCAGGTGGCTGGCCACGGCCTACATCGAGTTCTTCCGCGGGCTCCCCGCGCTGGTCGTCATCCTCTTCATGGCCCTCGGCGTGCCGATCGCCTTCGGTTGGCGTCCGCCGGGTGGCACCGTTGGCGCTGGCCTGCTGGCCCTGATGCTGGTGGCCGGCGCCTACATGGCGGAGACCCTGCGCGCAGGCATCGAGGCAGTGCCCAAGGGACAGAACGAGGCGGCGCGCTCCCTCGGCATGAATGCGCCGTGGACGATGGCCTCAATCGTGATGCCGCAGGCGCTGCGCATCGTGATCCCGCCCCTGACCAACGAGCTGGTCATCCTGCTCAAGGACACCTCACTGCTCTTCGTCGTCGGACTGGCGGCAAATCAGAAGGAGCTGACCACCCTGGCCCGCGACTTCATGGCCAGCGGACCCTCGGCGGGCACCGCCACGAGCCTGATGTTTGCCGCCCTGCTCTATCTAGCCATCACCCTACCGCTGACCCAGCTGGTGGCCTGGATGGAGCGCAAGCAGAAGAGGAGCCGGTGATGGAACAGCTCAACCCCCACCAGGGCATCGACACGAGTGCCCCAGCCATCGAGGTGCGCGACCTGCACAAGAGCTTCGGTGACAACGAGGTCCTCACTGGCATCAACTTCCACGTCAACAGTGGCGAGGTGGTGTGCGTCATCGGTCCCTCCGGCTCTGGCAAGTCGACGCTGCTGCGCTGTGTCAACCGGCTGGAGGAGCCGACCTCCGGTCAGATCCTGGTCGAGGGGATCGACATCACCGACCCCGACACCGAGCTAGACAAGGTGCGCTCCCGGATCGGCATGGTCTTCCAGCAGTTCAACCTCTTCCCCCACATGTCCGCCCTGCGCAACCTGACCATCGCTCAGCAGCGGGTGAAGGGCCGCGGCCGCAAGGAGGCCGAGAAGATCGCCCGCGAGAACCTCGCCAAGGTCGGCCTGGCCGACAAGGAGGCTGCCTTTCCCGCGCACCTCTCCGGTGGTCAGCAACAGCGCGTGGCGATCGCCCGGGCCCTGTCGATGAATCCCGACATGATGCTCTTCGACGAGCCGACGTCGGCGCTGGACCCCGAGTTGGTCGGCGACGTGCTCGACGTGATGAGACGGCTCGCCGACGAGGGCATGACGATGATGGTCGTCACCCACGAGATGGGCTTTGCCCGGGAGGTCGGCGACAAACTGGTCTTCATGGACGGCGGCGTCATTGTCGAGGAGGGTGACCCCACAGAGGTGCTCACCAACCCGCAGCACCGGCGCACCCAGTCGTTCCTGTCCAAGGTGCTCTGAGTCGGCGATCAGGGCTGGGCGAAAGCCACCTCCGCAGCCCTGACGACTCGCGGGATGTCGCTCTCGTCGAGGCTGCCCTGGTCGCCGACCAGGGTGGCGACCAGCACCGCGTCGTCGAACGGGACTGACACGCTCACCTGCGTGCTGTCGTAGAAGTCGAACACCCGGGAGTAGGCCTCGGGGACACCCGAGACGGCCACCTCCTTGACATCGTCCTCCACGGTCGCGTAGCTGACGTGGCGGCTCCGTTCGTGCTCGGCCCGGATGTCCTCTGGCATCTCGTCCGGGAAGTCCACACCGAGCCGCAGCCAGGCGATGGACAGCCCAGCGTCATCGCCGTCCTTCTGGGGATACCAGCAGTTGGCAAGGTCGCCGCCAGACTCCTCGAGCTGCTCGGCGACGTTGTTCGAGCCCTCCTCCAGCCGCTCACCCAGCGGGTGCCCCACGGCCTCGGCGAGATCCTCTGACGCAACGTTCTTGCACGGGTCCTGCCCCTCGGCATACGGCGCTGGTCCGGCCACTGCACTCCCCTGCTCGCCCTCTCCAGTGACCTCTCCATCCTGCTCCTCCCGGACGTCCTCGGTCGTCTCGGTGCTCGCACCCTCGTCCGCGGACGGGTTCGCCGCGCCGGTGGAGGGCAACGGATCCGGTGCACCGGTCTGGGGAGCCTGGCTCCCTCCCACAGTGGAGGCGGGCGGCTCGGCGGCCTCCTCCGGGCTCTGCTCGGAGCAGCCCGTCACGGCCAGGATGAGCCCAGCCCCGGTCACGGCAAGCGTGCGGCGCGAGAGTGCCCGCGCGGTGGTGGTTCTCAGGTTGTGCACGGTGGCATGTCCCTTCCTTCGTGCGGCGCCCCTGACGTCCCACCCCTGCTGGGGACGATGGCAGCCGAAACCCCGGCCCCGAGAGTAGGCACACCCCCGCGCGGTCGGTCAAGGGATTTCCTTCGGCGGGCTCCATGCACACTCCGGTCGGAGCCGACCGAACGGTCAGGACGTCGGGCCAGTCAACCCGAGCTGGCGCGCCGACGTCTCGCGCATCTCGACCTTGCGGACCTTGCCGGTGACGGTGATCGGGAACTCCTCGACCACCATGACATAGCGCGGGATCTTGTAGTGGGCCAGCTTGCCCGTCGCAAATTCACGCACCGCCTCGGCCGTCAGTGGTGCGGCGCCCTCCTTGAGCTGGACCCAGGCACAGAGCTCCTCGCCGTATTTCTCGTCCGGCACCCCCACCACCTGGACGTCCTGGACATCGGGGTGGGTGTAGAGGAACTCCTCGATCTCGCGGGGATAGACGTTTTCCCCGCCGCGGATGACCATGTCCTTGCTGCGCCCGACGATGGCGCAGTAGCCGTCCTCGCGCATGACCGCGAGGTCGCCGGTGTGCATCCACCCCTCGGCGTCCAGCACCTCGGCGGTCTTCTCCTCGTCCTCCCAGTAGCCGAGCATCACCGAGTAGCCGCGGGTGCACAGCTCGCCGGTCTCACCTCGCGGCACGGTGTCGCCGGAGACTGGGTCGATGATCTTGATCTCCAGGTTCGGGTGGACCCGGCCGATGGTCGCAGTCCGCCGCTCCAGGTCGTCGTCGGCCCGGGTCTGGGTGCTGACCGGTGAGGTCTCGGTCATGCCGTAGGCGATGGAGACCTCAGACATGTGCATCACGTCCAGGCACTTCTTCATCACCTCCACGGGGCACGGTGAGCCCGCCATGATCCCGGTCCGCAGCGTGGAGAGGTCGTGCTCGGCGAAGGTCGGGTGGTTCTGCATGGCAATGAACATCGTCGGCACGCCATAGAGGCCCGTGCACCGCTCCTCGGTGACGGTCTGCAGGGTCGTCTCGGCATCGAAACCGGGGGCCGGGATCACCATGGTGGCGCCGTGCGTGGTGCAGCCGATGTTGGCCATGACCATGCCGAAGCAGTGATAGAAGGGCACCGGGATGCAGAGCCGGTCCTCCTCGGTGAAGTTGATGAGCTCGGTGACGAAATAGCCATTGTTGAGGATGTTGCGGTGGCTGAGCGTGGCACCCTTGGGCCTGCCGGTGGTGCCGGAGGTGTATTGGATGTTGATGGCATCGGTGGGCGAAAGCTTCGCCATCCGTTGGGCGACCGCGTCCTGCGGCAGTCCCTCCCCCTCAGCAAGAAGGCCCGCCCAGTCGTCGGTGTCGAGATAGACGACCCGCTCCAGGTCGGGGCAGTCGGCTGCCGTCTGCTCCAGCATGCCGCGATAGTCGCTGGTCTTGAATCGGCTGGCAGACAGCATCATCCGCAGCCCGCTCTGGTTGACGGCGTAGGCCAGCTCGTGCGTGCGGTAGGACGGGTTGATGTTGACCAGGATGGCGCCGATCTTGGCGGTTGCATACTGCGTCAGGGTCCACTCGGCGCAGTTTGGCGCCCAGATCCCGACCCGGTCGCCGGCTGCGATCCCGGCGCCGATCAGGCCGCGGGCCAGGGCGTTGACGTCGGCGTCCAGCTCGGCCCAGGTCCAGCGGCGTCCGGTCGCCACCTCGACGAGCGCCTCCCGGTCGGCGTGGGCGGCGGCGGTCCGCTCGAAGTTGACTCCGATGGTCTCCTCGAGCAGCGGTTGTGACTCACCTGTGGCGTGCGACTTCATGCCCAAACTGTATGCCGTGGCCTGGCTGGCGTCGCGTCATCCCCAGGTGCGGTGGGACAGCACGAGCAGGTAGCCGTCGGGGTCCTGGATCGTGACACCCCACGTGTCCCAGTAGGGGTTGTGCGCCGGGACGACGGTCCCGCCGTGGGCGCGGATGCGGGCCACCCACTCCTGCCCGGCAGGTTCTCCGAGATAGAGCACCAGCAGGTCCTCGGGACCAGGGTGGCTCTCCTGGGCTGCCTGCGCGTCGGCGACCAGCTCCAGGTGCCAACCAGCACCTGCGGGGCCGACCATCAGCAGCTCGTGGCCATGGTCGGGGACGCCGTCGGTCCGCCAGAGGACCTCCAGTCCGACCCCGTCAACCCAGAAGCGTTCCAGGGCAGCCAGATCCGACGTCGGCCTCGCGATCCGCACGGTCGTGGCCGCCGGGATCGAGTCCATCACCAGTCCCCAACTCCCTCAGGCTGGCAGCAGCGGGAAGCGGCCCACGCTCGCGCGGGCCAGATCCAGCAGGTAGGCGCGCTGGCGGGGGTCGGCCCAGGCAGTCTCGTCGTTGTCCTCGAGCGCCCAGGTGCCTTCCTCCCACAGGATGTGGTCAAGCACCAGGGGCCACAGCTCCCGCTCGGCCGCCGTGAGCTCGACGTGACGGCCATAACCAGTCAGGAAGCGGGCCCACTCCCCCGCGTCCAGCAGCCTGCCCGGGGCACCATCGCACTCGTTGTGGAACAGGGTCGCGACGAAAGCAAGCTCGAACAGGCGCGGCTCGTGTCCACCGTTGTCGGGGTCGACCAAGGTCGGGACGGGCCCGGCCCAGATCAGGTTGTTGGCCTTGTAGTCGCTGGAGACGCCGCACCGGGGCAGGTCGCCGTCGCGCGCCTCGAGCCTGGACTTGTTGTCCCACCACCTGTCAGCGAGGGCCCGGACCGCGGCGAACGCGTCCGGGTCACCCTGGGCCGTCAGCACTGCCTCCAGCGTCTCCAGGTCCGAGACGACATCCTCGTGCGGCGTGTCCGGCCACTCGTAGTCGCGCAGCCCCTCGGTGCTTGCGCCCGCGGCGTGGATCAGCCCCAGCAGTTCGCCCGCGGACTCGATCTGCTCAGTGGTGCCGGTGTAGGCAGCACCGTCCAGGAACGGGTAGACCACCCACCAGTCCTCGCCCACCTGCTGCGGGTTGTCGCGGTCGAGTTCCAGCGCCGTGACCACCGGCACTCCCTGGGTCGCTAGCCCACGTTGCCAACGAGCCATCGCGCCGACTCGCTCTGGCTGGGCGCCCGCAACTTTGACGACGACCTCCACTCCGTCGACGGTGCGGGCCCGGTGGACGCGGGCGAACCGGGTCAGCGACTCGGGCTGCAGGTCCTGCAGCCCGAAGGCTGCGGCGAGTTCGGTCAGGGCCGGTGCGTTCTCCTCGGTCACGGCCCCGACCCTAGGCCGCGGCCGGTGGCCACCCAAACGGTTTTGGGCGTCAGTCCCGGAAACCCGTTGAGGGCCAGGCAAGCACTGCCTACCGTGGCTGGCATGAGTCTGTTCATGATGATGGTACGTCGTGGCCGTGGCCGGGCGGCGCTGGGGCCGGCACCTGTTGCGGAGCACCTGGGCTGACCGGATCGTCCGTGGCGCCGGAGTGCGCGCTGGACAGCTGGTGCTCGATCTCGGGGCCGGGACGGGCGCACTGACCGCTCCCCTGGTCGATCAGGGGGCCCGGACGGTGGCGGTGGAACTGCACGCGGGCCGTGCGGCCGGGCTGCGGCGCCGGTTTGGTGAGCGGTCAGTGACGGTCATCGAGGCTGACATCCTCAGTGTGCCGCTCCCCGGGAGACCGTTCCGGGTGGTTGCCAACCCGCCGTATGCCGTCGGGGCGGCTCTGGTGCGCCGTCTCACCGATCGCCGCAGTCACCTGGTGAGGGCGGATCTCGTGGTGCCCCGGTGGATGGCCCGCCGCTACGAGGCGAGCCCGCCCCGGGGCTTCAGCGCGCTGGTGGGCCAGCATGTTCCTGCACGCGCGTTCGACCCGGCACCCCGGTCCGACAGCGCGGTGTTGATCCTGCGTCGGTCTGTGGCCGGGCGTCGCAGACGCTCACCGTCCCGGCGGCGCTGACCGCAGGACAGCCGCGTGCTGCTTGCTCCTAGCGCTCAGTGGTGCAGACGCAGGCGCGGTTGCCCTCGGCATCTGCCAGCACGACGAACGCCGGGGCGGCCTCCTCGTCGACCATGGTCCCGCCGGCAGCGAGCGCTGCCTCGATCCGTTCCTGGGCCAGCTCGGCTGGCACCCAGACGTCGAGGTGGAAGCGCTGGCGCGGTGTCTCGTGCGCGTCGGTGTCCTGGAACCACAGCAGCGGCACCCGGGCGTTGCCCACGACGTCGCCGCCCTGGAGTGAGTCGGTGTCTCCGTGCAGCAGTGCGGCCCAGAACGGACCAATGCCAGGAATGTCGGCTGTGTCCAGGGCGAGCTCCACCTGGACCAGGTCGGCTGGTCGGGCCTCGATGTTCTGGTCCGCAGCGATCGCGCTGATCCTCTGGGCGAGTTCGACGTCCCTCCCGGTGATGGCTCCGACATCGTGGCTGACCAGGGCGATGTCCACCTGCGGATAGGTGAGCGTGACATCCGGATGGTGCCCGGCCTCCTCCGCGGCTGCGCCGACAGCGTCCACAAATCGCAGTCCCGCCGCAAAGTCACCGGTCGCGAACCGTGCGTGCAACCCCTGTGCCAGGTCCCGCCAATCAGTGAGACCAGCCTCGAGCAAGTCCTTGTGCGCATAGGTATTCATCGCTCCACCGTCCCACTCCGACGCGACCACGGCATCCCCTATGCGTTTCCGCGGATCCGTCGGGAACGGACGCATGATGTGCGAACCGCCGCGGGAGTCGTGACATCACTCAACTGCCGATGAGCGGACACTGTCATCAGGGATATGTAGGTGATCCGGTCACGCCGAGAGTCGAACGTTGTAACGTTGGTGGATCAATTTGCGTCGCTGATAGCCTCGACGCATGTTCCGGCTGCGCTCTATGCCACAAGAGCGTCTCATCTCCTGGCAGGAGCACACACTCACGGTGTACGCGGAAGACCTCACCTCAAGCAGTCTGACGGGTGAGCAGATCGCCCAGCACGTCGCCGAGAGTGCCCGCGAACTCTTCCCGGACGGTGGTCTCAGGGAAGGGCACTCCGTACTCGAAGTGGTCATCGAAGGCGAGGCTGGCGGATACCTGTGGGTGGGCCCGTCCGACTCGACCGACGACTTCTACGTCTTCGACGTCGAGATCGACGGTCAGTTTCGCGGGCGGGGCTTTGGTCGCGCAGCGATGCGGGCCGCGGAGGAGATCGCCCGGGAGCGTGGCTACCACGGGGTGGCCCTCACCGTGGCGGACGCGAACATGGTCGCGCGGGGGCTCTATGAATCGGAAGGATACGAAACGGTCGGCGCGAGGCAGGGAAGACGCTTCATGCGCAGAGCGCTCTGATGTCACCATGCAGCTAAACCGTTGTCTTGACGGGGCGTTCATGGGGCGCGCCGTAAACGCGCGGATCTGCCGCTCCGAGTGCGACTAGGATCGCTCGACCATGCCGCAGATCGCGCCGCCAACTGTCAAGAAGATGTTGCCGGACGCATGCCGGTGCTCTACGTAGGGGCACGCCCCATAGGGTGCGTTCATGTTAGAGACCGTCGGAGGCCGCACTGTGTCCCAGGGGTGGGGTCTATTTCGCTCCGTGATGCTCGTCGTGATGGGCGTCATCATCATCGGTGTCTGGCTCACTGCCACACGCCCCGCGAGTATGGCCGACCTTCAGAAGGCACTCAGTTCGGGCCAGCTATCTCAGGTTGAACTGGTCGGCGAACTGGAGCCCGCAGCAGCCGGCACCTCGCTCGTTGACATTGTATGGCAGGACGGTCTGTTCGCCCGATACACCACCGTGCAGCAGACGTCAGCCGGCGTGCTTCCAGAGGCGCCGCCTCCCGCGCCGTGGCCCACTTCTGTGGTCGGGAGCGACCTGCGTGATGTGCTGACCGCATCGACGCCAACTGGGCAACTGCAGGTCACAAGTCGAGAGGTCCATGCCGGCTCGCACGGGGTCCTCTTCGAATGGCGGGTGTCCACGTGGGTCGCCGTTGCTTTCATGGCCTGGGTACTGACTGTGCTGGTCACCCTGATTGTCGGTCCCGAGCCACGAAGAGCAACCCGCTGGGCCTGGTTCTGGCTCATCTGCGGCACGGGTCCGTTCGCACTCGTGCTCTTCCCCCTGTTCGGGCTGGCGGGGGCTGGTAAGCCGCTGGAACCGACGGGACGCCGCCTGACCGGCGGGTGGGCATTCCTGATTGCTGTTCTGTTTCCCAAACCGTACCTATGAGCTTAGCGCTGTCGACCGGAGCCGCAGGTCGATGGATGGGGGCCGCCCGTGACAATCGTTGGACTGCTGTTCTGTGCCGGGGCGCAGGTGTCTCTGGTCTTGGAATCACTCACGCTGGCTTAGTGCCTCGAGTTCGTCCGTGATCTGTGCGAGCAGAACGTCACCGTGCGCGGCTACGTGCGTGAGTGCCGAACATCCAGAGGAGTCAACGTTGAGCCATCGTCCGAAGTTGTCCATCACTGTCACCTCCAGGACGCCACGCTTGGGATCACTGGCCAGGTGGGCAAGGAACGGCCACCGACTTCGGGAGTGGGAGCCCAGCCTCAGTGTGCGCCGACCCCAGATGCTTCACGATCCGCTGCCGCCCGTTGGCATACTCAGCGATCTGTACCGCGGTCGCTCCCGAGGCCGTCGGCACCCGCCTGATGAACGTCACGCCGCGACCCTAGGCACCAATTAGTGCGTCAAAACGCAGTTGCCAGGCCACATCACCGCAGGTCAGCCGTCCGCCCACTCAGAACGACCGAAGGCATGAACAAACTCAGCGGCTGCAGCGCGACTCCACTCTGTGGCGTATAACAGGAGCGCGACCACAATGAGGCCGACTCCCACAACAGCCGTCGGGGTGACGTGCTGTAGCCGACTTTTGCCGCTTTTCATACGGTCAGGTTAGGGCCTCTGCCGTCACGCCGGGAGGAAACGCACGCACATGCCGCAGGTCGCAAGATCCCCGTGGGTGGTGAGGGAGACTTGTCCTATGGAGACCTCCTCCCAGATGACCGCCGCCGAGGTGGTGCAGATCGTCGCCTGGCTTGACGCCAACGGTGTGGTCTATCAGGTCAACGGCGGATGGGGTGTCGATGCGCTGGTGGGACGACAGACTCGACCCCACCAAGATCTCGACGTGTTTATCGACGAAGATCACGAGGCCGACTTCATGGCCTGGCTCACCTCCCGCGGCTACCGAGTCACCGAGGATTGGCGACCAGTCCGCGTGGAGCTATCGAGTCCCTTGGGGCAAGTAGACGTCCACGCAATGCGCTTGGACCCGGCCGGTACCGGAGTTCAACAAGGTCTCGACGGCGAGGTGTACCTCCACCCTTCTAAGCAGAGAGTCACCGGCCTCATCGACGGCCAAGCGGTCGTCGTGGCCAGTGCCGAGCGAGCCCGAGAGCTTCGAAGTGGCTATCCCCCGCGTGCCGTGGACCTCCACGACCTCGCAGTCCTCGACGAACTGTAGGCATCCTGTCTTGCCGCGGCAAGGACGGGTGGGGTGATGGGGGTGCCCGTCGAAGACGGCTCGGATTCAGGTGGCCGGCACTGTCTCGCGCGTGAACCGGTCCGCCCACATCTTCCACTGCCACAACGTAAGTGCCACGGAGCTTCCCGTGCAGGCGACCGCCACGGCCTTCCTGTGCTGGTAGCTCGCCACCATGGCGCTCACGAGCGATGCAGTGGCTGCGCCTGTCAGGGCCAGGACCCTTGGCTCGGATGTCAGGTCTCGACTCCAGGACTCTTCGCCCACGATGGCACTTGTCGCGAAGGATGACGTGTCTTGCGCCGGAGGAGTGATCACCGGGTTGACCGCGAACCAGGCGCCGACGGGCACGTACAGCCACGAGCGCCGGGTCCACAGTGGCACCAAGAGCAGGGGTGTGCTCAGCAACCTGGACCAGGCGCTGAAGGGATGGGCGTGTCGCTGGAACATGCGCGCGTAGGAGCCATCCTCGAAAGCCATGACTCCAGCCTGACACCTTGATCATCGGGAGGTTCACCAAGCGCACGACTCTGCCGCGCGTCGGTCGGCTCGAGTTCGCATCGATCATCTGCGGGTCAGGATGGTTCATGAACAACTTCCAGATCACCGCCGCCCTCGTTCCGGTCCCGACCGAGGACCCCTCCGTTGCCGCGCTGCGCCAGGCGATAGCGGCGCACCTTGCCCGTTACACCGGGCAGACGCGCACCCACACCGAGTCAGACCTGCGCGCCTTCCTGGCCTGGTGCGCCGCACGCCACGTCGACCCGCTGACCGCCCATCGGGTGCACGTCGAGCTGTACGTGCGGTGGATGCAGGAGACCCGCCGGTACAAGCCGTCCACGATCTCCCGGCGGCTGTCCGTCGTGGCCGGGTTCTACCGCACGGCCGTCATCGACGGTGTCCTGACCGCCTCCCCGGCCGACCACGTCCGCCGCCCGCACGTTCCACCCGAATCACCCACCCTGGGCCTGTCCCACCTGCAGTTCGAGGCGATGCTGCAGGCCGGCCGCACCAGCGCCAACATCAACGACTTCGCTCTCGTCACCATGCTCGGACTGCTCGGCCTGCGCATCTTCGAGGCGTGCGGCGCGAACATCCAGGACCTGCGCGAGGAGCACGGCCACCGGGTGCTGAAGGTCCGTGGCAAGGGCGGCAAGGTCGTCCTGACACCCCTGCCGCCAGCCGTGCAGCGCGCGATCGAACGCGCCGTCGACCACCGTGAGGAAGGGCCGATCCTGCGGAACCGGCAGGGCGGGCGGATGGACCGGCACGCCGCTACCCGTCGCCTTCACCACCTGGCCGACGACGCCGGCATCAACTTGCCGCGGATGCACCCGCACATGCTTCGGCACACCTTCGTCACCACCATGCTCGACGCCGGCGTGGACCTGCGCGACGTCCAGATCGCCGCGCGCCACGCCGATCCCCGCACCACCATGCGCTATGACCGAGCACGCAAGAACCTCGACCGGCACCCCAACTACATCCTCGCCGCCTACATGGCCTCCGGCACCTAAACGAACGACGGTCCGCGCCTTGACCAGCCCGGCTTCGGGTCGCGACCCTTGCTCAGTGGTACTATGGGTAGTACCATCCAGTTGTGCCGTCAGTTGTGAAGATCCTGGCTCAGATGAGGGCCAATCCGGCCAACATCCGGTACGAGGACCTGGCCAAGGTGTGCGAGCACTACTTCGGACCGCCCAGGACAAGCGGCGGCTCCCACGCCGTGTACAAGACGCCCTGGCCCGGGGACCCGCGAGTGAATATCCAGAACGACCACGGCAAGGCCAAGGCCTACCAGGTCCGCCAGGTCCTGGCAGCGATCGACAAGAAGGAGGAAGCCCCGTGAGCGCCACGATCCCCGACGTCACCCACTACACCTACCGCGTCACCTGGTCTCCTGAGGACCAAGAGTTCGTCGCCACCTGCCTCGAGCTGCCCTCCCTGTCCTGGCTCGCACCCACTCAGGACGAGGCACTGCACAGCCTTCGCGATCTCGTGAACACCGTCGTCGAGGACATGCACCGCAACGATGAGCCGATCCCCGACCCACTGTCCTCGCGCAGCTACTCGGGCAAGTTCAACCTCCGCGTCGGTGAACGACTCCACCGCCAGCTCGCCATCAAGGCAGCCGAAGAGCACCTCAGCCTCAACCAGTACGTCATCCGCAAACTTGGCGACGCATCCTGAACGAATCCGGAAATGCCGCTGATGGCAGCATGGCCATGACCGGGTCTCACGGCGTACGGTGAGGATCTGAGGAGGGGCCGATGATTCCCGCGATGCTCTTGTTCGGGTTGGTCCTAGGCCGCTGGTGGAAGACCTGCCTCGTGGTCGGGGCCCTGGGCTGGCCGCTGTTTCTGTGGTTCGACAACATCATCGAGTCACCCACTGAGTTCCTCGGAGCAGCTGCCCTCGCTGCCTTGAACACCGCTGTCGGAGTTGCGGTCCATCAGTCGCTGCTCCACCTATTCAGACGGCGACGCAAGAACCGTCAGGCCCCCGATCACGCAGCCGCCTGACGCACGCTTCTGCCGCGACGCGCGTGTTTCCAGTGCTGTTAGGCGCCGGCGCGCGCGAAGTTCAGGCTCTCGTCGATGACTGACAGAACACCTGTCAGCTCGGCGGTGTCTCGAGGACCGTAGATCATGAACTCTGTGCCGTAATCCGCGTACTGGTGCGGTTCTGCCCAGCCCAGACGGACCAGTTCTTGGCCTCGGGCCGTGGGCAGTACCAGGTGCACGCTGGTGTCCTGTACCCCGTGAAGATGGACCGGCTCGAGTCGCTTGCCCGGCGCCAGAGACGTTTCAGGCGCAATTTCCTGCGTCATGTCTCTGAGGTAGACCGCCCGCGACGATGCGGGAGACACCTGGCTGATCCCCTCGACGACGCCCTCGAGGGAGAAGACATCGGCGACCAGCTGCCCCCAGATGGCTGGCGGTGCCTGCTGGTCGACCTGTCGGTGTGGGCCGTCTTCGGACGTGGTTGGCCGAGCGCCAGCTCGGGGTTCGTTCAGCACGGGGTGAACCTTATCGAGCGAGGATCAGAACGCCACGCGTTTCCATACACGGGCCCGCCGAGCAGGCACACGCATCTGCCGCAGGTCGCGCTTGACGGCACTATCCAAACCCCGGCGCTCCTTGCAACCGACGCGCTTCGGCTTCGCGAGGATCTGACACCTCTCGCAGGTCGACGGACAGCTGCACGCAGGGCGGCCCTGTCGGGTGGCCATCAGGCGTTCGGGCGTCGGTGTAGGCATACATCTCGATGCTGTGCCCTTCCAGTTGCCACCACCAGGTCCCTCCGCTGAGTGGTGTCGGTTCTGTGGTCTCTGTCGGTTCACCCAGGGCGTCGGCGAGATGGTCAGCCAGTTCGGTCGCCGCGTGAAGGACGCGCTCGGAGCTTTCGTCGTCCCAGAGGAACCAGAAAACGTCGGCGAACCGGTCCTGGTAAGTGCCCCAACCCGCTCTCGCCGTCCCCCACGTGGGCATGGAGGCCATATGCCAGGAACGAGAGGATCGTCTCCGGGGTGTCTCCGTGGCCGTGTCGGTCCGAATTCCCATCGCCTCCAGCCATAGGAGTCCCTCATCGAGGCCCTGCGGCCAGACTGACCGGAGGATCTGAGTCACGGTTTTGGCTACCTGCCGAGGGGCTGGCTTCATGCTGCGAGCCTAGAGGCGTTCGGATGGGACCTGCACGAAACGCACTGTCATGCCGCGAGGTGGCACATGATTAGCGGCCGAAGCGCTTCTGTGCGGCCTGCTTCGTGACGCCGAGCGCGAGACCGATACTCAACCAGGAGTCACCGGCTTCGCGCGCCGCACGAACGGCGTCGTGCAGTTCGCGCTCGGCCTGAGACACTCCTTCCTTCGCCGCGATAATCCGGCGGAAGTGAACGGCGTCGCGAGCTTGGACCGTTACTGGGTCGAGGTCGTCCAGCACCTTCTCGATATCGTTCATGTTCGTTGTTGCCATGCAGATCACCTCACTTCAGGAGCTCGTAGAACTTCGGTCGCAGTCGGTCGGCATGGATGATCCGGTCTGCATCATGGGCTGGCATGGCTACCAACTCCAACCAGTTGCCAGCCCTGTCCGGCCCGATCACGACGAGCCGCTCCTCGCCATACTGCTCAATCTCCACGAGTCGCACCGCGTTTCTCAACGCGTGCAGAATGTCGGACTCGGCGATCCCATGCCTGAACGCTGAGTCCGTCAACCGCACACTTCAACACTAGACGGCCACAAACCCGTCGTCAACCTAAGGTTGACCAGTAGGTAGGTCCATGCGACCAGAAGCATCCGCACATGCCGCGGACCGTGTGAGGGATGGTGTCGAAGGTCGGGCTCGAACCCACCCGACTCAACTGTCGGCTGGACCGAGTGACGATGAGATGCCCTCAGTCGGTGGATAACACCTCCAGCGGCGGTTCAGTCTCACAGTGTTCCAAGACATCATTCATGATCTCTGCCTCCTGTCCGACGGGTAGCCCGTCGGCGAAGAAGTTGAGCTCACCACGAGCCCGGTAGTTCGCGATAAACGTGGAGAGCGTCGGCGGCTCGGCCACGGGATGCCCCCGTTCACGCATGCACGCCACCGGATGCTCCAGCACCCAGCCGTAGTAGATCTCCAGCTCGTCGTCGGTCAGTGCCTCGGCATGCCGGGAGTCCACCGGGTACTGAGCCATGCAGACATACATTGCGCGGTCGTAGGCTGCCATCTGGTCCGAGGAGGCGAACTCCATGCCGACGTCGCCATGCTCCCCGACCGTCACCGGGAACCCGACCTCGGTCAGGCACTCGAACATGACATCCGACCACTCCGCCTGGCTGATCACCCGGATCGGATCCACCTCGGGCGGATCCTCGATCCCGGCCATCGCGGCGAACTGTTCCAGTGTGTCCTCATGGGACGAGGCCCCGTCACCCCCGCCGTCGTCGGCAGCCTCCACGAGCCCGTCGATCTCCTGCGGAACCTGCGGCCGTGGGGGGCTTGTTGACTCTGCGCCGCTTGTCTGCGCGATGGCACCTTCACCACCTGGGCCCGAGCAACCGGCCACAACAACGGCCAGGCAAACCAAGACCCACTTTCTACCTACTCGGTGGATCCCCACGAACGGCCCCCTCAAGGCAATCGGTCCCGCCAGCATAGACAGACGCAGATCAGTGAACCGGGAGGAATCACGGCAATGGCAGCACACCGCTGCGAACGCACCCAAGGAACCGCACGCTCATGCCGCGTGCAGGCAGCACATTGTTGGAGATCGGGGTGTCGCTCGCCCTGTGGTGAGGTCACCCCTCCCAGGCCTTCGGAGGGTCCTGCCCCAGCGCCATGCGGGGAGGCTCGATCGTCAACCTGGGCGACGCGCCTGCTCGACATCGCGGAGCAGGGCGGCGCTCACATCCTCCCACCGGCCCTGCGGCTCGCGGGGCATGCCCGGCTCCAGGACCGAATGCCACCCGTCGCGCATCACCCCCCGGTGGTTGAGCAGGGCGGGCACAGACAGTGGTCGAGGAAAGCCGTTGCGCCACATGGGCTTGTAGCTGGCGACATTGCCAATGTTGGCCTGCCAGACCAGCAACTCCCAGCCGAGGACGTCGAAGGCGTGGTCGACCGCGAGGGTCACTGCGGCGGTCATGATGCCCCGCCCCCGGAATCGTGGATGAGTGACGTAACCGACGTCGCCCGAGGCGTGCTCCCCCTCGCCACCGCCGGATCGCAGGTCGATCGTGCCCGCATACTGCCCGTCCGCCTCGATCGCCCAGGAGATCTGCTCAGCGGACGGCTCGATGATCTGCTCGAGGTAGTCCCGCGCCATGTCCTCGGTGTACCCCGTCGGCACGGTCGTCCACCGGACCGACTCGGGGTCCAGGCACCGCTCCAGCACCGGTCGCAGGTCCGCCATCGTGTGCGGGCGCAGCGTCACCACGCCGCCGGCGAGGACGGGTGTCTGGAGCGGTTCAGGCATGGGCGAAAGCATAGACATACCGACCACGGAGGCTAGGTTTGGGTGCCCGGGCCTCTACTAGCGTTGTTACCGGTTCCGCGCCAAGATCTTTCCGGACTCCCTTCCATGAGCGCCTCGTCGAGCAGGCTGCCGACGTGGGACGACGCGCGGTTACATGTTCCGGATGAACGGCAACCAGGCGGTGGAAGAGCCATAGCGAATCCGAAAACCGTGCTCCCACGCCTCGGGTGACAAGCGTCCGGTTTTGCCGCGATCCGCTCGCGCCGATAATGCGGACGCCAGATCGCCGAGTGCTGGATGATGGCCCAATGTCCATGGAGCCGCGACCTTCCTACGTCCCGAACGAGCTGCTTGGCCGGCTAGTCGGCTTCCGCCTCTTCTCCGTGCAATTCGTTATGGACTACGTCCAATTGCGGTTCGACGGCCCAACGGCAGACATGCCGGTCCTCAACTGTGACGTGATGCCAAGTGTGGAACACAACTCCGGCACGCTTGTGGACGGGCAGATCGGCTACGCCGATGCGCTCCGAGCCCTGATTCCGGGCGTTGTGCGGCAGACCCGTGAAGAGACCCGACTCGGCCTGCGAATCGAGTTCGATGACGGGGCTGTCGTTGTACACCCTGACCGGCAGGACCTCGTCGGTCCCGAAATCGCTCTTCTCCAGGGGTTCCGTGACCGCGAGTGGATGTGCTGGCGGCCGGGAGAGGACTCTTTCGAAGACCTAGCCTGAACGCACTCATCTGCCGCGAGGTGGCACATGATTAGCGGCCGAAGCGCTTCTGTGCGGCCTGCTTCGTGACGCCGAGCGCGAGACCGATACTCAACCAGGAGTCACCGGCTTCGCGCGCCGCACGAACGGCGTCGTGCAGTTCGCGCTCGGCCTGAGACACTCCTTCCTTCGCCGCGATAATCCGGCGGAAGTGAACGGCGTCGCGAGCTTGGACCGTTACTGGGTCGAGGTCGTCCAGCACCTTCTCGATATCGTTCATGTTCGTTGTTGCCATGCAGATCACCTCACTTCAGGAGCTCGTAGAACTTCGGTCGCAGTCGGTCGGCATGGATGATCCGGTCTGCATCATGGGCTGGCATGGCTACCAACTCCAACCAGTTGCCAGCCCTGTCCGGCCCGATCACGACGAGCCGCTCCTCGCCATACTGCTCAATCTCCACGAGTCGCACCGCGTTTCTCAACGCGTGCAGAATGTCGGACTCGGCGATCCCATGCCTGAACGCTGAGTCCGTCAACCGCACACTTCAACACTAGACGGCCACAAACCCGTCGTCAACCTAAGGTTGACCAGTAGGTAGGTCCATGCGACCAGAAGCATCCGCACATGCCGCAGGTCGCGCTTGACGGCACTATCCAAACCCCGGCGCTCCTTGCAACCGACGCGCTTCGGCTTCGCGAGGATCTGACACCTCTCGCAGGTCGACGGACAGCTGCACGCAGGGCGGCCCTGTCGGGTGGCCATCAGGCGTTCGGGCGTCGGTGTAGGCATACATCTCGATGCTGTGCCCTTCCAGTTGCCACCACCAGGTCCCTCCGCTGAGTGGTGTCGGTTCTGTGGTCTCTGTCGGTTCACCCAGGGCGTCGGCGAGATGGTCAGCCAGTTCGGTCGCCGCGTGAAGGACGCGCTCGGAGCTTTCGTCGTCCCAGAGGAACCAGAAAACGTCGGCGAACCGGTCCTGGTAAGTGCCCCAACCCGCTCTCGCCGTCCCCCACGTGGGCATGGAGGCCATATGCCAGGAACGAGAGGATCGTCTCCGGGGTGTCTCCGTGGCCGTGTCGGTCCGAATTCCCATCGCCTCCAGCCATAGGAGTCCCTCATCGAGGCCCTGCGGCCAGACTGACCGGAGGATCTGAGTCACGGTTTTGGCTACCTGCCGAGGGGCTGGCTTCATGCTGCGAGCCTAGAGGCGTTCGGATGGGACCTGCACGAAACGCACTGTCATGCCGCGTCCGGCTCGTGCCGAGGGTCGGTCGATGTGCGATCCGTCCAGCCGGGCCAAAGCTTGGGTCAGACTGACACCGTGCGACTGAAGCTTCCCGCGCTCCTGATGCTGGCCGGGCTCGTGATCATGGCGGCCGCGAGCGTGTGGGCACCCCCGCAGCCGGAACTGATCGTGACCGGCGCCTGCCAGATCGCCCAGTGCGGCACGTTGGAGGATCCGGCACGTTGGCGGGCGGCGTGGTGGCTGTGGTCGGTCGGCTTGATCGCCCTGATTACTGGGTCAACAACAGTGGTTCGCCCTCTCCCACGCCTGCGCCCGTTGTTTGTGGTGCTGGCAGTGCTCGCTCTCCCTATGTGGTTTCTCTTCACCGCCATCGTCGCCACCCTGGTTTCACTCTTCACCTCGGTCCACGGTGCGGCCACCGTGGCTGCCGTGTCCCTCCTGACGCCGGCACTGGCTCTGCTCGCTGCGATCGTCAAACGCCCTCGGAGCGGTCCGGACCGCTGATCTTGCGCTTGGCGACTGACGAGCCGGCCCCTGGTGGGTTCGACTTCGGGAAGAGCTCAATGAAGATCCCGGGGCGCCTTAGAAGCACTCTCTGCTGCCGCGGCGGGCGCGTGGGTCGTGGCCTTCTCCGTGGTGCACGGGCAGCGTCATGATGGCCTATGAGTGCATCCCGGTCCCAGCCTGTTCTCGTTCCCGTCGCGCTTGGTGATGACGGTGTCTTGCGTCGTGCGGTCGCGGCGCATCTGGCCCGGTACACCGGGCTGACTCGGAGCCACACCGACTCAGATCTGCGATGTTTCCTGATCTGGTGCGCGGACCGCGGCCTTGGCCCGTTGGCCGCTGGCCGGGTACATGTCGAGCTGTACGTGCGGTGGATGCAGGAGATTCGCCGGTACAGGCCGGCCACGATCTCCCGCCGACTGTCCGTGGTCGTGGGGTTCTACCGCACCTGTTTGATCGACGGGCTCCTGGAGATGTCCCCGGCCGAGCACGTCCGTCGCCCTCATGTCCCTCCCGAATCGCCCACACTGGGCCTGTCTCACCTGCAGTTCGAGGCGATGTTGCACGCTGCCCGGTCGAGCCCGAACATCAACGATTTCGCGCTGGTCACCATGCTCGGGCTCCTGGGCCTGCGGATCTTCGAGGCCTGCGGTGCGGACGTCGAGGACCTGCGCGAGGAGCACGGCCACCGGGTTCTGAAAGTCCGCGGGAAAGGCTCCCAAGTTGTGCTGACACCTCTGCCGCCGACCGTGCAACGGGCAATCGAACGAGCGGTGGATGGCCGAGACGCGGGTCCGGTCCTGCGCAATCGTCGGCAGGTGCGGATGGACCGGCACGCCGCCACGCGTCGCCTGCGGCATCTAGCGGAGGATGCGGGCATCAGCTTGCCTCGGATGCACCCGCACATGCTGCGCCACACCTTCGTTACCACCATGCTCGACGCGGGCGTGGACCTGCGCGACGTGCAGATCGCCGCCCGTCACGCCGACCCGCGCACCACGATGCGCTACGACCGGGCCCGTAAGAACCTGGACCGCCACCCCAACTACATCCTCGCCGCCTACATGGCCTCAGGCACCTGACCTTGCCTGACAGCGCAGCGAAAGAGCGACCCTCAAGCCGTTGAGCCTCGGTACTGTCCGCGGTACCATGGAGCGTGCCGTCCGTCGCGAAGATCCTGGACTCGATGAGAACCAACCCTCGCAACGTGCGGTACGAGGAACTTGCCAAGGTATGTGAGCACTACTTCGGTCCACCGCGGACACGCGGGGGTTCTCACGCGGTGTTCAAGACGCCCTGGCCCGGTGACCCGCGCGTAAATATCCAGAATGAGCACGGCAAGGCCAAGACCTAACAGGTCCGACAGGTGCTGACAGCAATCGACAAGAAGGAGGCACAGCGATGACCACGACCATCGACATCACCCACTACGGCTACCGCGTCACCTGGTCCGCCGAGGACCAGGAGTTCCTCGCTACCTGCCTCGAGCTGCCATCCCTGTCCTGGCTGGCCAGCACCCAGGAAGAGGCACTGGCCGGCCTGCGTGACCTCGTCCGCGAAGTCGTCGACGATCTCACCGCCACCGGCGAGCCCGTGCCCGTGCCCTTTGCGACCCGCAACTACTCAGGCAAATTCAACCTGCGCGTAGGAGAGTACCTACACCGCCAGCTAGCCGTGAACGCCGCCCAGGAACACCTCAGCCTGAACCAGTACCTCGTACGCCGCCTCTCAGACGCTTCCTAAACTGCCGCACTAAGGTCGAGTGCCCAACGTGCGTGTCTGCTCATTCGAGCAGGTGCAGGTACTTGCGCCGAGCCTTCATCGCGTGAATCACGAGTTGGTGCCCACTGTCGAAGGTCAGGATGGTGAGCTCGAGAAGTCGGCCGCTGCGGTCGAAGCCCAGCACGAACTGCTTGGCGGGCATGTCATCGTCTGGATCGCTGGCGTAGGCCCAGTGGTTGACCGCATACAGAACGTCGGGTTCGCTGATGCCGTGCTTGAGCGCTGAAGGGTTGACCTTCACGCGACGTAGGCACGCAGGGCCGCACGGATCAGCTCAGAGCGGGTTGTGTGATCACGTTCGGCACGCTTGTCCAGTGCCATGAGCAGGGTGTCGTCGAGACGGACCGGCACCACTCGAGCTGGGCCATCGCCCATTAGCTTACGGCCTCGCTTGCGCAGTTGATCGACGTCGTAGCCCTTCTCAGCCTCGTCGGCCCACTTCTGGATCATCTCGTCGGTGACCGGGACGCCCTCGATCTTCTCCATCTCTAAAGCGTAATACAGAATGGGGGGACCTGTCACCGTGCAGACGCGCATGCCGCGCTGAGCGCGCGCGCACGCTGCTGCCGCGAGTAGCTATGAACGCGGCGCGCCCGACTTCTCTGCGGCGCGCTCAGTCCTGACTCTGCGCGTGGGAGTGACGCCTCAGACCCAGTCGGTAACCGACCAAGCCAGTCAGCACCAGTAAGCCAACGAAGCTCATGCCTAGTCCCCAGATATGACCTGGCAGAAGGATCAGAAGGTTGGAGTCGACCGAATCGCCCAAGGGTTGGTAAGCGAACCAACCGAAGGAACTGGAGCCCTCGGCAGCATAAGTGACCACGCCAGCAAATATGAGCGCAGCGCCGACGAAGAAAAGCGCCTGTTGCCCAACGACACGAAGCGACACTCCAACATTATGTCGTGCCTATCCCCGGCTGGTTGCCATCCGCGCACGCGTACATCTGCCGCAGGTGGTTCGGGCCGAGTTGAGCCCAGCGAGTGGTGAGGTCTCCACCAGCTGACTCAATCCTGGGTAGTCTGCGCAGACTGTGAAACACATCTGCGCGATCAGGGGCTACGGCAACCATGTTTCGACTGCCTACTACGTGGACCCGGCCAGTGGTGGGGCAGGCGTTGATCGTGGCCATGTCTGGTAGGGGCACTGCGGCCGTCACTCTGGCTCTGCTCACGGCCCTTGGCCTCACCGCCTGCTCGCCCACCGCGACCGTCTCTCCCTCGCCCACATCAGTTGCAGACGTCACGACCGAAGCGGACAGGGCACGGCCAAACACTGCGGCAGCTAATGAGTCCGAAGATTCGGTGCCAGCAACGCAGGCGGCCCCACCGGCAGGTGCCGGGCGGTGCGAGGTACAGCTTCCTCAGACATGGCAAGACGCTTTGGGGGCACCCCGCGGGGCCGACCAAGACGACTTTGCGACGCTGTTGACCGTCCATGATGACGGTTCCAGGGCAGAGGCGCTCTATCTCGAAGCTGACGAGGGGGTGGTCCTCATATGGACCTCCGCCAACGGCGAACAGGTGAAGGTCATGGACCTCAGCGATACCCCTGGTCAGCAGGTCCTCGGCGCCTCATTCGACGGACGCTACCTGGCCTTCTCCGTCTATGAGAACGAAGAGTTGTTCTCCAGCCCCTGGACAGGGTTTGTCTGGGACAGCGCGGAGCGTGGCGAAGCAACACAGATTGCAGCCAGCCCCCGCGAGGACTACCCCGACGGAGCCCCGGGCGCTATGCCCTTGATGTACCCCCTGATGAACGATGGGAATGCCTACTGGGTGCAGTCCGATCCCACCGAGGAAGAGCGAGACTACCGCGCGCTCAAGAGTTACGACGTCGGCACGGGCCAGACCGAAACCTTAGCCCGAGGACCATTCGACAAACCCAAATTCTTCGGCGACTCCCTGCTGGTCGGATCCTGGCCCCACGACGGACAAGCGCACGTCCTCCAGGTCCCGATCGGAGCCGACGTGCCAGAGGTTCCGGCTGAGTTGCTTGATGCCCAGGGGCTCAGCGAGTTTGCCGCGGGCGGAGACTCTCTGGCGTGGGTGACCACCCAGTCAACCGTGCACCTCTACGACCCCAACAGGGGAGGCGTGGAGACGATCACCGGCCCTGGCACGGCCATGGCCGAACAGGTGTGGGAGGTCGGCACACTCACCCTCAACGACGACGTGCTCACCCTGTACGGCCAGGACTCGGAGTCCGAGTATCACCAGTACGTCTACGACTCTCGCAGTGAGAGCTTCACCAGCCATGCACCATTGGGATCGAGCGACTTCCACGCCTATCCCGGACACCTGGCGCTGCACCACACGGACGCGCAGGACAAACACCTTCAGGGCCGCGCTGTCGTCCGACCAATGGACGAGGTGCCGCCCCTACCGGACTGCGAGAAGAGCACCGACTGAGTCCCTTCCCGGGGGACGGTTGTCAAGCGTTGAGTGCTGACTCCCGGCATGGAGGCCCGACACTTGGCGTAGGAGCGTTCGGTGATTTCCCGCTGATGCAACCTTCCGGGACTGATTTCGCGTTCAATTCTTAACGGGTCTGCCCCCGACGCGGCAGGCTGGGGCTGTCAACGGTCGGCACAGGAGGTGACGTGGATCCACTCGAGGAGGAGTTCGTCGCCTTCGTGCGGGCGCGGCAACGTGCACTGGTGCGGGCAGCATACCTGGTCTGTGGCGACCACCAGATCGCCCAGGATCTAGTGCAGGAGGCGCTGACCAAGCTGGCCCATCACTGGGAGCGGGTCCGCACCGGCTCACCGGAGGGGTTCGTGCGCCGCATCGTCTATCGCGACGCGGTCTCGCGCTGGCGCAAGGTCGGACGCGAGTGGCCCCACGACATCCGTGATGACACGCTGACCGGCACCGGAGGCGAGGACCAGTGGACGGACCCGGTGGAGTCCTGGATCTCCGGGGCAGACATGCGCGACGCGCTGGCCCAGCTGCCGCCGCGGCAGCGGGCGGTGCTGGTGCTGCGCTACTACGAGGACCAGTCCGAGGTCCAGATCGCCGATGCCCTCGGGATCAGCCCGGGCACCGTCAAGAGCCAGGCGCACCGGGCACTGGTCACGCTGCGCGGGTTGCTGCCCGACCTGGCCACTGCTGCACCCGCTGAGGGAGATGAGCGCTGATGTCCGAGAACGAGATCCGCGACGCCATGGATCGTGCCGCCGAGAAGGTCCCCGACCCGGACCTGTCCCACACCGCCTGGTCTGCCGGACGATCCCGCAAACGTCGCACTTCTCGGGCATGGTGGGGAGCCGGTGGCGCGGTCGCCGCGGCCGCCCTCGTCGGCGCGATCGCCTGGAACGGCGGCGCGCTGTCCCTGCCTGACTCAGGGCCGGCAGGCACCGCCGGTGACGACACGGCACAGACCTCCGAGGCCGGGCCGACGTCCGGGACGGACGAGCCGGCCATAAGCGGGCAGCCGACCGTGCTGGCCTTCACCAGCGAGAAGGGCGAGATCGGGCACGCCGGCGGCCTCTTGGAGCCGTGGACCCCCGACGACGGGTCGACCACAACCTGGCACCTCACCGATGAACTCATGTGGATGGGAGGCCCCGAGCAGGCCGAGCAGCACGACCCTGGCATCACACTGACCCTCGAGGAGGGCACCTGGTCCGTCCGCGGCTGTGGTCTAGCGCTGCAGGCACCAGGGACGGTCACCGGAGGGCGGGTGGTGACCACTGGCGACTGGGACGTCGATCCCGACCCAGACCCGGCGGCAACCTGCGTGCCCAACCGGGCGTCCTGGCGGGACTCCGAATGGTGGGAGTCACTCCTGAGCGGATCACCGTTGGTCGCCCAGGACGGGACCACCTTGCTTTTGAGCGGCACTGTCGGCGAGGAGCCGGTCCTCGAGCCGGTCTCTGTCGGTTTCGCACGCTCTGACATCACGGACCCGCAGATCGGGGCAGCGCGGGCAGCGTCGTGGGAGGACCTCGCGCAGGACTGGGCTGAGGCCCCGCTTGAAGAGCTGGTTGCGCAGTTCCCGGATCGTGAGTTCGTCGACACCGAGCCCGACCCGGAGGCGGACCTGCGGCTCACCTCGCCGGGGGTTGGGGACCTCAGGATCGCCGGTGGCTGTGGTGGGGGGTTCACGCAGTCCTGGCTGCTGGACACCGGCGAGGCAGCGATCTTCCACGACCCCTTCGAGGCCGTCCTTGCCCTTGGCTGCGACGGGCCCGGGGTCCGCCAGGAGTCCCTGGTGACCGGGATGCTCAGGGATGGGGCGGAGATCAGCGTCCACGGTGACTACCTGGTCATCGACGGCTGGGTCGCCCCCACCGTCCTCGACCCGCAACCCATCGTTGAGGATCCGCGGCCCGAGATCCTGAGTCCAGCGATGCAGCTCATCGACCTCAAGCAGTTGACCCAGGCAGCCACCCTCCTGCCGGAGGTCCTCGAGCCCCCAACTGACGGCATACCGACCCTCACCGAGGACCCCACGGAATCCTTCATCGCGGCCGTCGTGTCCGAGGATGACGGCGCGCTCCTCGTCCTGGGGCCAGACCAGCAGTGGCGCACGGCCGCCACCGGCGTGGGCCGGGTGACTCCGAGACCCCACCTCTCTATCGGTGGGTCGCCACCCCTCCTGGACACCTCCATCTCTCCCACGGGTCACCAGCTCGCCTACCGCACCAACGAGGGCATCGTCATCGTCACAGCATCGACCGGTGAGGCAGCCCAGCACCAGGCCGGCGGGCAGTATCCCGACACTGTCCCCAATGACTTCTTCTGGCTCGACGACGACCGCCTCGCGGTCGACCTGCGCGAGGACCGCGCGATGATCATCGACACCTCAACCGGGCAGGTCACCCACGACGCCTCGTGGAGCCAACTCCGGGAGATCACCCCATGGCGCATCATCGTGCAGGCCGCCGAGGACGAGGAGTCCGGCGAGATCGAGCAGTCCGGCCCGGTCGTGCTGCAGCAGCTGGACGCGGCCGGCGACGTGGTCGAGGAAACCCCGCTGGGCTTCACCAGCCAGCCTGGCTACCAGTCAGCACTGGCCGAGGACCGCGTCGCGACCGTCATCACCACCCAGGACCAGACCGTGATCGAACCCGAAGGGTGGCAGGGCGAAGTGCCGGAGTCCGTGAGCTTGGTGCTCGCCAAGGACGGCACGCTGAACAATCTCAGTGTCCTGCAGGCCGACGCTGACACCGTGACACCAGTGCGCTGGGTCGACCGCGGCACCCTCATCGTGAGGGTCGCTGACGACGGACTCACCCACTACGTCCTGTGGGACACCCAGAACGGTGGTCTCACGCTCCTCACCGAAGCCGACGCGACCCAATTCCGAGCCGGCCCCGTGTTCGCTCAATCAAACCAATAAAGCCAGCAACCGCGCGTTCAAGGTCCCTATGCCCCTCTCAACGTGGACCAAAGAAGGCCTGCGCCCTGGCGGATGAGGGTCCCCGAATCGGTCCGTCGGCGGCGAGCGACGACGAAACAGCTGGCGGTCAAGTCACACGAGCCCGCACCAGAGCCCACCCGAGAGCCGATCGATCAACTTACCGCTTCCCGGCGTTCGGGAAGCGGGACATCCCCGGTGCGATCAGTAGCGAGGTTTCCCGGGGAGCACCCCGAGATCCCAGTCGCTGGCGACGGAGCGGAATGCGGCACCGTCAATGTTCCAGTCACCAATGCTCTTCGGGTCATTCGCACCTGGCGTGAGGCCGCCGTCGGCTCGGCGGTCCCACCAAGCCCAGCAGGCGCCGTATCCGGTTTTGGAGATGAACTGGATGCCGAGCGGGCGAGATCCATCGAAGAGCGTTTGGCCACGGACATGCTCGGCAAGAAGCGTCGTCACTGCTCGGTCCTCGCCGCTGGTTCCACTGAGGGTGAGCATGGGAACTCCCGCTTGCCTCAAGGGCTCGGCGAGATCCAGTCCAAGGCGGTTGAGTGTTTCCTTGCGATCGATTTGCACCCACCACCCATCAGAGGGCATAGCTACGCGGTGCAGGCAGCGGCTCATCTGCCAGTCGACACCGATGGCCCATGGTCGCTCACGGCCATTGGCCGAAGCATCATCGCCAACCTTGGTGATGTACTCCTCCGCAGTCATGCCGATAGAGTCCGCGTCGGCCTGCAGTGCCACCCGCGCGGCACGGAAATCCTGCAGAACCTCGGCGAACGCAGTCATCGCCTGGTCGCCGAAGTAGACAGTTCGCCCGATCGTGTCGAAACGGCCACGACGGTCGGGAACATCCTCTGGCATCGGGCCAACGTGCCGATTTGCGCGTACCGCGAGGATGCCGCCAGAGCGGGTGTAGCGCTCCTGCGCCACACGCCAGCCGTCCTGACCGCGCGCCGGCACGAGATAGAACCCGGTTCGAGGACAGACACGGGAGCGTGCCGCGGTGCTCACGCAGCCGGGGACCCGTCGATGAAGGCCAGAGCGGCCCCGACAACCTCGGCACTCTTGAGGTCGCGCACCGCAGTGACTGGCGTTGCCTCCCCGAGGCGCGGATTAGATCCGACGAGCCAGGCGAGGGCAACGTCAGGCCCTTCTTCCTGTGACAGGAGGTGCCACACGCGGTAGCCCAACCGGAGCTGGTTCACCGTCTTCAAACGCGGCTCGGGCCCATCGGGTCGCGCCCACCTGGCGGGCTGACCACGATCCTTCGTGCCAGTCATTGCTTGCACAACCGTGGTTCCAACGCTCTCGTTCAGAATGCGCACCAGATCATGGACGTCCATCCTGGTGGCATCGGCGTGCGTGGCCACTACATCGGATCTCATGAGCCAATTCTACCCATTAAGCCACGCAAAAGCCATCATTAATCCGCGCAACCGTCGACCAATCAAGCTGTCAAACGCCGAGCTCGGGGCCTAGCGCAGGAAGAGGGCTCGCAGTCGGGTCGTGGTGAACCAGACGCCGAAGATCGTCATGACCACGAAATAGAGCGCGTGCCCCAGTGTTGCGCCCGAGACGAAGCCAACGGCCAGGTGGCGCATCAGCTCCACGCCGTGCCAGAGCGGCATCGCCTTGATGAACCACTGGAGGGCCTCGGGGAAGACCTCGATCGGATAGAGCGTCGCGGAGAACAGGAACATCGGCAGCATCACGAAGTTGATGACGTCCATCTGCTGGAAGGACTTCAGATAGGACGTGACCGCCATCCCGACGCTGGCGAAGCCAACAGCGATGAGCAGTGCCACCGGGACCATGAGGATGGCCCACGGTGAGGTGACCAGGCCCATCACCAGCATCACGCCCATGAAGCCACAGGCATAGAGGAAGCCGCGGAAGAGCGCCATGAAGATCTCACCGAGCGCGACGTCCATGGGGCCGAGCGACGTCTGCAGCATCGCCTGATAGAGCTTGGCAAACCGCAGCTTGAAGAAGACGTTCCAGGTGGAGTCGTAGATCGCACCGTTCATCGCCGAGGTCGCCAGGAGCGCGGGAGCGATGTAGGCGGTGTACGGGATCGAGGTGCCTCCCGGGCCCCTCACCTCCCCGACCAGGGCGCCCAGGCCCAGCCCCATCGCGAGCAGATACAGCACCGGCTCGAAGAACCCGGAGACCAGGATGGCCCAGTTCTGACGAGCGATGACCCGGAAACCACGCTCGATGACGGCACGGGCGTTGCGACCGTAGATCGCGCCCAGCGGACGATCCGCCGGGAACTCGGGCAACAGCGGGCGCTTGCTCACGCTGGGCTGGTCCGGCACGCTCATCAGGCCCCCATCCGTCGGGTGTAGCTGCGCCTGAGCCAGAACACGCCGATCACCGTGCAGGCAACCAGGAAGAGCACGTGGACCGCCGTGAGCCACAGCGATTCGACCGCCCCATAGCTGGCCTGGCGGGCCAACTGGGTGCCGTGCCACACCGGTGAGATCCAGCCGATCCAGTGCAGATAGATCGGCATGGAGGACAGCGGGAAGAAGGTGCCAGCGAACAGGAACATCGGCATGATGACGAAGCGCTGCACGAAGGCGAACTGATAGCCCTCGTCCGTCAACGTCGAGGCATAGGCCTGCAGCAGCGAACCGAAGGCCGCAGCAGACAGCACCCCGATCGGGATCACCAGGGCAGAGACCAGGACACCGCGGGGCACGGCACCGAAGGCGACCATGATGGCCCAAAAGATCGCGGCCTGCACGAAGAACCGGATCAGCACCGCAAGGAAGTGGCCGGTGCCGATCTGGGCCGGGGTCACGGGGGTGGCGTGCGGGCCGTAGTAGAGCCGGTCCCACTTGAAGCCGGCCATGACCGGGTAGGTCAGCTCGCCGCCCGTGGACATCACCACCGTGGAGATCAGCAGGGCAGGTGCGACGAAGACCAGGTAGGAGACCCCGTCCACGGTGCCGACTCCGCTGTCGACCAGGGTGCCGAGACCGACACCGAGGGCGATCAGATAGAGCAACGGCTCCCCGATCATGTAGATCAGGATCGACTGCGCCCACGCCTTGGCTGTGCGCAGCCAGTACTCGATGTAATACCACCAGCCCCACCGGCGGGCACGCGCCGCCATCACCTCCGGTGGTGGGACACGACCGGAGGCGGCGAGACGTTGCAGGTCTGCGGCGGTGTCAGTCAACGAGGGTCCGTCCGGTCAGCCGGAGGAAGACATCCTCCAGAGAGGAGCGGCGCACCAGCGAGGTGATCGGGGTCAGGCCACGCCCGGAGATCTCCTCCAGGGCGGCCTCACCGTCATCGGTGTAGATCAGGATCCGGTCAGGGAGCAACTCCAGCCGCTCGGCGACGTCCTCGAGTTGGTCGACGACCGTGGCGTTGCGCTGGGCCCCGAAGCGCACCTCGAGCACCTCACGGGTGGAGTGCTCGCGGATCAGGGCACGCGGGCTGCCCTCGGCCATGATCTGGCCGTGGTCGATGACGATCAGCCGGTCACACAGCTGCTCGGCCTCGTCCATGAAGTGCGTGGTGACCACGAGGGTGACGCCGACCTCCTTGAGCCGGAACAACCGGTCCCACAGCACGTGGCGGGCCTGCGGGTCCAGACCCGTCGTCGGCTCGTCGAGCAGCAGCAGCTTCGGCTCGTTGACCAGGGCACGAGCAATCGTCAGGCGGCGCTTCATGCCGCCGGACAGCGCCGTCGTCTTGGCCTTGGCCTTCTCGGTGAGCTGGGCAAACTCGATCAGCTCATCGGCCTTGGTGCGCAGATAGGAGTGTGGCAGCCCGAAATAGCGGCCATAGACGATGAGGTTGTCCCGGACCGTCAGCTCCTCATCGAGGTTGTCCTGCTGCGGGACCACACCCAGGTGCGCCCGGACCTCGGGGCCGCGCTCGGCCGGGTCCAGCCCTGCGACCTGCATGGAACCGCTGGTCCGGGTCAGCGTGCCACCGATCATCCGCATGGTGGTCGACTTGCCGGCGCCATTTGGCCCGAGCAGCCCGAAGGACTCCCCCGTGCTGATGCTGAACGAGATTCCGTCGACCGCTCGGTTGTCGCCATAGACCTTGGTGAGGTCCTCGGCGACAACGATGGGGGCCCCTGCTCCGGCTGAAGTCACATGGGGCATCTTCGCCCCCACCACCGACAGTCACCAAGTCCTTTCCCGCGAGCGCCCAACCCTTAGGGTGTGGGCGTGCGTGAACCTATCGACCTTGACTGGCTGGACCGCTTCGACGAGGGGCTGGCTGACAGCTCCCGGGCCGCGCATGCGGAGGCAGCCACGCAGCTGGTGGCCCGGGCCGCGGACCCGCACGAGCAGGATGGCGCCTGGGTCGGTGACATCCTGCTGCGCGCCGCCTTCCAGTTCTCCGAGGCCGGCGATGTCGAGGGTGCCCTGGCGCAGGCCCTGCGTTCCAGCGACGCAGGCATCTCCGAGGGCGCCGACCCACGGGCCTTCGCCACCGAGTTGCTCTTCCTGCTCGAGCGCCCCGACGACGCAAAAGCCACCTCCGAGGACCTGCGTCGCAGCAGGCCGGTCGACCCGGAGACCTACTGGACGATGGCCACGATCTGGGAGGCTCGCGGCGAGACCAAGCAGGCGCTGGCGTGGTACAACCGCGGCATCGCCCTGGTCGAGGACAGCGACGGGCCACCGGCCGACCTGGGCCTGCTGTGCTCCGGGCGGTGGCGCGTGCGCCGCTCCCTCGGTCTTGACCCCGACGAGCTGGACGAGCTCGGCATGGGCTTCGAGGAGGCCGTGGCCGAGCACCAGGACGAAACCTGAGTCCAGGCGTTCGTCAGCTCACCGGCGCCGACAGCAGCGCCCGATAACGTGGCACATCGGGCTCGGCATCGCTGAGCAAGCGAAAGAGTGCGGCCCGCAGCATGGCCTGCCGCCGCGCACCGGCGGTCCACTCCCCCAGCACGCCGAGATCCGCACCGAGCCAGAGCACCGCATCCAGCACGACGACCGCCTCCGCCCACAGCGCGGGGCGCCAGTAGGGCGCGACGTCGATGACCACGGGCAGACCGCTCGTGTCCAACAGGACATTGTTGGCGAGATCGCCATGCACCAACTGGTCGGGCCCGAGATCGGTCACCACCCACTCCGCGGCCAGATCACTGCCGAGTATGCCGAGGGGCGGCTCGGTCCCGAAGGTCGCCTGCTCGGCGCGGACCCAGCGATCGTCCCGGGCGGCCAAGCCGCTCGGCGCCGTCGTCACCGCAGCGGCGAGGTGGGCGTGCAGCAAGCGAGCTGTGGCTCGCAGCACGTCCAGGTCCCGACACGGCTGCGCGTCGGGTTCGTGCCGGGTGGCGCTCCACCCGTCGATGACCCATCGCAGGTCGCGCGACGGGATGGGCATGGCAATCCGCAGTGATCTCGGTTGTTCGTGGTCGAGTTGGGCAGCGAGGCGGGCCAGGACCGGGTTGAGCCAGGCCGCGGTGGCCGCGTCGCGCCCGGGCGAGAGCACCAGGTCACCGGCGCGGACGCCGTGACCCTGCCCACCGTCGACCGGCAGGGGGTGCGCGGGCACCGCAAACAGGTCGAAGATCTCGGGCGAGGGTTGCACAGCGCCCACGCTGTCACACCAGCTGTCGAGTCGAGCTGTCTAGGCGAGCTGTCTAGGCGGGGCGACGTCCCCAGGTCAGGGCGTGCATGGGCGTCAGGCCGACGGTGCCCAGGTCAGCAAACCCGTGCCGGGTGAGCAGGTCGTCATAGGCCGACCGCGGCAGCAGTTGGTCGTCGATCTGCGCCTCGAAGAACTGGATGCCGGACATGATCCGCCCCGGCACCGAGCGCAGGCCGTCATCGGACTCCGGGAAGGGGAAGTCTGAGATGACGAACCAGCCGCCCGGCTCCAGCGTCGCCCGGACCCGCTGCGTGACCTGGTCGATGTCGCGACACTCGTGCATGGAGATGTTGTTCACCACCAGTGCAGCCGGCTCCGGCAGGTGCATCTCCTCCAGCGGTTGGCAGAGGACCTGCACCCGATCCGTCAGGCCAGCGGCGAGCACCCGCTCGCGCGCCCGCTCGACCGAGTGCGGGTCACCGTCAACACCGGTGATCCGGCAGCCCGGGTAGTGCTCAGCGAGTCGGATCACACCGGTGCCGGCACCGCAGGCCGAGTCCACGATCGTGGCACCGCCGGCCAGTCGCTCCGCGAGACCGGGCACCTGTCCGAGCCCGCCCGGGATCAGTCGGGTATAGAACGGGCCGCCCGTCCCGGCCACGGCCCTGATCCACTCTGGGCTGGTGTCGTCCCACCACATCCGCTCCCCCGTGGGGAGCGATTCGGCGAACCGTCCGAACATCTCCGGACGCTGGATGAGTGGGAAGATCCCTCCGACATACGCCGGTGAGGTGGTGTCGAGCAGCAGGGTGGCGAGGTGCGGTGCCAACTGATAACCGTCACCAGAGCGTTCCAGGACGCCGGCGCCAAAGGCGCCCCGACACCATACGGACGTGTAGAAGTCGTCCAGGTCCAGCAGGTCCGCGAGCTGCTCGGGGTTCAGGCTGGGTTGCTCGCCCAGCGCCCTGATCAAGCCAGCGTTCAGGCCCATCTCGATGATGTGGCTGGCCATATAGCCGGCCACGTGGCCCAGGAGGGCGCCGGCCTGCTGGGGCAGCGTCGGCCCCTCGGGTGCCGGTGTGGGTGCAGGTGCCGACGTCGGGTCCGGCCGTGGGGTGTGGTCAGTGGCAGGGGTTGGGGTGGAGAGGGTGGTCATCATGGGCTCCTTCACGGGGTGAAATGTGCACTCTCCACGGTGGACCCACGGCGTCCGCGGCGATAGTTCCAGACCTGTACCAGCGCGCATCATCAGGAGTACGGTGATCTCGGAGAGGGAGTCACGATGCACGGCTATGGCCAGTTCTGCCCGATCGCCAAAACCATGGAGGTCCTGGACGAGCGCTGGACCGTGCTCATCGTCCGCGAGCTGCTCTGCGGCAGCCACCACTTCAACGAACTGCGCCGGGGCGTGCCGCGCATGTCACCCGCTCTGCTGTCCAAGCGGCTGCGTGACCTGACTCGGGTGGGCATCGTCGAGCGACAGGAGATCGGCGGACGGGTGCGCTATGAGCTCACGCCTGGCGGTCAGGAACTGGCGCCGGTCATCATGGCGCTCGGCGAGTGGGGCGCCCGGTGGATGACGCAACTGGGCGACGAGGATCTCGACCCGCACCTGCTCATGTGGGACGTCCGGCGCAACGTGGTGCTCGGCGCGCTCCCCGACGAGCGCACGGTCGTGAATTTCCACTTCACGGACGTGCCCGTCCGGGGGCAGAACCGGTGGTGGCTGGTGGTCCAGGCGGGTGAGGTCGAGTTGTGCGACTTCGACCCGGGCTTTGCGGCGGCTGTCTCGGTGATCTGCCCTCTCCGCACCATGGTGCGGGTCTGGCGCGGCGACATCTCCTGGGCCCAGGCCCAGCGCGATCATGACCTCCGCCTCGAGGGCAGCGCCACAGCCAGGGCGGCGCTGCCCGGCTGGCTCAGTCTGTCCACGTTCGCCGGGGTCGCGCGCCCCACGCTGCCCACCGCGTAGGGGCTCTGCCGGCCCGGACAAGCACCCTGACACCAAGCACCCTGACAGACTGTCCCGGTGACACACCCTGGCGATCAGACTGGGAGCACCCCAGCGCCGCCCCTGCCGCCCGAGATCCACGCCCTCCAGACCCGCACCGTGGGCACTCTGATGTCCAGCCAGGTCCTCGGTGGCGTCGGGGTGGCCAGCGGGATCGCGGTGGCCGCGCTGATGGCCGCCGAGATCAGCGGCCGGGACGACCTGTCTGGCCTGGCCAACACCTCCCAGGTGCTCGGCGGTGCCCTGATCACCATCCCGATCGCGGCCCTGATGGCGGCACGCGGCCGGCGCGTGGGGCTGGTCACCGCCTATCTGATCGGCACCGTCGGCGCCGCCCTGGCCATCACGGCGGCCGTCCTCGGCAGCTTCTGGCTGCTGCTGCTCGGCACGGCGCTCTTCGGCGCGTCGTCGACGGCCAACAGCCAGGCCCGCTATGCCGCCGTCGACCTCGCCCCGCCCTCGCGGCGCGGGCGACACCTGAGCTTCGTCGTCTGGGCCACCACGATCGGGTCCGTGCTGGGACCCAACATCCTCGGCCCGGGCCAGGCCCTCGCCTCGAGCCTGGGCATCCCGCCGCTCGCCGGTGCCTGGTTGTTCAGCGCCGCAGGCTTCCTGCTCGCTGCCCTGGTCGTCAGTCTGGCGCTGAGACCCGACCCCCTGCTGACCGCACGAGCCCTCGCTGACCACGGCACTCCGACGGGACCGCGTGTCCGACAGCGTGGCTCGATGGCCCACGGGCTGCGCGTCATCCTGGCCTCCCCCACCATCCTCCTTGGCACACTGGCGGTCACCGGCGGGCACATCGTGATGGTCTCGGTCATGGTGATGACACCGATCCACATGGCCCACGGCCACGCCGAGGTCGAGGTGATCGGCTTCGTCATCTCGATGCACATCCTGGGCATGTATGGCCTCTCTCCCGTCGCCGGTTACCTGACCGACCGCTGGGGGGCCCGTCCGGTGATCCTGGCCGGGGTGGTGATCCAGGTGACCGCGTGCGTGCTGGCGGCCCTGTCGCAGGCCGGCTGGTCACTCGGTCTGCTGGCGGCGCTCTTCCTGCTGGGCCTGGGCTGGTCGTGCACGATGGTTGCCGGCTCCGGTCTGATCGCCGGTGGCTCCTCGGTGCAGGACCGTGCCTCGGTGCAGGGCGCCTCGGACCTGACGATGGGCCTGTCCGCCGCGGCCGCCGGAGCACTGGCAGGCGTGGTCGTGCAATATTTCGGCTATGACTGGCTCGGTGGTCTCGGCGCCCTGGTCGCCCTGAGCCTGGGCGCCTACACGCTCACCGCAGGTCGCCGGGGCTAGGGCCGCTCGCCCGCGCGATAACGCGAGGGCGACACCCCGATCACCTGGGTGAAGGCCCGCGTGAAGTGGGCCTGGTCGGCGAACCCCAGCGACACCGCGAGTCCGGCCAGATCAGTGCCCTCCCCGGCATCGATCGCGGTGGCTGCATCCTGCAACCGATAGCGGCGCAGCACCCACAGCGGGGAGGCACCGACAGAGTGAGCAAACATCCGCTGCAGAGTGCGCGTCGAGACACTCAACTGCTGGGCGATCGGCCCCAGCGTCACCAACTCCCGGGACCGCATCAACCTCTCCGCCTCCCGCACCATGGCGTATGCCGAGTCGCCAGCCACCCGGTCACGTTCCGGTGCGAGCAGCTCACCGAGGTGGTCCAGGACCAGTCGGCGACGGGCCGCCTCATCAGGCTCGGCCAGCACCTGGCCGGCAAGCCGGGTGACGGTCTCCTCGAACAGCTCCGTGGCGGGGACGACGCGGTCGGTGAGTTCCTGCATCCCGACGCCAAGGAGCGCAGCCAGTCCACCGGCGTGGAAGGCCACACCGGTGACGCGTCCGGCCACCGGCAGATCGACGCTGAAGACGCGGCTCACCAGGCCGTGCACCAGGGCCGCTGGCACGCGGTGACCATGCAGCTCGCCGCCCTCTGCGTCCTCGAACGTGAGGTGCACGATGGGGTTGGTCAGCACGCTGGAGCGGTGGCCCCCCGGACCCGGGTGACGCCAGGTGACGCTCCACAGGTGGCGCACGACGAGTGAGAGAGGCTCGGGGATGTCCTCCTCACGGTCCACCGAGAAGACGTCCTGACCGGCCGCCGGCCAGAGCACTCCCCTGGGCCGACCCGGATAGACCTGTCGCAGATCTACAAGCGCCACCCCTCGAGCCTAGTGACGATGGGTGACATGACGACGAACTACACGCCCGACGGTTACTCCACCCTCAGCCCGATGCTCGTGGTCTCCCCCGCGAGCGAGGCGATCGACTTCTACACGCAGGTCTTCGGCGCGAGCGTGACCTCGCGTATGGACGGCCCTGGCGGGTCCGTGCTGCACGCTGAGCTCCAGCTGGCGGCCGGACGCCTGCAGGTGATGGATCCGGGCGACCAGTTCCATGCCGTGGCCAGCGACCCGACCTCCGACGACGTCACCTTCAGCCTGGCCATCTACGTGCCCGACGTCGACGCGACGGTCGAGCTGGCCCGCGAGCGCGGAGCGCGGGTGCGCGAGGAGCCCGCGGACTTCGAGGTGACCGGCGACCGGTTCGGCTCGATCCAGGACCCGTTCGGCGTCCGCTGGACGATCATGTGCCGCACTGAGCACCGCACCGACCAGCAGATCCAGGCGGCCCTGGATGCCTGGGGAGCTTCCATGGCGGAGTGATCCATCCTTGACGTCGGCTGTGACAACGGCAGCTGGGACTAAACGGGTCGGCTGACGACGTTGGGACCGATGTGACCTCGCAGACCCCAACGCCCCGCACTGACTATGGCCATGACCTGCAGTTCGGCACCTTCCACACCCCGACGAACCAGCAGCCGCAGCAGGCGGTGACGCTCGCCCAGCTGAGCGAGGCGGCGGGGCTGGACCTGGTGACCTTCCAGGACCACCCCTATCAGCCCGGTTTCCTGGACACCTGGACACTGCTCAGTTATGTCGCGGCCCGCACTGAGCGGGTGCACCTGGCGCCCAACGTCGCCAACCTGCCCCTGCGGCAACCCGCCGTGCTGGCCCGCTCCGCCGCCAGCCTTGACCTGCTCAGCAACGGCCGGGTCGAGCTGGGCCTGGGCACCGGGGCCTTCTGGGACGCGATGGTCGCCATGGGCGCCGACCGGCTCACCCCTGGCGAGTCCGTGCGGGCGCTGCAGGAAGCCATCGCGGTCATCCGCAGCATCTGGGCGGCGGGTGACACCTCGGTGCTGCGCGTGGACGGCGAGTTCCACCACGTGGTCGGCGCCAAGCGAGGCCCCGCACCAGCGCATGACATGGGCATCTGGCTGGGTGCCTACAAGCCCCGCATGCTGCGAGTCACCGGCCGGCTCGCCGACGGTTGGCTGCCCTCCGAGGGCTATCTGAAGTCCGACGACGACCTGCGCGTCGGCAACGAGATCATCGACGAGGCGGCAGATGGCGCTGGCCGCGACCCCCGCGACGTCCGCCGGCTGCTCAACATCAGCCCTCCTCGCGGCGGCACCGACGCCTGGGTGGAGCGCCTCGCCGAGCTGGCCCTGGGCCACGGCATCGGCACCTTCATCCTGGCCGCCGACGACCCCAACGCGATCCAGGTCTTCGGCCAGGAGGTCGCGCCGGCGGTCCGCGAGCTGGTCGCCGCCGAGCGGCAGTCTGCCGACACGCAGGTCTCCCCCGCCGTCACCCCCGGTGCGGCACCGGAGAGCGACGCGGACGGTCAGATCGTCACCACCACTGAGCCTGGCGGTCCGGCGCCAGCGGCTCAGGCGCAGTACGACCGCCTCGGCGTGCACCCGACCCCGGACGACGGCACCCGCCTCGGCGACTCGATGCCGTGGGACGAGTCGACCCGACCGCGTCGCGCCGAGTCCGGGCCGGAGGTGACCTACACCGCTCGCGGGGCGCAGATGGGCAAGCACCTCATCGACGTCCACGACATGCTGCGTGACGAGCTCGCGCAGGTGCGCTCGATCATCGACCAGGTCAAGGCCAGCACCCTCGACGTGGGCTCGGCGCGGTCCTCCCTCAACGAGATGACGATGAAGCAGAACAACTGGACGCTCGGTGCCTACTGCTCGCGCTATTGCACCACCGTCACCTCGCACCACAGCCTGGAGGACACCTCGGTCTTCCCGCACCTGCGATCGGTCGAGAAGGAGCTGACACCGGTGCTGGACCGCCTCGAGCAGGAGCACATCGTGATCCACGACGTCATCGAGTCCGTCGACCGCGCCCTGGTGCAGTTCGTCTCCACGCCAGACGACTTCACCGCCCTGGACGACGCCGTCAACGCCCTCAGCGACACGCTGCTCTCCCACCTGTCCTACGAGGAGGACCAGCTGGTCGAGCCGCTGGCCCGCGTCGGGTTCTACCGCGGCCAAGCCTGACCCCACAGCGACCGAGCGCGCGGGCGCGCGAAAAATCACCCCACCGAGCGCGCGGGCGACCGAAAAATCACCCCAACCGAGCGCATGGTGTTGTCCTCACTGATCCCACCGAGCGCATGGGTGGAGTCAGGCCAGTCGCAGCTGGTCCTCCTCGACCGGTGCTGTCAGCCTCTGCCGCTCGCCATAGCGGTCGGCGTGGTCAAAGAAGTCGACCAGCTGCACCGTGACGCCGGCCGGCGAGGCCTCCACGAGCTGGGCGCTGATCCAGTCAGCGCCATCACGCACCTCCCACCTCTCGGCGAGATAACTCATGCCCACGGCGTGCAACCGGTCCTCGGCGCTGTCCCGGTCCAGTGCGCTCTCCTGACCCCGGGCAGCAGCGATCGGGTGACCGAAGACGGTCAGGGGACGCCACCCTGTCGCGTCCTGCGCCACAAACCCGATCAGCTCCCCGTCGTCGCGATGCACGGGCACCCAACTGTCGGCATACGAGCTGTTGGTCATGTCACCGAGGATGGCTGAGCGGCCCGGGGAAGGCAACCAGATTTGCCTTCCCGCGGGTCAAGCACGTGCGGGAGCACCCAAAGGTTGCGCAAATTTTGGGCAAAGTCCGCAATTCTCGGCAGGCGGCGTCTCGTCGTGTTGAGCAACCGGATCAGGGGGATTCGGAAGGAGCAACATCGCCCCACTCGACGAAGGAGACATCTGATGAAGAAGTTCTCGACAGTCCTGGGCACGATGGCAGCGGGGGCGCTGTTGGCCACCGCGGGGGTGGGGGCAGCCAGTGCGGCCGGTCCCGAGGCCGACACCGTGGACTTGCTGCGCAGTGCGGTGGCCGGCGGCATGGAGGAGATGCGGTCAGCCCTCACTGACGCTGCACCGGCGTCCCTGACTAGCGCCGGTGCCACCGAGGCTGGCACCAGCGAGACGGGGGCCGACGGGGCCAGCAAGACCGACATGATGGGCGGTGTTCCCATGAGCACGGGTGCACTCGAGGGGACGGGCACACCACAAGGCGTCGACGGAGGGATCCGCGACGCGTGCGTGGGCACGCTGCTGGAGAGCGAGGACCTGGTCAATGGCTATGGCACCACGATCGGTCGTGTCGAGCTCTGGTATTCCTCGACGGCTGGCTCCGGCGGTCAGAACTGCGTGATCACGCACAACTACCTCGACGGTGACGCGACCTTCACCGACGCGTCCATCTGGGTCGATGACGACAACTTTGGTGGTGGCGAGAACCGCTGGCGCTACGACGAGGGCCACTACTACAGCTACGCCGGCGGCTCCTTCCTCAACGATGTCAACGGCAAGTGCACCGCGATGTACGGACAGGTCAACGGTCATGACTACGGCTCCGACATGGATGACGCGTCCTACATGTCTGACTGGTATCACTGCGGCTGATGGCACACTGGCTCGTCATGTGAAGCGATCCAGGAGGTCTCACCGTGCCGACGCCAGCAGTCCTCGGGGCCGCGGCCTTGGTCATCGCCTGCATCTTCTTGTGGGTGGTCGACCCAGGCTCGCGGCCCATCGCGGTGATCGGCGGGCTCTTCTTCGGCGGGGGGCTGCTGGTGCTGCTGACGGTGCAGCACGCCAACATCACCAAGGACGGCTTCTTCCGCACGATCGGCGCGGCCTCGGCCTTCCTGGGGGTTGCCTGCGCGCTGGGTGCCTTCTTTGCAATCACTGACCCGGCATCAGTGACCTACGCCCGCTTCCCTGCGAGCTCGGTTCTGATCGTCTGCATTCTCGGCGCCATCTTCTTCGGCCTCGGCGGGCTCTGTGTCCTGATTCGCGGCAGGCGCAAGGACACCTGAGTCCCGTCAGTCCAGTGGGATCTCACCCAGTGGATCACCCCCGTCGACCAGCAAAGTCCCACCCGGCACCAGCGCCGCCCTGATCCGGGGCAGGGCGAGCTCACCGGCGCGCGGGTGCCTCCCGTCCAGGGCGCCGACGCGGACCGCGAAAGCGAGGTCGAAGCGCCCTTCGTCGCCGAGGCACTCGAAGTCCTCAACGGCCACGCACCTGGTGCTGAGCAGGCCGCTTCCGATCTCACGTGCTGCGAGTCGCTCAGTCTTGGCCACGCCGGTGGCTGACCTGTCGATCACCAGGATGTGACCACCCGGACCGATCCGCGCGGCCACGGCCCGAGCAGCAACGCCCGGCGCTCCACCGATCTCCAGGACCCGCAGGCCTGGTCGCAGGGGCAGGGCGTCAACGATGGCGGCGAGGCGGGGGGAGAGTCCTGCGGCCACGCCCCCAGTGAAGCAGACGGCGCCGGCGTGCGAAACCGCTACGAAGCACGGGCAGCGCGCGTGCGAAACCTCTACGAAAAGACGGGCAGGGCGTGCGAAACCTCTATCTTTTTACGGGAGGGGCGGGAGGGGCTTCTCGTCCAGCCAGGGGGTGAACCACGCGGACAGGTCGCGGCCGAGCTCCAGTGAGCAGTGCGCGACGAACTGCTCCGTGGTGACCGAGCCGCCACGGTTGGCGGCCACCCAGGAGCGCAGGACCCCAAAGAAGGCCTCATCGCCGACCTCGGTGCGCAGCGCGTGCAGGGTCAGCGCCCCGCGCTTGTAGACCCAGTCCTCAAACATCAGGGCGGCGCCGGGGTCGCTCAGCGGCGCCTTCTGCGACTGACCAGCGAGTATGCCGTGGTGATGGTTGGCCCAGTGCGCGGCGGTCTGGTGACCGCTCTCCTCAGACCACAGCCACTCGGCATAGCAGGCAAAGCCCTCGTGCAGCCAGATGTCCTTCCACTCCGCGACGGTCACCGCGTTGCCGAACCACTGGTGCGCCATCTCGTGGGCGACGAGGCGCACCGACTCCCACTCCCCCGAGGCGAAGTTGCGACCGAAGGTCGACAGCGAGGCCGACTCCAGGGGGATCTCGAGATCGTCGTCGGTGATCACGGCGGTGTAGCCGCTGAACGGATAGGGCCCGAACCGGTCCACGAAGAGCTTGATCATCTCGGGCTGCTTGCCGAATGAGGCAGAGAACCCGTTGCGTCTGATGTTCGCCGGCCCCACGACGCGCAGCGGCACGACCGCCTTTTGCTCGATCACGGTGTAACGACCGATCTGCACCGTGGCGAGATAGGGCGAGATCGGCTCGGTCTGCGCGAAGGTCCAGATGCGGTTGGCGCCCCGGCGCCGCACAGACACCGGCTCGCCACTGAACTCCACGTGATAGTCCGCGGCCGTGACCAGCGTCAGCTCGTAGGTCGCTTTGTCCGACGGGCGGTCGTTGCACGGGAACCAGGACGGCGCGCCATGTGGTTGCGAGGCCACGATGACCCCGTCCTCGAGCTCTTCCCAACCGGCCGAGTCCTGCCCGCGCTTGGCAATCGGCTTGGGGTTGCCCGAGAACTTCACGGTGACGGTGAACTCCTCGCCCGCAGCCACCTGCTCGGCCAGGGTGATGGTGAGTTTGCCGACCAGGTGCTTGTGCCGGGTCACCCGCCGCCCCTCGACGGTGACCTTGAGCGGCTTGAGCCGCAGGTCCAGGACCACCTGCGTGAGCGGCTCCAGCGCACGAGCCGTGATCACCGCCGTGCCGTCGAGCTTGTTGCTCGGCAACCCGTAGGTGAGGAACAGGTCGTAGTGCTCCACGGCATACCGCAGGTCCCCGTGCCCGGAAATGTAGGGATCGGCACCTCTCACTGTTCCTCCTCCTGCTCCCAGGGCCCGATCGGATTGCCGATCCACCGCGTCTGGGAGGGTACCGACTCTCCGCGCATGACCAGGGACGCGGGGCCGATGGTGGCGTGCCGGCCGATGGTGGCCGCGGGCAGGATCACGCTGTTGGGTCCGAGCGTGGCGCCCTTGCGCAGGGTGACCCGGTCCATGCTCAGCACCCGGTCGTGGAACAGGTGGGTCTGCACCACGCAGCCATGGTTGACGGTCGAGCCGTCGCCGAGGTGGACCAGGTCGGTCTCCGGCAACCAGTAGCTGTCACACCAGACGCCGCGACCGATCTGCGCACCGAGCATCCGCAGCCACACGTTGAGCGCCACGGTGCCCTGGGTCACCGAGGCGAACCACGGCGCGGCCAGGACCTCGGTGAAGGTGTCGGCGAGCTCGTTGCGCCAGACGAAACCGGACCAGAGTGGGTGGTCCTGCGTCGTATGCCGTCCCACCAGTGACCACTTCGCGGCCACCGTGAGCAGGGCAGCCAGGACGCCGGCACCGATCAGCACCACCCCGCCGAGGGCGAAGGCCGCCAGCGGGTGCCAGGCGAGCAGCACCAGGAGCACGGCGCCCACCGCGACGTGCAGCGCGACCTGGAGCAGCAGGACCACCAGCCGGCAGGTCTCGACGATCCCGCGATAGACCTTCAACCGGGTCGGCGGGTCGTAGGTGCGGCTGGAGTCGACCTCCTCGGCGGCACGTCGCAGCTTGGTCGGCGGGCTGCCGAGCCACGAGGAGCCCTTCTTGATGCTCTTGCGCTGCGGGGCGGCCGAGAGCACCGCGACCAACGACTCGCGCGGCACCTTGCGCCCGGCCGAGACCATGCCGGAGTTGCCGACGAAGGCACGCTTGCCGATCTTGACGTGCTCAACCCGGATCCACCCGCCACCCAGCTCGTAGCAGCCGATCAGGGTGTCGTCGGCGAGGAACGCGTGGTCGTTGATGTGCGCAAACTTGGGCAGCAGCAACACCGTCGAGGCCTCCACCCCCTTGCCGACGCGGGCTCCCAGCAGCCGCAGCCAGAGGGGGGTGATCGCTCCGGCGTAGTAGGGGAACAGCCAGGTGCGGGCCTCGTCGAGCACCCGGAAGGTGAGCCAGATCCGCAGGCCGGAGGCCGAGCGGGTCGGATAGAAGCCAGCCTGCAGACCCAGCCCGCACAGACGGACCAGGACGAGCACGAGCAGTCCCAGCACGGCATACCCCAGCAGTGCGGCGACCGGCAGCCACGGGAGACCGGCCCGCAGGGCCTCGCCCCAGGTGTCCGCGTCCTGCACCGCTGGCCACAGAACCGCCGCACCCGCGAGCGAGGCCAGGCCCGGCAGCCCGGCCACCAGGATGCCGGCCAGGGCATAACCGAGCCACCAGACCCGGCCCTTGGGTGGCCGCTCCTCCGACCAGGGACCGCGCGCCGTCTCCGAGACCCGCTCGGCCGGCGCGCCGGACCAGGTCTGCCCCGCCGGCACCTCCCCGAACACCAGCGAGCCCGGTGCGATGACCGACCTCGGGCGCACGCGGGCACCAGGGCTGAGCGTGCTGCGCGCACCGATCCGGGCGTGGGCACCGATCCGGATGGGGTGGATGTGCACGAGGTCGCCATCGATCCAATAGCCAGTGAGATCCACCTCGGGCTCGACCGAGGCACCGGTGCCGATCTCGAGCATGCCGGTGACCGGCGGCAGGGCGTGCAGGTCAACGTCGGGGCGGATCTTGGCCCCGAGCAACCGGGCATACCACTGCAGCCAGGGCGCACCGGCGGTCGACACGGCCGCCAGCTCGTCCTGGATCCGCGCCGCGAGCCAGACGCGCAGGTGCACCTTGCCGCCGCGCGGCCACGACCCTGGACGCACTCCACGCAGGGTGCCGCGAATCAGCAGGGCCGCGAGGGCCATCCGCACCGGTGGGACCAGGAAGATGAGGCCGGTCGCGATGACCAGCCACAGCGGGAAGCTCGGCAGCCAGTCGAGTCCGAGGGTCGCGCTGGCCAGGGTGCTCAGCAGGAGCACCCAGGCGAGCCAACGGCCGGCGGCCAGCGTGCGCAGTGGGAGCAGGGCGAGCAGTTGGCCGATCTGCGTCTTCGGTGGGATCGGTGGGACGGTGCGGTCCGACTTTGCCGGGCCCGGGCCGAGGTTCTCCAGCGCGGTTGCCAGCGCACCGAGACGCGGATTGCGATAGAGATCGCCGACGGCCACCTCGGGGTACTGCTCGCGCAGTCGCCCCACGGTCTGCGCGGCAGTCAGGGAGCCGCCGCCGAAGTCGAAGAAGTCGTCCTTGGGTGTGGTCACCTCGGCGCCGAGCACGTCAGCCCAGATCTCACCGATCCACAGCTGCAGCTCGCTCAGACCCTTGGGTCCCGTGCCCGTCCTGGTCAGTGGCCAGGGCAGGGCGTCGCGATCGACCTTGCCGGAGGTCTTGGTCGGCAGGTCGTCCACCACGGCCAGGCGCGGCACCAGGGCGGCCGGCATGCGCTCGCGGAGCAAGGCGAGGGCGGTCTCCGAGTCATAGGTGTCATCGACCGCGAGATAGCCGACGAGCAACTGATTGCCGGACTTCGTCGTGCGCACCGCTGCTGCCGCTCCGGCAACACCCGGCAGGCGCAGCAGCTGACCGTCGATCTCGCCCAGCTCGATGCGGCGGCCACCGAGCTTGATCTGGTCGTCCGCGCGACCGGCGAACAGCAGGCCCGCGGGGTCGTTGACCACCACGTCTCCCGAGCGGTAGGCGCGCTCCCACCCCAGCGTTGGCATCGGAGCGTATTTTTCGGCGTCCTTGGCCGGGTCGAGATAGCGCGCGAGACCGACGCCGCCGATGATCAGCTCCCCCGAGGCGCCCTCGGCGACCGGGTGACCGTCCTGGTCGACGACCGCGAGGTCCCAGCCGTCAAGTGGCAGCCCGATGCGGACGGGGTCGGTGCCGTCCAGGATGGCCCCGCAGGCCACGACGGTGGCCTCGGTGGGGCCGTAGGTGTTCCAGACCTCTCGCCCAGGTGCCTGCAGCCGGGCTGCGAGCTCGGTGGGGCAGGCCTCGCCGCCCATGATGAGCAGGCGGACCTGGTCCAGGGACGAGGCGGGCCAGAGCGCGACCAGCGTCGGCACGGTCGAGACGACCGTGATGTCGTTGGCCACCAACCAGGGCCCGACGTCGACACCAGAGCGCACCAACGATCGGGGGGCGGGCACCAGGGCCGCTCCATAGGCCCAGGCCAGCCACATCTCCTCGCAGCTGGCATCGAAGGCGACGGAGAGCCCCGCCATGACCCGATCCTGCGGGCCAATCGGCTCGTCCTGCAGGAACATCCGCGACTCCGCGTCCACGAAAGCAGCGGCATTGCGGTGGGTCACAGCCACACCCTTGGGCGTGCCGGTCGACCCGGAGGTGAAGATGATCCACGCGTCGTCGTCTGGCTGCGCCCGCTCCCCCGGATGCCCCATCGTCGCGCCCTCGCGCACGCTGATGCTCAGGTCATTGCCGAGGACTGCCGCCACGCCGGCCTCGGTGAAGACCACCCGCGCCCGCTCTTCCGGGTCGTCCGCGTCCACGGGGACATAGGCGGCACCGGCCAACAACGTCCCCACGATGGCGACGTAGAGGTCGGTGGTGCCGGACTTGATCCGCACCCCGACGCGGGCCCCGCGACCGACGCCTGCCTCCGCGAGTCGTGCCGCCAGGGCCTCGGCCGCCTCCAGGAACTCGCCATAGGTCAGGGTCTGAGCGCCGCTGTCGAGGCCGATCGCGTCGGGGGCCTCCTCGACCGTGCGCTCAAAGATGTCGACCAGGGTGCGCGGCGCTGCAGCACGCTCACCTGCCAGGAAGACACCGGGGATGTCGTGGACGGACTCGGTCACGGGTGGAGTGTCCCTTTCCTGGGTAAACAACAGATGTCAACACGGCCCGTGTGGATGGCCGGTCTCTAGGCGGCGCGAGAAGGGCTCCAGCCCTGGACCGTAGTGGCCAGCGGCTCGGTCGGGCGCCCGATGAGCTGGGACAGGTCCGTTGATGAGCTCTCGAGCGCGCCCTGCGCCGTGCTCTGGTCGACGGCGACCAGAAAGCCGACCAGCCCGTCGGCCAGACCTGCGGCGGCCAGCATCTCGCGGTGCGTGTCGGCGTCCACGTCCCGGTGCGAGACCTCGGTGTTGAGCACGTCCCCGAAGGCGGTCGCCAGGTCGTCCAGGGTGAACGAGTTGTCGCCAGCCAACTCATAGACCTTGCCCTGGTGGCCCTCGGTGGTGAGGACCACGGCGGCTGCCTCGGCGAAATCGGCTCGCGGGGCAGCAGAGATGCGTCCCCCGGCGGTGCTCCCGAGCACGGCTCCGGTCGCTTGCGCCTGGGCGAGCGCGGGCTCGAAGTTCTCGGTGTACCACCCGTTGCGCAGGATGGTGACCGGGAGCCCGGATGCCTGAAGGGCCTCCTCCGTGACCTTGTGCTCCGGCGCGAGGATCAGGTCGCTCTCGGCGGCATCGAGCAGGCTGGTGTAGGCAATGGTGGACACGCCCGCACGGACCGCCGCGTCGATCACATTCTGGTGCTGCCGCGCACGCTGACCCACCTCGCTGGCGGAGACCAGGAGCAGGACGTCGCCAGCGCTGAGCACACCGTCGGCCGGTGCATCGAAGTCCAGGACGGCCGTGCGCACCCCGCGCGCCTGCAGCTCCGTCAGTCGCTCCGTGGACCGGCCGGTGGCAAGGATGTCCCCTGCGGGAACGCCCCGCTCGAGCAGGGACTCGACCACGAGTCGTCCAAAGTGTCCGGTTGCGCCAGTGACCACGATTGCCATGTCAGTGCCTCTCGATCAGAATTAGTTAATCGATCAACAACATCGCGTCACGGTGCATTCCCGTTCACCGTGCTTTCTCGTCCACCGTCAACTCCCGTCACCGAAGGCGGCTTGTGCCACGGCGGCGCCCTCCTGGGCGCGCTCGGTGAAACCGACCGTCCCCTGCTCGAGCAGCTCGCGAGCCGCCTCGGCCACTGCGGCCAGACCGACAATGGCGAGCGCGCCACCCACCGAGATCCGGGCCACTCCGGCCCCGGCCAACTCGGCAACAGTGGGTCCTCCACCTCGGGTGAGCACATTCACCGGCACACCGACCTCCGAGACAACCCGGCGGATGTCACTCAGGTCAGTCAGCCCGGGCGCATAGACCACGTCGGCCCCCACCTCGGCAAAGGTCTGCAACCGGCGGATGGTGTCGTCCAGACCGCCCTGCCCATAGAGGTGGTTCTCCGCGCGGGCTGTCAGCACCAGACGTGATCCTGCACTGCGAGACACCTCCGCCGCGGCGGCCACCCGGTCACGCGCCACGTCGAGCGGATAGATCGGCGCGTCACGATCGCCGGTGAAGTCCTCGATCGAGGCCCCGGCCAGCCCGACCGCGGCCGCCTGCCGGATCGTCTCGGCCACTCCGGCGGCGTCCTCGGCGAAGCAGTTCTCCAGGTCGGCGCTGACCGGCAGGCTCGTGGCGGACACCAGCTCCGCGGCGTGGGCCAGCACGCCCTCACGGTCGACCTGTCCGTCCAGAAGGCCGCGGGTCGCCGCGAAACCGCTGCTGGTCGTGGCCAGCGCAGAGAAGCCCAGCGAGGCAAACAACCGCGCCGACCCGACGTCCCAGGCGTTGGGCAGCAGGAGCGGCTCCCCCGGTCGGTGCAGCGCGAGGAAGCGATCGGCGGGACTCGCGATGGAGGCAGTCATCCTCCGACGCTATCGAGGATGGGGCCCTGGGGACAGGAGAATCAGTCAATGACGTGCATCCAGAAAGGTAACGTCGCTCACCGCCGAGGAGCCCGGCCCCCTGACCTGCAGCGTTGCACAACGGCACGCGACGTCACCTGTTTGAATGCACGGTGAGCCGCGCCCAGTCGCTCACACCCTCCACGCTGGTGGGCGGCGTGGGTCTAGAGGAGTTTGACGACCTCCTCGACGACATCCTTGGCGTCGCCGAAGAGCATCCGGGTGTTGTCCTTGAAGAACAGCGGGTTCTGCACTCCCGCATAGCCGCTGGCCATCGACCGCTTGAGCACCACGACGTCACGTGCCTTCCACACCTCGAGCACCGGCATCCCCGCGATCGGTGAGCCGGGCTCGTCGACGGCAGCCGGGTTGACGGTGTCGTTGGCACCGATGACCAGCACCACGTCGGTGTCCGGCAGGTCGTCGTTGATCTCGTCCAGGCCCAGCACGATGTCATAAGGCACCTTGGCCTCGGCCAGCAGCACGTTCATGTGGCCGGGCAACCGCCCTGCCACGGGATGTATGCCGAAGCGCACCTGGGTGCCCTGCTTGCGCAGGCGTGCGGTCAGGTCTGCGACGGGATACTGCGCGCGGGCCACGGCCATGCCGTAGCCGGGCGTGATCACCACGGACTTGGCTGTTCGGAGCAACTCGGCCACCTCGGGCGCGTTGCTCTCGCGGTGCTCGCCGTAGTCCTGATCGCCCTCGAAGGTGGCTCCCTCGGTGCCAAAGCCTCCGGCGATGACGGAGATGAACGAGCGGTTCATGCCCTGGCACATCAGGTAGGACAGGATCGCACCGGAGGATCCGACGAGGGCGCCGGTGACAATCAGCAGGTCGTTGCCGAGCAGGAAGCCGGCGGCTGCGGCGGCCCAGCCCGAATAGCTGTTGAGCATCGAGACGACGATCGGCATGTCTCCGCCACCGATGGAGGCGACCAGGTGCCATCCGAAGGCCAGCGCGATCACGGTCATCGCCACCAGTGGCAGCAGGGCGTGACTCAGGACGAACCAGACCAGCAGGCCCGCGGAGGCCAGCAGCGCCACCAGATTGAGCAGGTGCCGGTGCGGCAGCATCAGCGGGTTGGAGTTGATCCGGGCGCTCAGCTTCAGGGCCGCGACCACCGACCCGGTGAAGGTCACAGCACCGATGAAGATCCCGAGGAAGACCTCCACCAGGTGGATGGTCTCCTCCGAACCCGTGAGCGGGCCTGGTGCGAGGTAGGCGTTGTAGCCGATGAGCACGGCGGCGATGCCGACGAAGCTGTGCAGCATGGCGATCAGTTGCGGCATGCCGGTCATCTCCACGACCCGAGCCCGCCAGAGACCGATGCTCGCGCCCACCGCCATGGCGGCCAGGATCAGGGCCAGCGTCAGTGCAGGGTTGTCAGCCCGCTCCGCAGCCAGCCAGATCGTGGCACCGAGCGCGATCGTCATGCCGATGATGCCGAACACATTGCCGCGCCGTGCCGTCTCGTGCTGGGACAGACCCGCCAGGGAGAGCACGAACAGGACAGCGGCGATGATGTAGGCCGCCTGCACCAGGTTGAGGGTCACGCCGACTCCTCCCGCCGGAACATGCGCAGCATCCGACCAGTCACGGCGAACCCACCGAAGACGTTGATGCTGGCCACGATCGTCGCCGCGAGCGCCAGGCTGCGGACCAGCAGGTCCTCGTTGCCGACCTGCAGGATGGCTCCGACCAGGATGATGCCGCTGATCGCGTTGGTCTCGGCCAGCAGCGGGGTGTGCAGGGCGTGCGAGACATTGTTGATCACATAGAAGCCGACGATCACGGCCAGCGCGAAGACCGTGAAGTGGCCCAGGAAGGAGGGCGGGGACACGCTGGCCACTAGGGCAAACAGGACAGCGGCCAGCCCCATTGCGACATAGCCTCGTCGCGGGTCCCTCGGCTTCTGCGGCTCCGGCTCAGCCCCTGGAGGTTCCGCCTCTGCGGCCGCTGGCGGCGGTGTCGCGGAGACGGACACCGGTGGCGGCGGCCACAGCACCTGGTGCTCGTGGGTGACCGTCAGGCCGCGCTGCACCTCGTCCTCCAGGTCCAGCACGATCTGCCCGTCCTTGCCCGGGGTGAGCAGCGCGATCAGGTTGACGATGTTGGTGCCGAACAGTTGCGAGGCCTGCGTGGGCAGCCGCGCCGGGAGATCGGTGTAGCCCACGATCGTCACACCGTTGCCCGGCGTGATGACGGCGCCCGGCTCGGTGAGCTCACAGTTGCCGCCGTTGCGGGCAGCCATGTCGACCAGCACGCTGCCCGGCCGCATCGCGGCGACCGTGTCCGCCGTCACCAGCCTCGGCGCGGGACGACCCGGGATCAGTGCGGTGGTGATGACGATGTCAGCCTCGGCGCACTCGTGGGCATAGACCTCCAGGGCGCGACGCTGCAGATCCTCCCCCATCTCCTGGGCATAGCCGTCCGAGCTGGACGCCGTCTCCTCCACCGTGATCGGCACGAAGTGCGCCCCCATCGACTCGACCTGCTCGGCCGTCTCGAAGCGAATGTCGGTGGCCCGCACGATGGCCCCCAGGCTGCTGGCCGTGCCAATCGCCGCCAGGCCGGCCACGCCCGCTCCGATGACGAAGACCTTGGCCGGCGGCACATTGCCCGCAGCGGTGACCTGTCCGGTGAACACTGAGCCGTAGGCGTTGGCTGCCTCGATCACCGCGCGATAGCCACCCAGGTTGGTCATCGACGACAGAACGTCCAGGGACTGCGCCCGAGAGATGCGGGGCACCGCATCCATCGCCAGGGCGGTGACCCCGCGCTGGGCGAGGTCCTCCAACAGGTCCGTGTGTTGCGCCGGGCCGAGCTGGGCGGCCAGATAGGCACCGGGCCGCATCTGGTCCAGCTCACCCGACTCGGGGGCATCGATGGTGACCACGACGTCGGCTCCCCACACCCCCGGTCCGGGGTCGATGGCAGCCCCCACCTCGGCATACTGCTCATCGGGATAACTGGCCCGCTCCCCCGCCCCGGCCTGCACAATCACCGTGTGCCCCAGGGCAATCAGCCGACCTGCGGTCTGGGGTGTGGCAGCGACACGGGTCTCGCCAGGGGTCGACTCACGCGGGACGCCGATCTGCACGCGGGCTCCTTTGCCTCGGGGTGGCCGGTGTCTGCGACCAGCCGATTGGCACCCTACAAGCAGGCGCCGTCAGTCCACTGGCGCATCGCCTGGGACGGTGAGATCAGCGCCGCGACACGCGCACACCGTCGTCACTCAGGGCGAAGGCGAGCTCTGAGAGGTCCTCGACGACCAGGTCGGCGAGTGGCTCGAGCTCCTCGCGCGTGCTGGTCGTGACCACGGCCACCGTCGCCGCGCCGGCGGCGCGCCCGGACCGGAGTCCGGCCGGGGCGTCTTCAATGACGAGGCACCGGCTCGGGTCGACCCCCAGCTTTTCTGCACCGATCAGATACGGCTCCGGATCGGGCTTGCCTCGGGTGATGTCGTCTGCTGTCACCAGGACCTCAGGGGCGGTGAAACCCGCCGCCCCCAACCGCACCGTCAGCAGGGCCCGGCTCGCCGACGTGACGATGGCGCCGCGCCACCCCACGGCGGCAACTGCCTCGGCCGCGCCGGGCAGGGCGACCACGCCCTCGGTGTCCGCCAGCTCACGCCGGTCGATGTCGGTCGTGGCCGTCACCGGGTCCAGGTGGGGGGCCACCGAGGCAACGATGCCGCTGCTGGGCACACCGTGAAAGCCGATGAGGCTCTCCGGGGGCACGCCGTGATCAGCAGCCCAGGCAAGCCAGGAGCGCACAACAGCCGCACGGGAGTCGATCAGGGTGCCGTCGTTGTCGAACAGGACCGCTGCGAAGAGCTCTGAGGTGATGTCGCGCACAGGCACCATGCTCCCAGGCTCCGCGCGCGAACTGCCGGTGCCCCCACAAACCCCAAGGCTCCCCCACGATCTCCCCAAGATCTGACACAGGTCTGCCAACTGCGAGCGGTTGACGGCCGTGCTGCGTCACACTGGCGCCGTGCACCACACCCGGTGGGCACGAGGAGGACGCAATGAGCACCGACGACTTCGGACGCAAGACCGGCCACAGCGAGCGGGTGGACGACGACGAGGGGGCTGTGCCCCGCTGGAAGATCGTCGGTCCGGGCCTGGTGGTCGCCGCCACCGGCGTTGGGGCCGCCGACATGGTGGCCACGCTCGCGGCGGGTTCCCGGTATGGCTACGGCCTGCTCTGGGCGGTCATTCTGGGCGTCATCCTCAAGATCATCCTGGTGGAGGGCGCGGGCCGTTACACGCTGGCCACCGGCTACACGATCTTTGAGGGCTGGCGCACCCTGGGCCGCTGGACCACGTGGTACTTCGGGCCCTACATCATCATCTGGGGCTTCGTCTACGGCGCCTCGGCGATGAGCTCGACCGCGCTCCCGCTCGCAGCACTCTTCCCGGCCGTCCCCCTCACCGTCTGGGCGATCATCATGGGCCTGGCCGGGTTCGTGATGGTGTGGTTCAACCGCTATGCGGTCTTCGAGAAGATCACCGCAGCCCTGGTCGGGATCATGTTCGTGACCATCGTGACGCTCGCGATCATCGCCGTCCCGAACTTCCCGGACATGATCAAGGGCCTGGTGCCGATGATCCCCGAGGGTGGCCTGATCTACACGCTCGCCCTGGCCGGCGGTGTCGGAGGCACGATCACCCTGGCGGCCTACGGATACTGGTTGCGGGAGAAGGGCTGGTACACCCCCAAGTGGATGCGGGTCATGCGCATCGACAACACCATGGCCTATGTCCTCACCGGCATCTTCGTGCTCTCGATGCTCGTCGTCGGCGCCGAGGTCGTGCAGGCCGCCGGCGTCTCGATCAGTGCCGGCGACGAGGGGCTGCTCGACCTGCGCGAGGTGCTCAACGAGCGCTATGGCGACTTCATCGGCACGATGTTCCTCGTCGGTTTCTGGGCCGCAGCCTTCTCCTCGATCATCGGCGTCTGGAACGGCGTGTCCCTGATGTTCGCCGACTTCTGGGGCAACATGCGCGGCGTCGGCTCCGACCACCCGGACACCCGGGTCGGGGGCAAGTACTTCAAGTTCTACATCCTGTGGCTGACCTTCCCGCCGATGATCCTGCTGTTCCTGGGGCGTCCGATCGGGCTGGTCCTGGCCTATGGCGTCCTGGGCTCACTGTTCATGCCGTTCCTGGCCCTGACACTGCTCGGACTGCTCAACGGCCGCCGCATCCCCAAGGAGTGGGCCAACCGGTTGCACACCAACATCGCCCTCGGCATCACCGCACTGCTCTTCCTGGCTCTGGGCATCAACCAGCTGTGGAGTGCCCTGCAGGACGTCATCGGCTAGCGGTCAGCCCGGCCGGTCACCAGTCGTCTCCTCCGCCTCGACGTCGGCCCGGACGTCCGCCAGCAGGTCGTACTTTCGGGTGTAGATCTCCAGGAGAGCCACCCCCAGCGCTGCCGCCGGCACGGCCACGAAGGCGCCGGCCACGCCGAACAGGGCCACCCCCAGCATGACCGATCCGAAGGCGATGGCGGGGTGCACCTCCACGGCCTTCGAGCTGATCCGGGGATCCAGGATCAGGTTCTCAACCTGCTGATAGAGCGTGGCGAAGACCAGCACGAACACGCCCTGCCACGGGTTCTCGCCGACCAGGCCGATGAACACCGGGACCGCGATCGCGATGTAGGTGCCGACGGTCGGGACGAACTGGGCCACGACCCCGGTCCAGATGCCCAGCGGCAACCAGTAGGGCATGTCGATGATGAGCAGGAAGATCGCGGTGGCCGTCGCCGAGCAGACGGCGAGAGTCAGGCGCGCAGCGACATAACCGCCGGTCTTGGTGATCGCGAGGTCCCACACGGTCGCGAAGACCCTCTGCTGGGCCGGAGGGAAGAGCCGGGCCAGCCAGGTGCGCAGACGGGGGCCGTCTGCGGTCAGGTAGTAGACGAAGAAGGCGAAGGTGAAGACCGAGAACAGGCTGCCGACCAGGCTCGCGACGAAGCTGAACACGCCGCCCGCGACGCTGGAGGCCACGGCTCCCAGGTCCAGCGGCTCACCGATCTTGTCCAGCAGCCCGTCGGTGTCGACATACTCCGACAACAGCTCGTTGAGGCTGTTGACATAGCCGGGGATCCCCTGGACGAACATCGTGATCTGTTCAGCGAGCATGCCACCGAACAGATAGAGGAAGGCGGCACCGGCCGCCATCAGGGCGACCAGGACGATGAGCGTGGCCCAGCCGCGCTTCATGTGCCGGGTGAGGCGACTCACGGCGGGCTCGAGGGCCAGGCTGGCGGCCCAGGCCATGATGATCGTGCCGAGCACGCCCCCACCGTCGCGGTGGACAAAGAGCAGGAGACGCACGATCACGAAGACCGTGACGACCGTCCAGGCGATGCGCCAGATGTTGCTCCGGTCGAAGATGACGGTGGTCGTATGCGGACCGGTCGGCTCTGCCGGCGCGTCCACCTCGGTCTGCTGTCCCCTCCGCCGCTGTCGCACCGCCCAACTCTAGCCGGGCCTGCCTGGGCCCTGGACCCTGCTGGTCGGGGCCAGCCTGGGCAGAGATCGGCCCCGACCCACCGCTTTAGCGAACGCCTGTCTATCCTATTTCGGTGAGACTCCCCGTCTGGTTCGAGGCGCCGGCCACGCCGCCTGCTATCCGCTCGGTCCGGGTGGACGCCGACACCACGGCACGCGGCCTCACGATCCGGACCATTCTGGCCTCACCCCGGCACGTCGTGCCGGCCTCAATCCTCACCAGCCTGCACCAAGCCGGTGAGGCCCTGGTCCCCTTCATCGTCGGGCGGGCCGTTGACGAGGCGGTCGCTGCCGCGGACGGACCCGCGCTGCTGCGCTGGATCCTGTTGCTCGGGCTGACCTTCCTCGGACTCTCGATGTCCTTTCGGTTCGGATCACGCATCGGCTGGCTGGGCATGCATTCGGTGCAGCACGACCTGCGGATGATGGTGACCGATCGGCTGATCTCCCCCCACGGCACGTCTGGTCGGCGTCGCTCCGTCGGGGCGGACCTATCCGTGTCGACGGCCGACACCACGATCCTGTCCCGGAGCATCGGGCTCGGTGTCTACGGTCCCTCCCGGATCACCGCCATCACGGTGTGCGCCGTCATCCTGCTGACGGTCTCGTGGCCGCTCGGGGTCGGTGTCCTGGTCGGCAGCCTGGTGGTGCTCCTCCTCGGTGACCTGCTCGGTGGGGTCCTGCGCAGTCGGGTCGCGGCCCAGCAGGCCGCCGTGGCCGACGCGGCCGGGAGCGCGGCCGACCTGATGCAGGGGCTGCGCATCATCAAGGGCCTCGGGGCCCAGACCGTCACCTCGGGTCGTTATCGCCTGCTCTCGCAGCAGTCTCGGGAGCGGGCGGTCCTGACTGCAGGGGCACAGCAGCGCTCGATGGCAGGGCTCTCGGTGCTCGGTGGTCTGTTCGTGGTCGGTGTCGGCGGCGCGGCCGGCTGGATGGCACTCGACGATCAGATCTCCGTCGGTCAGCTCATCACGGTGGTGATGATCAGCCAGTTCGTGATGGAGCCGATCGCCGCCCTCGCCCAGATGATCAGCTTCTACTGGAACCCCGGCGTGGCGGCGGCTGGCCGGGTGCTGGACGTCCTGCGCACCGAGCACGCTGTCCGAGACACCCCGGCAGCCGGGCCTGTGCCTGATGGCGGCGCCCCCTGGGGACTGCGTCTCACCGCTCCCTGGTTGCCGGGAGGCGTGCTGCGGGTCGAGCCCGGTGAGAGCGTCGTGATCACCCCTGATCCAACGGTCGCGACTGGCCTGGTCCCCCTCCTCGAACGCACCCGTGAGCCCGGCCCGGACGAGATCGTCGAGCTGCTGGATGGTCGCGGCAGCCCAGTGCTCGTCACCGACCTCACCGTTGACGCCCTGCGCGAGACGGTCCTGGTGGCACCCCACGAACCGCACCTGTTCGCCGGGTCACTGCTGGGCAACGTGCTCCTGCAGGAGGTGGGCGAGGCGGACCTGGAAGCGGCGGTGACACAGACCCGTCCGGCGCTGACCGCTGCCTCCTGCGACGACGTCGTCGCCACCCTTCCGGACGGCCTGGCGTCTCCGGTGGGCGAGGCCGGCTCCCGACTGTCCGGTGGGCAGCGGCAACGTGTCGGACTCGCCCGGGTGTTGCACGCCGCGCCGCAGGTCCTGGTCCTGCTCGACCCCACCACTGGCGTGGACTCGGTGACCGAGCAGCGCGTCGCTGCTGCCGTCACGCAGCTGCGCCGGGGGCGCACCACCGTGGTCGTCACGGCCTCCCCCGCGTGGATCTCCCACGCCGACCGGGTCGTGTCTCCGACCGCAGGGGGGCAGCGGTGAGCAGCTTCCGGTTCCCGATCGCCACACCGCGCGAGGTCCGATCGTCCCTGCGTGAGGTGCTGCAGGACCAGCGGCGGCCACTCGTCCTGGCGGCCCTCGTGCTGTCCGCGGCCTCCGCCGCCGGCCTGATCACACCCACCGCGCTGGGCAGAGTCGTCGACCTCGTGGACCGGTCCGGCACCCTGACCGAGCTCTGGCCATTGGTGCTCCTGATGGCGGTCGGCACCGTGGTGGCCGCGATCCTGTTGGCCTATGGCACTGTCCTGACTGTCCGCGTGGTGGAGACGGCCCTGGCTCGGCTGCGCGAGCGTCTGGTGGACCGGCTCCTGCGCCTGCCTGCCTCGGTCGTGGAGGATGCGGGCGCGGGCGATGCCATCTCGCGGGCGACCGATGATGTCGCCGAGGTCTCGACGGCGATCAACGAGGTGCTGCCGACGGTGGCCTCAGCTGCCTTCATGATCGCTGCCACCTTCGTGGGGCTCGGTGCCCTGGACTGGCGCTTTGCCCTGGCCCTGCTGCTGATCTTCCCGATCCAGGTCTTCGCCGTGCGGTCCTACCTGGCGCGGGCGCCCGAGATCTACGCGCGAGAGCGCGCGGCCATGGCCGATCGCGCCGAGGTGGTGCTCTCGTCCCTTCGCGGCCTGGCCACGGTGCGGGCACTCCGGCTCGAACCTCAGCAGCGAGCCCGAACAGCCCTGCACTCGTGGTCCGTGGTGACCTGGTCGATGCGTGAGCGCATCATCAACAACATCTTCTGGGGTCGCCTCAACCTGGCCGAGTTCATCGGCATGTCGGCCCTGCTGTGCGTGGGGTTCTGGCTGGTGCGCGAGGGGCAGGGGACGGTGGGCATGACGACGGCTGCCGTGCTCCTGTTCCACCGGCTCTTCGGTCCCATCGGGCAACTGCTCCTCGTGGTCGACGTGTGGCAGTCAGCCTCCGCCTCCCTGCGCCGCATCAGCGGAGTGCTGCAGGTGCCCGCGCAGACGGGGGACTTGTCGCAGACCCGGGAGCCGTCGTGGAGCCCGGACCCGTCGCGGAGCCCGGACCCGTCGCGGAGCCCGGACCCGTCGCAAACCCGGGACGCGTGGCAGACGAGCGCTGCAGCGCCAGTTCGCCGGCCCGACGGGCATCTCGCCCTGCGCGACGTCTCCTTCTCGTTTGAGGCGGCGATGCGACCAACGATCGAGGACGTCACTCTGCAGATCGAGCCCGGCCGCACCCTGGCGGTGGTCGGGGTCTCCGGCGCGGGCAAGTCAACCCTGGCCGGGGTGGTGGCGGGTCTGCGGGCACCGCACGGTGGCCAGGTCCTGCTGGACGGTCAGGACCTGTCCGGGCTCGATCCCGAACTCCGGTCCCAAGTGATCGGCCTGATCACCCAGGAGACCCACGTGTTCGCCGGGACCCTGCGCGACAATCTCACCCTGGCACGGGAGGATGCCGAGGACGACCGGATCTGGGAGGCACTCGATCGAGTGGGCGCAGGTGACTGGGTGCGTGACCTGCCCGAGGGCCTGGATCAGATCGTCGGCCTGGCAGGGATCGAGCTGACGCCCCTGCAGGGGCAGCACCTGGCCCTCGCTCGCATCGACCTGCTCGATCCGGTCGTTGCCCTGCTCGATGAGGCGACGGCAGAGGCGGGGAGCGCCGGGGCCGCGATCCTGGACGCGGCCTCCGACGCCGTCATCCGGGGACGAACTGCTCTCGTGATCGCCCACCGCCTGGACCAGGCTGCGCGGGCGGATGCCGTGGCCCTCGTCTCAGAAGGACGGATCGTCGAGCACGGCAGCCACGAACAGTTGCTCGCGAACGGTGGCGCGTATGCCCAGTTGTGGCGGGCCTGGAGCCTGGGACGGCCCGACCAGGAGCAGTGACCCCGACAAGCAGTGACCTCGACAAGCAGTGACCCCGACGAGCAGTGACTCAGACAGCACGACCCCTCGCGGCCAGCTGCGTGCCGGCCTCAGACGTCCGTGGCGACACCGGCATCGAAGTGCACCGCCTGCCAGCCGAAGCGGGCAGCACCCTCGACGTTACTGATCCGGTCGTCAGTGAACAGCACGTCGGGGCGGTCGATGGACCGCCTCAGGTGAGCTTCCAGGGCGGCGTGCGCCGCGGCATACGCCTCGGGGTGGGGCTTCCGAAAGCCCAGGACGGCGCTGTTCAGCACCACGTCAACCAGGTGTCCGAGGCCGATCTGGCGCAGCTCAGCAGGGATGTTGTCGGTGCCGTTGGTGAAGACGAACACCGCCGTGCCGCTGGCCTGGAGCTCAGCCATCAGGGCGACCGTCTCCGCGACCGGTGTGCCACGGTCGGCGACCCAGCTCCGCACGGCCCCCTCCGCCGTCGCGGCTGCAGCCCCGCGGGCCACAAGCTCGTCACGGATCAGGCCGCACCAGGCAGCAAAGGTCCGCCGCCCGGTGATCACGGGCTCCAGCAGGTCCTCGGCGAAGGCCAGGGCCAGGAACTCCTGGGGCTCCAGTCCCACCTCGGCCGCGACCGTCTGAGTCGTGGCCGGACCGAACTCACGGACCACCCCGTCAAGGTCGAAGACAACGGCAACTGCCGCCGCGGCGCGACGACGGATCTCGGCGTGCACGGACTCTTCGGCGTGGCTCATCCGCCCGACCCTAGGGGACATTGGTCCCGTCGGTCAGGTGGTGTGTCGGCTCAGTTGGAGCGCGAGGCCATCTCCAGCAACTCGTTGCGCACGTTCTGCGGCCGGGTGGAGATCTGGGAGAACAGCTGGCGGGTCTCGCGACGCTCGCGCCGCGTGGGGCGGGTGGCGCGGGTGGCGTCGACGTCGGAGGGGCGGCGGGACAGGGTGATGCGCGGCATCTGCGATTCCTTGAGCAGGGTGTGAACACAACGAGAGCGTCAGCAGCGGCACCGGCGCCAGACGCTCACCTCGAGAACGGACTGCCAGTTCAGGAGATTCCCAGAAACGCCGTGATGAGGCCAGAGTCACACCCGAAGCGCCGCTCCGATAGCGTCCTGGGCATGGCTGACGTGATGCTCCTGCACAATCCTCGCTGTTCGACCTCGCGCGCTGCCCTCGAGCAGGTCGAAGCGGTTGGCATCGACGCTGACGTGGTCCGTTATCTGACCACGCCGCTGAACGCGGACCAGCTCCACGACCTCATCCGCAAGCTGGAGGACCCGGCCACCGACCTGGTGCGGCGGGACGCGACCTTTGCCGCCCTCGCTCTCACCGACGACGATGTCGCCACCGCAGATCAGGTGGTGGCCGTGTTGACCGAGCACCCCAAACTGATGCAACGACCGGTGCTGGTCAGGGGCGACCGGGCGATCATCGGCCGCCCCAAGGATCGGGTGCCCGCCTTTCTGGCCGACTGATGCGCGCTGGCACCTCGTCGTGCTGGCGCCATCACACCGACCTCGGCGGGGTCAGGCCCCCTGGCTCGCTTCCCGTTCGAGGCGAGCGGCACGTGCTGCTGCCACCTTGGCTGCGCGCTTGGTGCGCAACTTGTGGTGCGGGTTGCGGGTCTGGTCGAGCTGGGCCGGGCCGAAGACGTGGTAGATGAAGTAGCTCACCTGCCACCAGAATCGATACCACAAGGACAGCCCCTCGTTCTTGCCCGTTCCCGCCATGACGTCTCCAAATTCTTCTGCACACTAATCATTTGTCCACTAACTATTGGTAGACTACCGGTCATGACGCACACGACACAAACAGGCCTGGATCCGGACGCCGCCCTCGCCCTCGAGGAACAGGTCTGCTTCGCCCTCTCGGTCGCCGCCCGCAACGTCGTGGCGATCTACAAGCCGATCCTGGAGCCGCTCGGTCTGACGCACCCGCAGTATCTGGTGATGCTGGCTATGTGGCAGCACGAGCCCGTCTCTGTGCGAGAGCTCAGCACGCTGCTGCACCTGGACCCGGCGACGCTCTCCCCGCTGCTCAAGCGACTTGAGGCCAACGGGCTCCTGCGACGCGAGCGCAACGCCGACGACGAGCGAGCCCTGGCGGTGACCCTCACAGACCAGGGGCGGGCCCTGCGGTCGCGGGCGCTGGGCGTGCCACCGGCCGTGATGTCGAGGCTCGACATGGAGCTCGCAGACCTGATCACCTTGCGCGAGAGCCTGCACCGGGTGATCACCGCGACCCGGGTTGCCCCGGTCGAGGCGCAGGACTCTCAGGCATGAGCCGCGTGGCGGTCGTTCAGGCCGGCTCAGTGCCCTTCGACACCGCGGCGACCGTCACCAAGGTTGTCGCGCAGATCGAGGAAGCCGCCGCCGGTGGCGCGGAGCTGGTCGTCTTCCCCGAGGCCTATCTGGGGACCTATCCCAAGGGGTTGACCTTTGGCAGCCCGGTCGGGACCCGGACCGAGGCTGGGCGCGATGAGTATCTGCGCTATGCCCGCGCAGCGGTCACCCTCGATGGCCCCGAGCTCGCGCAGATCGCCGAGACCGCTTCTGCGGCAGGCGTCTTCGTCGTCCTTGGCCTGATCGAGCGGGCTGGCGCGACGCTGTATTGCACGGTCGCGATGATCGACGCGGAGCTGGGACTGGTCGGACATCACCGCAAGCTCATGCCGACCGCTGCCGAGCGCCTCATCTGGGGCCAGGGCGACGGCTCGACCCTCCCGGTGGTCGACTCCCCCGCCGGCCGCGTCGGAGCCGTCATCTGCTGGGAGAACTACATGCCGCTGCTGCGCACGACCATGTATGCCCAGGGCATCGACATCTACTGTGCCCCAACGGTCGACGACCGAGACGCGTGGCAGCACACGATGGCGCACATCGCCCTCGAGGGGCGCTGCTTCGTGCTGGCCTCCTGCCAGTTCATCCGCCTCTCGGACTATCCGGACGACTATGCCTCGGCGATCGACCCTGCCAACGACCAACTGATCCGCGGAGGCAGCGTGATCATCGACCCGCTCGGCCACGTGCTGGCCGGCCCGCTGTATGGCGAGGAAGGGATCCTGTATGCCGAGGTGGACCTGGGCCAGCGCACCCGCTCCCACCTCGATCTCGATGTCGTCGGCCACTATGCCCGTCCCGACGTGTTTGGACTCCACGTCGATGACCGTCCGAAGCGGCCCGTCACGTTTGCGTCGAGCACCGAGGCCAGGGACTAACTCAGCACCGGCTCAGGCCGCACGCTCCAGCCGCTCGAGCAGGTGTGCCGCCACCAACTCGGCCGCATCGTCGACGCCGCGATAGCCCGGGAAGTCGTTGACGTCGACGACCACCGGACCGTGCTCGGAGACCAGCACGTCGACCCCGAGGAAGTCCAGGTCGAGTCGCTCGCGCACCGCCCTGGCGAGGGTGACCAGCGACGTGTCCGGGGTGAAGACCGCGCCCTCCGTGGTGTGCCCCACGGCCAGCGGTGAGGGCTTGAGCAGGCCCCGGACCTGATCACCGACCAGATAGAGCTTGTGGTCGAACTCGCCGGCCATCACGTAGTCCTGGACGAGGAAGGGTGGCTCGAGACCACGATCGATCCGCAACTCGTCCGCCGTGCCGACCACGATGGACTGGCCTCGCCCCGGGCCACCAGCCGACTTCACGACGCAGCGCCGCTCCCCCGCTGCCGCGGCGACCTCGGGCCAGGAGTCCACCACCGTGGTGGCCGGGACCGGGAGCCCCTCCAGCGCCCGGAGCATGGCGACCCGGTCCACCAGACCCAGCACCCCGGCATACGAGTTGATCAGTGCCGCACCGGCAACGTGCAGGTCGGCGACCGACTCCATCGCCGCCGCGTTGAGCCCACGCTGCACCACCAGGTCCGCCGAGGCCACGACGTCATGATCGATCGTCTCGTCGTGGGGCAGGTGCACCGAGGTGTCCACGCCGGCACCGGCCAGTCGGTCGAAGACCTCGGGAAAGATCGTCGAGACCTTGGGCGCCTTGCCCAGCAGGAATGCCACGTGCGACATGGCCGAAGCCTAGCGAGTCGCCCTTGATGCAGGTCAAGGTGCCGGCACCGCGATCTGCGTAGAACAGGAGGACAAGGAGGAAACCCATGACCACGACCATCCGCCCGCACTCCCACCAGTTGTTCGTCGACCTCACCTCGCCCTGGGCCTACCTGGCTCACCTGCGCCTGGATGAGGCACCACACGACCTGCCCTGGGCCGCCATCCAGACGCCCACCGCCATCCCCCGCACGGGTCTGCGCGGCTCGGGGCCCGACCGGGACCGGCTGCGCGAGGAGCTCGCAGCCGCTCGGGCGGCCGCCGTGGACGGCGAGGAACTGCCCAACGACGTGCCGTCCGTCCTGCCGCACCCCCGCACTGTCGCGGCGGCGTATGCCGAGGCTGACGACCTGGGCGTCGGCTCGGCTGCACGTGAGGTGTTGTTGACAGCCCTCTGGGTCGACGGGTGCGACATCGGTGACCCCGAGGTGCTGCGCCGGATCCTGCCCCCGGTGATCGTCACGGAGGACACTCTGTGCACCGGCGACCCACGCCTCGAGTGGGGCTACTGCGTCTCCGCCGCTCGCGAGCCCCTCACCAACGCGGCCTATCACCAGCTGGAGCGCTGGCAGGGCTCCTGGACCGAGCTGGGTCGCCCGGGTCCGCTGGCTGTCGTCGACGCCTCCGGCGCCGTGCACTGCGGCGCGGCTGCACTCACCGTGTGAGAAAAACCAGTGGCTGCACTCACCGTGTGAGAAAAGCCAGTGGTCGACTACCGAGGCACCAGGCCGCGCCGCTCCCTAGCGTCGGAGGCGCCGGCGGGGAGGCTGCCGGTCGCACCACGGGAACGACGAAGAGGGAGATCATGACCATCACAACACCGCGCACGATGACGGACCAGGAGCGCATGGCACTGGTGGACCACCACGCTGCCGTCGAGTTCGCGCAGGACTGGGACGCTGCCTGGGACACGCTCGACGAGGAGGGGTCCTACGACTACTTCCCCCTGGGGATCCGCGTCAGCGGACGAGAGAATCTGCAGGAGCACTGGCGACGGCTGTTTGCCGTCCCGGAACTGAAGGACATCGCGGAGACCACGCTGAGCCGCTTCATCCGCGGCGAGGACGTCGTGCTCGTGACGCAGGCACCGGTGCGCTTCCCGGACGGGCAGGTGAGGATGTCGGTGAGCACCGCGCTGTTCACCTTCCGCGGCGACAAGGTGCTCCGCGAGAGCGTCTTCGCCGACGACATCCTGCAGCCCCTGATCGAACGCATCCTCGACGAGGAGTTCCGCTCCCGGCCAGGGGTCAGCGCCATCCCGACGTTCTGAGGCGCCTCGATCAGCCGGGGTAGGTCAGCTCGCGGGCACGGATCAGGTTCGACACCGTGTCATTGACCGGGGTCGGGACTCCGTGCTTGCGCCCCTCGGTCACCACAGCCCCATTGATCGCGTCCACCTCGCCGGGACGCTGGGCCATCGCATCCAGGAGCATCGACGGGCGCGCCCTGGGGATCTTGGAGCCGAGGGAGCGGATGTGCTCGATGGGGTCGCCGACATCGAGGGTGATGCCCTTGGCTCGGGCGACGGCGATCGCCTCCTGAGCACACCCACGTGCCACCTGCCAGGCGGGCTCATGCTTCATGACCCCGCCGATCGTCAGGCCAGTCAGTGTCGTTGCGCCAGAGAAGGTCACGTTCATAATGAACTTCTCCCACACCATCTGGTCGACGTCCTCAAAGGTCCGGACCGTGAAGCCCGCAGACCGCCACACCTGCGCGCCGCGCTCGAGATCCTCAGCCGGCAACTCGGCATACGATCCGAATCGGATCATCTCCATGCCGTTGTGGTGCACCGTCCCCGGCTCCGGGCACGAGGCACCGAAGCCGCCCACCACACCCACCGCCAGGCGCTCGCTGCCCAGGACGGCCGCGATCCGCTCCGGTGACCCCAGACCGTTCTGGATGCCCTGGACGACCGTTGTCGGACCGATGAGGTGCCGAGCCGACTCGGCCGCGGCCTCCGCATCCAGCGCCTTGGTCGCGATGATCACCAGATCGGCGACGGCGAGCCCGTCGGTGGTGGTGGACACCGACGCGAGCCGCACGGTCCGGTCACCGCTGAACCCGTGGACGCGGAGCCCGTCACGCTGGATCGCCTCGACATGGTCGGGCCACTTGCACACACCGTGCACCTCGTGGCCAGCGTCCTGCATGAGGGCGGCATAGACCGATCCCATTGCGCCCATCCCGACGATGATGACTCGCGCCATGCTCACCTCTCCTGATCGACCGTCCGCCCCTGCGTGGTCCAGCCTCCCCAACAAGGGATCAGTGGTGCCGCTCCGCCACGGTGGCCTGTTGCGTCGAAGGATGGGTGGTGGACCACTCGTCCTCCCAGCTGATGACTGGCGGCGGGGTCGGCTGCAGCACCAGGGGGGCACGGGACGAGATTTTCACGTGCCCCATCCTACGTCCCAGCGGACACTCTCGTCACACCCGAGCAGCGCTGAGGCGCACGACTCCCAGAACAGCAGAAAAGGTCAGCGCCCCTTCGAAGGGGTGCTGACCTGGTGCTGCGTTGGTGGGCGATACTGGGATCGAACCAGTGACCTCTTCCGTGTCAGGGAAGCGCGCTACCGCTGCGCCAATCGCCCAAAACTAGGTGGAACTGTTGCGAGGTGGAGACGGGATTTGAACCCGTGTAGACGGCTTTGCAGGCCGTTGCCTCGCCTCTCGGCCACTCCACCGTGAGGCATTTTGGTGGTTGCCTCCGAGCGGACGACCGGGTTCGAACCGGCGACCTCAACCTTGGCAAGGTTGCGCTCTACCAACTGAGCTACGTCCGCATCTTCCCTCGGGTGTTCCCCTCAGGCGTCACGGAACATTATCTGACGTCTGGCCCACTCACCAAATCCCGCGTGTCAGGAGTGACTCTTGGGACCCTCCCGGCGGGGCAGACGCTCCGGATCGTCACGGTCCTCGATGTGCGACAGGGGCTGGGCCGGCTCGCTGGAACGCTGGTCCCACCACTCCCCCGCACGCTCGATCGGCCCCCGATAATCATCGGTCGGCCAGAGCCTGCGGATGGACGCATTGGTGGCGGCACCGATCAGGATCGCGAGAGCCACCAGGAAGAACCACGTCAGCACGACGATGGGGGCGGCCAGCGGACCGAAGATCGTCGTGCCACCGACCGCGACGGACGCCCAGGCCCGCAACCCCAGGGAGCTGAGCACCCAGATGACCGCCGCCACGACCGCTCCTGGGAAGTCCCGATAGAAGGCGGTCTTCTCCTTCGGGGCGTAGTGATAGAGCCCCGTCAGCCCGACGAGGGCCAGACCACCGACCACGAGCCAGTAGGCGCTCACCAACGGATCCAGCTGGTCCGGCAACCACTCCCGCAGCAGCCCCGGCCCGATGATCGCCAGGGGCACCAGAATGCCGGCCAGCAGGATCCCGCCGACATACAGCCCCAGCGACATCGCCCGCGACCCCACGATGCTGCGCTCCCCGCTCTGGGCATACATGATCTGCACCGCGTCCATGAAGACGTGCAGCGCGCGGGAGCCGGACCACAAGCTGATCAGGAAGCCGATGGACAGCAGGTCCGCACGCCCACCGGCCAGCGTGTCCTCGACGGTCGGCACGATGATCTCGCTGACCACCTCGGGGGTCAGGAACTGTGCGCTGAGCCGCTCGATGGCGCCCGTCACGTTGGCCACGGCCTGGGCGTCGAAGTTGCTGCCGAAGAAGCCGACCCCAGCGATGAGTCCGAGCAGCAGCGGCGGCAGGCACAGCAGCATGAAGAAGGCTGCCTCGGCGGACAGGCCGGTCACGCGATAGCGGAAACAGAGCCGGAAGATCTCGACGACCAGCCGCGCCAGGGGCAGCGCCCCGGGCACGGGGGCAAGGACCTTCCAGACCCTGCGGCGCACCGTCACTCCCCCACGGTATGCCGCTTCGCCGGGTCTGTGAGGCAGGGTGCGGGTTCGGTGGGGCGCGCCGGGAGTCACTCTGGAGCGACGGGGAGAGCCAGCCCCACGGCATACTGGACAATGGCGTGGCCGACACTGTGGTCTGCCCGCACCTCCCCCTGCAGAAAGACCTTGATGGACATCTGGCCCGGCAAGCCCTACCCGCTGGGTGCCACCTACGACGGCACCGGCGTCAACTTCGCGATCTTCTCCGAGGTCGCGACCGGGGTCGACCTCTGCCTGATCGACGACGAGGGCGCCGAGACCCGCGTCCCGCTCACCGAGGTGGACGCCTATGTCTGGCACGGCTATCTGCCGCAGGTGGAGCCCGGCCAGCGCTACGGCTTCCGCATCCACGGCCCGCACGACCCCGACGCCGGCCACCGCTGCAACCCGGCCAAATTGCTGCTCGACCCGTATGCCCGCGCCTTCGACGGTCACGTCTCCGGGGAGCAGCCGGTCTTCTCCTACGACTTCGACGACCCCGACTCGCTGAATGAGGACGACTCGCTCGGGCACAACCTGCTCTCGGTCGTGGTCAACCCGTTCTTCGACTGGGCGCACGACCGCCCGCCGCGCCACGAATACCACGACAGCGTGATCTACGAGACGCACGTCAAGGGCCTGACGATGCAGCACCCAGGCATCCCGGAGGAGATCCGCGGCACCTATGCCGCCCTGGGGCACCCGGCGATCATCGACCACCTGACCAGCCTCGGGGTCACCGCGGTCGAGTTGCTGCCGGTCCACCAGTTCGTCCAGGAGCGCACCTTGCTCGACCAGGGGTTGACCAACTACTGGGGCTACAACACCATCGGGTTCCTGGCACCCCACAACGGGTATGCCGCCCACGGCACCCAGGGGCAGCAGGTCACCGAGTTCAAGACCATGGTCAAGGCCCTGCACCTGGCCGGCATCGAGGTCATCCTCGACGTGGTCTACAACCACACAGCCGAGGGCAACCACCTGGGCCCGACGATCGCCTTCCGCGGCATCGACAACAAGAGTTACTACCGGCTCGTTGATGAGGACCAGGCGCACTACTACGACACCACCGGCACCGGCAACAGCCTGCTCATGCGCAGCCCACACGTGCTGCAGATGATCATGGACTCCCTGCGCTACTGGGTCACCGAGATGCACGTCGACGGCTTCCGGTTCGACCTCGCGGCCACCCTGGCCCGCCAGTTCCACGAGGTCGACAAGCTGTCTGCCTTCTTCGACATCATCCAGCAGGACCCGGTGATCTCCCAGGTCAAGTTGATCGCCGAGCCATGGGACCTGGGCGCCGGCGGTTATCAGGTGGGCAACTTCCCGCCGTTGTGGACGGAGTGGAACGGCAAATACCGCGACACCGTCCGCGACTACTGGCGCGGCGTGCCCTCGACCCTGGGTGAGTTCGCCTCCCGGATCACCGGCTCCTCGGACCTGTATGCACACAGTGGCCGGTGGCCGATCGCCTCGATCAACTTCGTGACCGCCCACGACGGCTTCACGCTGGCTGACCTGGTGTCCTACAACGAGAAGCACAACGAGGCCAATGGCGAGGATGGCAACGACGGGGAGAACCACAACCGCTCCTGGAACTGCGGAGTGGAGGGTCCCACCGACGACCCGGAGATCAACGCCCTGCGCCTGAAGCAGCAGAAGAACTTCCTGGCGACGCTGCTGCTGAGCCAGGGCGTGCCGATGATCGCCCACGGTGATGAGCTCGGCCGCACACAACTGGGCAACAACAACGTCTATGCCCAGGACAACGAGCTGTCATGGGTCGACTGGGGCCTGGAGCCCCAGGAGCAGGAGCTGCTCGACTTCACCTCCGCCCTGATCGCGCTGCGCAAGGACCACCCGGTCTTTCGACGCCGCCGCTTCTTCGCCGGGGACGCCGAGCACGGCGGCCAGAGCGAGCTCGGCGACATCGTCTGGTATGCCCCCCAGGGCCTGATCATGGACGACGACGCCTGGCAGTCGCACTTCGCCCGCTCGATCATGGTCTTCCTCAACGGTGAGGCGATCGCCGCCCCCGACGAGCGTGGGCAGCCGGTCACCGATGAGCACTTCCTGCTGCTCTTCAACGCCCACCACGAGGTGGTCGACTTCACGCTGCCCGAGGGCATCGACGCCACGTCCTGGACAGTCGTCATCGACACGACCGGCAGGACTCACGACGAGGACTGGCAGACCGCCCAGACCTACTCGGTGCCCGCGCAGTCGGTGATCGTGCTGACCGGCACCCCGCAGCCCGGTCTGAACTGACCGGCCTGACGCGCCGGCTCGAGCTGAGTCAGCGCGTCGTCTTCTTCAGGCGCTTCTGCTCCTTTGTGACGTCGAAGTCAGCCGGCGGCCACTCCAGGTCCAGGGCCGCCAAGTGCTCACGAAGGAGTTGCTGGACGGCCAATCGGGCATACCACTTCCGGTCGGCGGGCACGACAAACCAGGGCGCGTGCTCGGTGGAGGTCTTGTCCATGATGTCCTGATAGGCCTGCATATAGGCATCCCACTGCAGGCGCGTGTCGATGTCGCCGGGGTTGTACTTCCAAAACTTGTCCGGGCGCTCCAGACGCTCGGCCAGGCGCTCCCCCTGCTCCTCGTGGGAGATATGCAGCATCACCTTGATGAGCGTCGTGTCGTCGTCGACCAGCGACTGCTCGAACTCGTTGATCGTGGAATAGCGCCGGGCCCACACCGCGGGCTCCACCAACTCCTCGACCCGCACGATCAGCACGTCCTCATAGTGTGAGCGGTCGAAGACCCCGATCATCCCGGCCTCGGGCAGTGCCTTGCGGATGCGCCACAGGAACGGGTGATCGAGCTCCTCCTGGGTCGGCGACTTGAAGGCGGTGATCTCGGTGCCCTGCGGGTCCACGGCGCCCACCACGTGGCGCATGATGCCGCCCTTGCCGGCGGTGTCCAGCCCCTGGATGAGCAGCAGGACCTTCTGGGTGCCACCGCTCTGCCCGTTGGCATAGAGGCGCTCCTGCAGGTCGTCGATCTCGTCATCAGCATCGGCCAGCGCCTCCTCACCGTCCGACTTGTCCCCGTCGAAGGCCGGTGTCGCCCTCGGGTCCAGGTCACTGAGCAGGAATCCCTCCCCCACGCGCAGTGCGTCGCTGAACGGCGTGCCGGCTGACTTCTTCGACTTCTTCTGGCCCATCGCGCCATCCTTGCACCAGATGGGCCACCATGTCAGTCATGGTGAACATGTCGGGTGCCCCTCAGTCCGTGGATGAGCTGCTCGAGGCGTATGCCGTGGGGCCGGCTCCCGTGGTCCGCGCCAACTTCGTCACCACCCTGGATGGTCACGCCACCGGCGGTGACGGGAAGTCCGGGTCGATCAACTCGACGGCCGACAAACAGGTCTTCGATCTGTTGCGCGCCTTGGCCGATGTGGTGGTCGTGGGAGCTGGCACGATCCGGGCCGAGGGCTATGGCAGGTTGCGCACCGAGGACCCGGCGATGCTGGAGCTGCGCCGCGCGGCAGGGAGGCCCGATCACCCTGTGCTCGCGGTGGTCACGGCGTCTGGTGACCTGCCGGAGAAGGTGGTTGAGCCTGACCCGGAGGCTGGCGAGTTGCTCGCGCTGTGCGCTGCTGCGGTGGCCGACGAGTTGGCCGATCGCCTGGGTGCAGACGCCGTGATCCCTTGCGGCGCAGACACGGTCGAGGCCAGCGTCGCCATCGAGGCGCTGCACGCCCGAGGCCTGCAGCAGGTCCTCACCGAGGGTGGCCCGCACCTGCTGGGGACCTGGCTGCAGGCTGGCGTGGTCGACGAGCTGTGTCTGACCGTGCGGCCGATCATTGCCGGTGGCACAGGCCCCCGCATCGTGGAGGCGCCGATCGGCGCCGGGTTGCTGGCCAGCTTCGACCTGCGCCACGCTCTGGCCATGGAGGGCGACCTGATGCTGCGTTACGTCGCGAGACGGTCGGAGACCTAGGAGCGGCGCACGATCACGGCCCAGGCCGTTGCGGCCACCAGGATCTCCGCGAACAGCAGCAGGGCGAGCACCATCGACACGTCGGCACCGAGCCCGATGGCCACGGCAGCGGCACCGGTCAACGGGACGGCGCTGATGCCGAGGACCGCCAGCGCATGGGTCAGCACGGCGTCGTCGCGCTCATCCCCCTGCTGGGTGAACGCACGCTCGAACGTCGTCGCCCCGTCCGGGTCCCGGGTCACCCGCCAGGCGACCACCGCGACCGCGAGCACCCCGACGCCGGCACCACCCAGGAAACCGGTGCCCATGTTGCCCGGCCCGTGCTCACGCAGCAGCAGACCCACCACGACCACCACGCCTAGGAGCACCATCGTGGCCAAGAGCGCGATCGCCTTCTGGCGTCCGGTCATCTCAGTTGTCGACATGGAAGATCTCCTCAACGGTGCGGTGGAAGTGCCGGGCGATGGCGATCGCCAGCGGCAGGGACGGGTCGTAGCGACCGGTCTCGATCGAGTTCACGGTCTGCCGCGACACGCTCAGTGCCTCACCCAGCTCACGTTGCGACAGGCTGGCGGCAAGCCGCAGGGCGCGCACGTCGTTGTCCATCATGCACCCCTGATGTCTAGCGTCCTTGACATGTCAAAGGTACTTGGCAGCGATGGCCATGTCAAGCGACCTTTACCTGCAGGTGCAATCTGTCACGGTGAGCCACCAGGATCGGCGCTCCGACAGAACCTCTTCTGGGGCAGACGGTCGGAATCGGCCCGGGACGACAAGACACCTCACCGCCCAGGCGAACCCGGGCAGGGGCAGTGATCGCCGATAACAAATCAGCCCGCATGCTCCGGTTCATCAAGACTGACACCGACGGCCTATCTCTCGACGAGGCGTCCGCAGCGGCTAAATAACCTCAAACACAGCAGCGCTAGGAAGTAGACCACGTAACCGACTCATGTCACACGAGGGGTCCTGACTCGTGCCATTTCGCTGGATTGCCTGGCGCGGCTGACGTAGTTGCCAGTAAGGACTTTGTGGCCGGAGACGGCGATACACTAAATAGACTGAATAGGGTCCACTCAGGGTGGTGCGCAAGGTTCGGAGCATCTCCGAAAGACGTCACGTCCACCACGTGGTGCGTTACGAATCAGGATTTTGTGGACAGACCTCCTGAATCGCGGCAAAATCGACGTCAGGTATTTCTAAGGTAGGATCCCAATATTCTGGACTTCCCGTCTCAGCCACAGCCAGCCAAGACTCCAAGCTTGGCGGGTCAGTAATCTCCAATCCTTGATCCTCCAGACACGGCTTTAGGTCATCCACGAAGTAGTTATACAACTCTTCATATTGTTCACGACCGTCTGCTAAGAATTCCTCCGCCAATGGATAACTTGCGAAGCACGTGTAAAAGGCTCCATTCATCGCCTCCTCCTGCTCGGGAAGGTCCTCATATTGCAAGCCCCCATTACTGACCTTCGTCTCTGGCCACCCACCTTCCTGCATGCATTCGGCGACCAGTTCAAGCTGCTCGTCAGGACCAACGATGCGCACGACAGCAACCGAAGGCGGGTCCTCGATCTGATACATCTGTGCTATTTGCCCCAAGTATGCCTCATGCATCTCAGGCGACAGGTCCCCAGCCGATACGGAAGGATCGTCACCTGAGCAGGCCGCTAGGGCAATGCCAGTCATGCCCACAAGCACTCCGATATGACGGAAACGCACACGAACATCCTTTCAAATGGGTGACCAGAGCCAGCTGTGGGACCGAGTTGAAAACTCGGCCCCACAGGACGACTCATCGGCAATACGGATACGTCTCACCCTGGTCCAACACTATTGAAGCGTGTGCAGACCAATGACCCAGTTTGAAGACGGTGGCGGTCTCGGTATGCCAGTTGCTGCTATATCCGCTGAGCCACGTAGTGCCTGCCCCCGGTGCTGTCAGTGTGAGGTAGCCTTTTCCACGCGCCCGCGTTGCGGCTGCATTCGATGAGCAGCCGGAGATACTTCCCTCCTCCCAGCGGATGACGTTAGGCGCTACATCCGATGCAGCTACCGACGCGACCTGCTGAGCGTCGGCCGCAAATTCAACCGACTGAGCAGGTGCTGCGACGGCGGCTACTCCGAAGGCCGATACCGCAGCCACGCTAGCCAAGAAGCGTTTCAAAATCTGACTCCTCCTCTTTGGAGGCCCCGTGTGGCCCCCCCGTAAGCGCACATTAACACTCAATGGCGACTGGCAGGTAACAGTCACATAACGATCGGCAGAGGCTGACGAAGAGCCCGTTGTCTCGTTGGTCGCGCCCACATAGTCTTCGCGCCAGCTGTGAACACACGGAAGAGTCGCTGAGGGCATCAGTAACGAACATCCAGGTCATGGCGTGCGGAGGAGCGAGGACGGGTCGTTGGTGACGGCGCTGACGATGTCGGCATGGAGAGCGAGATCGCGGTGCCGGTGGTGAAACTGCCACTGCGGGATAGCAGCGAAGCGCTCGGAGGCCCACAGGCCGCCTAGCAGCGCCAACGCGCCGAGGACACCCAGAAGTAGGATGCGCCCGAAGGTGCCCAACTCGGCAGTGGCTGAGTTGATCACCATCACATACAACGAGTCCGAGATCGCCTCGGGGTCGGTGTCGCGGCAGCGTTACACACTGGCCTAGGTCATTGTGGATATCCAGTTCGCGGCGATCGGCCTCGCGATAGTCGCTGCCTTCGCCCTGATCGCTCGCCTTGCCGACTCACGGTCATGCCATAGCCGGCGCGGCGCGTCCGACGACACCCCCTACCGGGCATATGAAGGCACGCTACTGCCGCTGGCCGCGGGCGGTTCGTGCCGAGGCTGGGTCTCTTGCAATGCCTCGGTCGCCGCACGGCACCGGCGGCCCCGCGGCCGTGCGCACGAGCCCAACTCCTGATGGGCTAAGAGGCTCCATAGAGCACGTCGCTCGGCGGACGTGCAGGACAGCGGACCAGCCACTCATTGGGGTAGTCGATGCGCCCGTCGCTGACCGCCTGCTTCACTTGGCCAGTGATGTCACCTATCCAGTCCTGGTGTGGATCGGCGAGGTAGGCCTCAAGGCTCGGCAGTTCACCGAGGTGGATCCCGAGCGCTTCCACGCATGGGCGGAACTCATCCCGGGTGTGTTCATAGACCATCCGGTGCTGCTCCTGCGTGAGCTCCGTGGTGTAGACCTCGGCGACCGGATACTGCTCGCCGCAGATGTAGTCCGCGAGGTTGTAGGCCTCCTCCTGCTCTGGCGTGAAGGGACCGACCTCGATGGTGCCGTCCGGGTGCAGCGTCGGGCTCCAGCCTGCTTCCTCGAGGCACGAGGCCATCACCTGTGGGGATTCCTCGGGAGTTGTCTCACGCACGACCGCCACCTCGGGAGGGTCCATGATCCCCAGGGCCTCCGCGCGGTCCTCGACCTGCACCTGATTCTTTGGGCCGCTCGGTGCCTCAGGCGCAGCGGAGCGGTCGTCCGCACTGGCGCATCCGGTCAGCGCACCGAGAGCTAGCCCGACCACGAGCACTCCGGTCGACCGGCTCGTCTTCTGACGACAGTGACTCATGGGGTGCGCAGGACTCGGACGGGGTCGCGGGTGGCGGCGTAGAGGGCGGGGAGGATGGCGCTGGCGATGGCGGCCAGGAGGGCGAGAATGGCGGTGCCGGTGGTGAACTCCCAGGGCGGCAGGGCGGCGAACCGGTCGGCGACCCAGAGTCCGGCGGCGGTGCCGATCCCGGCACCGAGCAGGGCCGGGAGCAGGGTGCGGGCGATGACCATGGCCACGATCGTGCCACGGGTGGCGCCGAGGGCGCGGCGTCGGCCGAGGTCCTTGCGGCGCACGAGCACATCGGACAGGACCACGATGGCCACCAGCAGGGCCCCGGCACCGAGGACGCCGAAGAGCAGGGTGCGACCGAAGGTGCCCAGGTCGGCGGCGACCTCGGCCTGGAGCTCGGCCAGGGCCACGGGCGAGTCGACCGAGACCGAGTCAAAGTCCGGGGGTGCGACCAGCCCGAGGACCGCCGACTGCGCCGCGGACGCGACGCTGGAGTCAGTGACCACGACATACAGCGAGTCCGAGACCACCCCGGGTTCCGCCGCGATCACCAGGCCAGCGGCGTACTGCCCGAACGGTTCACGCGGCTCGAAGGCCCCGACGACGGAGTAGTCACCGACCTGGGTGGAGGAGGCCAACTGGACCCCACCGACAGGGTGGTCCATTCCCAGGGCGGCCTGGGCCTGCGCGGAGACCAGGGCCTCACCGGGTCCGGGCCAACGACCCGCGGTGAGGGTCAGCACCTCGGACAGGTCACCGTCGATCGTCCAGGCCGGCACACGGGTGCCGCCCTGGCCCACGACTAGGTTGACGACGTCGACGGGGATCTGCACGCCCACGGCCCGCTCGGTGACCGACAGGCCGTGGGTCTGCTGGACCACGGCCGGGCTGATCAACTCACCGCCACGGGTGTCGGTCACGACCAGCACCCGAGACCCAGCGGCATCGAGCCGGTCGGCGACCTGCTGCTCGGCGGCCGCGGTGCGCCCCACGGTGGCCAGGGTCGTTGCGCACATGATCGCCACCAGCATGGCCACCAGCGCTGTGGGCACCTTGTTCGCCCACGCCGTGGAGGCTGCCTCGCGCAGCAGCGAGGTGAATCTCATAGGGCGAGCACCTCGTCGGCGTGCTCCAGCACGAACGGGTCGTGGGTCGCGATCACCACGGTGCGCCCCGAGCCCTCTGCGCCGTCGCGGCCGTGGCTGGTCGCCTGTGTCAGCGCGGCCAGCACCCCCTCAGCGTTGCCGCGGTCCAGGTTGCCGGTCGGCTCATCAGCCAACACCACCGAGGGGTCAGTGACCAGCGCGCGACACACCGCCACGCGCTGCGCCTGACCACCCGAGATCTCCCCCGGCTTGTGATCGGCCCGGGCCGACACGCCCATCTGCTCCAGCAACTCCCGGCCCCGGTGACGGGCACGGCGAGGCGACCACCCGGCATACAGCGCCGGCTCGATCACCGAGTCCAGCACGATCCGCGAGGGGTCGAGTGCGGCGTCCTGGAAGACGAACCCGATCTGTGCCGCGCGCACCCGCGAGCGGGTCGTGTCGGAGGCGCGGCTGACATGGTCGTCGCCGAGCAGCACCTCACCCCGGGTCGGGGTCAGCATCAGCCCCAGGACATACAACAACGTTGACTTGCCCCGCCCGGACGGTCCGGTGACCGCGGTGACCCTGCCCGGGGTGAACTCGTGGGTCAGCCCGTCGAAGAGCTCCTCCCCGCCCCGGGTGTAGGCAAAGGACAGCCCGGTCACCGCGAGCACGTCAGCCCTCCGTCGGCGCGGGCGACTCGCCCGTCCCGCCATCATCGCCCGTGCCCGGGGCCTCAGGCGCCGGCCCGGGTGCCGTGGCGGCGCCGGCGAGGGCCTGCACCCGCGTGCCAACGTCAATGCCCTCGACGATCGCGATGCCACCGCCGGACCCAGCGACCGTCACCTCGGTCTCGCCAGACTCCGTGATGACGTATGCCGACCCGTCGGCCCGGGTGTGCACCGCCGCAGCCGGGACCGCCGTCCCGGAGATCTCGGGCACGATCACCACCTCCGACCGAAGCGTCACCTGCGCGTCGCCGGGCAACGTCTCACACGCATCACCGCACACCGGCCCACCATCAGGAGCGGTCAACGTGAACTCGGTGTTGCCGAACTCGTCCTGCTCGGACCCGGCGATCACGGCCTGCCAGACCTGCTCCTGCCAGGTGACCTCCACGGTTGCCTCGGCCGGGATCATCCGCGCCTGGTCCTGCGTGACGACCAGCACGAAGTGCTGCTCCCCTGTCGGGGCCAGCACCGCCTCCTCACCCCCGCCCAGGGTGGCCCCACGCACGATCGACTCCCCGAGCTGGACCACGGTGGGGAGCCGGTCGACGGCAACGAGTTCGCCCAGCGGGATCGTGCCGGTCTGCTGCTGGCCCAGTTCCTTCTGCCACGCCTTGACCGCACGCTCGGTGCGCCACCCGAAGTCACCATCGGCGCTGCCCTCCAGATGGCCGAGGTCGATCAGCGCCTGTTGCAACTGCGCCACATCTTCGCCCGTCAGCTTGCGCGCCAGGTCCCGATAGAACGGCACCTCCCCCTCCACCACCCGCACCGGTGTGCCCGCCACGTCATAGATCGTGGACCCCTGCTCCACCTCACCGGCAGAAGCGCTCAACACCACCCCGGGCAACGCATTCGACGCCACGGTCCGCGCCGGCTGCCGCAACGTCGTCGACAGCGGCAGTGACCGGCCAACACTGGAGGTCGTCGCCTCCGCCCATACCACCTCCGGCGCCGCAGTCTCCTTGGCCTGGGCCTGCGGCTCCAACGTCGCACGGGCAGCCCACCAACCACCACCAGCAGCGACCGCGAGCGTCACCAGACACACCACCGCGACCAGCAGACTCCGACCTCGACGCCGTGTCGCCATGCTCAACCCACCCCATCAACGCTGAAGGACTCGTGCACCCTTGATACCCCACGGACGGCTCTCCTGTGGGACGCCCGTCCACGGTGTGACCTGATTGTGATCCGGGAGAGGATGGGCCGCGGGAGGGCCCGACACCGGTCGTCACACTGGACAACAACGCAGCCCTTGATGAACGAGCCCGCGAACTCGGCATCGAGGATCCAGTCCGAGCAGGCCAACCTGGCGCTCTACATCTGTCAGGGCGAACACCCGATAGGGTGCGCCGCCGCGTTGCCACCGTCTCGCTCCGCACGAGCCTTGGCGCACCAGTTGCCCAGCGTGCCTCGTTGACGCCCAACTCCCGGGCCACCTGCGCGACCGACTTCCCGGTCTCGGTGACCAGTCGCACGGCACCGCCTTGAAGTCCTCATCGAACTTCCGATACTGCCTCGTTGCCATCGCCGCTCATCTCCTCGAAGGCGATGTCTCTAAGATACGAGGGGAAGCCCACCTGTCGGAGCCTCGCGACCAAAGGATCGCTAGAACCGTGACCCGATCGTGACCGTGCCACCGCCCTTCATCACCGCTCGGATGCCGCGCCGTAGAAGACGTCCGTGGGCGGCAAGGGTGGGCACACCGATTCCATCTGATCGCGCTGAGACTCTGGGACCAACGTCAGGTATTCACTGGGCCACCAGGTTCTCTCAGGCGTGAAGAACGTGCTGATGAAATTCTCTCGGCTCGGCTGTTGCGTTCGATTCACCGCAATTCCATGCGTCTCCATACAGGGGATAAAATACTGGTCCCAATAATCGTACACGAGTCCGATCTGCTCCTCCGTCCAGTCTTGCGAATAGTCCGGGTCGGGAGTGAACCGTGCATTGCACGTATACCAGGCCAAGTCCCATGCCGACATCTGATCAGCCGGAGGCACGCCCCTAGGATAACTAATGCTCCCAGCATCAACCTCGACCGGGAACCCAGACTGACTCATGCAATCCGACATCGCCTGGTCCCACTCTGCGTTCGGCTCCACCCAGCGCTGCAGTTCCACCGCGGGGGCTGGCCCACCCAGATCATCAGCGAGGCTCGCGAGGTAATTCTCGCGCCATGCCTCGCGCTCGGCATCGCTTAGCGCTTCGATCGTGATCGAGACGGTCGGTTTCCACTCCTTGGGGTCCCATTGTTCGGGCATCCGCTCCTCGCCTGCCCGCGTTGAGCGCGCCCCATCTTCAGTCGAACGCTCAGGAGAGCCTTCCAGTGCTTCCTGACGTGGGTCTCGATCCTGTGACTCACACCCTGCTAACGCAGCGCCCATGCAAACAATCAGAAGGGTTACCAGCAATCCGACCGAGCGATTCTGCTGACACAAGCCAGGCACAGGCCCGAGAGTTCTTTCGATTCTCACGATGTCGCGCAGAAGGCGAACGTACCGGCCTTGTCGAGCCAAACAGACTCAGCGCTCCACGAACCCGACGCGTAGGGCGAATAGCCGTAGCCAGTATACTGGGTCGCCTTACTATAGAAGGTCACCCCCCGAACCTTGAGTGTCATCGTCGTCAGACTCTGCTGCTTCCCGAACACCGCGACTGGGTTTGCGGAATTGCATGTCGCCGAGCCGGTCTCAGTGCCCGCCATGGCGGGCATCGTGGCTGGACCAAAAAAGAGCGCGACAACGATGGCCGCTGGAGCCAATTTCTTCCACATGATCGGATCCTCCCAAGTTCCTACGGGAAGGCCTCCTGTCTGCCCCCCAAGGATGCTCATAGCGTAGCCAGAGTAGGAATAAAGTCAAGAGGCCGAAACCGGCTCATCCCAATCGAGGGTGTAGTTGGGGTCTGAATCCTCCGGCCTCCAGGAGCGCGCGGGCTCCCCGTCGCGCCAGGCCTGATCCCGCTGCGCCAGCCAGGTCTTGAAAGCCTTCTTGGTCCGGCCCTCGACCATGTCCAGCAACCGGGAGGGGCCGGTGCCGTCGCGCACGGGGGTGAGGTCGATGATCACGGTGACGTACTTGTCACCGCGCCGGGTGTGCCGCCAGACGTGTTCATCGACCCCAATGACCTGCACGCCGTCGAGGCGGTGCGGGTCATCGATCAGCACCCGCCGTCCTTTGTCCAAGACCGCGTCGTTAGCGGTACTCCAGGCCACCGCGAGGGCTTCGGCGACCCGGGCCACGGTCAGGTGCTGGACCACGATCCCGACCAGGGCCCACCTCAGCCCCGCACGAGAGATCTTGGCCCGTGGCGGCGCGGCCTTGCTGGTGTCCTGGCGCCACACGTGAGCGCACTCGGTGCATCGGTAGCGCCGGACGGTGACGAGCAAAGTGGTGGGTCTCCACCCGAACGGCTCGTGCGCCAACCGCCGGACCACGGTGTCCCGCGCGAACCCCTGGCTGCCGCAGGTGCAGCACCAGTCATCCGGTTCCACCACCCGGCAGGCCAGGACGGCACGCTCGGGCTCGATCAGCTGGCCAGTCACCACGAGGCCCAGCTCGTCCAGTCCGGTGAAGGTGGTCAGGTCAGGGGTCGTGAAGGTAGCGTCGGGCACGTCGAGGTCTTCCAGATCGGGCGGTGTAGGAACTCCCATCATCGGAAGACCTCGACCCACACCCCCGCACCGACGCGCCGCCCCCGATCACACCACCGCTACACCCTCGATTGGGAAGAGCCCCGAAACCTACTTCACGCGCGGAAGACTGCGATGGCACGTCAGCCGTTCGGCGACGGTGTTGCACGCCAAGGCCTTCACTCGCGACCAGGCAGAGGAGTACCTGCACCCTGGCGGCGCGGGCAGCGGTGCGTGAACCTATACGCTCCTGATCCACGCGGCCGCTGCGCGAACCGGCCGACGCGATCTGGTGGTCGCCGCGATCGGCGAATGGACACTGGGGTGTCTCGCCCCGGGTCTGATGGAGACTCTCATTAAGCGGAACCCGGGGCGAGACACCCGAGGCCCGAAAGGGCGTCCGAGTCAAGGCCTCCTGACCCGCCCAATTCGCGGCGCTTTACAACTGACGCATGGACCCAGTTCGCGGCACTGGAATGTGAGGCACTCCGGACCCGACGATTTGTCATGTGAGGAAGGCAGCCAACGTCCGCTCCCACCGCTCAGCATCAGTGTTCCACTCCCGGCAGTGCAACGGCCCATCCCACAGATCGAGCGTGATCAGGTCGGCCCGCTTGTTCGCCAGCTCCTCCGAGGGGCCGTAGGGCACGACGTCGTCGGTGCGCGAGTGCATCAGCAGGATCCGGTGGCGCAGCTCGCCGGCGCGGGCCACCCAGTTGGTGACCGCGATGTCCAGCGGTTCGGCGACGCCGACGAGATGGCGGGTGGCCTTGCGTCCCATGAGCACTTTGCCGAGCATGCTGGCCAGTCGCGGCAGCTTGTTGAGGTCGGCGTGGTGGCTCAGTACCACCCCCCAGTCGATGACAGGGCAGTCCAGGACCACCTTCACCACGAACCGGGCATAGTCAGAGCGGTCCAGTGTCTGCAGCACAATCGCCCCGCCCATGGACCATCCCAGGAGGGTGACCTGGCGGGCTCCCTGACTGACGGCATACGAGATCGCGGCCTCGACGTCCCGCCACTCCGAGAGCCCGAGGTTGTAGCGGCCGTCCGCACTGGGCGGTGCGCCCTGGTCGTTGCGATACTTCGGCACCAGGGAGGTGAACCCAAGGTCGTGCAGCAGCGGCAGGGCCCGGATCGTCTCCTCCCGCTTGGCGGAGCGACCGTGCACCAGCACCGCCCACTCCCCCGGGCGCTCGGTGTCCTCGCGCGGAGGCACGCGCCAGGCCGGCAGGTCACCGACGTCCGAGGGCACGTGCACGTTCTCGAAGTCGAGACCGACAGCTGTGCCCGGGTCGCCGCTGTAGTAGTAGCTGTTCCACCGGGCCGGTCCCGGGACCAGACGGCCCTCGTCCAGGTCGAGCAGCTCGCGGACCACCGTGCGGTCCACCGACTTGCGCGGTGTCAGGTCGCTGGAGATGACCTCGCCGACGCGGGCGTGGCCCTCCCCGTGGTCGAGCCACAAGCCGTAGCGACCAGAGGACAGCGTGTGCGGCGAGGCGACCAGGGTGATCGTGTCGGGGCCGTCGTCGGCACGGTCCACCGAGACGATCCAGGTGTCGTCCTTCTTCTCGTGCTCCGGAGTGACCACGCGCCGGGCGAAGTAGGTCGCCACGCCGAGGGAGCCGAGGGCGGCAGTCACAGCCGTCCCCACTCCCCCCGCTGCCAGGACGGTGCTGAGCCTCGGCTTCATCCGCACCTCAGCCACCGAGCACCTCACGCAGGTCGAACTCCACCGGTGTCTCCAGTTGCTCGTAGGTGCAGCTCTCCGGCTCCCGGTCCGGACGCCAGCGCACGAACTGCGCGGTGTGCCGGAAGCGTGCGCCCTCCATGTAGTCGTACTTCACCTCAACGACACGCTCGGGCCGCAGCGGGACGAAAGACAGGTCCTTCCCGGCGTTCCAGCGGCTGGTCTCGTTCTTGCGGGGCGTGCCCTCGAAGCCGGCCGCCCAGTTCCACGGGTGCCCCTCGATGTCGGTGACCAGCGGCTGCAGCTCCTCGAGCAGCTCGCGGCGGCGCTGCATCGGGAAGGCACCGATCACCCCGACCGAGGCGAGTGTGCCGTCGTCGGTGTAGAGGCCCAGCAGGAGCGAACCCACGGCATCCGGCCCGGACTTGTGGACGCGATAACCAGCCACGACGCAGTCGGCGGTGCGCTCGTGCTTGATCTTGGTCTGCACCCGCTTGTCCGGCTGATAGATCCCGGACGGGTCCTTGGCGATCAGGCCGTCCAGTCCGGCACCCTCGAACTGCTCGAACCACTCCTGTGCCTCGGTGGTGTCGCGGGTCAGCCGGGTCAGATAGATCGGGGGCTGGGCTTGCGCGAGTGTCTCCTCCAGGCGGGCCCGACGCTGCTCGAGCGGCTGTCCCATCAGGTCCTCATCGCCCAGGGCGAGCAGGTCGAAGGCGACGAAACTGGCTGGTGTCTCCACAGCAAGCTTGCGCACCCGCGACTCGGCGGGGTGGATCCGCTGCTGCAGCACCTCGAAGTCGAGCCGGTTGGCCTCGGTGTCGGCAAAGATGATCTCGCCGTCGATCACCGCGCGCTCTGGGAAGTTGGCCAAGGCCGCCTCGACGACCTCTGGGAAATAGCGAGTCATCGGCTTCTCGTTCCGCGAGCCGATCTCGACCTCGTCACCGTCCCGGAAGATGATCGAGCGGAACCCGTCCCACTTGGGCTCGTAAAACTGGCCCTCCGGGATCCCCTTCACCGGCTTGGCGAGCATTGGCTTGACCGGTGGCATGACGGGCAGGTCCATGTGGTCAGTCTGCACGATGAGCCCGACGAGGGACGTGCATTGCGCCACCTGCGCGTCCTGTGCGGGAACGACAAGGCCCTGGGGGTCTCGCTGGTTTGCGCCGCAAGGCCACCGTTCCCAGGGCTCTGTCGGTGCATGGCCCCGCCGTGGTTCGACTCCAGACCCTGAGGCGTGGTTGGGCCGTGACTCCGGCCGATCCTCGTGTTCGGACAGATCTCGCGCTTCGCCAAGGGTCGTGACATCACTCAACTGCTTGATATGCGTGCCCTCGTACAGCCGCTCCTCTAGCTCGTCCGGGTGTTGCTGGTGGTGGGGTCCTGAAGAGCGAAGCAGGGGATGGCGGAACCCAGTGCGAGTGTGAGCCAAACCCAGCTGGCAGCCGGGATTCCCACGGCAACGCCGAGGATCCCGATGGCGACAGCGTCCACCGGCATGGTGCCCAGCACCAGCACGCGCTGGGCACCCATGACGGTCCCTAGCGATTGGGGTGACACAAGTCGGGGTGCGAGGTCAGAGCCGGCGACCATAGCGATCGAGGCACAACCGCCGGCGAGCATGCTCCGCAGGGCCAGCCACAGCAACGGCGGTCCGGGAAGGACCGGCACGACGGCGCCAGCGAGCATGACCAGGACCACGCCCAGGCTCATCCCGGCGCTGGTCATGAGGCGGGTGGCGCGCAGTCCGACGCGCTCGGTAATGCCGGAGGCGGCGATCGCTCCTGCGATCCCGGCCAGCGCCCCACCGACCCCGATCGCGGCGTAGGCGGTAGGAGACAACCCCATCCGGCTCAGGGCGATCACCGGCAGCAGAGTGTTTGCTGCCATCACTGCGGCGTTGTTGAGCATGTTCGCCACCGTGACCCGTGCCAGGGCAGGGTGGGAGAACAGTTCGCCCGTTCCCGCCTGCGCCTGTGCCCACATCGAGGTGCGGGGCAGTTGGGGCGGACCGGACAGTTGTGGGCGGATGCGACTCTGCGTCAAGACCGAGAGCAGGTACATCACCGTCGAGCACAGCCAAGCCACCGGCGCAGCGAGCACGAGCAGCACCCCGGAGAGCACCAGGGGCCCGACGGCCGCACCGGCCTGCGCCGCTGACTGCATCCTGCCGAAGACGGCCCGAATCTGCTCGCCAGGGACCAGACGGGGCACGAGGAGACCCTGCCCGGCGGTGAAGACGACGTCAGCGACACCCACGACCAGCGCCATCAGAACCAGGACGACCAGCCCGCCAGGGCCCTCCAGCCAGCCGACCCACCACGCGAGGACCCCTGCGAAGGTGACGGCGGCGCGGACCAGGCTGCTGAGCGTCATCATCCGAATCGGGGCCGACCAGCGGTCCGCCAGCACCCCCACCGGCAACGCCAGCACCAGGAAGGCCAGCAGGCCGAGCGCGTTCAGCAGCCCCACGGTCACCGTGCCCGCACCCAGGGTCGCCACCGCCACGATCGGCAGCAGCGACCGAGCGAGGCTGTCGCCCACACTCTCGGCCGCGGCGGTGGCGGTGAACCACCGCACCGACCGAATCACAAGGTCATCCGCACCGAAATCCTGTAAGGACATGCCTGACGCCTTATGTCAGGCATGTCCTTACTGGCGCATACTGGTGGCGTGCTCTCCGAGGTCCTGTGCAGTTACTGCCTACGCTCGCGTGGCGAGACCGGTCGGCTGGTCGCCAGCCCCCTGGCCGCGATCTGCCACTCGTGCGCCGAGCGCGCTCTGCACCTCTTCGAGAGTGACCCTCGACCCGAAGACTTGGACGGTCCCGCGACGCCGTGGGCGCGACTCGACGACACCGCCCTCCTAGCGCGGCTGCCCGAGGTCGCGACCGCCGGGACCCAGGTCGAGACGCACCTGGCCGCCTGGGTCCACGCCGCCCGCGATCGAGGCCTGAGCTGGGCACGGATCGGTGAGGCTCTGGGTATGACCCGCCAGTCAGCCTGGGAGAGATTCAACGGCGCCATCGAGTTCCGAAGCTAAGACTTTCGCGCTCATAGCCGCGAAGCGCGCTACTTTGCACAGCACGTGCCGGGAGACCCTGATCGCGCAAGGTGGATGGGCGGCTGTGCAGTCTTCGCTGCATCTCGGCACCGGCACCGCGACCTCAGGGCGCAACTGGTTCAGGCGGTTGGTGGCCGTCCTCACCTGAGATCCCCAGAGGCTGCCCTCCGAGGGACTCAGTCGGTGATGGTGTAGATCGACGGCCTGGGGCACAACTCCTGCAGCTCGATCACCGCGCCCCCGACGAGGGTGTGGCTCAGCGGGTCCCACGGCGGGGTGACGACAGACTCGGGAGGGCGCTGCATCTCGGCGAGGTAGGTCTCCAGGGAGGGTGGTGGCACTGTCTCGTGGCCCTGGTCCTCGATGCACCGTGCCTGGTCCAGCTTGGCCTCATAGAGCCGCACGAGCTCATCCCGGGAGCGTGGGGCGATCGGGGGCAGGGGATTCTGCTCCCCGCAAGCCTCGAGGTCGGCGAAGAACTGCTGGTCGCCCTCGTCGCCCGGCATCGGCGCGATCCCGACCTCACCGCCTTCCTCGGTGACCGTGTAGCCCAACTCGGCCATGCAGGTGTGCTGTGCATCCTGGGCAGCGAGGACCTGCTCATACTCCGCCTGACGGTCGACACCGGAGCTGGTCGCCTCGTCGTCTCCACCGGCAGTGGTGGTGTCCGACCCGGAGCACCCGCTCAGCACGAGAGCCGTCAGAACGACGGTTCTCAGGGCGTTGGCTGTCTTCACGAAGCCAACCCTAGGGCCTGACCAGCCCATTGACCCGAAAGAACCAGGGTCTGCCCTCACCTGGTACGGGTCAGGTGCGCCAGCCCGGGTCTGCTCGTCGGACCAGGCGTTCGCAAGGGTTCGCGTCGCCGTCCGTCTTGTAGGCCTGAGGCACACAGCACCCGACGCACTCATTTGCCGCGTCCTGTGACGCCGCTTCAGTCCGCCCAGCGCAGCGTGGTTGTGATTCCGGTCGCGATTGGACTTGGTATCTGGGTACGACGCGGCGCCTCGATGCCTGAGCGTCATCATGGCCACGACCAGATCCGTTGACCAGCGCAGCAGTGTCCTAACGCTCTATCATCAGCGTCCGGCTCGTGCCGAGGGTCGGTCGATGGGCGATCCGTCCAGCCTGGCCAAAGCTTGGGTCAGACTGTCACCGTGCGACTGAAGCTTCCCGCGCTCCTGATGCTGGCCGGGCTCGTGATCATGGCGGCCGCGAGCGTGTGGGCGCCCCCGCAGCCGGAACTGATCGTGACCGGCGCCTGCCAGATCGCGCAGTGCGGCACGTTGGAGGATCCGGCACGTTGGCGGGCGGCGTGGTGGCTGTGGTCGGTCGGCTTGATCGCCCTGATTTCTGGGTCAACAACGGTGGTTCGCCCTCTCCCGCCTCTGCGCACGTTGAGTGTGGTGCTGGCAGCGCTCGCTCTCCCTATGTGTCTTGCCTTCACCGGCATCGTCGCCACCCTGGTTTCACTCTTCACCTCGGTCCACGGTGCGGCCACCGTGGCTGCCGTGTCCCTCCTGACGCCGGCACTGGCTCTGCTCGCTGCGATCGTCAAACGCCCTCGGAGCGGTCTGGACGGCTGATCTTGCGCTTGGCGACTGACGAGCCCGCCCCTGGTGGGTTCGACTTCGGGAAGGGCTCAATGAAGATCCCGGGGCGCCTTCGAAGCACTCTTCTGCCACGCGGCGCTAGCCGTCGATCCGGTTGCCGTCCTCGTCCCAGTGCTCGGCGACCTTCTTGCTCGGCTGCACGCGCGGCGGCTCCCCCGGCATCTTGGGATGGTCCGGAGGGAAGTTGAGCTCTCCCAGACCCCGCTCCAGATCCGCCTCCCACAGTGCATAGGCACCGTCGATCGTCCCCGCCTCGTCGTGCAGGTGCTCCCATGCGTCGCCGTGTTCCGCCAGCCACTCCGGAACGGTCCGCACCGTGAGCTCGTCCGGTCCCACCGAGCCGAGCTGGTCCCAGGTCATCGGCACCGACACCGGCCCGCCGGGCAGCACCCGCGGCGACCAGGCTGCGGCCAGGGTGCGGTCCCGGGTGGCCTGGTTGAAGTCGACGAAGATGCGCTGTCCCCGCTCCTCCTTCCACCAGGCAGTGGTCACCAGGTCGGGCATACGACGCTCCAACTCACGAGCGATGCCGATGACGGCATGCCGCACCTCCAGGAACTCCAGTCGCGGCTCGATCGCGGCGAAGATGTGCACGCCCCGACTGCCGGTCGTCTTGACAAATGGTGTCAGCCCGACCTCGGTCATCACCTCCCGCAACCCGCGGGCGACCTCGACGATCTCCGCGAACCCCAGACCGGGTTGGGGGTCCAGGTCGATGCGGATCTCGTCCGGGTGGTCGTTGTCACCGCTGCGCACCGGCCACGGGTGGAAGGTCACCGTCCCCATCTGTGCGGCCCACACTGCGGTCGCGAGCTCGTGCACCACGAGCTGCGGATGGCTGCGCCCCGACGGATAGGTCACCATCGTCGTCGCCGCCCACTCCGGCACGCCTTTGGGCGGGTTCTTGGAATAGAAGATCTCGCCGCCGATGCCGTCCCGCACCCGCTGGAGGGTGACTGGTCGATCATTCAGGGCGCGCAGGAACGGCTCACCAACTGCCATGAGGTATGCCGCAAGGTCGGCCTTGGTAATCGCCTCACCAGCGTCGGTGGCCGGCCAGACAGTCTTGTCCGGACTGCTCAGCCGCACCTCACGGTCGCCCTCGGGCCCCGGCACGATGAGGGTCTGCGCACTCGCCATAGCCAGAACGCTACCCTCCTCACCGGAACCACTTCGCCCATTGCGGACCGCGGCAGTCACGTCAGAGGAGACATGATGGACCTGTTCACCCTCGTCCCGCTCTTCATCGCTGGGGTCGCGGTGTTCATCCTCTTCACCAACGGTCGGCGGCTCTACACCAACGTTCAGCAGCGCAAGGTCAACGAGTCCGCGCCTGTGCTCACCTTTCCAGCAACGGTGATCAGCAAGCGCGACAGTGTCAGCGGTGGCGGGGACAGCGCCGCGCAGACCGACTACTACGTGACCTTCGAGCGCCTGGATCTGCAACGGCTCGAGATCCAGGTCGAAGGCCCGGAGTTCGGGATGATCGCGGTCGGCGACACAGGGCGACTTACCGTGCAGGGCAACTGGTTTCAGGGCTTCACCCGGGATGCTCCCCGGCCGCCTTCCAGCGTTTGATCGGCACCACGAGTCGCACCCGGTGAGCCCGAAAACTGACCCGACTCGGAGAACCGCGAGACCCGGCGTACGGTGGATGGCACTATGACCGAGATCAATGACTACCCCGTCACCAAAACCGATCAGGAATGGCGCGAGCAGCTCACTCCTGAGGAGTACGCCGTGCTCCGCCAGGCGGGCACCGAGCGGCCGTTCGTCGGTGAGTTCACCGACACCAAGACCGAGGGCGTCTACTCCTGTCGCGCCTGTGGGTCCGAACTCTTCCGCAGTGAGACCAAGTTCGAGAGCCACTGCGGGTGGCCCTCGTTCTACGCGCCCCTGGCTCAGGACCGAGTCGACTACCTTGAGGACAACTCCCTGGGCCGCACCCGCACCGAAGTGCGCTGCGGCAACTGCGGCTCACACCTGGGTCACGTTTTCGAGGGTGAGGGCTATGACACCCCGACCGACCAGCGATTCTGCATGAACTCGATCGCGATGACGCTGCAGCCGCTGGACGCCGCCAAGCTTGCGGACGCCCCGAGCGGATCCACCAGCGTCGGCGGCACCTTCTAGAGCCGGCCCCACCACCCCGCCGCGCCTCACCAGGTCCCGCGCCTCACCACCACCTGCCGCGCCCCCACGCGTGCAACTGCATGGATCCTTCACGTTGAATCGAATTTCTGCGTGAAGGATCCATACAGTCGGTCCTGATGAGCAGTCAGTCCTTGAAATCCGCTGCGATCACCGCGTGATCATGACGGGCCTCCACCGCTGCGATGTCCACGGTCAGCACCAGTGTGCGGCCACTCTCGGCGTTGGCGTAGGTCACCAGCATGCTCCCTCCGTCTTCGGTGGAGTCGGTCCGTTCCCAGATCCCATCAGCTGGCTGGGCCGCCAGTGTCTCGACGACCTCTTCAGCGACATAGCGTCCGGTCCACACTGCACCGTCCAGGGGCCATAGGCGCACAACCTCGTCGGCATACTCCTCGGGCGTCATCTCCGGCTGGGCGTCGCCCAGTTCCCCTGACAGCACGGCGTCCTCAGCTCCGGTCTCGGCTGCAGCGCGGTCGATCTTCAGGCTGAGCCCGTTGGGGCCCTCCCCCAGGTATTCAGCGAACACGATGCCCGACTCACCCTCGCGGATCGTTGGACCATCCCACTCCCAGTCCCGCTCGGTCCAAGTCACGGACGCCTGCAGCGCTTCGTCTGTCCCCATCCGCTCGAGCAGCTCCTGGTCCCCGTTCATCCCTGCGGCGAGGTAGGCAGCCGCATACTCCTCCACTGTGGTGGGCAGTTCATCGCCACCGGGAGCTGGTTCCTCACCTGTGGTTGGAGCAGCCTCCTCCGTGGTGGGTGGTGCCGACGTCTCGGTCGTGGACTCCTCGGTCGTGGGCTCCTCGGTCGTGGGGTCCTCAGTCGTGTCTTCCGTCGTGGGCGCAGCCTCGGTGCTCTCGGCGCCCTCGGCAGGCTCGGCGGCAGACGTCTCTTCGACCACGGCCGCCGCGGGGGTCGCTACTTCTGGCTCAGGCTCGTTGCCGCACCCAGAGAAGGTGACGGCGAGCACGGCCGCGGTCAGGATCGTGGTGATGCGCTTGTGCCCCATGGCAACTCCCGTTCGTCGAGGTGGCCCTCGGAACGGCCACACTGGGACCATGAACGCGATCGACTGCCTGCGAGGTTGCCTTGGCCGAGAAGTTTTTCGAGGAACCCGTCAGGGCAGGCTGGCGACAAGCATGGCGACGTCGACGCGCGGACCGGTGAAGAACGGGACCTCCTCGCGCACATGGCGACGCGCATCGACCGCGCGCAACTCGCGCATCAGGTCCACGATCCGGTGCAGCTCGTCGGCCTCGAAAGCCAGCAGCCACTCGTAGTCGCCCAGGGCGAAGCTGGCCAGAGTGTTGGCGCGCACGTCCTTGTAGTCCTTGGCCGCCATGCCGTGCTCACGCAGCATCGCGCGACGCTCCTCCTCGGGCAGGACGTACCACTCGTAGGAGCGCACGAACGGGTAGACGCAGGCATAGGCCCGCGGCTCCTCCCCCGACAGGAACGCCGGGATGTGCCCGCGGTTGAACTCCGCCGGGCGGTGGATGGCCACGTTGCTCCAGACCGGCTCGAGCTGAGCGCCCAGCTGGGTGCGGCGCAGGCGCTGGTAGGCAGACTGCAGCAGCTCCACCGTCTCGGCGTGCCACCAGATCATGAAGTCGGCGTCCGCGCGCAGACCCGAGACGTCATAGACGCCGCGCACGACCACGCCCTCGTCCTCGACGCTGGCCAGCAGCTCGGCGACCTCGCGAGTCAGGTGATCGCGGTCAGCTCCCAGCGGGCTGACTGTGCGGAAGACGGAGTACATCGCATAACGGACCTCGCTGTTGATCTGCTCGCTGTCGACCTCCACACCATCGTTGGTGGAGGCGTCGGTCGGCTGGTTCGTGGCGGGGGCCTGAGGGTGGTCAGTCATGGCTCCATTGTCCGCCGCGCACTGCGACGACCGACCACTGGGGTCACCTGCCGTCGGCCCCGGGCTGTCGGTGTGCGAAACCCCTATGAGAATGCGGGGCAGGCGTGCGAAACCTCTATCAAATTTAGGGGAGGAGTTGTCGTGCGGCACGGCGGCCGCTGGCGATGCACGCGGGGATGCCGACACCGTCGTAGGTGGCTCCAGCAACCGCGAGGCCGGGCACCTGGGCGGCCGCCTCCCTGGCGCGGGCAACCAGATCGAGGTGCCCCACGGCATACTGCGGCAGGCCACCGCCCCACCGCTGGACGTGACGTGCCGCCGGGCTGGGAAGCGAGCTTCCGATCGCTGCCGCCAGGTCCTCGAGTGCCCGGTCCAGGAGCACAGCATCGGGATGCTGCAGGGAGGCTTCCTCGCGATGCCGGCCGACCGAGGCACGGAGCAGGATCAGGTCGGTGCCCTCAGGCCCTGCCCCGACGCCGCGCCCGCGCACCCAGTCCCACTTGTTGGCGCTGAACGTTGCAGCCTTGATGAAGCGGTCGTCGCGGGGTGGGACGAGGAAGCCAGAGCCGGTGAGGTCGGGCAGTTCAGTGGCGGCGAAGGCAAAGGTGAGCACGGCCATCGAGGCGGTCTCCACCGTGGCCAGCTCGTCTGCTGCGTCTGGCGCCACCTCGCGGAGCAGCCGCGCAGCTGGGGCGCTCGGGACCGCCACGATGACCCGATCTGCCTCGTGCACCTCGGGCGCGGGCACCGGCCCGGTGATGACTTGCCAGCCCGCGGTTGTGCGGTGGAGCTCGCGGGCGATCGTGCCGGTGCGCAGAGTCACCCCGCGCTCGGTGAGCCGCTGGGCCAGCGCGTGGGGCAGTCGGTGCAGTCCGCCGTCGATCCCGGCAAAAACCGGCGGTCGCGCAACACTCGGGTCAGGTGTGGGCACGGTGCGGGCAGCTGCGGCCACCAGCGACTCCCCCGCCCTGGCTGCGGCGAGCAGTCCTGGAGCGGCCGCGGCAGCAGAGATCAGCCGGGCGTGACCGGCATACACACCCCCGAGCAAGGGTTCGACCAGGCGATCCGTGACCGCATCACCCAACCGGGAGGCGACCAGCTCACCCACCGACAGGTCGGTGGCTGTGAACGGCTCGGGTGACTCGGACCGGATGCGGGCGACCTCATCCTCGGTCAGCAGGCCCCCGAGGTCGCTGGGATCAGCAGGCACACCGAGCAGCGTCCGGCGAGGAATCGGGTGGAGGGCATCGCGACTCCAGATCGAGGCAGACACCCCCGTGGGGTGGACCAGGTCGTCGGCCAGGCCGACCTCGTCGATCAGGTCGAGCGCCTCTGGGCGGCGGGCCAGGACCGACTCGGCACCGACGTCGACGGTGACCCCTGCCACGGACTCACCGCGCATTTTGCCGCCCGGCTGGTCTGCTGCCTCGAGCACGGTGACCTGACTGCCGTCGACGTGCTGCACCAGCTCCCACGCCGCCGTGAGACCACTGATGCCGCCACCGATCACGAGATACCGCATGGGGTGAGCCAATCATGTGCGGCCACGGTCAGTGTTCATGCCCCCACACAGTCCACGCCCCCGCACGCGTCTTGGGGATGGGACATGAAAATCCCGACGGCGGACATGAAACCGAGGTGAAAGCGTGAGTTGGCACCGTCGAGAGTCCGCCCGGTGCGCGGCGGCCAACCGACGACAGGAGCTCCCCCGGTGAGCACAAATTTCACCGAGCCACGACACGACGACCTTCGCGCGCGCGTGCGAGCCTTCGCTGAGACGGAGGTGCGACCGCTCCTGCCCGAGCTCGAGGCGACCAGAACCGTCAACCACGACCTGTCTCGGCGCATCGCGCAGCAGGGGTGGCTCGGGGTCACCGTGGATGAGGAGCACGGCGGGATGGGCGCCGGGCACCTGGCCAAGACGATGATCATCGAGGAGTTGTCACGGGTCTGTGGGGCGATGGGCGCGATGGTTCAAGCCAGCCAGCTGGGCGTGGCCAAGATCATCCACTTTGGCGACGACGCCCAGCGCAAGACCTGGCTGCCCAAGGTGGCCTCCGGTGAGGTGCTGCCGACCATCGCAGTCACCGATCCCGCCTCCGGAGGCCACGTGCTGGGCATGCAGGGCACCGCGGTGCGCGATGGCAACGACTATGTCCTCAACGGTCGCAAGGTTTTCGTCGGCAACAGCCACGTCGGCGACCTGCACGGCGTCGTGCTGCGCACTGGTGAGGGATCACGGGGCCTGACCGCCTTCCTCGTCGAGAGCGACCGGCCCGGCTTCCGGCTGGAGCCCCAGCAGGAGGCAATGGGGCTGCACGGCTTCAGCTTCGGTGAGCTGGTCTTCGATCAGTGCCGCATTCCGGAGGGCAACCGGTTGGGCGAGGAGGGTCAGGGGCTGGCCGTGGCCTACTCCTCCAGCATGCTGTATGGGCGGCCCAACCTCACGGCAGTCTCCCTCGGCATTCACCAGGCGATCGTCGAGGAGAGCGTGCGGCTGTGCCGGGAGCGCGAGCGCTATGGCAAGCCGTTGGGTCAGCTCGGTCCGGTGGGCATCAAACTGGGGCAGATGCAGTCCCGGCTGATGACCGCTCGCCTCACCGCCTATCACGCAGTGAGCCTCTTGGACCAGGGGCTCTCCTGTGACGCCGAGTTGATGAACGCCAAGGTGGTCAACGTGGAGTCGGCGCTGGACTCGGCCCGGACGGCCATGGAGATCCACGCCGCCACTGGCCTGTTCACAAACTGCCCGCTCGAGCGATACCTGCGTGACGGCTTCCACATCTTCGCGCCGGCCGGCACCTCAGACGTGCAGTGGCTGCGTCTAGGCGAGGTGGCGCTCGGCACGGCCAAGGGCTCCTGGTCCGAGCAGTTGGCCGAGTGGCCACTCTGAGCCCTTGAGGTCCGCCACGGGGCACCTCCAGAGTTGGCCACTCGAGCTGTGATCGCATCGGAGCCGAACAGTGACCCGATCGTGACCCACGCCCGGGAACGGGCCGCGATGATCAGAGGTCTCACTGAGAGCCATGGCAACCCGCCGGCGCACCACCGTTGTTGTTCTTGAAGGAGACGGACCATGACTCGCTCCACCCACCCCCGCGGACGGCTGGCCCTGGTCGCCGGCGCCGCCGCTCTGACCCTTGCCCTGGCCACTGGCTGCTCATCCAGTGGTTCGGACGAGTCTGCCGACAGGGCTCCAGCAGCTGCCGACAGCGCGATGGAGGAGCCGGGCGACGCGATGGACGACTCCGGCGGCGGTGAGGACGCAGGTGCCGAGGACGGCGGCATGGGCGCCGACAGTGAGGCTGCCCCCGGGTCAGCCGAGGGCGAGGAGGCACAGGTCATCTCAGCGGACCTCCCGGAAGGTCGGATGATCGCCCGTGACGCCCAGCTGGGCATCGCGGTGGAGGACGTGACGAAGGCAGCTGCCGAGGTCCGCTCCGCAGCAGTTGCCGCCGAGGGCTGGGTGGTCAGCGAAGAGGTCCGACCAGACCGCGGACCGGAGGTCTTCGACGGACACGCCACCCTCGTGGTGTCCGTGCCCAGCGCCCGGCTCGACGCCACGCTGGAGAAGCTCGGCCCCACCGGGCGAGTCACCAGCAGCAACATCAGCAGCCTGGACGTGACCCAGGACTATCGCGACACCACCACCCGCATCGAGACCCTGGAGGCGAGCATCACCAGGGTGCGTGCCCTCATGGAGGACGCCACCAACATCAAGGACGTGGTCCTGCTGGAGGGTGAGCTCGCAACGCGTGAGGCCGAGCTCGATGTGCTCAAGGCACACGCCAAGGGTCTAGAGGGCGACGTCGAGCGATCCAACATCACCATCAACCTGGCCGAGGCCGACCCGGCCGAACCCGTGCAGACCGTGGAGGACGAGCCGACCGGCTTTGCCGCCGGGGTGGCCGGCGGCTGGGATGCGTTCCTGAGCGGGGTGACCTTCCTGCTCACCGCCATCGGTGCGCTGCTGCCGTTCGCGGTCGTGGCCGCGATCCTCGCCCTGCCGGTGCTGTGGTGGCGCCGTCGCCGGCAGCACCCGCAGGCCCCCACCCCCGAGCCCGCAGACGCCTGATCAGCTCGGCTGCACCGCAGCTCGACCGCAGCCGCCTGATCAGACGCGCTCGCGCAGCCAGGCGATGTCAGCCCCCTGCTCGTCTGCGCCACCGGGCGTCTCGACCACCGTCGGAGCACCGGCAGCTCGCACCACGTCGGCCACCGCGTCGCCGGAGATCTCTCCGGCCCCGAGGTTGGCGTGCCGGTCGGCGCCAGAGTCGAAGGCGTCGCGGGAGTCGTTGGCGTGCACCAGGTCGATGCGCCCGGTGATCGCCCGCACCTTGTCCACCACGTCAGTCAGGTCGATGCCGCCGGCGTGAGCGTGGCAGGTGTCCAGGCAGAAGCCGACCGTGTCGCCGCCCTCGGCCCGGCCGATGGCCTCCCAGAGGCGGTCGAGCGCCTCCAACCGACGGGCCATCGCGTTGTCTCCCCCGGCGGTGTTCTCGATGAGCACCGGGACCGGCATGTCCAGCCCGTCGATGCACTTGCGCCAGTTGTCGAAGCCCGTGGCGGCGTCCTCGTCGACCCCGAGGTGCCCGCCGTGCACGACCACGCCCCTGGCCCCGATCTCCGCAGCAGCGGTGACGTGCTGCTGCAGGAGCTTGCGGCCCGGGATGCGGATCCGGTTGTTGAGCGAGGCGACGTTGATCGGATAGGGGGCGTGGACATAGATGTCCACCCCCGCCGCCTCGGCGGCCGTCTTCAGTGCCGCGGGGCCGTCGGCAAACTCCAGGACCGGCCCCTTGTAGCTCTGCGGTTCGCCGAGGAAGATCTGGACCGCGTCCGCCCCGCGGGCCACGGCCTCCGCGATGGGATCGGTCTGACTGACGTGTGCGCCGATGGGATGTGCCATACCCCCACCGTAGGCGTCGGTGACGACAGAGGAGGAGGTGCGCCTCGGCATACTCGTGGCTGGTCTGCTGTTGCCCTGCTGTGAGCACCGATCAACACATCCCCGATGATGTCTCCGTGGATGTTCCCCTCGAACCTGACCTGCCGCGCTCCGTCCTGGGGCTGCAGCAGATGACGCCGCGCCAGCAGTTGCGGGCCGGGCGCCTGCCCAGGCGGCTGATCCAGTTGTTCGTCGGTCTCAGCATCTTCGGCTTCTCCATGGCGATGCTGATCCGCGGCGGGCTGGGAATGATCCCGTGGGATGTCTTCCACTTCGGAGTGGCCAGCCACGTGCCCCTCAGCTTCGGCATGATCGCGATCCTCGTCGCCCTCGCCGTGCTGCTGTTGTGGATCCCGCTGCGCGAGATGCCCGGGCTGGGAACCATTGCCAACGCCATCTGGGTGGGGGTGGCGGCCGACTTCGGCCTGGCCGTGCTCACCACACCGGACTCCTTGGTGCTCAAGATCGCCCTGATGGTCGGGGGCATCGTGCTCAATGGTTTCTCGACGGCGCTCTATATCGGCGCGCAGTTCGGCCCCGGCCCCCGCGACGGTCTGATGACCGGTCTGGCCCGGCGCCTGCCGATCAGCCTGCGCCTGATCCGCACCGGCATCGAGGTCATCGTCGTGATCATCGGCTGGGTGCTCGGCGGCGTGGTCGGGCTCGGCACCGTGTTGTTCGCCCTGACCATCGGCCCGCTGACCCAGTTCTTCCTGCCACCTTGGATCGTGCGCGTCGACCCGCCGCCGGCCCGCGAGGCGGTCCGGTCAGCCCAGTGAGTGCACCAGGTCGACCACGCGAGTGAGCACGGTCGGGTCAGTGTCCGGCAGGACCCCATGGCCCAGGTTGACGATGTGCCCCGGCGCGCTGCGGCCCTCCTCGATGATCTGGGTGACGCGCGCCTCGATGACCTGCCAGGGGGCAAACAGCAGCGCTGGATCCAGGTTGCCCTGGACAGCGAACCTCCCGCCGGTGCGCTGGACGGCGTCGGTCAGGGAGACACGGAAGTCCACCCCGATCACGTCGGCGCCGGCGTCGGCCATGTCCGCCAGGAGCTCCCCGGTGCCGACCCCGAAGTGGATCCGCGGCACCGCGTCGCCCACTCCCTCGAGAACAGCCCGGGAGTGTGGCTCAACGAAGCGCAGATAGTCCGCGCGTGGCAGCGCCCCGACCCAGGAGTCGAACAGCTGCACCGCCGAGGCCCCCGCGTCGATCTGCACCTGCAGGAAGGTCTGGGCGATCTGCGCCAGCCGGGCGCACAGGTCGCTCCACAGCTGCGGGTCGCCATGCATCATGGCCTTGGTGCGCTGGTGGGTCTTCGACGGGCCGCCCTCGACGAGATAACTCGCCAGCGTGAACGGCGCCCCGCTGAAGCCGATCAGGGGCGTCGGACCCAGCTCTGCGACAAGGGAGCTGACTGCCTCCGTGATGTAGGGCACGTGCTCCGGCGCCAGCTCGGGGAGACGATCCAGGTCCGCCCGGGTGGAAAACGGCTCCGCGACAACAGGTCCCGTGCCGGCCACGATGTCTAGGTCCACCCCGATCGCCTTCAACGGCACCACGATGTCGCTAAACAGGATCGCGGCGTCCACGTTGTGCCGGCGCACCGGCTGCAGGGTGATCTCAGTGACCAATTCCGGTGTCGCACAAGACTCGAGCATGTTGGTGCCCGCCCGCAACTCGCGATACTCCGGCAGGGAGCGGCCCGCCTGCCGCATGAACCACACGGGCGTATGCCGAGGCGCCCGGCCCCTGGCCGCCTGCACCAGAGCGCTCTGGCTCGGGTCGCTGGGGGCCGGCGCCTCGGCATACGAGGGGCTGTTGGGGGTCTGCGCGGTGGTCTCAGGGGTGGTCACGCTGTCCGATCCTGCCACGCCGGGCTAGGTATCCGGCATCCAGCCGTACGCGCCACCACGGGCGGTGACTACGCCACCTGGAGCCACAGTTACGTCACAGCTCAGCAGGTCGCGCGGTTCCCTGCTACGTCGGGTCGTCGCGATGCTGCAAGCACGACAACAGACGACAGGGGAGAACCCATGGCACTGACCGAAGCGCAGGCAGCACAATTCACTGATGCCTACACCAACGCCTTGATCACCAGCTGGTCCGATGCGGAGTATGCGGCGCGCCTGGAGAACGACAGTCGAGCAGCTCTCGCGGAGGCGGGGCTCGAGTTGCCCGCGGAGGCCCAGATCATCATGGTCCGCAACCCCGAGCCGAGCCAGGCCAGCGACCAGCAGGGCAGCCTCGAAGTTCAGCTCGGCCTCTACGAGCAGGGGCTGCAGACCGGCCGGTTCGAGTTCCACATGCCGCAGACCCCACAGGTGGACACCTCCGAGCTGGACCTCGGCGAGCTCGCCGAGCTCGCCGGAGGCATGTATTGCTGCTGCTGCCCCTGCTGCTGCTGCGGCTGAGGTCACATCACGCCGCCTCACAGTGTCTGAAGGCCCAACTCCCGCACGCACTGCTCTGCCCGTGCTCGGCGTGGCCTGCCACGACATGTCGGTGGGCGCGCCTACGCTGAACGACGTGGTGAGCCGCATCCAGTCCCGGCCGCGCAAGGCGTCCGGAGGTGAGAGCGTGCGCGACGAATCGACCTTCGCTGAGGCGTTGGCGTCCGTGCACGCAGCAGCGCTGCGCCCGGAGGTCCTGATCGAGGAGGTCCCGGCCCCCACGCGCCTGGCACCGTCCGCCCTCGCCCTCGCTGGTGAAGTGATCCCCAGTCGCAACGCCGACGACGAGCCGATCGCGACCGGCCGCTTCGTCCTGCTCCACGACCCGGACGAGCCCGAGCCGTGGGAGGGCGCGTGGCGCGTGGTCACGTATGCCAAGGCAGCCGTTGAGCCCGAGGTCGGCCACGACCCGTATGTCGGGCGCGTGGGCTGGTCCTGGCTAACCGACGCGCTGGAGCACCGGGGCCTGACCTGGGCAGCCGAGGCTGGCGCCGTCACGTGCGTGCTGAGCGAGAGCTTCGGGGCGCTCTCCGACCGTGAGCCGACCGTCGAGATGGAGATCCGCGCCTCGTGGACCCCGCTCGATGGCCACCAGATCGATGACCACCTCCAGGCCTGGGGCGACCTGTTGTGCACCATCGCTGGCCTGCCGCCGCTGCCCGAGGGTGTCGTTGCCCTCCCCCAGCGCCGGTAGGGTCCAGAGGCGATGACGGACACCGACGAAACAACAGCCGACCGGGGAGCCACCGACGCGGAGGACTCCGAGACCCCCTCCTACGAGCAGCTCACAGCACCAGCCGACGGCGTCCCGCCCGTCGTCGGTGACAAGCAGGCGCTCGCCGACGTGGTGACCGCCCTCGCCGGGGGCGCTGGCCCGGTGGCCGTGGACGCCGAGCGCGCATCGGGCTATCGCTATGGCCAGCGTGCCTATCTCGTGCAGTTGCGTCGTCACGAGGCCGGCACCTTCCTGATCGACCCGATCGCCCTGCCCGACCTGAGCGCCGTGCAGGACGCACTGTCCGACGCGCAGTGGGTGCTGCACGCCGCCACCCAGGACATCCCCTGCCTGGCCGAGGTCGGCCTGCGCCCGCCCACCCTTTTCGACACCGAGCTGGGCGCCAGGCTCGCCGGTCTGCCCAAGGTCGGGCTGGCAGCGGTGCTGGAGCACTATCTCGGGGTCAGCCTGGCCAAGGAACACTCGGCCGTCGACTGGTCCACCCGCCCCCTGCCCGAGCCCTGGCTGCTCTATGCCGCCCTCGACGTCGAGCTGCTGGTGGAGTTGCGTGACGCGGTCGAGGCCGACCTCACCGCCCAGGGCAAGCAGGACTGGGCCGCCCAGGAGTTCGCCGCCGAGGTCGAGTTCACCGCCCGCGCCCCACGTGAGGACCCGTGGCGCCGCACCTCTGGCATGCACAAGGTCCGCAACCGTCGCATCGCCGCCCATGTCCGCGCCCTCTGGACCGTCCGCGACCAGATCGCCCAGCAACGGGACGTGGCTCCCGGCCGGATCCTGCCCGATGCGACCCTCGTCGACCTCGCCGTGCGCCAGCCCGAGAAGCCGGCCTCGCTGACCTCAGGGCGCTCCGTGGAGTCGGGTCGCTCGCGACAGCGCCGGGCTCAGCAGGGTCTGCAGCGTTATCAGCAGCAGTGGCTGGAGGCGATCCGCGAGGCCGGGGCCCTCACCGACGATGAGCTCCCGGACCTGTCCCGCCGCAGCGACGCACCGCCTCCGGCCAGGGCCTGGGCCGACCGCGACCCGGTGGCGGCCGCCCGGTTGGCCAGCGCCCGCACCTCGATGAGCGAGCTCTCCGAGGAGGTCAAGGTCCCGGTGGAGAACCTGCTGACGCCAGAGACACTGCGCAGGGTGCTGTGGACTCCACCGGAGACGACCGATGCAGAGGCCGTGGACGCGGCGCTGACTGAGCACGGCGCTCGCCAGTGGCAGCGCGAGCTGGTCACCCCACTCGTGGTGGAGGCCCTCCACGCGAGCGAGGACGCCACCGACTGAGATTCCTACCCGCCAGTAGCCCTCACCCCGTGTCGGCGCGTTCTTATCTCATATGTGATCTACAGTGGAACCCATGACCGAGAGCTACCTGTCCCGCGTCGGCGCCCTGATCCGTGACGCCCGCCGTCACAAGAATCTGACTCAGGCCGAGCTGGCGGGGCTGCTCAACACGAGCCAGTCCGCGGTCGCCCGCATCGAGCAGGGCAAGCAGAACCTCTCCCTGGAGATGCTGGCGCGCATCGGCGAGAGCCTCGACTCCGAGATCGTGTCCGTCGGCAGCGCGCTTCCCCAGAACCTGCGGATCAATGGCGGCAAGCGTCTCTCCGGCGAGATTGACGTGCGCACGTCAAAGAACGCTGCGGTCGCGCTCCTGTGCGCCTCTCTGCTCAACAAGGGCAAGACCACGCTGCGCAACCTGGCCCGCATCGAGGAGGTCAACCGCATCGTCGAGGTGCTGACCAGCATCGGGTTCAAGATCCGGTGGCTGGCCGACTCCTCCGACCTTGAGATCGTCCCACCTGCCACCATCGACCTGGACTCCATGGACGAGGCCGCCGCACGGCGCACACGCACCATCATCATGTTCCTCGGCCCACTGATGCACGAGCTGGACGAGTTTGAGCTGCCGTATGCCGGCGGCTGCGACCTGGGCACCCGCACGGTCGAGCCGCACATGGTCGCGCTGCGCCACTTCGGCATCGACGTGACCGCCACCATGGGCAGCTATCACGTCACCGTCGACGCCGACCGTCGCCCGACCCGGCCGATCGTGCTCACCGAGCGTGGCGACACGGTGACCGAGAACGTCCTGCTCGCCGCCGCCCGGCACCCCGGCACCACAGTCATCCGCAATGCCTCCTCCAACTACATGGTTCAGGACCTCTGCGTCTTCCTGCAGCAACTGGGCGTGCAGATCGAGGGCCTGGGCACCACGACGCTGACCATCACGGGGGTCGCGGAGATCAACCAGGAGATCGAGTACTCCCCCTCGGAGGACCCGATCGAGGCGATGAGCCTGCTCGCCGCTGGCGTGGTCACCGGCAGCGAGATCACCATCAAGCGGGTGCCGATCGAGTTCATGGAGATCGAGTTGGCTGTGCTCGACACGATGGGTCTGCGCTATGAGCTCTCCGAGGAATACACGTCCGCCAACGGGCACACCCGCCTGGTCGACCTGCGCACCATCCCCGGACCGTTGAAGGCCGCGATGGACAAGATCCACCCGCTGCCCTTCCCAGGCCTCAACATCGACAACCTCCCGTTCTTCGCGATCATCGCGGCGTGCGCCGAGGGGTCGACTCTGATCCACGACTGGGTCTATGAGAACCGCGCGATCTATCTGACGGAGCTGTCCACCCTCGGCGCCAAGGTGCACCTGATGGACCCGCACCGGGTGATGGTCGAGGGCCCGACCAAGTGGCGCGCCGGCGAGATCATGTGCCCGCCCGCACTGCGCCCCGGTGTCGTGATCCTGCTGGCCATGCTCGCCGCCCCCGGCGAGTCCGTGCTGCGCAACGTCTATGTCATCCACCGGGGCTATGAGGACCTCGCCGCCCGGCTGAACAACCTCGGCGCCGACATCCAGACCTTCCGCGACATCTGACCAATTTTCGTAAAGGTCTCGTACGCCTTTCCCGCAACTTCATAGAGGTCTCGTACGCCTTCCCCGCAACTTCATAGAGGTCTCGTACGCCTTTCCCGCAACTTCATAGAGGTCTCGCACGCTCCTGCCCGGTGACTCAGTCAACAGTCCGGTGCCACGGCATACGCCCGCAGTCGGTAGCGTCAGGAACGTGACCCGAACCGCCTATCTCGACCACCCCGGCCCCATCCCCCTGGCTCACCGGGGGTTCAACCGCGACGGGTGGGAGAACTCGATGACGGCCTTCCAGTCGGCCATCGACCTCGGGTTCCGCTACCTCGAGACGGACGTGCACGCCACCTCCGACGGGGTGCTCGTGGCTTTCCACGACGAGAGCCTGGACCGGGTGACCGACGGCCAGGGACTGATCCCCCGTATGCCGTGGGCGCAGGTCTCGCAGGCCCGCATCGGTGGTGTGGAGGAGATCCCTCGGCTGGAGGTCATGCTCGACACCTGGCCGGAGGCACGGTTCAACATCGACATCAAGTCCGCCGGGGCCATCGGGCCCCTCGTGCGGGTCATCGAGCGTGCGCGAGCCCACGACCGCGTCTGCGTCACGTCCTTCTCCGATGCCCGGCGGCGGGAGGCCCTGCGCCGCCTCACCAGGCCAGTGGTGACCTCTGCGGGGCAGGGCGTCACCGCCCGCTTCCGGTTGGCCGCCCAATCCGGCCCTCGTCGGCGCGGCAAGCAGGTGACGACCGCGTTGCGCGACGCCGACGGTCTCCAGGTGCCGGTCGCCTTCCGGGGAATCCGTGTGGTGACGGAGCAGACCGTCGCCGCTGCCCACGAGGCAGGCAAGTTCGTGCATGTCTGGACCATCAACGACGCTGACGAGATGCACCGCCTCCTGGACCTCGGCGTCGACGGGCTGGTGAGCGACCGGGCCGACGTGCTCAAGGCGGTGCTGACCGAGCGGGACCAGTGGTTCTGAGACTGCCTGCCGGCCGCCCGATGAACTGACCAAGACAACACGCCCGCTCGTCGCGGTCGGGCTCGTGAGTGCGCGCTCGTCGCGGTCGGGCTCGTGAGTGCGCGCTCGTCGCGGTCGGGCTCGTGAGTGCGCCCACCGCCCCCATCAGGGCGTTGCGCGCACTCGCGACGACATGAGCCCACCCTGTGGGTCGGCCAGATGTCGAGCCTGTGGATGAAGACCGCGCGAAGCGCGCCGATGCTGGCAGTCTCACTCGATGGATCACGACGAGACACTGCTCCAGTGCTACGGGATCATGACGACGGCGTTGGCTCGCCGGCGGGGCCTGACACTCAAGGCCATTGCACATCGGGTCCGGACTGGACGTTGGCAACGGGTGTATCGCGGTGTCTATCTCACCAACTCCGGCTCGTTGAGTTGGGAGACTCGAGCCGCTGCTGCCCTGGCCAGCATCGGGCTGCCGGCCGTCCTGGGAGGCTTCTCGGCCCTGGCTGTCTATGGGTTGGAGAAGAAGGGCGGCCGCCTGCACATTCTGGTCCCCAACCGGCGCAGTGCCTCGTGTTCTGGGGCTCGCGTCGTCCGCGTGCGAGCGATGCCCAACAAGACCTACATCGTCAAGGGACTGCGAGTGGTCTCGGTCGCACATGCCGTCATCGACGTCGCGGACCGACCGGGCATCCCGATGGATGATGTGATCGCGTTGTGCGCCAAGGTCTGCCAGCAGGAGTTCACCACGGCTGAGGATCTCATCGCTGAGCTGAGCAGTCGACGGGCACACCTGCGCCGTGCCGACCTTCGTCTCGTGCTGGGTGACATCGGAGACGGCATCGAGTCGCTGGCCGAGCACCGCTTCCTGCAACGGGTCGTGCGGGCACACGGTCTGCCCGAGTTCAGCCTTCAGGTCCAGAAGGAGCACGGGCGGGTGGACTTCGTCAACGACGACTTTCGGCTCGTCGTCGAAGTCGACGGCATGCTCTGGCACGCGGGCGACCGATTCCGCAGCGACCGCCGCCGAGACCGCAAGACCAGCGCCGAAGGCGGGCTCTCAGTGCGAGTGACCTGGTGGGACGTCAGCGACGACCCCTGTGACACCGCTGCAGATCTCGCAAAGACGCTGCGCCACCGTGGCTGGACAGGCACACCGCGCCCCTGTTCCAAGGACTGCCCGCTGAAAGACAACGTCGCGGTGCAGTGACGACGGGTGACAGTGTCCACCACCCACTCGCGAGTGCACTCAACGCCCCTATGGGGGCGGTCAACGCACTCACCAACCGTCGAGGTCAGGACGACTCGTCGTGTCGAGGTCAGGACGCCTCGTCCCTTGCCCTGCCGCCGCCGGTGTCCCTTGCCCTGCCGCCGCCGGTCTCCCTTGCCCTGCCACGGCCGGTCTCGCGAGGCGGGGCGAGCGCGATCAGAGTGACGTCAGACTCCGCGACGTCCGACTCCTCAGTCAGGACGCTCGCCTTGGTGCCGTCGTGGGTGAACATCAGCACGGCGTCGGGGTTGCGCTCCTGATAGTGCACTAGCGTGAACGTCTCGGTCAGCTGCGTGCGGCGCACGGTCATCCCGTTGGCCACCCGCTCCTCCAACTGCGCGTAGGTCAGGGCAGGCCGGAACGGGGTGCGGGCCGCGAGCTTGTGCGAGCTGCTGGTGCGCTCGGTCTGCTTCGTGGCTGTCGAGCGTGCCGCGGTCCTGCCCTGGGCGGTGACTGCTGAGGCGCTTTCCGGGATGCCACTCGTGACCGACGCGTCCTCGGGCTGGAGCGAGTCCTCGCGGCGCACCTGATAGACGTTGGCACGGCCCAGCGTGTGGGTGAACTCGCGAGCGGCGCTCGTGTTGGTGCCGTCGTCGTCGGTCGCGGCGATGAAACTGCCGATGCCGGCCAGGTCGAGGTCGTTGATGGCGTAGTCGGACAAGATGTTGGTGCGCTCGGTGCGCACGCCGTCCATGCGGGCACGCCGCAACTCACCAGCGTCCTGACTCACCAGGATCGTGGGCACGCCCAGCTCTCCCAGCGCCCCAGCCACCTGGCGCACCCACTCCTGCGACCCAGCAAAGACCACGCCCTGGGGGTTCGTCGTGGCCAGACCCAGTCGCTCGGCCAGCCGCCCGACGCCCAGGCCATAGACGGCCACCGTGACCACGATCGTCACGAAGACCAGCGGCACCATCGCCTCGGCCTCCTCGGCCAGCTGGACCAGCGCCTCACGTCGCTCCCCGGTGACTGTCTCGGCGGCATGCTCCAACTCCAACGCAAAGATGCTGGTCACAGCCGCCGCGACGATGCCACGCGGAGCCATGCCCGACATCAGCAGGCGCTCCTTGCGGGTCGTCTCCGTGCCCATCAGCCCCAGCCAGATGCTGACCGGACGCACGATCAGGATCAGCATCGCCACGAAGCCGAGCGCCATCCAGAGGTTGTCCAGCACCTGCTGCGGCGTCACCCGCCCGGCGAGGATCACGAAGAGCACGCCGACCAGGAGCACCTGCAGGTGTTCATAGAACTCCTTGACATGCTCCAGGTGCAGCGTGCGCCGGTTGCCCAGGACAATGCCCAGAATGGTCACGGTCAGCAGGCCGCTCTCCGACTGGATCATGTTGGACCCGACGAGCCCGCCGGCAGCCACGGCCAGGAAGAGCGTGCCATGCAGATAGTCGGGCACCAGGTGCCGCACCATGACGAACTCCACCACCACGGCGAGCACCAGGGTGAACAGCAGCGCCACGCCGACAGAGATCGCCAGGGTGAGCAGAGCCGTGCCGAGGGCGTCCTCGCGGTTGCCGACCAGGACCGCCTGATAGACCAGCACCGCGAGGATGGCACCGATCGGGTCGACCACGATGCCTTCCCAACGCAACAGTGAGGAGATGCGTCGGGTCGGGCGCAGCTGCCGCAGGATCGGGTTGATCACGGTCGGGCCGGTGACCACCAGGATGGCACCGATCAGCAGCGCCAGTTGCGGGTCCAGCCCCATCAACCAGCCGGCAGCGGTGATGAGGGCCCAGGCGATCACCACCGTCACCGAGCACAGCCGCAGCACGGGCTTCCCCAGGTCACGCACGTCGGCCAACCGCAGGGTCAGGCTCCCCTCGAACAAGATGACGCCGACGGCGAGGGTCACTGCGGCGAAGAGGACATCCCGCCCCAGGACCTCGTCAGGACTGACGAGGGTGCCGCCGAGGAAGCCGAGGATCAGCAGGAGCAGGATCGAGGGGATCTTGAGGGCCCAGGCAAGCCACTGCGCGAGGGCAGCGACGACGAGCACGGCGCCCAGATAGACGACAGGTTCCACGAGCATCTCCCTGCAGGTCAGCGGTCGCGATCCCACCAGCGCGGGCGCGGGGCGGCCTCACGCTACGCAACGCACGGGTCTGGCTCAACCGCACCTGCGCGCGACGGACTGCCCCAGGCCAGCCGTATGCCGACAGTCACCCCCGAGGCAGGTGCCCGTCGGCATACGGCTGGCGTGGTCACGGTGCGCTAGGAGGCCTGCCTCCGGGCCAGGCCGGCGAAGACCCCCTCCTCGGTCTCCATCAACTCCTCGTAGGTGCCCTCCTGCACCACCTTGCCGTCCTCCATCACAAAGATGCGGTCAGCGTCCCGGACCGTGGACAGGCGGTGGGCCACGACCAGGCGGGTGGCGTTCAACTGGTGCGTCGCCTCGGCGACGATCTGCTGGGTCGGGTTGTCCAGCGCGCTGGTGGCCTCGTCGAAGATCACGATGCGAGGCCGGTTGACCAGGGCGCGCGCGATCATCAGCCGCTGGATCTGGCCGCCGGACAGGCCGTGGGAGGTCTCGTTGACCACCGTGCTCAGCCCCATCGGCATCTCCTTGATGACGTCGGCCAGACCGGCCATCTCGGCGGCCTCCCAGATGTCGTCCTCGGTGTAGCGGCCACCGCCAGCGATGTTGTCCCGGATGTCCCCGGGCATCAGGGCACCGGACTGCAGCACCACGCCGCACTGCCGGCGCACGGCGGCCAGATCGAGCTCGCCGAGGTCCTGACCGTCAAACAGGATGCTGCCGCTGTGGGGGCGCTCAAAGCCGAGCAACAGGCGGATGATCGTGGACTTGCCACTGCCCGACGCCCCGACGATCGCGACGAACTCGCCGGGTCGGATGTCGAGGTTGACGTCCTCCAACACGAGCGGGCCATCCGCGCCATAGCGGAACGAGACCTGCCGCAGGGTCACCTGGCCATTGAGGTCACCCGGATGCGCCTTGCGCAGACCGGTCTCGGTCTCGGCCTCCAGGATCGGGCGCAGCGAGCCCATCATCGGCACCATGGCCGCCGCCGTCAGGACGCTGCCGGTGAACTGCAGCAGGGCGTTGAGGAGCAGGGTGAAGGCTGTCATAAACGAGAGCAGCGCCGGCAGCGGAACGGCCGTGGACAGCATGTTGGCGGTGGTGAAGACCGCCGCGAGTGCGAGCACGGGATACATGCCGTTGAAGACCGTGACGACATCCTGGATGCGGCGGCTCTCCAACTGCTTGGCCTGCACGGCGCGCTGTTGCACCGACCAGCGCAGGAAGGCCCGCTCCTCGGCGGCGGCACCACGGATCTTGCTGATCGCCGAGAGGGTCTCATAACTCATCGCGGACAGTTGCTGGTCCGCTTCGTAGCGCTCCTCCTCCACGGCCATGAGGCGGCGCCCCGCCAGCCAGCAGACCGCGAGGGCGACGACCACCAGTCCGACGCCGACCAGGGCCAACTGCAGGCTGTAGTAGAAGATGAGCAACAAGTTGGCCGAGGCCACGATCAGCCCCAGCGCCGCCGCCACCACCACGCCGGACAGGACCTCCTCGGCTGCCTTGACGCTGAGCACAATCGTGCCGAGTCGTCCCGAGGAGTATTTGTGGAAGAAGGTCACCGGCAGGTCCATCAGCCGGCTCCAGACACCCGTCTGCGTCTTGGCCGTCATGGAGCCCTGGATCCGCAGGATGGCGAGGTTCTGCACGATCGAGAAGGCGCCGGCGACCAGTGCGCTGGCGATCACGGCCAGACCGCCCTGAATGATCATCGAGCGGTTTGCTGAGGCCACGAAGGAGCCCAGGACCTGACCGTTGAGGATGGGAGTCAGCAGCCCGAGGAGGCCGACGAGCGTCGCCATCGTCCCGAACAGCCAGAACTCCGAGCGCAACCCGCTCAGGCCGTGCCGGAGCAGCCCCTTGACGGTGCTGACATCAGCGGGCAGCCGCGGATAGACCACCCACGCCGCCTTGCCCGCCTGGTGCTTGTTCTCCCGGGTGACCCGCACGGGCGTGTCCAACCAGGAGGCCTCGACCAGATAGCCACCCTCATAGGGCACGAAGGCCGCCGGCAGGTGGTCCAGGCCCCAGTAGCCCACCAACGGGCCCATCTGCTCGGTCCACCACTGGCCTTCCAGCTTCAGCGGCCTGGTCCGCACCCAACCACCCGAGCCCAGGTCGTCGAAGTCGGTGATGTCACGCCGGTGCACAACCTCGGGGGGCACATCGGTCGGGGCATGCAGCACCCGCAGCACCCGCTGGACCGCTGAGACGTGGCCGGCGACCACGCCGTGCCCGGCCACCGGGTCGGCATTGGCCTCGGTCTGCATCAGCCGGTCGTTCTCGGCACGCACCGTGTCGAGCACCTGCGCGTCCCGATCGCTGATCCGCTCGAGACGCTCCAATGCGGCCCGCTCCTCGTGCTCTGCCGACCTGTCGATGGCGTAGAGGAAGCGGGTGTAGTGCGTCACCAGACGTCGCCACACCTGGTCGTTGGCGATGATCTCGTGCGTGTCGGCGGTGCTCAGTCGGGTGACCCCACGCATGGTCAGCCAGTCCTGGCGGGTCAGGCACAACACATCGCCCGTGCGGTGGCTCTGCTCGAGCTGCCCATTGACCTGCACGTGCCCGTCGGTGACATCAACCCACAGGAGTCCCTCAACCGATCGCGCCATGTCGCCTGCCTGCAGCTCCAGTCGGCTCCCCGACGACAGGGCCACGAAGTCGCGGGGTGGTGGCCCTGACCGCAGGCCGTGGGCGATGGCCCGGACGGTGGACTCCACCCCCGATGCAAGCGCCTCCAGCGCCGGGCTCGAGTCGTCATGCTCAGCCAGCTCGGCGCGCACGGCTGTGCGCAGCGACGGCAGCACCACCGACTGGACCGTGGCGTCCTCAACCCGCCGCAGCAGGATTCGGTGCCGGGGGCCGGCCACCGGTCCGGCGACGACGCCCCCGGCGCCCAGCCGGCACAGCGAGCGCCAGGGCCCGTGGGTCGTGCCGTCCTTGATGGTCACCAGGAACAGGTCCACCTGGCCGGACTCCACGATCAGCCACTCCTCCGGAGAGGTCGCCAGCAGCACGTCCTGCTCCGACCAGGCCACCTCGGTGGCCTCACCAAGGAGAGCCGACAGGTCGCGCCCCCGCTCATCCGCGGTGCTCATGGTGTTTCCTTCCGCTGGGACTCAGATCGCACCAGTTCCGCATACAGCCCGTCGCGGGCCATCAGGTCGGCGTGCCGACCGGACTCAACTACCTTGCCGTCGTCGAGGACCAGGATCTCGTCGGCGTCGCGGACCGTGGAGAGTCGGTGGGCGATCAGCAGGAGCGCGCAGCCACGGCGTCGCAGGTGGTCCATCACGGCCTGCTCGGTGAGCGTGTCCAGCGCGGAGGTCGCCTCGTCGAGGATGAGGACGTTGGGGTCGGTGACCAGGGCGCGGGCCAGCTCCAGGCGCTGCTGCTGCCCGCCGGAGAAGTTCTTGCCGCCCTCGGCGACCTGGGAGTTCATGCCACCGGCGCGTCGCGAGACGTCGTCAAAGACCTCGGCGTCCTTGAGGGCTCGCACGACCTGCTCATCGGGGATGTCGGTGTCCCAGAAACAGATGTTGTCCCGCACGCTGCCCTCGAACAACACGGTGTTCTGGTCGACATAGGAGACCGACGCGGCGATCGACTGGCGGGACCACTCGTGGCGCGGACGCTCGTCAAACAGGATCTGCCCACCCGTGGGTTCCACCAGCCCGGCTGCCAGTCGTCCGATGGTCGACTTGCCACTGCCCGAGGCTCCGACGAGAGCCACGCGGCGCCCTGGCTCCAGCCGCAGTCGCAGGTCGACGATGTGCGGGTCAAGCAACGGCCCAAAGGAGTAGTCGACACTGTCGAAGCGCAGGGTGCCGGCCAGCCGCCCGCTTCGGCCTGCACCCGAGCTGAAGGCAGGGTCGGGCACATACTGCTCGGCGTCCCGCAGGCGGTGCAGCTGGGCGCTCATCTCCTGCAGCTGGCCCGCCTGGTTGGTCAGCTGGGTCAGCGGCCGAGTGAAGGAGGTCAGCAGGGCCTGGAAGGCAAAGAGCAGGCCGACGCTGATCGCCCCGTCGGCGACCCGCAGTCCACCCACGAGCATCACCAGACCGGAGTTCACGGTGGCCAACAGGGGTGGGACCACCGTCAGCAGCGCCGTGGGTTGTCCCAGTTTCTGCGACTCGGTGATGGTGCGGGCCAGAAAGCCCGACCACCGCACAAAGGAGGCGTGCTCCGTGCCGGACGCCTTGACCGTCTCGATCGAGGAGATCGTATGCAGCGTGGTCACCGCCAGGCGTCCCTCCTCGGCCTCGAGGGCGGTCGAGTTGTCCACCCGGCGCCGCATCACGGCACGCAGCACGATCAGGTTGATCAGCGCGACGCCGATGGCGAGCGCCCCCAGCACGAGGTCCTGCCACATCAGCACGGCGCCATAGACCACGATCAGCAACAGGTTGACCATCGTGACGACGAGGTCACGCGTCACGGTCTGCGAGACCTGAATGTTGCTGGTGATCCGGCGGCCGAGCTCACCGGCCCTGCGCTGCATGAAGAAGGCGATGGGAAGGCGCAGCAACTGATACATGAAGCGCCCGGTCGAGACCAGGGCCGTGCGCGCCTCCACCAGACGCAGTGAGGAGGTCTGCACCCGGGTGAGGATCAGCGTGGCCGTGGCGCACAGGACGAGGCCCAGGATGAGGGGCAGGACCGGCCCGAGCCCGGGGTTGCCATAGACCTGGTCGAGATAGATCTGGGTGAAGATGGGCACAACCACGCCGGGGATGACCAGCACCACGCTGGCCAGCAGCGCCAGCGGCAGTCCCCTGCCGCTGCGGGTCATCCGCTCCTGCAGCAGCCCGAGGATCCGGGCGGGCTGACCGCTGGGCTCAAACTCCTCGGAGGGCTGCAGGTCCAGAACGATGCCGGTGAAACCCTCGTCAAACTCCGCCAGACTCATCCGGCGCGGCCCCGTCGCGGGGTCGTTGAGCAGCACCACCGTGCCGTTGCGGCGCTTCTCAAAACCGTTGACGACCATGAAGTGCTGGAAGGCCCAGAAGATGATGACCGGGCGCTCCATCTCCATCAGCGGGCCGATCTCCATGCGCTGGCCCTTGCCAACCAGGCCATAACTCTGGGCAGCGTCGATGACGTTCTTGGCCGAGGCACCATCGCGCGAGGTGCCACACGCGATCCGGAGCTCCTCGAGGGGCACGAACCGCCCATAGTGACCCAGGATGATCGACAGGCTCGCGGCCCCGCACTCCACGGCCTCCATCTGGATGACCGTGGGGGTCTTGCGCACGGCGCTGCGGCGCTTGGCCAGCCCCTCGACCTGCTGCTCGATCCGCGGCTTGCGCTGAGTCTTGGCGTTGGCCACGGTGCTCAGCCCCCGATCAGCATGCTGATCGGTGAGATGGATCCCAGCTCGATCTCGCCCTCGACGGGGGTGCGCGAGTTGAGGGTGATGGGAGGCCCGGTCTGGCTGGTCCAGACATAGCCGGACGGGTTCTGCAGATCCTGCTCCAACTGGACGACGACGAGGTGCGGCCCGATCAGGTCTCCCCCACCGGCCTGGTCGGCACCGGCCACGGAGGCCGGGCTCGCCTGGCTGCCACTGATTGAGGACAGCTGCGCCCCGGACAGGGGGAAGGCTCCGACCTCAGCGACCGTGCCCTGCAGCCGTCCGAAGGAGCGCGGGCTCACACCCGGCACGGCGACGGTGACGGTCTGCCCCTCCCGGATGAACGGGATCTGTTGGGCGTCCACCAGGAGCTGCACCTGCAGGCCCTGCTGATCCGCGCCCACCTGCTCCAACTGCAGGAGTGGGGCACCCGGGGAGACGAGCTGTCCGACCTGGCTCTGCAGCGAGACGACGCGGCCGTCCGCGGGCACGGTCACGGGGACCTGCTTGCCGTTGTTGGCCTTGATGGTGGCCACCGTTGTCCCGGCCTTGACATCCTGCTCCGGCTGAGCATCGACGACCTGCAACGTCCCACCGACCGGCGCCTGGACGGAGACGACGCCACCGGGATAGGCCAGGGCCCCCGACACGGTGGTCGTCTGCGGGATGCTGCCCAGGATCGCCCAGATCAGGACGAAGACGGTGGTGATCAGGACGACGAAGACCGCGACCCAACCGCGCGAGCTGGCCAGGAGCATCGGGGAGTCCAGCTGGTCTGGCTGCCGGCGCCGATCCAGCGCCTTGAAACGGAATTTCATGAGGTGCTCCAGGGACTCTCGGGGACGGATCCGGGATGACCGGCGACGAGACCGCCGACGACACCCTCGGCCAGCGGCGAGATGCCGGTGGTCGTCGCAAAGTGTGAGGTGGCTGCGCCACCCAGACCGCAGACCCCCAGGCCCATCGCCGTCGCATTGAGATAGAACGTCTGATAGAGCACGCCCACGTGCTTGAGGATCAGGGCGTAGGCCATGGTTTGGTATTTCCACATCAGCCGACCGAAGCGTGCGGTGATCAACAGGCCGAAGGGCGCGGGCTGATCGAGTGTCGCGGCCTGCTGCAGGTCGTTGACCAGGACGGCCACCTGCGCCTCCTCGTCGGTGACCAGGTCCAGGGCGTGCCGGTCGGGGGCATAGCGCCACAGGCCGCGCTCCAGGTGCGGGCTGCCCGGGGCCACGACATAGACGTCCAACTCGTGCATGGACCCACCGGAGGGGTAGGGCCGGTCGACGACATCCACCCCACGCTCCGGCTCCCGGAAGATGCCGCGGGACCGGCAGGTGCGGAACAGCAGCTCGCCCAGCTCGGCCAGGCTCGGGTGCTCTGTCGTGAAGTCCCGGATGGATCGGCGCCGTTCCACGACGTCGGCCAGCGGCAGGTCGCTGGACCGGAGGGCGGTCAGGTCCGGGGTCGGCAACTCCAGGCTGTGCTCAGCTGCCTCACGCACGTAGTCCAGCGGCTCGAAGTCCTCGCCCAGGTGATAGGTGCCGCCGTAGGCGTCGGAGGAGCCGGACTCGTGCGAGAGCCGGTGCACCCACAACTCGGCCGCGCTCCACTGCCGGTGCTCGCGGTCGGTGGCGGGCTCGACCTCCCACAGAGCGGCGGACTCCAGGAACCTTGCCACTGCCGAGCCGTATGCGGACTGGTCCAGCAGTCCCCCACCGACCAGCACGGCGAGCACGCCCGGGTCCAGGGCGACCTGTAGGTGACTGAGACCGGACTGGATCGTGGCCCGGCCGCCCTCGACGGTGATCACGGCCAGCGGACTCAGCCGACCGGTCTCCGGAGCGGTGCGGGCGAGGGTGACTGGCAGCGGGCCCTTTCCAGTCAGGCGGGCCAACTCGACGCCGTCAGGGTCGAGGAGCACGTGATCGAGCACCCCCACCTGCTGCAACTTGCCGATCACCGCCTGCAGCAGTCCGGCCCGCGTCATGCCCCCGGCGCCCCGAGTCACCTCCAGCATCAACTCGGAGAGTTCACGTGGCCCAGCCTGCAGGGACTGCACGGCATCGATCACAGCCGGGTCGCCCAGGCGGATCGGCTGGGCCCACAACGGCGTCGTGACGCTCAGCGTCCCCGGGTCCTGACCCACTGCCAGCCGACAACTCTGGCGCACGGCCAGGAGGTGCCGAGTCGCGGCATACGGAGCAGTGCCGTTGTCGGTGCCGTGCACAGCGCTCGTCGTGGTGCTCGTCGTGGTGCTCGTCGTGGTGCTCACGCTCGTCGTCCTCCCTCGTCGACTGGTCGGTGCCTAGAAGAAGACGCCCACGGGGTTGAGCTCGTCCTCGGTCTTGGGCCGGTCCAGCCAGCCCAGGGCCACCGGCACGTCATAGACCCGGCCCGGGGCGGTGCGCTTCCAGAAGTGGCGCATGCCGGGGGCAAAGACCTTGGCCACCGCCAGCTCAATGTCTGGCCGCGTCTGGTTGACCACAACCGTCTCGATGCCGGCACGGTCGAGATCGTCCACGCAATAGCGCACCAGGTCGTCCATCGCCTCCGGGATGGGCCGCAGGAGCTGGTCCCGGGTCACGAGCGGGGCGTCCGGATCCGGAGCGACCCAGGCGTCCTTGGCCACGGTCGTGTTCTTGCACCACTCGAGGGTGGCCGCGTCGTCCACGCCATAGACCGTGTTGCCGTCCTCGTCACGGTCGGCAATGAAGGGCAGGAACTGGTTGAGCTCGGTGAGCGCCCGGAACAGCGCGATGTCGGGGTCGGGGTGGGCCCCGAACGCGACCATGATGTCCTCGACCTCATGATCACGGCGGGACACCGCCGCGAAGGTGGGCACCGCCAGGTCGTTGGACAGGTCCAGGACCCAGATCTCGCGGTCCATGGTGGCGTAGAAGGCCCGCATCCGGTCGATGTACTCGTCCTGGAAGGAGTCGAGGTCAACTGCCGGGCGCGCCACCCGGTTGAACCACCAGAGGGCGACGGCATCGCGCTCGTAGACCTCGCACAGTCCCTGCAGGATGGCCTCATCCAGGGTGTTGCCTGCCGCGCCACCGTTGGAGTCGGTGATCGCGTAGCCGTGATCCTTCAGGTCAGGGTGACCGAACCAGATCATGCCGGAGGGGACCAGGACCTCCTCCTCGCGGCTCAGCGACCACGCCTTGGTGAAAGAGATCTCACGCGTCTCGTCGAACGGGCTGGGGATGCGCTGCAGCCGGTTGCGGGGCTGGCCGTTCCACTCGTGCCTGCTCGCATACTGCGCCTCGGAGAACTGGAGCATGTCCTTGGGGTGCAGGGCACGCTGGGTCAGGTCCTGCCAGGTCGATCGCACCTCGGGGATGTCCGGGGACCAGACACCGCTGAACCGCTCAAGGGCCTCACAGACACCGGAGACCTTGGCCTGCAGCTCCGTGCGCCCCTTGCCCCCGCTCTGCCCGCGCATGTTGCCGCGCAGCAGCTCCATGTTGTCCGACATCATCCCGAAGTTGTGTCCGGCGACGAAGGAGTAGGTGATGCCCTCGCGGTCGTTGTTGAGCGACTCGAGGTGAGACACCGCCCCGAGCAGCGGGCTGATGTGGTGCTCCAACCGGGCGAAGGTCTGGGCGGGAGTGACCACGCGATAGCCACCGTCGACGCGGTGGGAGGCGATCTCGGGCATCAACTTCACGTCGTTGGTTGGACGTTGGATGTCCGTGGAACCGCTCACCGGGCACTGCGGCTGACTGACCAGCGTGTGGGTCGAGCTGCTCAGATTGAGCACGTTGAGAGTGCGCATCTCCCCCTGGAGGGCGCCCCCGAGGCCAGCCGCAACGGAAAAGACCTCGGTCGCGACCAGGCCGGCGAGGACGCCTGGAGCACCCGGGCTGAGGCCGGCCGGCTTCTGCTTCGGCAGGCCGGTGCCCTTCTTGGTCGCGATGTAGCGCTCGGCCTGTCGGTTGGCGCTGAGCCGGTCGGCCAGGCACTCCCAACAACCGGTCTCGCCCGGCACGAAGCGCGGCCCCACCCAGATGGTCCGGCCGAACGGCTTGGCCAGCATCCAGCTGCGCTTCTCCTCGTGCAAGCGTGCGTTGAGTTCAGCCAGCTCGTCGTCCAGATAGTCTTCGACAACCACCACGGTGAACGCTGCGTCTCCGAGGTCGTCCGGTCCCTGCGCGTGCCGCCCGCTGATCCCGACCTGATCCAGCGCCTGCTGGATCGCCGCGACCGTCCCGGTGCCCGTCTCGTCCAGCACCGCGACAGCAAAGTCGGTGGCGGCCTGGGCGAAGCCGTCCGTGGCCCTGCCCCAGCTCTCGACGAAGGCCTGGCCCGGGTTGCCCGTGTCTGGTGCCGTGACGACGTGCCCGGCCTTCTGCAGCTTCGCGATCTCCAGGAAGACCTGGTTGGGCGCCATCTCCTGGCTGAGCGCGAGCATGATGTCGGCCGGGGTGCGGCTGCCGTCGATCAGGGCAGCAACCTTGGTGGTGGCCGGGTTCTCGACGATGATCACCTGCTCCTCGTTGAGCAGGAACAGTCGTTTCCCATCCAGGGGCTCCACCTGGTAACTGCTACGGAAGCGCAACGAACTCATGCCTCGAACTCCTTGTGGTCAGCAAAAGATGGCGGGCGGTCCCCCCTACGATGAGGGTCGGCTGCCGGCACCGCCCGGGTGCAGCCTGGGGTGGCGCGGTCAGTAACGGGGCTTGCGGGTGAGCAGCCAACCACCGACGAAACCCATCATGGCCAGGGCGCCGAACAGGACCGCGTTGCCCGTTGCAGCGGGCTCCTGGGCCAGGTTGACGACACACAGGACGACGCCGACGACGCCCCAGATGAAACAAAAGATGGCGATGAAGGTCTTCAGGTTCTGATTCATCGGCTTGCCAGTCTGTGTTGTGGTCATGGTGCTTCTCCTTCGGTGGTGGGGGCAGAACCCATCGAGACGGGCCCGGGCTTGCTGGCCCGGACCAGGTGGACATAGACGCAGACAGACCCTGCGGGGTCAGCGAGGATGGCTTGCCAACCCCGGGTGATGGCCGCAAGGTCAGCGAGGCTGAGGACGCCGGTTGACACGTGCGGCACGTGCCGCTCGGGTCCGACGTGCACGGCAAAGTCCTCAATCGGTCGCTCGCTCGAGGACACCGCGTCACGGACCTGTTGGGCGTGGACGAAGCCCACCGCCTCCAGCTCGGGCGCCACCTTGCCGATGACCATCCGGTCACCGCCGTCAGCTGCCTGTGCGTGGTGCAACTTGGCAAAGATCGGAGCCAGGCCGGGCTGCAGCGGAGTGGTGACGCCAGACGCCGTGTCATCCACGTCAACGACGTGCACCCGCCCACCGGGTGCCAGGACGCGCAGCACCTCGGTCCAGAGGTCCAGGCGTGCTGCCGGTGTCAGGTGCTGGGCGACGAAGCGCACGAGCACGTCGTCGACGCTCTCGTCCTCCACCGGGATGCGACCATCCTCGATCAGCAGGCTCGGCGCAGGCACCAGCGCGAGCAGCTCCGGGTCGACGTCGACACCGACGACGGTGGCCTCGGGCAGTCGCTCGCGTAACCGGGTGGTGATCGCACCGTTCCCACTGCCCAGGTCGAGCAGCGTGCCATCGGTGCGCAGCCCACCCTCGCGCAGCAGACCGAGCTCAACGTCGAAGGTCAGCTGGGCCTGGCGGTCGAGACGGTCCATCTCGTCCGCGCGTGGCCGGCCGGTCCCCGGGCGGTAGGAGCTGGTCGGCGCGCGGACCGTGGCCCCCTCTGCGCTCTTCGTGTGCGTCGGCATAAGTCGACTCCACCAGCCCCACTGACTCCACGGCAAGGGGTGCAGGGGGTCTTGCGCATCGGTTACGTACCTGACCGCGCCCGGTGCACCGCCTACGTATCCACGTGCTCGGCGCGTACGTGTCAGCTCAGCATCGTCGGACCTTCCCTGGTGCGTGGGTCGCTGGCCAGCATGGGCACCGTGCAGTTGATCCGTACGGACCGGCTGACGATCAGAAGTCACCACCCACACGACAGGGAGATCACGATGACCATCACCGAGCAGCAGAAGAATGCGTTCGTCGACGCCTACACCAAGGCGTTGGTGACCAGCTGGTCCAGCGAGGAGTATGCCGAGAAGCTGGAGAGCGACCCCCGCGCCGCTTTCGCAGAGGTCGGCCTGGAGCTGCCCGCCAACGCCACGATCGAGATCGTGCGCAACATCGGCAAGACCGACACCCCAGAGGGCGCCCCGGCCGAACAGGGCACCCAGAGCGAGGGCGGCAGCCTGGACCTGCAGCTGGGCCTGTACGAGAAGGGCCTGGAGACGGGCCACTACGAGTTCCACATGCCCGAGACCCCGCAGGTCGACACCAGCGAGCTCGGCATCGACGAGCTGGCCGATGTCGCCGCAGGCGGCATCTACTGCTGCTGCTGCCCCTGCTGCTGCTGCGGCTGACCACCTGCGCATCGGTTACGTACCTGGCGCGCGCGTCGCTCCCGCGTACGTATCCGGCACTGCCGGGTTACGTGTCACCTCAGCATCTCAGGTCCTTCCGCAGAGCGCGGTTGCCTGACCACGATGGCACTACCACCGTTCACCCCACACCACAGGAGCACCACAGTGACGATCACCGAGGAACAGAAGAACAGTTTCATCGACGCTTACACCAAGGCGTTGGTGACCAGCTGGTCCAGCGAGGAGTATGCCGAGAAGCTGGAGAGCGACCCCCGCGCCGCTTTCGCAGAGGTCGGCCTGGAATTGCCAGCTGACGCCCGCATCGAGGTTGTCCGCAACATCGGCAACCAGACGCCGGCCGAGAGTGCTCCCGCCGAGCAGGGCACCCAGAGCGAGGGCGGCAGCCTGGACCTGCAGCTGGGTCTGTATGAGAAGGGCCTGGAGACGGGCTACTACGAGTTCCACATGCCGGAGACCCCGCAGGTTGACACCAGCGAGCTCGGCATCGACGAGCTGGCCGATGTCGCCGCAGGCGGCATCTACTGCTGCTGCTGCCCCTGCTGCTGCTGCGGCTGACCACCCAGGTGTTTGGGGTGCCTCGTCGAGGCCGCCCGAACAGCGGCCCCGACGAAGGCTGGTGGCTCAACCGGTGGGGTTCCCCCCACCGTGCAGGGTCTGGCATCCGCGACGTTTGCGCATCACCGGATGTCGAGCAACCACCACCTCCAGTCTAGGTCACGCCGGACACCGACTCAGCACCACCGCCACACCACCACCGTCGCCCAGCCGGGAGACACAACCTTCAGGAGAGAGTCATGACGCTGACCGCCACTGAGAAGACCGACTTCAGCACCACCTACCTGCAGTTCCTTGTCAAGACCTGGACCGACGAGGCGTTCGCCGCCAAGTCCGACGCCAACCCGCGCGAGGCGCTCGCCGAGGCTGGCATCGAGTTGCCCGCCGACGCCACGGTCGAGGTCGTCAAGCACGAGGACGCCGAGTCCTACACCGAGGGCGGCGACAACAAGGCCGCCATGGAGGCCCAGGTGGCGCTCTTCGAGAAGGGTCAGACCACCGGCCATTACCGCTTCCACGTGCCGGGCACCCCCAACGTCGACACCGAGGAGCTCAACGCCGTTGAGCTGTCCGACGTGGCCGGCGGCTTCGAGCCCTGCTGCTGCTGCTGCAGCTGCTGACACAACCGTGCTGGGGGCCGGCAGGCGGCCCCCAGCACGGCACCCACTCCACCGATCCGCAGAGGGGACCGAGATGACTGTCATCGATTCTCAGACTCGTGCCTTCACCGACGCCTACACCCGTGCCCTGACCTCCAGTTGGGCCAGCGACGACTATGCCGAGCGCCTCCAGAGCGATCCGCGTGCCGCCCTCGAGGAGGTCGGACTCTCCGTGCCGCCCCAGGCCCAGATCGAGATCGTGCGCACCCAGATCACCGACGACTCGGATGAGGAGGGTCTGGAGGCCCAGATCGCGATGTGGCTCGAGGGTCACCGCACCGGCACCTACCGACTCCTGATCCCGGACCCCCCGGAGCTCGACACGGCTGAGCTCGACCTGGACGACATGGCGACCATCGGCGGCGGCTTTGCGTGCTGCTGCTGTGGCCCCTGCTCCTGTTGCAGTTGACCCCACCCCGATCGAGGCCGGGCGCTGGGTCCGGTCACCCCGAGATGAAGGAGTCGAGCATGAGTCCACCACTGCTGGAGGCGGGGGCCCAGGTGTCCCCGACAGACCAGGACCCGGCGGACTCACCGCTGCACATCGAGGTGAGCGGACTGCGCAAGGAGTATGGCGACTTCGCCGCCGTCGACGACCTCGACCTGCAGGTGCGGCAGGGCGAGGTCTTCGCGCTGCTCGGCCCCAACGGCGCTGGCAAGACCACCACCTTGGAGATCCTGGTGGGCGTCCGTCAGCGGACTGCCGGTGAGGTGAGCGTCCTCGGTCAGGACCCCGGTGCGGACAAGCGCGACTGGCGCAACCGGATCGGGGTGGTCCCCCAGAACACCGCCGAGTATCTCGACCTGACCGTCCGCGAGGTCATCGATCACTTCGGCAGCTTCTACTCCGACCCCATCCCCACCGAAGAGTTGATCGACATGGTGGGGCTGGGCTCCAAGGCGCGCTCGCGCACGGTCTCCCTCTCTGGGGGGCAGAAGCGCCGGTTGGACGTGGCCGTTGGTGTCGTGGGGCGACCCGACATGGTCTTCCTCGACGAGCCGACGACCGGTCTGGACCCGGAGGCGCGTCGTGAGGCCTGGCAGTTGGTCACCTACTTCCGTGAGTTGGGAGCCACCACCGTCCTGACGACGCACTACCTCGACGAGGCCGAGACCCTGGCCGACCGGGCCGGCATCATCGCCCGCGGCAAGATGCTCACCGTTGGCACCATCGCCGAGCTCGGGCACAGCGCGGGCGGCGGCAGCCTGATCTCTTTCGAGGAGATCGGCGACGTCCGCGAGGCGGTGCCGCCCGAGCTGGCTCGACTCGAGGAGCCGGTCAGCGGCATGCGACCCACCACCACACTGGCCACCGAGCGACCCACCGAGACCGTCGCCCTGCTCATCGCCTGGGCACGCGACAACGGACACCAGGAGCTCAGTGGCCTGTCCGTGCACCGCCCCACGCTGGAGGACACCTATCTCCGGCTCATCCAGAAGGCCCAGGACGAGGTGAACAGCTGATGACCGACACCGTCGCCCCCAGGGACATCAACCGGGGCACCCCGACGACCGACGTGCCCAGATCTGCACCACGGCCCGGTCCGCGGGATCGGGCGCCCATGCCAGGACTGCTGGCCGCCACCCGACAGCGCAGCTCGGTGGAGCTGAAGTCCTTCTTCCGCAACACGCAGTCCATGGTCTTCACGCTGATGTTGCCGATCCTGCTGCTGGTTGTCTTCGGCACGATCTTCTCCGGCACCATCGAGGGCACCACCACCGACTTCAAGCAGTATTTCGTGGCGGGCATCATCGCCGCCGGTGTCATGAGCACGGCCTTCACCGGCCTGGCCATCAATGTCGCCCTGGAGCGCGAGATGGGGCTGATCCGGCGCCTGGCCAGCTCACCGATGCCCAAGGGCGCCTACTTCCTCGGCAAGGTCGTGCTGGTGGCGGTCACCTCGATCCTGGAGACCATCATCCTGGTGGGGATCGGCGCGGCCTTCTTCGGGCTCAACATCCCGACCGATCCCAACCACTGGGCGGTCTTCGCCGGGGTGCTCGTGCTCGGCACGGCGGCCTGCTCCCTGTGCGGCCTGGCTTACACGGCGCTGATCCCCAGTGCTGCAGCAGCCTCGGCAGTCGTCACACCACCGTTCCTCGTGCTGCAGTTCATCTCCGGTGTGTTCTTCCCGTTCAACGAGTTGCCGGGCTGGATGCAGTCCTTCGCCTCGATCTTCCCGCTGAAGTGGATGACCCAGGGGTTCCGTTATGTCTTCCTGCCCGAGGACTTCCAGATCGTCGAGTCCGGCGGGACCTGGGACCTGCCAGGCGTCGCGATGATGCTCGGGTTGTGGGTCCTGGTGGGCGGGGTGCTGACGATGGTCACCTTCCGCTGGAGAGGACCGAAGGTCAAGTGAGCACCTCACACGAGACCAGTGCGCCGAGCGCTGGCAACTCGACCGCACCAGGCGCCGGCGGTTCCGGTATGCCGATCGGCCGGCTCCCCGCACACGTCCCCCCGTTCTTCTCCCCCGCGTTCGCAGCCGACCCCGGCCCGACGCTGGCGTGGCTGCGCGAGAACAGCCCCATCTATGCCGAGCCGTTCTCGCGGATGCTGGTGGTCACCCGCCACGAGGACTCCGAGGCAGCACTGCGCCATCCCGCGCTGTCCGCCGCCGGTGGACAGTCCGACCGCAGCGCCCGCTCGGGCGCGCCGGTCACGATGCTCAACACCGACGGCCCGGACCACGATCGGCTGCGCCGCCCAGCCGGTCAGCTCCTCGGCCCCACGGCCGTCCGCAGCATCTCCACAGACCTCGAGGCTGATCTGCAGGCCATCATCGACGGTCTGGTCGACCTGGCAGAGCCACCGGACCTGCTGACTGATGTTGCCGAGCCCCTGTCGACAGCGGTGCTCGCGCGCCTGTTCGCGATCGAGGACCCGCAGGCCAGAGTTGCCCTAGATGCCCACGCGCGCGCCGTGCAGGTCACCCTCAACCCGGTCCCCGACCCCCGCACCGCCCAGGCCGGGCAGGACGCGATGGCCGCCTTCATCGAGTTCCTGGACGAGGTGCTCACCGACGTGCCCGAGGGCACGCCCCTCGCAGCACTCGTGGCGGACCCGACCCTGTCGCGGGATGAGGTCAAGGGGGTGCTGAGCCTTTGCCTCGTCGGCGGATGGTCACCGTGGGCCGACGCGCTGACCTCCACGGTCCGGGCGGCGCTGGCCGACCCCGCCGTCGCCGAGCGCGTGCTTGCCGGGGCCCAGGCCCCCGGCCTCGTCGAGGAGGTGCTGCGCTGGCACACCCCCATTCCTTTCGTGGCCCGACGTGCCACCAGCAGTCTGGACCTGCCCTCCGGCAGCATCCCTCAGGGCGCCATGGTGCTGGTCCACATCGGCTCGGCCAACCGGGACGGGGCAGTCTTTGAGCAGGCCGACGAGGTGGTGGCCCAGCGCATCCCGCGCGAGCACCTGGCCCTCGGCTCGGGGGCACACTTCTGCATGGGGGCAGCGCTGATCCGGGCGACCGCACCATCCGCCGCCCACCGGCTCCTGGCCACCTATCCCGACCTGGCAGCCGGCGACCTGGGACCGGTGACCTGGCGCACCGGGATCTTCCCACGCTCGGTGGAGTCCACGACGCTCCTGCTGGCGCCCTCGCCCGAGGTGCCGTCCACGTGATCACGTCGGCACCGGCTCCGGCGGGAGCAGACGTCGTGGTGGTCGGCGCCGGGATGGCTGGCCTGACCGTGGCGAGCGAGCTGGCCGCGCTCGGCCGTCAGGTCGTGGTGCTTGAGGCTCGCAGCCGGATCGGTGGTCGCATCGACAGCCGTCCTCTGATCGTCGGCGGGGTCGCCGAGTTGGGCGCCCAGGTGCTCCACGGGGCCACCAACCCGGTCCTAGATCTGCCGGGCGCACGGTCCGCGGCGGTTGAGCTCGGCTCCACACAGATGCCGGCAGACCTGGTCACCACCGACGGGGTCGTGCGCGACCTGGCCGGTGGGGACGGGTTCGCCCCACCACCGGCGCTGTTCGGTGCGCTGCACGCGATGCGCCGAGCCGTGGGGCCGGACATGGCGCCGCGCATCAGCCTGTCGAGCGCACTGACCATGATGCGCCTGCCCGACGAGAGCGCGCTGGCCCTGCCCGGTTGGCTGGAACAGATCACCGGCGACGACCCACGCGATGTCAGCCTCGAGCGCATCTGCACCGAGCCGGTGTTTGCCTTCCGCAGCGACGCCGAGTTCACCCTCCCCCCGGGCCTCGCCACTCTGGTCGATCCGCTCTCCGAGACGGTCCCGGTCCACACGGACCACTGGGTGCGGCACATCGGACGGGACAGCGATGGCGTGCGCATCAGTTATGAGACCGGTCACGGCACGCAGGGCACGATGCGCGCTGGATCTGTCGTGGTGACCGTGCCTCCCCCCGTGGTCGGCTCCGGTGACGTGGTCATCGAAGACCTCCCAGCACAGCAGTTGCAGGCAGCACAGGAGTTGACGCTGGCGCCAGCGGTCGCAGCCGCTGTCCCGCTGGCCGAGCCCGCCCCGCACGACGCCTTCCGGTGCGACCTCGCGCACGGCTGCGGGTTCGTGACCTGGGTCCGCGGTCGCCACCACGTCTCAGTGGTCGCCAAGGGCGGTGCCGCGCAGCGCCTGGCCCACCTGCTCACCGAGGACCCGGCCCGCCTGTGCACCCTCGTGGAGCAGGCCGGACCTGGCACCCGGACGACCGACGATCCGATCCGGTGGCACGACTGGACCGCCGATCCCCTCGCCACTGGAGCTTTCACCCTCCCCCATCCCGAGGCGGCCGCACTGGCTGCGACCTGGGCATCGCCGGTCGCCGAGCGCATCCACTTTGCCGGCGAAGCCACCCTGGCCGGCCCCACCTCACCCTTCCTCGAGCGAGCCCGAGCCAGCGGACTCGAGGCGAGCCTCCGCATACACCAGATCACGCAAGGAGTTGGAGCATGAAGGACGCACTGCACGCTGGGTGGTATCTGATCGCGTTCACCGACGAGCTGACCCAGGACCTGACGCCGCTGCGGCTTGGTGATCGACGCCTGATGATCGCCCGCACGGACGACCAGCAGGGCTACGGGCTGTTCGACGCGACCTGCCCTCACCGGGGCGCCAACCTGGCCTTCGGCGGTGAGCTGAAGGACAACTGCGTGGTCTGCCCGTTCCACGGACGGCGCGTCATGCTCGGCGAGAGCGACAAGCCACTGTCCGTTCGGGGTTATCCCACCCGAGTGTTTGGGCCGCTGGTCTTCGCCCGCCTCACCGACCAGGCCGAGGGCGAGGCCACCTTCAGCGAGAGCTTTCCCGAGATCCTGGGCGATCGCACGATCACTCCGGCGATCACCACCGAGTTCACGGTCCCGATCTCCTACGTCGTCGAGAACGCCTTCGACATCGAGCACTTCACGCCGGTCCACGACGTCCCCCGAGTCGGTGACATGGAGGCCAAGCTGCACGACGAGGGCTTCTTGCAGATCGGCGGCTCCTTCACAACCGTGGAACAGCCCTGGATCGACATGCGGATGGCCGTTGCCCTGCAGCAGTTCCTGGGCGACACCCGCGCCAAGTCGGCCCAGACCCAGAGTGGATTCCGGGCCACCGCCTTCAGCCCCACGCTCGTCGCGACCTCCTTTGGGTCCACGGGCAAGGACCCGGTCATCATCACCGCGGCCATCCCCACCGAGACTGGCTGCCAGGTGCGGGTCAGCGTGGCGGCCTTCCCCGGCGACCCCGTCGAACACATCGTCAACGGGTCCAAGCTGGCAATGAAGCAGGACGGGGAGATCTGGAACAACCTGGACCCCGACGCGCCAACGCAGATGGACGAGCGCGACGCCAACATCATCGCCTACCACTCCTTTTGCGAGGAGTTCCCGAAGGTCGGTGATGCAGCGGCTGCTGCTCCGCGTCTCCTGCAGGCGGCCAACGATGCCTGACGTGGCGCCCGTCCCTGACCGGCACTCTGCTTCCGACTCGCGTGCGGTCTCCGACTCGGGTCGGGTCGCGTGGCTGCACGGCTACACCATGGACTCCACCATCTGGGAGCCTCTCTGGGAGCGGCTGCCAGAGGCGGAGCACGTGGGGTTGGACCTGCCCGGCCACGGCCGTGCCGCCGACTCGCCCATGCCTGCCGGGTTGCCGGCACTGGCCGCCGAGGTCGCCGACCAGTTGCGCGCACAGCGGTGTCGGACCCTGATCGCGCTGTCCTTCGGCAGCTGCGTGGCGCTGCAGGTCGCCCTGGATCACCCCGATGTCCTGGACCGCCTGGTGCTGGCAGCTCCGACCCTGTCGGGTGTGCCAGATGACCCGGCCGCCCGCGCCAAATACTTCCTGCTCTATGCCACCTTCCGCTCCTCCGGGCCCGGAGCGATGATGGCGCGGCAGTGGATGGCCGACCCGCCCGGCATCTTCACCGGGCTGCGAGACCGCCCAGTGGCCTACGCGCAGATGGCCGAGGTCGTTGCCCGACACCGGTTCACCGAGCTGGGCACGGGAGCCATGGGCGCGATGGCGCAGACTGTCCACACCACCGACCACCTGGCCTCCCTCGACCTGCCCGTGCTGGTCGTGACGGGCACCCAGGACATGCCCCAGTTCCGCGAGAACGCCCTCCTCCTGGACGAGCATGCGCCGCAGTCCACGGTGGTCACCGTCCCGGGAGCGGGTCACCTGCCGCTGCTGGAGGAACCGGCGGTCTGCAGCCGCGTTCTGAGCGATTTCCTCGCCGAGCCCGTCGCCGCCTGACCGCACAACTCTCCTTCCCTGCTGCCGCTTCACCGACCCAGCTGAACACCTCAGCCAGTCCCCCCGGACCATGTGCATGGATGATTCACGCGACACGCCGGACGAGTCGTGAAGGATGCGTCCAGGTGCACCGTCGTGTGGGACCAGAGTGACCTGTGTGGCCGGCCCCGGGCCGCTGCGTCCAATGGGGCCGAGTCGATCGGGCGGGCAGCTCAGCCGTAGAGCGGAGCCAGTCCCCGTGCCCGCTGATCCTGGAGCGGGTCCGGCAGGCTGGTGCCGGCGTCACGCAGGTGCGCAGTGAGCTCGCTGCGTGACGACAGGCCCAATTTGCGGTAGACGTTGCTCAGGTGGGTGTCGATGGTCCGCTTGCTGAGATAGAGCTCGCGGGCCACCTCGCGGTTGGACTGCCCCTGCACCACCAGACGGACGACTCGAGCCTCAGCCTCGGACAGCTCGGCCTGCTCACCAGCGCTCTCGGGCTCTGTGGCGACGAGGGCGGACTCGCAGGCCACCAGCTCCGTGGCCCGACAGCCCAGCACTCGATTGCGGCTGAGTGCGCTGACCGGGTTGACCCGGTGCCAGGCCCGCATCGCCTTGAGCAGGTCCTCCTCGACGATGTTGGCATAGTCGTCCTTGTGGCCACCGCGGAAGACTGCGATCAGGTGGGGACGCCAGTTGACCAGTGTCGGGTTGGCCAGGCCAGCCTTCTCCAGGTGCCGTCCCACCCGGAAGAGTTGGGTCACCCCGTCGTCGACGGTGCCCGTGGCCACCAGATGACGTGCTCGCACATACGTCCCGTAGATCTGCAGGACCGGGTGCCAACGGTCCTCAGGTGCAGCCGGCAGCTCGCCCTCCTGTCCACCCTCGATGCGGGTGTGGGCGATGACGAAGCTCGCAAATGCCGCGAGGTGCTCGGCGTGCAGCGACCCAAAGATCTGCTGTGCCGTCTCAGCGTGGGTGAGGGCGTCGGCAAGATCCCCCTCGCGCAGTTGGGCCAGGGCAGCGATCGTGTGCCCCAGTCCTTTGGAGCTGAGCTCATCTGGGCCCGCTGTGATCGTGGCGATGTTGCACCATCCGAGCGCGTCCTGGTGATTGGCCAGGCAGAGGTGCGTTGCGGCCAGCAGGGCCGCTCGGTGCGCCCCGACGCCGAAGGTGCCCACCGAGCTCGTGAGACGCTCCTCCATCTGTCGCAGGCGCGCCTCCGCTGCTGAGCCGCGAAGCGCACCTGCCAGCAGGCTGGACAGCTCCACACTGCGCACCGGTCCGGAGCGTGCCAGCAGGGGCCTCAGGTGGCGAGGATCGAGCACCCGGCCGGCGAGCAGATGGTGATGCATGACCAGCGCTGAGTCGCATGCTGTGTCGGGCAAGGGGCTCGGCTGGATCCGCGGCTCAGAACCCAGCCGCTGCGGGTTCAGTGTCTCCGGGTCCAGGGACTCCGGGTGCGGGGGCTCCGAACTCAGGGGCTCGGGGCTCCGCGGTTCCGGCTGCGCAGGGGACACCGACTCAGCAAGCAGGGCCTCCGTCACCAGTCCGACGGCGTGCGAGGCGTCCAGACTGAACTCAGGCGACAGTTCCCCCGAGGCGACGAGCTCGCGCACCAACCCGTCGTCAGGACCACCAGCCAGCATCATCTTGCGAGCCCTGGCCCAGTCGCGGGACAGGGCCAGGCTCAGGGCCACCGAGCGTGCCCAGGCGATCACGTTGGGGCAGCGGGATCGGCGCAGGGCCTGCAGCGCGAGGTCCAGGGCGCGGTCCTCCATCCCCCGGTCCAGGAACCCCTCGACCGCCCGCCTGGCCACGCCAAGATAGTCGCCGTCCTGCGGTCCGAGCAGCTCCACCAGCTCCAGCACCCGCTCCGGCGGTGCGTCGGCACGCTCCAGAAGGTCAAGCGCAACCACTGCCGCGGGCTGCAGGTGCTCGGGGTCCGTGCCGCCCAGGACGGCCGACCGCACGATCGCGGCCCGGTCGTCATCACCGCCCAGGAGGCCGATCTGCTTGAGCAGCGCCTCCACACGAGACGGCTCGGCATGGTCGATCACGGTGGCGATGTCGCCGACCGATCCCTCGGGGGCCGCCAGGGCTGCCGCGAGCCCGAGGTGGAAGTCCTCGGCTCCGTGCCGGGCCAGGATCGGCACGCTGACCCGGAGCACGGCCAGCTCCAGGGAGCGCTCCAACGGATCCCCGTGGCCGTCTGTGCGCGCCTGGATGCAGTGGTGATCCGCAGCCTCCATGGCCAGCGCGGGGATGCCACGCGCGAAGCGCGAGATCTGTGCCAGTGACTGGGGCAGGCAGTGGGGGTGGCGCTGTGACAACACGGCAGTGAGCTGGTCCGTCCCCATGCGCGGCAGGTCGATGCCGGTCGTGGGGCCGATCACGCTCAGGAGTTGCCCCTGGTCGGGAGCACACTCGATCGGGTGGACCCCGACCACGACCACGGTGTCGGTGAAGCGCTGCTGTTGCAGCCACTCCACAACAATTTTCGCGTCGGCGGGTGACAGCAGGTGGAAGCCGTCCACCAGCACGAGGCGCCCGTGGCCAGCCTGATCGTCGCCCAACAGGTGCAGGGCCTCAGCGACCGGCTGCAGCCCGGCTGCCGGGTGGGGCACCGCCTCACCAGGCGGACGTGTCAGGGCTGGCGTCGGAGGATCGTCGAGAGACTCCTGTCGTGAGACCCGTGCGTGCGGTCCGTGCGTCTCGTCGCTGACCGCATCAATCCAGATGGTGGTGCGTCCTCCGGCCTGCCGACTCAACGCGTGGACAACGTCGGAGACTCCCTGTCCCGGCCCGCCACGCAGCACGAAGCACGGAGCCTCCCGGTGGCCATCCCCCCGGATGGCTTCACCCACCACGTCGGTCTCATCCGACCAACAACACTCCAGATCCACCCAGCCGCCCCATCGTTCGGTTGCTCAACCAGCCGTCAGTGGCCACCGCTGGTGGCCACTGCACGGGCGACGCTGCCACGCAAACCCCTCTGCTGCAACAGATAGGGCCGAAGTTGACAAGGTCTTTACACACTTGGCGAACTACCGACCAGTTGGCCTCAGCGCAGTCATGTTCCCGACCCGGACACTTCTTCCCGGTCGTCGCAACCAGTGAACCGCCACAGGGACGCCTGACCGCCCTCGTCCACCAGCTCGAAGCCCGGGCGGCTGGTGTCAATGATCCGCAACCCGGGGGTGGTCTCCTCCCACTTGCCGCCCTCCTCAAACGTGAGGTCATCGGCATACACATGGGTGACCCCAAGATCAGTCACGGCCTGGCACACCTCGGGCGAGAGATACCACTTGTTGAACTCCTGGGCCAGCAACTCCCGCTCCGGTGAGCCAGAGATGGTGGTCAGTTGTGGATAGACCACCGAGACGTCGCTGCGCGCCAGCAGGTAGGACGAGCCATTCACCGGCTCCCCCAGCACCACCGCGTCGTCAGGCAGGACCTCGTCGGCCCGGTCGATCATCGCGAGCTCGTCCTCGGAGTCGATCATCGTGCCCCACGCGATCGGCCAGTTGCTGTAGACCGAGGACATCACCTCGACCTGGGTGGGCCAGCGCAGCCCGAAGGTCGCCAGGGCGACCCCCACCAGGACGACCGCCGTGGTGCCGGTGATGGGCAACCGCAGCCGGTCGGCGAGCGCGCGGCAGATCCAGGCGAGTCCGCCAGCGGCGAGCACGATCATCGGGATCACGAACAGCTGGTTGATGCGTGAGGCCTGGGTGTACCAGAAGCCGGCCAGGGCGCGGATCGGGTTCTCCGGCGGGCCGGCGGCCAACAGCGTCAGGACGGCGGCAGCGAGCAGGGCGACGACCAGCCAGCGGGCGTGCTTGCGGCTGATCGTCAGGCAGATCCCGACGATGGCCATGGCGGTGATGACCAGGTTGACCGACTTGATGTCATAGACATAGATCAGCGGGTGATCGATGAGCAGGCTGCCGATGCCGGGCCAATAGCTCTCCTGACCGCCACGCTGATAGTCCAGGATCGCCTGCACCGGCTGGAAGTTGAGCAGCACGATGGTGCCGAGCACCACGACCGTCACCAGCAGGACGCCGGCGATGGCGACGGGCACCTGGTGGCCCCGCCGCCAGTAACGCCGCCCCTGACGGAACAGCAGGACACCCAGCAGCGGTGCGGCGAGCAGAGCGAGAGAGAACAGGCCCGACCCGTGGGCCAGGACGACGCCGGCCGCGGCGGCAGCGAAGCCGAGGGCGTGGGCCAGGTGGATCTGCCACGTCTGGTTGCCGCGCAGCGCAGCGATCATGAGGGCCAGCGCTCCGGGCAGGGCGGCCACGCTCACCGCAAACGGCCACACCCCCAGCATGGACACCGAGACCGCGGGGAAGGTCACGAAGGTGGCGGCGACGATGGGCGTCAGCACGACGGGCAGCGCCCGGGCGGGCCAGACCACCCGGGACAGCGCCACCAGCGAGGCCATCCACACGGCCGTGCCGAGCACGATGGAGGAGGCGTTGGCCGCCTGGGTGACGTTCTCGAAGCCCGGCGCGATGGCCACGATCGAGTGCCACACCGTCGGGTAATAGGGAGACGCGGTGTCGGCATACATGGGGGCCAGCGACCCCAGGCTGGAGGCGTTGCCGGTGTCCTGGATGAACCACAGGGCGTTGAGGTGATAGACCGCGTCCCACACCTGCAGCGGCATGTCGGCCCGCTGCATGCCGGTCATCATGGCCAGGGACAGCACACCGCCGCCGACCAGACCGGTCACCGCCAACCACCCGCGCTCGCTGCGGGCTAGGCGACGGGTGCCAGCGACGACCTCACCAGCCGGGTCGCGGGTGGTGCGCAGCAGTCGCCCGACGCCCAGGGCGATGAGGATGGCGGCCAGGCACCCGATCAGGAAGGTCACCAGACTCCAGGTGACCCCGACCTTGTCGAAGCCGATCGCCAGGACGCCCGCCAGACCGGAGGTCACCCCGCCGCCGGCACCCAACGCCAGCAGCCCGCGCACTCCGAGAGCACGCAGGAACAGATAGCCCGGCGCCAGCCAGAGCCCGGCCATCAGGACGATGCCGGGCAGCACACCCCACCAACTCATGCGGTGACCGGTTCACCCCCGCCGATGGTCAGCCGGGGCACCCCGGTGAACGCGGCAGGGTCGGTGATCCGTCGCCCGTCCAGCAACAGTTTCAGGCCCGGCAGATCGGCCGGGGCCAGCTCGGCATACTGCGGGTGGTCGGCCTGCACGATGGCGACGTCCACCGGCTCGCCGGGCTGTCCCGGGGTCCAGTGATAGGGCTCCCAACCCAGGGCCGTCAGCTCCTCGTCGGAGAACATCGGGTCGTGCACGAGCACCTGGGCCCCGCGCTCGCGCAGCGCGTCGACGGTGCCGAAGACACCGGAGAAGGCGGTCTCCTTGACCTTGCCGCGATAGGACGCACCGAGCACGACGACCCGCATGCCCGACAGGGAGCCCAGCAGGGACTCGGCCCGGGCGACGGCATACTCCGGCATGGCGGCGTTGGCCGCGCGGGCGTTGCGCACCACCGTGGCGTCGGGGTCGGTGGACAGATAGAGCCGCGGATAGACCGGGATGCAGTGGCCACCGACGGCGATGCCGGGCTGGTGGATGTGGCTGAACGGCTGCGAGTTGCACGCCTCGATCACGCGCTGCACGTCGATCCCGACGGTGTCGGCATAGCGGGCGAACTGGTTGGCCAGGCCGATGTTGACGTCTCGATAGGTCGTCTCGGCGAGCTTGGCCATCTCCGCAGCCTCGGCAGATCCCATGTCCCACACGCCATTCGGGCGCGGCAGGTCGTCGCGCTCGTCGAACGTCAGGACCGCGTCATAGAACGTCATCGCGGCCTGCGTGCCAGCGTCGGTCAGCCCGCCGACCAGCTTGGGATAGCGGCGCAGGTCGGCAAACACGCGCCCGGTCAGGACCCGCTCGGGGCTAAAGACCAGGTGGAAACCCTGGTCGGTGCCCTCGGTCAGCCCGGAGATCTCCTCGATCATCGGCTTCCACCGGTCCCGGGTGGTGCCGACCGGCAGGGTCGTCTCATAGGAGACCAACGTCCCGGGAGTCAGATGCTGCGCGAGGCTCTTGGTGGCATCGTCCATCCACCCGAAATCGGGCTGCCCGGTGGCCTCGTCGACAAACAGGGGGACCACGAGGACCACCGCGTCCGCACCGGGGATCGCGTCGGCATAGTCCGTGGTGGCGCGCAGCCGCCCGGCCGGGACGAGCTCGGCGAGCTTCTCGGCGAGGTGGTCCTCCCCCGGGAACGGCTCGGTGCCCTGGTTGACCAGGTCCACCACGCGCTGGTTGACGTCGACCCCGACGACCTCGTGGCTGGCGTCGGCGTCGGCGAACTGCACCGCCAGCGGCAGGCCGATCTTGCCCAGTGCGACAACGGCGATCTTCATGGCTCTCCTGTGCTCGACGAACGTGCCCGCGGGTCCAACGCGCCGGTCAGCGCCGGTGTTCCACCAGGGTCCCGAGTCAGAGTTTAGGGGCTAGCGGGTCAGCAGGGAGGCCGCCATGAAGCGTGGCGGCGCCTCCCTGCGCCAGAGGTGGCGAAGGTCACGGGTGAGCACGGTCGCCGGGGTGCCGTGGCGGCGTCGCGCGTGGGCGCGGCGGATGAGCTCGTCGGCGGGAACAGACGGGGTCAGTATGCCGTCGAGCAGCTCCCGGTCCGCGCGCGAGAGGACCTGGGTCACGTTCGGTGCAGCCTCGGTCAGGTGCTCGGCCATGGCCTGCAGGTCGCGGCGCTCGACCGGCGTCCAGTAGGTGGGGTCGGACCGGTAGAACACGGCGCCGAACAGGTGGATGCGGATCACCTTGGCCACGATGGCGTCCCGCACCGGCTGCGGGTAGGCGGCGAACCAGTCCTGGTCGAGCAGGTGGCGCACGAAGGCGAACTCACGGGCGATCGGCCGCGGGGTCAGGGTCACCCGGTCGGTCGCGTCCTCCCCGATGGCATAGCCCGGGCCACGGCGCTGGACGGCGACCTTGGTCTCGACCCACAGTCGGGTGACATAGGGCACGTCCGGGCCCACCGGCACCCCCTCGACCTGCTCCAGACCCAGCCGCTCGCGGGCCTGGTTGGAGACGAGGCCGAGGGGTGCGCTGCGATAGGCGAGTCGGTCCGCCACAGGGTCCGCCAGGCCCCGCAACCAGGGCCGCGTGGGCGGTGTGGGCACGGGTCGGTGCGCCGAGCCGATGACCAGGCGGGCGATGACGGTCTCCGCTTCGGTGCGATCCGCCAGGTCGAGCCAGGCGTCGATGGCTCCGGGCTGGAAGGTGTCGTCGCTGCCCATGATGGAGACGAACTCACCACGGGCGGCGCGCGTGCCGGCGTTGAACGGTCCGGCCGCCGAGTGGACGCCGTCGTGGTGCTCCAGGAAGCGGACCCGGTCGCGGTGCTGCTCGCCGACGCCGGGTGCGATCTCGTCCGCGGTGATGTTGTGGCAGACGACGGTCACTCCGGCGTGTGCACCGTTGCCGTCGAGCACGCTGGCCACGGCACGGCCGATCGGCCGGCTCGGGCTGTGCACGGCGATGACGACATCGACCCTCATCGGCGGCCGTGCCCCGCCCGGTCGTAGGCGTCCTGATAACCGGCGGCGACCGCCTCGACCGAGAAGCGCTGCCCCACGGTGTCGGAGATCTGCTGGGCGGTGAGCCCCTGGGTGCGCTCGCGCACCGACTCCACGGCGTCGGCATAGGCCGAGGCGCTCTGGGTGGAGACGGTCTGTCCGACGGCGGGGTCGATGTATTCGCCCTGGCCACCGGTGGAGCCGACCACGACCGGGCGACCGGCGACGAGCGCCTCGGCGCAGGAGACAAAGAAGTTGTCCCCGCGGGTGGGCCCCAGGAACAGGTGGGCGCGAGACAGTTGGTCGAGCACGCCGTCGCCATCCAGCGGTCCCGTGAGGCGCACCCGGTCGGTGAGATCCAGGACCCTCGCGCGGTCCCGGATCTGCTGCTCCAGCGGCCCCTGGCCAACGAAGGTGAGGCGCGCGTCGTGGCCGCGGACCAGCAGCTCGGCGAGGGTGTCGACGGCCAGCAGTGGGTCCTTGCGCTCGATCAGCCCACCGACCGAGACGAGCCGGAGCCGGCGGTCGTCGGCGGAGCGGGCCGGCACGGGCTCGGGCACCGGGACGATGCACGGCACGACCGTGGTCAGTTTGGGCCCGCGCACCTGACGGATCGGGGCAGCCAGGTAGTCACAGACGGCCGTGGCCACGTCGGGGCGGGCCAGCAGGCGTTTCAGCGCGGGCAGCAACCGCTGCCAGGACTGCGGCAGCGTCTGCGGGGCGGTCAGCCCGGACCAGTGCTCGGTGTGCACCCACGGTGCCTGCGGTCGCCGGACCGCCAGCGGCAACAGGCTCGAGAAGGCCATCGTGTGGACCAGGTCGGCATGCTCGGCCATCCCCCGCAGCACGCGCCCGGCCCGCGCGATCTGCAGGGGGTCGTTGGTGCCCATCGGCACCCGGGTGACCGGGAGGCCACCGATCGTGGCCCGCTCGGCCAGCCCCTCGGCATACTGCGCCGGTGGGACGAGGTGCACCAGGTGGACGTCGTGGCCGAGCCCGGCGATGGCCTGCGCGTCCTTGACCACGAAGGCGCCGGTGGACGGGCTGCCGGGCGTCGGGAGCCAGGTGGTGACGGCGAGGATGCGCATGGCGCCCAAACTATCTGGCTGCACCGCCTGGAGCGTGACCGACCGTAGGGTGTGGCCCGTGAAGATCCTCAGTGTCGTCGGTGCCCGCCCGCAGTTCGTCAAGCTCGCGCCGGTGGCTGACGAGTGTCGGCGTCGCGGCGTGGAGCACGTGATCGTGCACACCGGGCAGCATTATGACCCGATGCTGTCCGACGTCTTCTTCAGCGACCTGGGCATCCCGGACCCGGACGTGCACCTGGGCGTCGGCTCGGGCACGCACGGGGTCCAGACCGGCGCGATCCTGGGGGCGATGGACGCGGTCCTGGAGGAGCACCGGCCGGACTGCGTGCTGGTCTATGGCGACACCAACTCCACGCTCGCGGCTGCCCTGTCGGCGGTGAAACTGCACCTGCCGATCGCGCACCTGGAGGCGGGGCTGCGCTCGTTCAACCGGCGGATGCCCGAGGAGCACAACCGGGTGCTGACCGACCACGCCGCCGACCTGCTGCTGGCTCCGACCCAGGTGGCGATGGACCATCTGGCGGCGGAGGGGCTGGCCGAACGCTCGGTCCTGGTGGGCGACGTCATGGTCGACGTCCTGATGCTGGTGCGCGAGCGACTGGCTGACACCGGCGCGGTCCTGGACCGGCTGGGACTAGAAGCTGGAGTATTTTCCGTGGCCACGATCCACCGGGCGGAGAACACCGATGACCCGGCTCGGCTGTCGGCCATCGTCTCCGCGCTGCAGGAGGTCGACCACCCGGTCGTGCTGCTGGCCCACCCGCGCCTGCGGGCCAAGGCTGCCGAGCACGGACTGGACCTGGACGGTGGCTCGCTGACCACCCGCGACCCGCTGGCCTATCCCGACCTGGTCGCCGCCGTCGACGCGGCCCGCGGGGTCATCACGGACTCCGGCGGCCTGCAGAAGGAGGCCTTTGTGCTGCGCACCCCCTGCACCACGGTGCGCACCGAGACCGAGTGGGTGGAGACCGTCGAGCTGGGGTGGAACGTGTTGGTCGAGCCGGGTCCGGCTGTGGCCACAGCCGCGTCCCGACCGGATCCAGAACCGACCGACGCCGCTCCCTATGGCACGGGCACCGCGGCCGCAGCCGTGCTCGACGCCCTGCTCACCCCCTGACCGAGCGCGCCAGCGCCTGCTCACAAGCCTGACCGAGCGCGCCAGCGCCCGCTCACAACCCTGACCGAGCGCGTGACCACCGCTCAACGTTGGTCGGAGCCGCGCTCGGCCAGTGCGCCAACCGCGTGCACCCACCCCTGCACCAACTGCTCCGCGGACAGCTCACGGGCCACGGCGTGACTCGCCGCCTTGTAACGCTCGACGTCCTCGGGCGTGAGGTCATCGAGGGCCCGGGCCAGCGACTCGGCCGTGAAGTCCGAGGTCACGACCCCCAGTCCGTGCTCGTGCACGAGCGCGGACATCTCCGGGCTGGGGCCCACGACGATCCCTAGTCGGGCCTGGATGAAGTCGAAGAACTTGTTAGGCAGGGTGTTCAGATAGTTGAAGGTCAGCGGCGGCAGCACGAACACCCCGACGTCGCAGGCCCCGAGCCGCTCGACGAGCTCGCCCGGCGGCACCGGGTCGTTGAAGCGCACCTGGGGCAGGTCCGCGGCCTCCGTCTGCAGTTCCTCGAGGTATGCCGGGTCGTTGGGCACCAGATAGAGGTCCAGGGTGACCGGTCGCTGGGTGAGGCGGACCGCGTCGAGCATCACCCCGAGGCTGCGGTTGCGGCGGGCTGCACCAGAGTGGACCAGCCGCAACGGGTCACCGACGGGAGTGGGTGAGCGGTCGGCATACGGCGCGGCATTGGGCACCACCCCGGCCTCGATGCCGAACTCCCGCTGATATTCGGCGGCCAGGATCGCCCCCACCGTGGTGACCGATGCGGCCCGCGACACCCAGGTGCGCACCAGCCAGCGACGGTAGGGCGCCACGAACCAGCGCCACCGGCGCGACTCCTCGTTCTGGCGGGAGGCGTATTCGTGCAGGTCGGCGTGCACCCCGCCGCGGGGCAGCAGGTTGACGGCCAGCGGCACGGTCTCGACGTCGTTGGCCAGGACCACGTCCCACCGGCCCGGCTCGAGACGAGGGGCCAGGTGCCGGATCACGGGGGCGGTGTCGTAGGCGGGTTGGTAGCGGCGCAGGACCACTAACCTGCGGTCCAGGTGCCAGGAGATGATCTCGTCGGGCACCGCGATGTGCTCCACGACGCCCTCCGGCGCTGGGCCATAGCCCACCGTGGTCACGGCATAGTCGTCGGTGAACAGGCGGATCTGGCGGAGCACACGGGCATCGGACACCAGGGTGCTCAGGGCGATGATCAGCAGGCTGGGGCGCTCGTCCATCACGACGCCTCGTGCTGAAGGACGCGCGCGTAGAGACGCAGGAGCTCGGTCTCCTCGTGCTCCCAGGTGAGCTGCGTCGCGGCCCGTCGTGCTGCCTCCCGATAGTGCCCCGGGTCGGCCAGGATGGTGCTGATCGTGTCAGCCATGTCCTGGGGGCTCTGGGCGTCGAAGATCTCCCCCACGTGGTGCTCACGCACCAGGGCAGCGGTGTCCGGCAGGTCGGCGGCCGCGATCGGCAGACCGCCGTGGATCGACTCGAACAGCTTGTTGGGCAGGCTGAACCGATAGGACAGGCAGACCGGTCGGACGTAGACCACCGACAGGTCGGCGTCGGCCAGGGCCGTGGCAACCTCGGCCGGTGCGACCTTGCCGACGAAGTGGACCCGGTCCTGCAGGCCCAGGGTCGCGATCTGCCGGTGCAGCACTGCCAGGTAGTCGGGCTCGCCATAGCCGAGCAGCACGAAGTGCACCGCGTCGGGCAGCAGCGCGAGGGCCTCGAGAGTCTCCTCGATGCCGCGCGAGGTGGTGATCCGACCGCCGTAGGCGACCACCTGGTCGTCCTTGTCGAGGCCGGCCAGCTCGCGCAACCTTCCGTGGCTCGGGTCGACCGGTCCACCGGCGGCGCTGGGGATGTTGCGCACCAGCGTCGGGGCCTCGGGCAGGTCATACATGTCCTGCAGCCAGGTGACGATCGAGGGACTCACCGTGATGACCCCGTCGGCCCGCCGGATCGCGGCGGACTCGATGAGGCCCTCGACCAGCGGGGCGATCGGGCGGTCGGGACGCACGTTGCGGTGCCGCCACAACTCGTGCGCGTCATAGACCACCCGAGCGCCGGAGCGCGCGGCGATCCAGCACGCGGGCGCCAGGGTGTTGCCGTCGTTGGCGTGGACCACATCGGGTCGCCAGGCCAGGGCCTCACGGGCGGCGACCGCCCAGTAGAGCCCCAGGCTGGCGGTGCGAAACGTCCGCAACCACACGTCGTTGGCCGCGACGAGCAGGCGGTCCCGCACCGACGGCTGCGCCGGCAGGGTCGGGATCTGCACGACCGGCTCGGGCCTCGTCGGTGCGGGCGCGGTGGCGGGCGCGGTGGCGGGCACGGTGGCGGTTGTGGCGGCGGTAGCGGTAGCGGTGCCGGGCTGGAGCGTGGCCTGCCGACCCAGCACCCGACGGGCCAGGTTGACCGCCCACGGGGCATAGCGCACCAACTCGAACTCGGGGGCCCGGTGCACGGGGATGGCGTCGCCGACGAGGTCTGGCCCCTCGGCATACCCCGACCTGGCGCGGGCCACCGCAAAGATGCGCACCTCCGCGCCGGCTGAGCGCAGGGATGCCGCAGTCTTGAGAACCCGGGCATCGGCGTGGGCGTCGTTGTAGACGAGCAGCGCGACCCGGGGTGCCCTGCCATCGAGGAGCGGTAGGTCAGGCACGGGTCTCCTCCTCGTGGGTCTCGGGTTCCTGGGTGTCGGGCTCGTGAGTGCCGGGTTCCTGGGCGTCGGGGCTCAGACCCGCGAGTGCGGCCTGGGCAGCGAAGTCTGGCTCGGCCGCCACCACCTCCTCGAAGGTGCCGCGGGCGATCATCTCGCCGTCGCGCATGAAGCACACCTGGTTGCTGTGCCGGATCGTCGCCAGCCGGTGTGCCACGACGATGACCGAGACCTCGCCCTGCAGCTCCTTGATGGCATTGGTGACCGCGGCCTCAGTGGAGGTGTCCAGGGCCGAGGTCGCCTCGTCCATCACCAGCACGAGCGGCTCGTTGTAGAGAGCGCGCGCCACCCCGAGGCGCTGGCGCTGACCGCCGGACAGGCTCAGCCCGCGCTCCCCCACCCGCCCGTGGATGCCGTCGGGACGGGACTCGATGACGTCCAGCAGCTGGGCACGGGCCAGGGCCTTGCGCACCCGGTCCTCATCGACGTCGTCGTCCTTCCAGCTCAGGGCGACGTTGCGGGCCACGGAGGCGTCGAAGAGCGAGACCTCCTGGGGGACATAACCCACGCGCAGGCGCCAGTCCCGCATGACCTCGGTGAGCGGGTGCTCGTCCACCAGGATCTGGCCGCTCTCTGGCTCCAGCAGGCCCAGCATCAGGTCGACCAGGGTCGACTTGCCCGACCCGGAGGCACCGACCAGCGCCAGGGTGTGTCCGAAGGGCAGCTCCAGGCTGACGTCGCGGACGGCTGGCACGTCGGCGCTGGGATAGGTGAACGTGACGTCCTGCAGGCGCAGGGTCCGGGCGTCGTCCGGCAGTGGCTGGTGACCGCTGGCCCGGTTGCTGTCGGCAAACCGCCGGCCCCGCTCGATCTCCTCCATGACCTCGTGGGCATAGGGCATGTTGGCACCGGTCTGACCCATGATGGTCTGGAACCGGGTGAGCGACGGCACGAGGCGGAAGCCTGCCACGCCAAACAGCGCCACCGCCGCGAGCGCGCCGTTGACGGGGTCGGCCTCTCCCGCCGCCTGGGCCTGGGCATAGCCGATGACGGCGCCAATCACCAGGCCACCGACGAGCCCGGCCTCCAGGACATAGCGCGGGATCACCCCCAGGAAGTTCTGGTTGGCCCGTGCTCGCGAGGCGCGGCTGCGCACCTGCAGCACGATCTCGGCGACCTCACTGGACTTGTCCCGCAGCGTGATCTCCTTCAGCGAGTGGACCATCTCGCTGACCAGCCGCACCGCCCGGCGGGAGGACTCACGGTTCTCCGTGCCGGCCTTGACCGCCCGCTTGTGCACGACCGAGAACAGCAGCAGAGCGACCAGCCCGAAATAGACGATGACCGCCAGGGCCAGGACCGGCTCGGCCACGAGCAGCACCAGCATGACGGCCAGGAAGGTGAAGGTCTCTCCCGAGAGCTGGGCAAACGGGATGAGCACGCCGGAGACCGTCGCGCCGACGCCCACGTCCGTGGACCGCGCGATGTCAGTGGAGTTGCGCTGCAGCCGCTCGGTCCACGGAGCCCGGAAGGTGGCCTCCAGCAGCTGGGCGCCCAGGGTCTGCTCAAACCGGGCGAAGCGGCGGGTCGCCCACCACTGCAGCCCGATGGCGAAGACCGACTTGCTGATGATCAGGGCCCCGACCAGCAGCAGCACGACGGCGAACTGGGAGGGCTCAGTGAGCTCGATGCCGAGCACCGGGATGGTCGCCGTGCCGCCGGCGAGCATCGGTGCGAGCACGATGGCCAGCAGGCCGAGCGCACCAACATCGAGCATGGCGAGCAGGCTCTGCAGCAGCGCAAAGACGAGGAAGAAGCGCCGGGTGCCGTCCGGGAGCACAGCGAGCAGGTCGCGCACCGTGCGGAAGAGGGCGAGCATCCGCTCCTTCTCTCTTGAGTCAATGGGCCGTATGCCGTGGGTCGGGGGCGGTGCCTCCGTCCCGGTCGGGCGGCCCCAGCCTAATCGGCAGAAGCCTGCGGACCGGTCAGGTCGGCGCGCGTCAGCCCGTGGACGACCAGGTCGACGCGACCCTGGTGGGTGAACCCGGCTGAGCGCAGCACACCCTCCCGGGCGAACCCCGCGGCCCGGGCAACGCTCTCGGAGGCGCCGTTGCCGGTGGCGGTGCGGATCTCGACCCGCTCCATGTCCTGCTCGGTCAGGGCCCACCGTGCCAGGAGTGCCGCCGCGCGACCGGCGAGCCCCTGCCCGCGGACGTCCGGTGAGATCCAATAGCCGATCGCCACGGTCTGATTGCGCCAGTCGGCACTGTTGAGGTCGACCATCCCGGCCAGCTGACCGTTCACCTCGAGAGCGGACACCAGGCCCGTGCCCGTGCGCAGGGCCTCTGCCGCAAAGGTCTGCACGAAGCCTGTCGCCTCGGCCGGCCCGTAGGGCCGGGGCAGCGGGAGCCAGCGCTGAGTCTGCTCGTCGGTGCACGCCGCCACGATCCGGTCCACGTCACTCAGCACAGGCCTCCGCAGCAGGAAGCCTTCCCCCGCCAGGACCACATCATCGAAGGCTCGTCTCGCGGTTCCCATCCCCGCGTCTCAGGCCAGTGCCCAGATCAGCGCCACCAGCGCGAGGAGGGCAAGCAGCAGGACCCAGATCCGCTGCTGCGCACGGTCAACGGGCTGCTGGTCAGTCAGCGCTGCCTCAGTCTGCGCAGCCGACTCGACATCCGGGTCCACAACAGGCCGGGCTCGGTCCTCCCGCAGCTGCCGCCACTGCTGGAGCATCTCGTCGACGTCCACGCGCCCGGCGATCGCCGGGGAGTTGGCGCCGACGACGGGCTTGCGACGGTCCTCGATGACGCGGGCGTTGTAGTCCTCCAGGCGCTCGCGCACCGCGACCTCGTCCGAGATCCCGGCCAGGGACTCGGGGAACCCGCGGCGCTCCTGACGCAGGGCCATGACCGTCGGCAGGGCCGCGCTCATGTCGAGTTTCTCGCGCTCAATCAGGGACTTGACCCACCAGTCGGGGTCGTCCTGGTCCAGGTTCTTCAGCGGCTTGCCGGCCCCGGGCAGGTTGTCGAAGTCGCCGCGGCGCTGAGCCTGCTCGATCTCGACGTCGACCCACGAGTGGATCTGCTGCACGTTCATCCTCGGCCGGGTCCCCTTGGCCTGTGCCCGACGCAGATGTTCCTCGGCCTCAGCCGCCGACTCGAGCCGTCCCGGCACAGGCTCGCCCCCGCCGCCCTGGCCTCGGGCGGCGCCCTCGCTGCTCGGCATACTCATTGGTCTCATTCTACAAACCGGTGCGGTGCGCCACCACGAATATTCGCCGGAACGGCAGCACCGTGCCGACCTCCCGTTGCGGATAGGCCTCACGCAGCACGGCCTTGTAGTCGGCCTCAAACCGCGGTCGCACCTCATCGGGCAGGGCCTGCAGCACGGGCCGCGCACCGGTCCCAGAGATCCACTCGAACACCGGGTCCTCCCCCTGCAGCACGTGCAGATAGGTCGTCTCCCAGGCGTCGACGTGCCACCCAGGGCTGGAGAGCAGGTCCAGATAGTCGGCCGGGTCGAGCACCGCGGCGCGGGGCCCGAGGTCGCTGGTGAAGGGTGCGTATGCCGAGTGGCTGGCCGTCTCCCACAGGAGACGGTGGCTCGGGGCGTCGAAGTTGCCGGGCACCTGGAAGGCCAGGGCGCCACCCGGGGCGATGTGCTCGGTCCACGGCAGCAGGAGATCGGCATGGCCGGGGACCCACTGCAGCATCGCGTTGGAGACGAGCACGTCGACGGGCTGCTCGGGTGCCCAGTCGCTGGCGTCAGCCACGCCATAGGTCGTGAGCGGGTCGGTGTTCTCGCGCTGGGCCTGGCCAATCATCTCGGGCGAGGAGTCCAGCCCGGTGATCTGCGCCTGCGGCCAGCGCTCGCGCAGCACCGGCGTCAACTGGCCAGGGCCACACCCGAGATCCACGACCGTGCGCGCCTCGCTGCGGACGCGGGAGACCAGGTCGACGAACGGGCGCCCCCGCTCATCGGAGAAGCGCAGGTATTGGCCCGGGTCCCAGGTTGCCGTCGTCATGTCTCCATCCAATCAACCGGCAGCGCTGTGGGCATCTGCATTCTGACCCCGCGCACGCTCGCCATCCCAGCGCCCGGGAGCTAGGAGCAGCCGATCGCCCCGAGCTCGGCCAGCCCGGTCAGGTCGCCGTCGCCATAGTGGGTGACGAAGCCCCCGCGCTCGTGCATCAGCTGTCGCGGGTCGTCGACGTGACCGAGACCAACGAGGTGCCCGAACTCGTGGTCGACGATGGCCTGGCGCATGTCGTCGGAGCGCATGTCGTCATAGGCGTCCCGGTCCAGGATCACGAACCCGGTCACATAGCGCTCGGTCGCGCCGCCATAGGCGGAGACGCGATAGCTGCCCCCGACCCCGGCAATGTCATCGGCCAGGTCCGGCGCCTCGTCCTCGTCGGCCCACATGACCAGCACCGGGTCGTCCATGCTCATGTTCTCGAAGTCCCGGTCCTCGGTCGTGCCCACCAGCTCGAACTGCAGACCGGTCGCGTCGCTGGTGTGCTCGATCGCCGTCTCGACCAGCTCCTGGTGATCGTCGGGGGCGCCGTCGGGATTGATGGCGACCTCGATCACCTCGCACGGGTTGTAGCCGACCGGATCACCCGTCTCCGGCTGGGTCGCCATGAAGCTGAACTCCCCCGGCCCGCTGGGGATGTCCCGCGCCGGCAACAGCCGCTCGGGCGTGGTGCCCAGGAGCTCGTGGACCCGGTCGGGAAAGATCTGCGGCTGCATGGCAAAGACGGCCGAGATGGTCACGCCGGCCACCACGACCAGGGCGATGAAACCGGGGACTCGCGAGGGTTGTCGGGGGCTGGGCAGGGCGGGTGGCGGCTGCCCGTAGCGGCCGTAGGCCTCCTCCAGCAGATAGAGCTCCCGCAGACGCGCGTCCAGCTCACGCTGTCTGCGACGTCTGGACCCGAACATGACTGCAGTATGCCGCCCGCCCCTGACAGTGGACCGCGTCGCCGGAGCGCCGTGGTTTGGTCAGATCGGGGGCCGGGTCAGATCGTGGCTGGCTCAGATCAGGGTGCGGACGGCCAGGGTGAGATAGACGACCCCACCGGCCACCACGGCATACGCCGCCAGGACCGGCAGCCACTGGGACACCGACGCCAGCACCGCGTTCGAACCACCTGACCCGTGGAGGAGGGCCGTGCCGCGCAGGGTCACCACCCCGACCAAGGTGAGGGTGAAGGCCATCCCGATGCCGAAGACACCCACGAGCAGCAGGGCGAAGGCGATCTGGCCGGTGAGCATCCCGCTGACCAGCACCAGGAAGGACGACGGCGACGGCACGAGTCCGCCGCTCAGGCCCAGGGCCACCAGGCCCCTGCGGGAGAACGGGTTGCCGACGGCCTCGATCTGCTGGGCGTGGGCACTCGCGTGCGCCGCGTCATCGAGGTGGTCATGAGCGTGCGGGTGATCGTGACTGTGACTGTGACTGTGACTGTGACTGTGACTGTGACTGTGACTGTGGCTGTGGCTGTTGCTGTGGGCCTGCGCGTGCGGGTGGTCGTGCTCGTGGCCGTGGTGGGCGGGCGCGGGGACGCGAGCGTGTCGGTGCGCCTGACTGTGGGCGTGTCGCGTGCGGATGAGTTGCACACCGACCCCGATGACCAGGACCCCGGCCAGCGCCTGGAGCACGCCGGTGATGACGGGCGTGCCGATGCTCGCCACCGCAGACAGACTCACCCAGCCCACCGCGAGAACGATGGCCGAGAACGTGTGCATCAGGGCCACCACGCCACCCAGAGCGGCCGCGTGGCGGTAGTTCCCCCGAGTGCCCACCAGGTAGGCCGCGGTGACCGCCTTGCCGTGTCCCGGTGCCACAGCGTGAGCGGCACCGATCCCGAAGGCGGCCAGCACCGCCAGCACCTGATAGCCGGGGGAATCGAACAGCCCCACCAGCGCCTCGTCCAGCATCGACATCTCGTTCATGCGGCACTCCTGGTGCGTCGCCGTGCTGTGAACGCCCACGCTGCCCCGACGGCCAGCACCGCGACCCCCGCAGAGGACAGCATCAGGACGGGAGCCCGGTCCGCGTCTCCTGCGGTCTGCGTGATGTCCAGGGCATGGTGTGGATCCGTGGCGGTGAACAGGGTCTGCTGCCCACCGGCGGTCACCACGGTCCGGTAGGCCTCGTTGATGTCGGTGAGGGCAGTGACCCTGACATCCACGGTCGTCACCGGTGTCGGGCAGTCGAAGTGCAGCCTCGCACCGGTGTCGAGCAGGTCCTCGATTCCCTCCCAGGTCCCCGCGCAGTCCTGGCCCTGTTGTGTGACCGCGATGTTGTCCAGCAGATAGTCCCGCACCTCCGGGGACTCCATCAGGATCTGTGTGCCGGTGCGCGATTCCTCTCCGGCCGCCGCGAAGGCACCCGTCCACTCCCCCAGCGCCATCCAGTCGTCCTCCGCGCCGGACCACACGACCTCGACGGTCGTGCCCTCCGCCGTCAGGGTCGCGGTCAGTGGTGGACCGAACGGGTGGGCGCTGGCGGCTGCACCTCCGACACCGAGGGCTGCCACGGCGGCCAGGGCGATGGCCGGGGCACGGGAGGTGAGGGGCATGTGTGACGACTCCCGAGGGGCGTGGTGGTGAAGGCTGCGGACGTGGCTTTCGAGAGCCATGGCACGCCGCGTCGGTGCCCGCGGCGTGTGCAGCCGCTGAACCCCCGGGGTCGTCCTGGAGAACATTCTGATTCCTGGGCATTTCCTGCCGCGCTGCTGGTGATCCGTTCACCTGCAGCACATTTGGTGATCGTCGGGAGGTCGTCAGCTGTCGCGAGGCTGGCTGTGCAGGCCATCGCCTGCGGACCTTTTCACGACCAGCACCCATTTCACGACCGACTCCCGCTCTCGATCGAAGAAAGGGGCACAACCGTGTCCTCACGCTCCACCAGGTTCCTCTCCATCGCCGTCGCCTCAACCCTGTGCGTCGGGTTGGCTGGTGCCGCCTACACCATCAATCCCCTTGCCGCAGAGAAATACCCAGCTGCCGAGCAGTGGGCCCCCACCCCAGTGCCCGACCGGATCGTCCTCACCCCGACGACAGACACCGCGACGTCCCAGGCCGTCTCCTGGCGGACCGACTCCACCGTCGAGTCACCGATCGCCCAGATCGCACCGATGGGCTCCGGTCCGTCGTTCAAGGACAACGCCACCGATGTGGCCGCACAGAGCCATGCGCCGGTCCAGGCCGACCTCGGCTATCCCGTCAGTTTTCACACGGCCACCTTCGAGGGCCTGGAGCCTGATGCTTCCTACCTCTACCGGGTGGGTGACGGCGAGAACTGGAGCGAGTGGCAGGAGTTCACCACCGCCACGACGGAGGCGGAGGACTTCAGCTTCATCTACTACGGCGACGCCCAGAACGACCTCAAGGAGCACGTCTCGCGGGTGTTCCGCAAGGCCTTCCGGGACCGCCCCGCGGCCGAGGTCATCCTGCACGCCGGCGACCTGGTGAACACGTCCACCGCCGACAGCGAGTGGGGTGAGTGGTTCCACGCCGCTGGCTGGATCGACGGCACCGTGACGCAGCTGGCCACGCCGGGCAACCACGAGTACGGCGGGGGCAACCTCGCACCGTACTGGGACAAGCAGTTCGACTTCCCGGACAACGGCCCGGAGGAGTTGGCACAGAAGGCGCCCGAGACGGTCTACTACGTCGATTACAAGGGTGTGCGGTTCATCAGCCTGAACACCAACCTCAACAACGACGAGGACATGGCCATCCAGGCGGAGTGGCTTGACCAGGTGCTCGAGGAGAACCCGCACACGTGGAGCGTCCTCACCTTCCACCACCCGGTGTTCGCCACGACGGGGTCGCGCGACAACGTGCGCGCCCGGGAGAACTTCCTGCCGATCATCGAGAAGCACGACGTGGACCTGGTCCTGCAGGGTCACGACCACTCCTATGCCCGCGGCAACCTGCAGAACGACCGCTTGGGTCGCTCGAACATCCACGAGGGCACGGTCTTTGTGGTGTCTGTCTCCGGCCCGAAGATGTATGCCCTCAGCGACGGCTGGAACTGGTGGGACAACGGTGCGGAGTGGACAACTGCCACCGAGTTCCAGCAGCTCTATCAGCTGATCGACGTCTCTGACGACACCATCAGCTACCAGGCCCGCACCGCCGACGGCGCCTACTTCGACGGGTTTGAGCTGACCAAGCGGGCCAACGGCACCAAGCGGGTCGTCACGGTGGATGAGAGCGGGCGCCCGATCCGCTGACGCTTCGACCTCGTCCCCGCCGATCCTGGCGAGGTCACGAAACGGCCCCCGGCGAGTGCGCGCCGGGGGCCGTTCTGTGTGTCCCGGGCCTGCGTGTGGCCCGCCGTTGGTGGATCAGAGGTTGGCGGGGCCAGCCTTCTCGGCCTCGAGCTCAGCCACCTCGGTGCGCTCCTCCGCGGCCGCGCGTGCCTCGGCGATGCGGTCCTCGCCCGGGACCGAGCGGGCGCCGAACCGGTTCGGCTCCTGCAGGTCGGCGAACTGTCCGGAGATCTCGCCGCGGACGCGGTTGTCCGAGCCGACCGGGGCCGGGTCGTTGCCCTCGCCGGCCAGGTCGCCGCGGATGATCGACTCGGTCAGGTGGACACCACCGGTCGTGTTGTTGACCGTCAGGTCGCCGCCGAAGTAGGTGGCCCCCACGCAGGTGCCCCAGGGCGTGTCGCCACCGATCTGCACGGGCGCTCCGTTGGCGTCGTAGGTGGCTGCGCCGTCGATCTCGCTGTCGCAGAGGAGGGCACCCTCCTCCGAACCGCTGACGGTCAGGGCACCGGAGATGACGCTGTCGTCGAGGTCGGTGGCCACGTTGCCGTCGGTGAGCACGTTCTTGGCGACGGTGGAGGACACCAGCAGGATGCTGCCGGACCGATCGGTCACCCGTCCGTCCAGCTGGCTCTGGTCGGCCAGCAGGAAGCCCCCACGGGCGGCGTTGGCCGGGCTGTTGTAGTTGCCGGCCACGGTGGACTCGGTCAGGAAGACTCCATAGCTGCCGCGGCTGGTGACGTTGCCACCGATCGAGGTCTGCGTGGCGTCAACGAAACCGTCGGCCTGTGTCACGAGGTTGCCCTCGATGGTGCCCGAGCCGATCACGAGGTCGGCGCCGGCCTGGACGCGCACATTGCCCTGGATCACCGTGCCGTCCAGGGTGCAGCTCTTGTCCTTGGGGACGACGAGATCGCCGGGGACGGTGACGGCCCCTGCTTCGCCGACGCAGGTGGTGGTGAGCGCGGCCTGGGACGGGGCGGTGACGGCGAGCAGGCTGCCGACGACCAGACCGCCGGTGAGCAGGGTGGAAACAAGCTTCATCGTGTGACCTCCGGGTCAGATATGGGTGATCCGGTGCTGTGCACCGGGACGCCTGCCAGTCCACTAGGAGCGAGTGACGTGCACCCACCCCGTGTCTGGACAACAGGTGTCAGTTGGTTGACCTGACGGCAAGCGATTGACCATCGGGGGGTCAGCCAACCCGCGTGCTGCACCCCGCCCCCTAGGACGTTCCCACCGTCAAGAGCACCGAGTCTGCCGCCTCCTGCCCTGTTTGCGCAAGGGATCGGTGCTCTCGCACCCAATCTGCGCGTCGCTCCCGCTCGGCCTGGGGCAGTGGATGGGCACGCAAAACCGAGACCATCGCCTCGGCCACGGGAGCCACGGCATAGCCCACGGCCTCCCCCAGGTCGTGGTCGGTCAGGTCCGCCGCAGCGGGTCCCGGCCCGGCATAGACGACCGGCGTCCCGCAGGCCAGAGCGGCCAGCACCTTGGTCGGATAGGCAAAGTCATAGCCCAGGCCGGGCTTGATGGAGACCAGCGCCCCAGCCGCGGCGCGCTGCCAGGCGGCAGCCTCCACCGCAGGGACGAGGGGGCGCAGCTCAATGGTCCCCGGTGGCAGGTCCGCAGCGATCCGCTGCAGGGCCGGCCAGGAGCTCCCCTGGCCCAGGAAGACCAGCCGAGCACCCGGCACGCGCTCGAGCACCTCAGGCATCGCCTCGGCGAAGATCTCGGCGCCCTGCCACTCCGAGGCCGTGCCGGCATAGACGAGGAAGGGGGCGTTGGGCGCGTCCTCCGGAACCTGGCCCTGCGGAGTGAACAGCGTGGTGTCAATCCCGTTGCGCACCACCGTGACCGGGTCAGCCCCCAACCCACGCACCCGCTCCGCCACACCGTCGGACACCGCGAGCACACCCTGTGCGCCGCGCAGCGCGAACCGCTCGACCCAGCGCAGGATGCCCACGACGGCAACAGGGGCGCCCACCGACTCCGACGCGTCAGACCACACGTCGGCGGCGTAATAGACATAGGGCACCCGGCGCCCAGTCAGGGAGCGCAGGCCGGTGACCACGCGCACCACGGCTCCGGTGGTGGGGGGTGGCTCCACCAGGACGACGTCCGGGCGCGGGGTCACCAGCAACCGCAGGGCCAGGGGCAGGTCAAACGACATGTACTGCAGGTAGCCGCGCACGTAGCCGCCCGCATCGCGCAGGACGGGCGCCCGGCGCACCTGCGCACCCGGGACATCGGTCGCGTCACTCGCACGCTGACCTGGTGGCGGGGCGCTGGTCAGCACGCGCACCTGCGCCCCGCGGTCGACCAGAGCCCGGACGACCTCCGTCAGCCGGAACGTCGCGGCAGCAGCCTCCGGGGCGAAGATCCGGGTGGTGAGCACGACATGGCGGGCACGCCGGGTGATGTGCTCGCGGGCGGTCACAGGGTGATGGTGGTGCCCGTGCTCGCGGACTCGAGCACCGCCTCAACGACCTTCAGGGCGTGCACGCCCTCGGCCATGCTGACCGACTCGGACTCCTTGCCCCACAGGCGGTCCCGGAAGTTCTCCTGCTCCACCCGCAACGGCTCACGCTTGGCGATCGCATAACGGATCGAGTCTCCCTCGGAGACGCCCCGGAAGACCGTGACGCGGTCCCAGTCGGAGCGCACGTCACCGTTGGCCACGAAGGTCAGGTCGCCGGAGAGGGTGTTGGCGATGAAGGAGCCCTTCTCACCGGTCGCGACGGTCTCGCGGACCTTCAGCGGCGAGAGCCAGTTGACGATGTGGTTGACGATGGTGCCGTTCTGCAACCGGCCGGACGCGACGACCATGTCCTCGTGCTCGCGCCCGGAGCGGTGGGTCACCTGCGCGCTGATCAGCGAATAGGGCGACTGAGCGATCCAGGACGTCAGGTCGACATCGTGCGTGGCCAGGTCCTTGACCACGCCGACGTCAGCGATCCGGGCCGGGAAAGGACCCTGCCGCGAGGTGGTGATCTGATAGACGTTGCCCAGCTCACCGGCCTCGATCCGGTGCCGCATCTCCAGCAGGGCCGGGTTGCACCGTTCGACATAGCCCACACAACCGACCAACCCGGCGGCCTCGAACGCGGCGGCGACCCGCTCGCCCTCCTCGTAGGTCGCGGCGATCGGCTTCTCGATCATCGCGTGCACCCCGGCCTGGGCCAGCGCCAGCCCCACCGGCTCGTGCAGATAGGTCGGCACGGCCACCATCGCCGCATCAATGCCCTGGGCGATCAGCGACTCGACGTCCGGCTGGACCTCCAGGCCCCCGGCGACACCGTGCTTGTCACCCTGGGCATCGGCCACCGCCACCAGCTCCATGCCCTCGACCTCACGGATCACCCGGGCGTGGTGCCGGCCCATCGCACCGAGCCCGATCAGGCCCATCCGGATCGTCTTGCCCTCGGGCAGCGCGGCTGCCCCGGACTGCCCCTGCCTCTGGTCAGTCATCAGGCACCTGCCGTCACGACGGCGGTCAGGGCCGCAGCGATCCGGTCCAGGTCGTCCTGGGACAGTGAGGGGTGCACCGGCAGGCTGATCACCTCAGCAGCGGCCCGCGCGGTCTCCGGCAGCTCGTGCTCCGGCGCAAACCGGTGCAGCGAGACCAACTCGTGGTTCGGTGTGGGGTAATAGACCCCGCACCCGACCTTGTGCTCCTCGCGCAGCGCGGCAACGACCCGGTCCCGCTCCTGGCCGGACACACCATCGAGACGGATCGTGTATTGGTGATAGACGTGCGTGCAGCCCTCGCGCACCGGCGGCACCACGACCCCCGCAATGCCGTTGAGGTTCGCGTCCAACCAGGCCGCGTTCTCCTGCCGCTTGGCCGTCCAGGCCCCGACCTTGGTCAACTGCACCCGCCCGATCGCGGCGTGGATGTCGGTCATCCGGTTGTTCAGGCCCACGATCTCGTTGGCGTACTGCGCCTCCATGCCCTGGTTGCGCAGCAGCCGGATCCCGCGAGCCATCTCCTCGTCCTCACACGAGACCATGCCGCCCTCACCGGAGGTCATGTTCTTCGTCGGATACAGGCTGAACATCGCAAAGGTGCCGAAACTGCCGACCGGTGCCCCGGCATACTGCGCGCCGTGCGCCTGAGCCGCGTCCTCGAAAACCTGCACGCCCGCCTCGTCGGCAACCTCGCGCAACGCGGTCATGTCGGCCGGGTGGCCATACAGGTGGACCGGCATGATCGCGGCGGTGTTGTCGGTGATCGCCGCCCGCACACTCTCCGCCGCGAGGTTGAACGTGTCGCGCTCGATGTCGGCGAACACCGGGGTCGCACCGGTCAGCGCGACCGAGTTGGCCGTCGCGGCAAAGGTGAACGACGGCACGATGACCTCATCACCCGGCCCGACGCCCGCTGCCAACAGCCCGAGGTGGAGCCCCGAGGTGCCCGAGTTGACTGCGACACAGGTGCGCCCGCCCACCAACTGGTCAGCAAACTCCTGCTCGAAGGCCGCGACCTCCGGGCCCTGCGCCACCATCCCCGACCGCATGACACGGTCGACGGCCTCGCGCTCCTCGTCCCCGATGATCGGCTTAGCCGCCGGGATCATGGCCAGTTCGCTCATTTCACTACCTTCCGCAGGGTGTCCTGTGTCTGCTCGTATGCCGTGCCGGTCACCGGGCACGTCCAGCGTCCGTCTCCATCGTCGCTCAGTGGGCGACCAGACTCCCCCACCCAGCCGATGCGACGCGCCGGGACACCGGCGACCAGGGCGTGGTCGGGCACGTCCTTGGTGACGACGGCGCCGGCCGCGACGGTCGCCCAGGCCCCGATGGTCACCGGTGCGACGCACACGGCCCGGGCCCCGACCGAGGCCCCGCGCTCGATGGTGACCCCGACCGCCTCCCAGTCGTCGGCGCTCTTGAGGCTGCCGTCGGCGTTGATCGCCCGCGGGAAGGTGTCGTTGGTCAGCACGACCGCTGGTCCGATGAAGACCCCGTCAGCCAGCACGGCCGGCTCATAGACGAGGGCGTAGTTCTGGACCTTGCAGTGGTCGCCGAGTCGCACCCCGGTGCCGATGTAGGCACCGCGACCGATGATGCAGCCCTCCCCCAGGACTGCCTCCTCGCGCACCTGGGCCAGGTGCCACACCGAGCTGCCGTCGCCGATCGTGGCGCCATCCGCCACGTCGGCGGTGTCTGCGATGCGTGTCGCCACCGGTGTCCTCCAGGGTCTTGAAGCGGGTGTGGGAGACAATGCAGCCATGAGCCTAACGCCACCGGACGCCGGTCCGATCCAGGATGCGTGGCTCGTGATCCCGCTCTTCAACGAGGCCACCGTGATCACTGACGTGATCGCTGGCGCTCGGGAGACCTTCCCGAACATCGTCTGTGTCGACGACAACTCCGCGGACGGCTCGGGGCAGGCGGCGCGCGATGCTGGCGCGGTCGTGGTGACCCATCCGTTCAACCTGGGTCAGGGTGCCGCCCTGCAGACCGGGATCGACTATGTGCTGCGCGCCACCAACGCGACCTATGTCGTGACCTTCGACGCCGACGGTCAGCACCGGGTCGAGGATGCCGTCGCCATGATCGAGCGCGCGCGGGAGGAGGATGTGGCCATCGTCTTCGGCTCCCGGTTCCTCGACGGGCGCACCAAACCCGGCTTCCTGCGCCGGATCGTCCTCAAGGGCGCGGTCTGGATCACCAACATGCAGACGGGGCTGCGCCTGTCCGACGCCCACAACGGGCTCCGGGTCATTCGCCGGGACGCCGCGGCGGGCCTGCACCTGGAGCAGAACCGGATGGCCCACGCCACCGAGATCGTGCTGCAGCTCTCGCGCACCAAGCTGTCGTGGACGGAGCACCCGGTGCTGATCGTCTACACCGACTATTCCCGCTCCAAGGGGCAGTCGTTGATGAACTCCATCAACATCCTGATCGACACGATCGTCAAGTGAGGGCGCAGCCATGCTGGACCAACCACTGATCAAGGTCATCCTGCTGGTCGGGATTGTCGGCGTCACGGTGCTGCTCACCCGCTCCACCGCCGGTGCCCGCCACCAGGCCGTGCGGCGGCTGCTGCTCGTCGGCTTCGTCCTGCTGGCGGCCATGGCCATCCTGTTCCCACCGACGCTGACCACGGTCGCCGGCTGGGTCGGTGTCGGTCGAGGCGCGGACCTGCTGCTCTATGGCCTGACCATCACCTTCCTCGGTTATGTCGCCGCGAGCTATCGCCGGATGCGCCACCTCGAGCAGCAGAACACCGTGCTGGCCCGGCACCTCGCGCTCAGCGACGCGCTGCGCGATGCCCCCGGCCGCGCCGACGGGGCCGGTCGCGAGCAGGGCTGACCACCGACCGCTAGGGTTTGGCTCACCCCGAGCGAGAGGCCGTGATGAGCACCGACGACCCGATCCAGTCCTTCTGGGAGGACGCCCGAGTCCGCGCCAAGGTGAACCGGGTGCCCGGTTATCTGGGCGTCAACGCCCGCGAGTCGCTGGCTCCCCCGGCCTGGTCCTTTGGCGCGGGCCCGGACGACGCCGACGAGCTGCTGTCCCTGGTGCTCGAGGGCACCAAGACCGCCACCTCGTCGGCCCAACGCGACTATGCCGACAGCGAGGAGCGCGAGCCGGAGGAGGGCGACCTGTCGATCATCACCGACGGTCAGGGACACCCGCGGGCCCTGATCCAGACCACGGCCGTGCGCACCGTGCCGTTCGGTGAGGTCGATGCCGCGCACGCCGCAGCAGAGGGTGAGGGCGACCTGAGCGTGGAGCACTGGCGCGACGTGCACCGCCGCTTCTTCGAGCGCTCCGCCGACGGTGCCCCGGTGACCGACGACCTGCCGGTGATCCTCGAGGAGTTCACGGTCTTGTACGCCGCAGACACCGGCACCGACTGACCCACACCCAACCCCTACCCCGACCGAGCGCGTGAGCGCCTGATTTTCACCCCCACCGAGCGCGTGAGCGCCTGAGTGCGCCGTCGCGCGGGCGATCTCTTGACCGACCGCCGACGTCTCCGAGAGCAAGCTGCCCACTAGCCGCCATGCCTGCGTTGTCGCGGCGTCGGCGGCTCGTCGGGTGTGCGCAACCTGCGCGCCCGAGGCTGGCCCCACCCCCAGTCCTCGTTGCAGGAAGGCACACCCTCATGCGCACCACACAGCTCGTCGCCACCACCGCCGCCGGTGCACTCGCCCTGACCCTCGGCATACTGCCCAGCACGGCTGGCCCCGCTGTGCAGCCGACCTCGATCGCTCTGCCGGCCGCCTATGTGCAGCCGGAGCCGGTCACCCTCGCAGCTGAGCCGGTCGGGTCGTTCTCGGCACTCGACGCCAACCAGGGCGTGGCCGTTGACCGGACCCACGTCTATGCGATCAACAACCGCAGCATCACCAAGATCGACCGCCGCACCGGTGAGCGCGTCCTGCAGTTCGTGGGTGAGCCGGAAGGCCCGATCCAGCACCTCGACAGCGGTGTCGTGGTGCACGGCAAGATCTATGCCGCGCACTCCAACTATCCGGAGTGGCCGATGGAGAGCTCCATCGAGGTCTTCGACGCCCGCACGCTGGAGCACGTGGACAGCCACCCGATCGGCATCGACCGCGGCTCGCTGACCTGGCTCGACCACCACGACGGCTCGTGGTGGGCTGGCTTCGCCAACTATGACAACGAGCACGAGGGCCGCATCTATGGCGAGAACCCGAACACCCAGATCGTGCGCATGGACGCGGACTTCCAGGTCGAGGCGGGGTATGTCGTGCCGCGGCCGATCCTGGACCGCTTTGCTCCGATGTCCAACAGTGGGGGCTCCTGGGGACCGGACGGCAACCTCTATCTCACCGGGCACGACCTGGCCGAGGCCTATGTGATGCAACTGCCACGGGCCGGCGCGGAGCTGGAGTGGCTGGCCACGGTCGAGCTGCCCGGGGTCGAGGGCCAGGGCATCGCCTGGGACCGCGGCACCCGTGGCAAGGGACGCGAGGCACACCTGTTCGGGATCGACCGCCCGACCAGGGAGGTCAAGGAGTTCGATCTGCCACTGCAGGGCGAGGTGCCCGATCCGGTGCCCGCTCCGTGGACAGTGCGCTCCGGCGAGCAGATCCCCGGCTGACCGGGGCCAACACCTCGACGAGGTCCGCTGAGCGGGTGCGCCTCCGCATACGTGGTCGTAGTTTGGAAGGCACCTGCCGCGTTGCGGTGGGTGACCAAGGAGGTGCCAGATGGGTGAGAGCTCGATCAAGGACGAGGAGATGTATGAGTCTCTCCGCGAGGAGGGCAACTCCAAGGAGAAGGCGGCGCGCATCAGCAACGCGGCAGCCGCCGAGGGCCGTGACGAGGTCGGCAGCCGCGGTGGAGAGGCCGAGGACTATGAGGACCGCACGGTCGAGGAGTTGAAGGAGCGGGCCAAGGAGCTTGGCCTGGAGGGTTACAGCGACCTCACCAAGGACGAACTGATCGATGCCCTGAGGTCGCATTGACCGACCCGCCGGACGACCGGCAGCAGCACGACTCCCCAGAGCCGGAACGACCCCAGGCGAAGGGGCGGCACGAGACCGACCAGGAACGATACGACCGCAACTGGGTCGAGTTGCTCCAGGAGATCCGGGTGACGCAGATGGGCACCCAGATCATGACCGGGTTCCTGCTGGCTGCGGCCTTTCAGGACCGGATGGCGGATCTGACGACCTTCCAGCGCACCGTCTATCTCGTGCTGGTCGTCCTGGGAGTCACGACCACAGCCCTGGGCCTGGCCCCGGTCAGCCTGCATCGCACGCTGTTCCGGCGCAGGATGAAACGCGAGACCGTGGAGTTGGGCCACCAGATCCTGCGCGTCGTGATCGCCGGTGTCGTGTTGATGCTCGCCGGCACGGCCGTGCTCATCTTCGACATCGTCCTCGGCACGGTGCCGGCGATCATCGTGGGAGCGGTTGTGCTGCTAGGTGCCACCGTCTTCGTCATCCTGGCCCACCTGCTGGTCCACGCCGGAGACTGACCCGCCCAGGGCCCCGCCCCCGGCGGTCTGCGCGCCGATCGTTGGGGCCGCTGGCGACCACAACGTCAGGGCAGGTCCAACTCCACGAGGGTGAGCAGCACCAGGGCACTGGTCCACCCCAGCGGTGCCGGCCCTCCGGGCTCCCCGTCGGGGCCGACCTTCTCCGGCAGGGAGCCCCACGGCGCCCGGTGCGCGTCCAACCAGTCCAACCAGTGTTGCGCCAGCTCGGTCTGGCCGTCGGCCGCGGCGGTGTAGGCCACCAGCGCGACCTCCGGGGTCCAGGAGACACCATCCTGCTTCCAGTCGACGCCCGGAGCCAGGCCCCCACCCGGACGGGCAGCACCGTCCTGATAGCCCTGCCACGCCTCGCGCACCCCGGTCAGTGGCTCGGGGTCGAAGGGCGGCATGAGCATCGCTGCCGAGGCGTCCAGTCCCCCACCGCGCGAGGTGCGCTCAAAGTTTGGGCCGAAGTGCTCACCCACCCGCTGCCGCAGCGTCGTCGCCGCCTCGGCGACCGTCTCGGCACGCTGCTGATCACCCGTCACACGCAGATCTGCCGCAGCCGACCGCAGCCCGAGCACCACCGGCGCGTTGGCACCGAGCAGCCGCTCAAACGTGGCGCGCTCCCAGTAGTCCGGGCTGGGCGCCGCGAGCTGGGTGCCGCCTCCCGTGGCACGCAGGAGCTGGTCCGTGCACCGGTCGCGCAGGTCGTCGACTGTGTCCGACAGCACGGTGGCCTCCCGGGTCTGCCCGATCGCCCACAGCACCCACCCGCAGCCGTCGACCTGGGCACCGCGCGGGTCGACGACGACGCGCTCGCCGTCCAGCAGATAGCGGGCATCGAACCCATAGAGCGGATCAAGATAGAGACCGGAGAGCTGGTCCAGCAGCTGCGCCGCCTCCTGCGCGTGCCCGGTCCGAGCCAGGGCCACCGCCACGAACGCGCCGTCGCGCGGCCAGAAGTAGTCCCACTTCGGGGCAGGGCCAGCAGCGGGCAGGGCGCCAGAGTCGAGCCCCTGGGTGAGCAGCCGCAGGTCCCAGAGGGCAACGCGGGCCATCTCCTCGTGCGCCGTTCCCGCGCCGGGCACCGTGCCCTCACCGACCCACTCGGCCACCGCCACAGGCATCGTGTCGCCACCGTGAAAGTCCTCACCCAGCAGCGGCCCCTGGGCCTCGGTCGGGTCGGCGACAGCCTGGGTCTCACCGGACGGCCAGACAGCCGGGGCGACCACGAGGGCAAACGTCGCCAGCGCGACCGGCACGAGAGCGCGCGTGGTCCGGCGCGGGCTGCCCAGCAACCGACGTCCACCGCGCACCAGCCAGGTCGCGACCAGCGCACCCACCGCGCCGGTCACCAGGGCGATCCAGGAGTGGGCAACGTCCCGTGCTGCGGCCGCCTGCCCCACCGCGGGCACGAGGAACTGCCAGGCCTCGACCGCGACCGGCAGGACCGCAGCCACCGCGAGCCACCGGGGGCGGTGCCACAGGAGGGCGCCGGCGACGAGCAGCGGGATCATCAGCAGCAGCCGCGGGTCGGCCTGGTGCCACAGCCACGGCCACAACAGCTGGCCCAGGTCGGGGTCCACGCTGCGGGAGAGGCCAGCGACCGGGCCACCGCGCGGGGGCAGGACGGTGAGCACCACAAAGATGCCGAGCGCCACCGCGGCAACCCAGCCTGCGATCGTGGGGCGGGCGGACATCGCGGTCAACGTTAGGGGCCGACGGCGCCAGGAGCACCGGCCGTTATCGGATCGTCATCACCGCTTGCCGGATCGTGATTTTTCCACCCGCCGCGGCGGAGAGCTCAGCGCCCGAGCGCAGCCCGCACGTGCGGGACGACCTGACTCATCCCACGCTCCAGCATCACGATCGTGTAGTGGTTGACATCCTCAACCTCGGACACCGCCAGCTGCGGGTGCGCGGCGATCCAGTGCTCCCGTGCCCACTGCGGATAGAGCGGCGGGACCTCGTCCATCAGCCCCCGCGGCGCGAGCAGCCACGAGGCGGGATGGCGCAGGTTGGCCAGCGCGGTGAGGAGCGAGTCGCCCTCGACGAGCTCAGCGATGTCCTCATCCAGTGCCTCGACGCGCGTCGCCGGCTGGAACGCCCCGTCACCGGTCGGGACCAGGTCATAGTCGGCATAGGCGCTGGTCAGCTCGGTCCACTCGCGGAAGGCGGGGTGTTCTCGCCACATCTGCCGGTATGCCGAGTGGTCGGCAAAGGTCATCCGCAGCCGGTCTGCAGCGGGGCCCAGGATCGCCTGGGACAGGTCCTGCGGCGCGACCCCCTCGGGCGGGAGCAGCGGCATGCCACCATCCACCAGCACCAGGGAGCTCACCTTGTCCTCGTGGCGATCGGCGAGGACGACGGCGACAAACGCCCCCATCGAGTGCCCGACCGTCACGGCCTGGGTGACGCCGAAGTGGTCCAGGACCGCGGCGACGTCGTCCGCGTGGCTGCGCATCCCATAGGGCCCGGGCAGGTCACGGGACTGCCCGCGGCCCCGCAGGTCGGGCGCGATGACCCGTGCCCCGGGAAGAGCCTGCGCGAGCAGCGGCCAGGCGACGTGGGAGGCGGTGATGCCGTGGACGGCCAGGACCGTGGGCGCGTGCGGGTCCTCTCGCTCGGGCTCCCACACCCCGACGTGCAGGAGTCCACCTCGCACCGGCACCTCGTGCGAGCGATAGCGGTCGCCAACCACCGCGGCCAGCGAGGGCAGCATCTGTGTGGTCACTGCGCCGTCCACCCGCCGTCCATCGCATAGGAGGCACCCGTGACCATGCCCGCCGCGTCGCTGGCCAGGAAACTGGCCAGGGCGCCGACATCCTCGGGGTCGATGAGCGACTTGATCGCCGAGCGGGTCAGCATGATCTTCTCGATGACCTCCTCCTCGGGGATCCCGTGAGTCGCCGCCTGATCGGCAATCTGCTTCTCCACCAACGGGGTCCGGACATAGCCGGGGTTGATGCAGTTGGACGTCACCCCGTGGGCGGCGCCCTCGAGCGCGGTCACCTTGGACAGCCCCTCCAGACCGTGTTTGGCCGCGACATAGGCGACCTTGAAGGCCGACGCCCGCAGCCCGTGGGCCGAGGACACGTTGATGATGCGCCCCCACCCCCGCTCATACATGTGCGGCAGAGCAGCCCGGGTCAGCAGGAAGGGCGCCTCGAGCATGAGCCGCTGGATCAACCGGAAGTCCTCGGGCGAGAACTCCTCGATCGGCGCAACCCGTTGCACCCCAGCGTTATTGACCAGCACATCGCACTCCAGGTGCAGGTCCTCCAGCGCCGTGGTGTCGGACAGGTCGGCCACCCAGCTCTCTCCGCCGATCTGCGCGGCGAGTCGGTCGGCCGCGGCCTCGTCCCGGTCTGCCACGACGACATGCAGCCCGTCCTTGGCCAGCTGCACGGCGATCGCGGCGCCGATGCCGCTGGCACCCCCGGTGACCACTGCGGTGCGGGTCATCGCACTCTCCCTTCGTCGTTCCCCGGATCTGTCCCTGCCGTGGTGGTCGGCGCCAGCGCGCCACGGATCACGTCCATCAGCCCCTCATAGACCGCCTCGGGGATCGCGTCAGCGTCCTCCCACAGCACCCACCGCATCCCGATCAGCTCACCGGCCCCCATCAGGGCCCAGGCCGCCACGACCGGGTCGACATCGCGGATCTCTCCGCGCGAGCGCGCCGACTCCAGGCCGGAGGCATAGCCGTCGACGATGTTGTCGTAGTGCCGACGCATCACCTCCGGCGAGACGAACTCGGCCTGGCGGATGATCCGATAGAGCGCCGGGTGTTGGGCGGTGAAGGCGAAGAAGGCTCGGAACCCCGCCCGCTCGGCCTCGAGGCGGTCATCGACCCCGGTCGAGGCCTCGCTCATCGCGTGCCGGACCCGCTGCGAGAGGTCGAGGACGACCGTGTCAAAGATCTCCTTCTTGCCCTCGAAGTGGGTGTAGAAGGTGCCGAGAGCAACCCCGGCCTCCTCGGTGATCTTCACGATCGAGGCCTCGTGATAGCCGACCGTGGCGAAGACCTCCTCGGCAGCGGTCAGCAACTTGGCCCGGGTGCGTGCACCGCGGGGCGTGCGCGCGGTTCGGTCCACCGGTGGCGCGCCTCCCCCGGCGGTCATGACAGACCTCCGGGACGCACGTATGCCGTGGTGGCACCGGCGTCCTCGGCCGCCAGGGCGGCCTCCAGGGCCGCCTCGCGAGCGACCTTGCCCAGGGACCCGTAGTGCAGCTCCCGCACGAAGTGCACCGCGGTCGGCACCTTGAACGCTGCCAGCCGCTCGCGGCAGTGCTCGATCAGGTCGGCGGCGTCGGTCACGACTCCGGGGCGGCGCACGACGAGAGCGACGCCGCGCTCCCCCCACCGCGTGTCCGGGACACCGACGACGACCACGTCCTCGACGGCCGGGTGCATCCGCAGGGCGGCCTCGACCTCGGCGGGGGCGACATTCTCACCGCCGGAGATATAGATGTTGCGCAGTCGGTCCACGACCCGCAGATATCCGGCGTCGTCGCGCGTCGCCACGTCACCGGTGGCCAGCCAGCCGTCCCGCCAGATCGCGCGGGTGGCCGGCTCATCACGGAAATAGCCGGCGAACATCCCCGGGCCACGCACGAGCAACTCGCCCGTGCCGGGGCCGCTCAGGTGCGCACCGGTGGCCGGGTCGGCCAACGCCACCTCGACGTGCGGATAGGGCACGCCAGCCCAGCCGACGCGGTCCATCGCGTGGCGCGGCGGCACACACAGCACGTTGGGGCCGGCCTCGGTCAGCCCATAGCCCTGGGTCAGCGCGACCCCGTGCTGGTGAAAGATCCGCAGCAGCGGAGCCGGCATGGGGGCCCCACCGACGACAGCGCTGCGCAACGCGGTCAGGTCCGTGCGGTCAAAGGTGGGGTGCTCGGACAGCCGCGCATAGTGCGTCGGCACCCCCATCATCGTGGTCACCTTGTGCTCGGCGATCAGGCAGAGCGCGCGCCCGGGATCAAAGGACCGCTCCAGCACGACGGTGGCACCGGTCCACCAGGCCAGCAGCGGCTGGATGTTCCACCCCCCGACGTGGAACTGCGGCAGCACGCTGAGCACCACGTCGGTCTCGTCCAGCTCGAGGGTGCGCGACAGGGACAGATTGGTCCAGAAGCAGGACGCGTGGGTGAGCACGGCGGCCTTGGGTCGCGCGGAGCTCCCCGACGTGAAGACCATCAGCAGCGGGTCCTCGTCCTGGACGGGGCCGGCCTGGTCCAACCGTGCCCCCGGCCGACCGGCGGCTGCGAGGGGCAGCTGCCCCTCGGCATACGCGGTGTTGTCGTGGTTGCTGTGCCACGGGGCGGACACCGGGGCCTCCACCCCGACCTGCCCGACGTATGCCGTGGGCACGGGGGCGGCGACCCGGGCGAGGGCGCCACGGGCCAGGGTCTCGGTCTCCTCCTCAACGAGCAGGACCGCGGGGTCGGCCTGGGTGAGCTGGTCGGTCAGCTCAGGAGCAGTCAGCCGCCAGGACAGCGGCACCAGGACCAGACCCGCTCTGGCACAGGAGAAGAAGGCGATCACGTGCTCGGCGCTGTTGCCGACCAGGGTGGCCACGCGGTCCCCCCGGCGATAGCCGGCCCGACGCCACGCCTCGGCGAGCGCACGGGAGCGCTCGTCCAGGTCGCGATAGGTCAGCTCCACCCCGCGGTCGACGATGGCCACCCGGTCCGGGTGCAGTCGCGCACGGTCGGTCGGCCAGCGGCCCAGGGTGTGCGGTCCGGGCGCGCCATGGTGGGGTCCACCGTGGCTGGTCACGTCGTTGTTCATGGTTGTTGACCATCCTCCTGCACCAGCTCGCCGGGCGTGCGCGTGCCCTCGTCGAGCTCGGCCCTCGCGCGCCGCGAGAACAGGGCACGCACCCGCAGCCCCAGGGCGGCCAGACCGCCCGGGAGGAACATAACCACGAGGATGAAGATGGTGCCCAGGATGAACATCGGCTCGGACAGCGGGATCGCCAGCACCGCAGGCAGATCGTCGATGGCCGAGGACTGGGCGAGCACGGCCAGGCGCTGGCTGAGGATCACATAGACGAAGGCACCGGCGACGGCACCCCAGCGGGATCCGACACCGCCGAGCACGACCATCAGCAGCAGCGAGATGGTGAACTCTGCGCTCATGGTGTGCGGCACAGCACCGGAGTTGAGCAGCAGGTGCACCATGCCCATGCCGGCGGCGATGACCGAGGCGGACACGAAGATCGCCAGCTTGACCAGGAACGGCCGCATGCCGAGGACCTGCACGCGCAGCTCGTTCTCGCGGACCGCCTCGGCCACGTGGCCGGCGCGGCTGCGCTGCACCCAGGTCACGATGACGAAGGCCAGCACGAGCGCGGCCAGGGCCACCCAATAGAGGTTGCGCGTGTCGGCCACGCCCACCAGCCAGTCGGGCACATAGTCGGTGGGCAGGCGCATGCCCTCCTCACCACCGGTGAGCCCGCCCGGGTTCTTGCGCACCAGGACGAACCCGGCCTGCGCGAAGGCCAGCGTGACCATCGCAAACGGGATGCCGGTGACCTGCAGGGACACGGCGCCCAGGATCGTGGACATGACCAGCCCGGCGACGATGACGACGAGCGCTGCCGGCACCAGGCCCAGCTCGAGCTTCTCCATCACGATGCCCAGGCCGTAGGCACCGAGGCCAAAGTAGAGCGCGTGGCCGAAGGAGAGCAGCCCGGCCACACCGAAGAGCAGGTGATAGGACAGCGCGACGCCGGCCATCACCATGGCCAGGGCCAGCATGTGCAGCGTGCCCGGGGTGTAGGTCGCGCCCGGGAGCACGCCCGGGATCGAGATGTTGAGCAGCGGCAGGCAGGCCAGCAGCACCACCAGGCCGACCGGCACGATCAGGGCGAGCAGTCGGGAGCGCGTGCCCTGGGAGCCCGGGCCATCCTGCGGCGCCCTGGCGGCCTTGCGCATCGCGGCCACCTTGCCCTGGACCTTCTCGTCCGCCTTCTGCGTGTTCATGGCAGTCATGCCTTCCTCCCCATCAGGCCGGAGGGTCGGGTGAGCAGCACGAGGGCCAGCAGGACGACCACGGCGAAGTCCCCGGTGCCCCACAGATAGAAGTTGGCGAACTGCTGCAGCAGCGCCACGAGCACGGAGGCGACAGCGGCACCGATCAGGGAGCCGAGACCGCCGATCACCGTGACGATGAAGGCAAAGATAAGCAGCGTCTGTCCGAGCATCGGTGAGACATAGCCGAAGTGGTGCGAGGCCAGCACCCCGCCGATGCCGGCGGCGGCACCACCGATGGTGAAGACCAGGGTGAACGCGTTGCGCACGTCGATGCCCAGGGCCGTCACCATGGAGCGGTTCTCCACGCCGGCGCGGATGATCATGCCGTAGCGCGTGTGCTTCAGGAACAGCACGATGGCTGCCAGCACGGCCGCGGCCGCGATGATCGCCACGAACACGATGTTGGGGATGTTGGCGCCGCCGATCGTGCTGGTCTCATCGAGCCAGGCGGGGCCGCGGGGGAAGCGTGGGTCGGTGCCCCAGATGCCGTCAAACAGTGCGACGGCGGCCAGTCCCAGACCGACGGTGACCAGCACCTGCTCGATGTGCCGGTTGTAGAGCTTTTGGACCAGGACCCTCTCGGTCAGGGCCGCGAAGACGGCGCCCGCGAGGGCACCGACGAGCAGGGACACGGCAAACCCGGTCCAGCTCGAGGCGCCCAGTCGTTGGGCCACCTCGAGGCCGAGGAACGCTCCGAGGGACAGGAACACGCCGTGGGCAAAGTTGAGCACGCCCATCAGGCCATAGATCAGGGACAGGCCGCTGGCGACCAGGAAGTAGATCGCGCCGAGGCCGGCGCCGGTGACCGCCAGGAGGATGACCTCACTCATATCGATCCCTCCGCTCCGGTGCTCACGCCCAGCAGTCGCTGGGTCAGGTCGGGGTCGCCCAGGAACTCGGCGGCCGGTCCGTGGTGGACGCTGCGGCCGCCGGTAAGGACGACGGCGTGGTGGGCGAGGTCGCGCACCACCTGCAGGTTCTGCTCGACGAGCAGGACGGGGACCACCTCGGCGGCGCGGGCCAGGACGCGCCCGACCTCCTGCACCAGGCGGGGGGCCAGGCCCTTGGTCGGCTCGTCGACGAGCAGCACCCGGTTGTCGTTGAGCAGCGCGCGGGCCAGCGAGACCATCTGCTGCTGGCCACCGGACAGGGTGCCGGCTGCCTGACCGGCGCGCTGCTTGAGCTCGGGGAAGAGGTCATAGACCAGCTCGTAGCGGTGGTCGTGTCCCTTGCGCTCGGCGATCCTCAGGTTCTCGCTGACGCTGAGGGCGGAGAAGACCTCGCGGTCCTCGGGCACATAGCCGACACCGAGTTGGGCGACCTTGTGGGTGGGCAGGGTGGAGATGTCCTGTCCGGCCAGGTCGATCGTGCCGGAGCGGCCGATCAGACCCATGATCGCCTTGATCGTCGAGGTCTTGCCCACGCCGTTGCGCCCCAGGAGGGCGGTGACGCCGGTGGCGGCCACCTCCAGGTCGACGTGTTCGACGACCTGCTGGCCGGCGACGTGGGCGGTCAGGCCGCGCACGGACAGGATGTGGTCGCCCGAGCCGGCCACCGCCTCAGGGGCGGTGGTCTCGGGGACGGAAGCGGGCGTCATACGGGTTCTCCCAGGTAGGCGCTCTGCACGGTGGGGTCGGCCATGACGGCGTCGGGGCTGTCGATCGCCAGCAGGTTGCCGAAGTGCAGCACGGCGACCCGCTCGACAAGGCCCAGCAGGACCTCCATGTGGTGCTCGACCATCAGCACGGTGCAGCCGTGATCGGTGTGCAGGCTGCGGATGACCTCGGTGAGCCCGGCGACGTCACCGGAGGCGACTCCGGCCATCGGCTCATCGAGCAGGACGACCGAGGGGTCGGTGGCGAGCAGCATGGCGATCTCGAGCTTGCGCTTGTCGCCGTGCGGCAGGTCGCCGGCCCGGAATCCCATCCGGTCGCCCAGGCCGACCTCACCGAGCAGGTCGCGTGCCCTGCTGGTGGCCCGGTCGCCCCGGCGGGGGAAGGTGAACAGTGACAGGGCTCGGCCCTCGGACACCTGGGCGGCCAGCCGGACGTTCTCCTCGACCGACAGCGCCGGAAAGACCGAGGACGTCTGGAAGGTCCGGCCGAGGCCGGCGACAGCGCGCTGGGTGACCGACCGGTTGGTGACGTCCCGGCCATCCAGGACCACGCGCCCGGTCGTCGGGGTCATCACGCCGGAGATCAGGTTGAACAGCGTCGTCTTGCCGGCACCGTTGGGCCCGATCACGCCGACGATCTCACCGGTCGGCACGGTGAAGGAGATGTCCTCCAGGATCTGCGCGCCGCCGATCTTCAGCGAGAGGTCCGAGACCTCCAGCGCGGGAGCGACCGTGGCCGCCCCCGCGCCGGAGCCTGACTGGGTGTTGGTCACTTGCCGGACGCCTCCGGCGGTGCCACGTCCTCGGCCGGGACGGTGTCAATGAGCTCGGGCACCCAGGAGTCACCATCGGCGACCAGGCTCGCGGTGTACATCTCCTGCAGCAGCGCGTGGTCACTCTCGCGGATCGTGGTGGTGCCCTTCGGGCCCTCGAACTCCCAGCCCTCGAGCGCGTCGATCATCGCGTTGACGTCACCGTCGCCCTCGGTCAGGGCCTGGACGATCATCTGACCGGCGACGAAGCCGTCGGGGGTGAACAGGTCGGGGGTGCTCCCCGCCTCCTCGACGGCCTCGACCATCGCGGTGTTGACCTCGTTGTCCGGGGCGCCCGGGAAGTAGTGGTTCAGGAAGCTGATGTTCTCAGCGACCGGACCGTAGGCGTCGAAGGTGACCGAGTCACCGAGACCGGTGACGACGGGGGCCACGTCGAAGACGTCCTGCTGCTCCAGCGCCTGCCACATGTTCGCGGAGGTCGCGCCGGCCCAGGCAACGAAGATCATGTCCGGCTCGGCGTCCTTGAGCTGCGCGGCAAACGGCGTGAACTCGGTGGCGTCCTCGGGCACCATCACGCTGCTGACCTCGGCCCCGTTGGCCCCGAGCACTGCGTCGACCGCGGCGAGGTTGCCCTGGCCGAAGGCGTTGTCCTGGGCATAGACGACGACCTTGTTGGCGTCGCCCTCCAGGAAGGAGCCGGCTGCCGCGACGTCCTGCAGGCTCTGCCGGCCGGAGCGGAAGGTGTAGTCGTTGACGCCGGTGATGGCGTCGACAGCTGCGGGGCCAGAAATGTAGAGGATCTCGTTCTGCTCGGCCTGGTCGGCCATCGCGACCGCGATGCCGGAGACGATGGTGCCACCGAGGATCTTGTAGTCCTGACCGATCAGGTCCTTGGCCGCGGCGACCGCCGTGTCCTGGTTGCCCGCGTCGTCGCGATAGGTGATCTCAATCGCGCGGCCGTCGATCTCGCCGGTGCCGTCCGTGGCGTAGTCGATGCCAGCCTCCAGGCCAGCCTTGTACTGCTCACCGTAGGCGGCCAGCGGGCCGGTCTCGGAATAGATGATGCCGACCGGGTAGGGGTCACCGCCGCCGGCGTCCTCGCTGTCGCCATCGCCGCCAGCGTTCTCGGCGGTGGTGCCACCGTCGTCGTTGGAGCCGCCGTTGTCGGCGTCAGAGTCATCGTCAGAGGCCGACGGGGCACAGGCAGCCAGTGCCAGGACCGCGGCCAGGGACAAGGCCATAAGGGACGAGCGTGCCATCGAGCACTCCTTTGTGTGATCAGCAACCTGAAAGGTGATTCAGGTTTCGACACGAAGGTAACGGGCAGGCCCGTCCAAGTCAACGCAGACACGGGTCACAATGTGGTCACGGCGGCATCACCCCAGGTCAACCCCCCCGCCCTCCCCTCCCTCGGCCGAGCGCGCCGTGTTGCGAAAAATCCACCCACCGAGCGCATGAGCGCCCGAGCGCGCGGACGCTCGGGTCCACGTGGATGGATCCTTCACGCAGCCATCGGCGTGTCGCGTGAATCATCCATGCAGTTGACGGAGCGCGGTCGCCATCAGGTCAGGGTGTGGCGCCGAGGGGCCCGGGGCTCCGGCGCTACGGGACTGCAGGGAGGAGTGGGAGCACCTCGTCGAACAGGGCGCGGTCCGCGGCGCCGATCAGGCCACCCTCGGGGATGGTGCGCGCGTCATAGGCGTCGCCGGCAAACGTGCCGAGGAAGCCGCCCGCCTCCGACAGCAGGAGCGACCCGGGAGCGTGGTCCCAGGGCTGGCGGCCCCGATAGATGAGGTAGTCGGCGGCACCCTGCACGAGCATGGGATAGTCCACGGCGCAGCAGACCCAGGTCAGCTCCATCGCGGGGAACTCCCCCAGACTCGTGCCGATCCACCGGCGGTGGGAGGTCACCCCACGCGGCGCCTGCGGGTCAGTGACTGGCGGGCGCGTCAGACGCTCGCCGTTGCGAAAGGCACCGGCTCCCCGCTCGGCAACATAGGCCACCTCGTGCTGCGGCTGCCAGATCCAGGAGCGCACCACGTCCGTCCCCTGGAGCTCGGCGACCATCACCCCGTGGTCCTTGGAGCCATTGACGAAGTTCTTGGTGCCGTCGATCGGATCGACGGTGAAGGCGTGCGGCGCTGCGGCGTAGTCGTCCAGGACTCCCCGGTTGACCTCGTAGTGTTCCTCCCCCAGCACGACCGCCTCGGGATAGGCGTCCTGCAGCCGGCGGGTGATGAGCACCTCGGCCTCGCGGTCGGCAACCGTGACGAGATCGCCCGGGTTCTTCTCGATGACCTGGTGCTCGGCAAGGGCGCGGAAGCGAGGGTTGATGACCTCCTCGGCCACTTCCTGCAGCAGGCTCAGAATCACGTCGGTGTCCACACTCTCAACCTAGCCGTCGCGGCGCCGCGACATGGACCAGGGTGTCGAGGGGCGCTGGACGCGGCAGGTCAGTCAGCGAGGGCCGTGCGGTGCAGTGCGGCCAGACCCGGATAGTGCGCGATCCCCTCACGCAGCCCGTCCCGCTCCTCGGCGGTCAGCTCGCGGCGCACCTTGGCTGGCACGCCCGCCACCAGGGAACCGGGCGGGACCTGCGTGCCCTCCAGCACCACCGCGCCCGCCGCGACCAGACAGCCAGCACCGATCACAGCCCCGTTGAGGATCACCGAGCCCATGCCGACGATGGTTCCCTCACCGACGGTGCACCCGTGCAGGACCGCCGCGTGGCCGATCGAGACGTGGTCACCGATCGCTGCCGGGAACCCCACGTCAGCGTGGATGACCGCGTTGTCCTGCAGGTTAGAGCCGCTGCCGATCGTGATGTCCTCCGCGTCGCCACGGGCGGACGCGCCATACCAGAGGCTGGTGTCCGCCCCGATTGTGACGCGTCCAGAGACCACGCTGTTCGGCGCGAGCCAGGCCTCCGGGTGCACGTCGGGCACGCGGTCTCCCAGGGGCAGGACCAGTCCGGTGTTGTTTGTCATCACACTGCTCTCATGATTCTGGCGGCGGAAATAGATGCACGAAACAGCGCCGCGCTGGCGAGGTCCCGCGGGGGCCCTATCCTGCCAGGCTGCGCCGACTGACGGCATACTGAATCTCCATGACCGCCCAGCCGGCACGTGCCGCAGAACCCAATCTCTTCGGACTCGCGGCCCACCTCACTGAGCGACTCGGCGGGTCGGCCGTCAGCCGCCGGCCGCTGGACCTGCACGCGATGGCGCACGACGCCTCGCACTATCTGCTCACGCCCGAGTTGCTGGTCCGCCCGACCTCGACCGAGCAGGTGGCGGAGGTGCTGGCGGCGTGTGACACGGCCGGGGCTCCGGTGACCTTCCGCTCGGGCGGCACGAGCCTGTCCGGGCAGGCCGTCACTGACGCTGTGCTGGTCGACACCCGGCGCCACTTCGGTGGGGTCGAGGTGCTGGATGGTGGTGCCCGGGTGCGGGTGCAGCCAGGGGTGACCGTGCGGGCGGTGAACGCCCGGCTCGCACCCCACAAGCGCAAGCTCGGTCCCGACCCGGCCAGCGAGGGTGCCTGCACGATCGGCGGGGTCGTGGCCAACAACTCCAGCGGCATGCACTGCGGCACGGAGTTCAACACCTATGCCACCCTCGAGTCGATGGTGCTGGTGCTGCCGACCGGCACCACGATCGACTCGGCCGCCCCGGATGCCGAGGCCGAGCTGGCGGCCCGCGAGCCCGCGCTGGTCGCCGGGTTGCTGCGGCTGCGCCAGCGGGTGCTGGACAACCCCGAGTCGGTCGCCACAATCCGTCGGCTGTTCGCGATGAAGAACACCATGGGCTACGGCATCAACGCCCTGGTCGACTTCGACTTCCCGCTCGACATGCTCGTGCACCTGATGATCGGCAGCGAGGGCACCCTGGGGTTCGTCGCCTCGGCCACCTTCCGAACGCTGCCGGTCCACCCCGACATCAGCACCGGCCTGCTCGTCTTCGACTCGGTCGCCGCGGCGACCGGGTCGATCCCGGCCCTGGTTGCGGCTGGGACCGGGACCGCAGAACTGCTCGACGCCGCGTCGCTGCGGGTGTCCCAGCAGGACCCCGCCTGCCCTGCACAGATCGCCGCGCTCTCGGTGGTCGACCACGCGGCCGTCCTGGTCGAGTGGCAGGGCAGCACCGGGGAGGAGCTCGAGACCGCGGTCGCGTCGGCCACACCGACGTTGGAGGACCTGCCGCTCTCCACCGCGCTCGAGCTCACCTCGGATGCCTCGGCCCGCGCCGGGCTGTGGCGGGTGCGCAAGGGCCTGTTCTCGGCGGTTGCCGGAGCCCGCCCCGCCGGCACCAACGCGCTCCTCGAGGACGTCGTCGTGGGGGTGGACGTCCTCGGCCAGACCTGCATCGCGCTGACCGAGCTGTTCGCAGCTCACTCCTACGAGGAGTCGGTGATCTTCGGCCACGCCCGCGACGGGAACCTGCACTTCATGCTCAACGAGCGGTTCGACGACCCGGCCTCGCTGCGCCGCTATGAGGCCTTCACCGACGACATGGTCGACCTGGTCCTCGGCAACGGCGGCTCCCTGAAGGCCGAGCACGGGACGGGGCGGATCATGGCCCCGTTCGTGCGCCGTCAGTATGGCGACGAACTTTACGACGTCATGTGGGAACTCAAGCGCCTCGTCGACCCCCGCGGCCTGCTCAACCCCGGCGCGGTCCTCTCCGACGACCCCACGTCCTATCTGCGCGACCTCAAGCCCAACCCGCGCGTCGAGGAGGAGGTCGACCGCTGCGTGGAGTGCGGCTACTGCGAGCCGGTCTGCCCCTCCAAGGACCTCACCCTCACGCCACGGCAGCGCATCGTGGTGCGCCGTGACATCCAGACTGCCCGTGCCGCAGGCGATCTCGCGCTGGCCGAGTCCCTGGAGCGCGACTACGACTACGACGGCACGATGACCTGCGCGGTCGACGGCATGTGCCAGACGGCGTGCCCGGTGCTCATCGACACCGGTGACCTGACCCGTCGGCTGCGGCGGGAGTCGCAGTCACGCGTCGCGGACCGGGCCTGGGCCCTGGCCGCCCGCTCCTGGGGCGCGATCGCACCCCTCGGCGGCGTCGCGCTCACCGTCGCTAAACTCCTCCCCTCCGGTCTGCCCGTCGGTGCCACCCGGGCGGTTCGGGCCGTGGCCAGCCACGACCAGGTGCCGGCGTATGACGCTCAGTTGCCTCGCGGAGGCACGTCCCGTCCGGCGTTTGATCCCCAGGCACCGGCTGCGGTGCTGTTCAGCGCCTGTATCGGCGAGATGTTCGGTCCAGAGCCCGGAGCCGCCGAGCACGCCCACGGCTCGGGCGCGACCGGTGCGCTGGTCGATCTGTGCGTGCAGGCGGGCGTGCCGCTGCGCACTCCAGAGGGCCTCGGTGGGCTCTGTTGTGGCACACCGTGGAAGTCCAAGGGTCTGACCTCGGGCTATGAGGTGATGGCCGATCGGGTCGTGCCCGCGCTGCGCGAGGCGACCGACGGCGGGCGCCTGCCAATCGTCGTCGAGGCCTCCTCCTGCACGGAGGGCCTGGTGACCATGGTGGAGGCACGAGCACCCGAACTGCGGGTCATGGACGCCATCGAGTTCGTGCACGACACGGTGCTCCCCCGGCTCTCTGTCACCCGGTCCGCTCAGTCCGTGGTGGTCCACCCGACGTGTTCCACCGAGCGCGCCGGCACCAGCGCCGCGTTGATCGAGCTGGCCCGTGCGGTCTCCGACGATGTCGTGGTCCCGGTGGCCTGGGGTTGCTGTGCCTTCGCCGGGGACCGCGGGCTGCTGCACCCCGAGCTCACCGCCTCGGCAACCGCCGCCGAGGCGGCCGAGGCCGCCCAGGCGGCTGCCGACCGCCCCGGTGACACGGCATACGTCTCGTGCAACCGCACCTGCGAGATCGGCATGACCAGGGCCACCGGCCAGCCCTATCGCCACGTCCTCGAGCTGCTCGCCGACGCCACCCGCTGAGTGCCCCGTAGGCTGCCACCATGGGCATCCACACCGCCGGTGAGCGGGCCGTCCTCGAGGGGCTCGTCGACGTGCAGCGCCGGGAAATCGCAGGGCTGCTGGACGGCCTCACCGAGGAGCAGGCACGACGGCGACTCGTGCCGTCCCTGACGACCCTGCTGGGTCTGGTGACCCATGCGACCTTCGTGGAGAAGGTCTGGTTCCACCACCGGGTGCAGGGTCTCTCACGCCTCGAGGTCGGCATCCCCGAGACGGTCGAGGAGAGCTTCGTGCTCACCGACGAGCACACCGTGACCTCCGTGCTCGAGGCCCACGCCGCAGCCTGTGAGCGGTCACGCGTCATTGCCGCCGAGCACGATCTCGACGAGCAGTTCCCGTGGCACCACGGCTCGGTGAGCCTGCGCTTCCTCTATGGCCATCTGATCGCTGAGCTGGCGCGGCACGCCGGGCACGGCGACATCCTGCGCGAGCAGATCCTCGCCGAGGGATAGCGCAGCCGCAGCGGGCTGATGGGTCACCTCAGCGAGGCCCGGGACCACGCCCTATGGGGTCGTTCGAGGTCGGGTCGTTCCAGGTCGGGTTGGCCAGCTCGGGGTCCGGGTTGGTCGAGCCGCCCACCTGCAGGTGATCACCCTCGCTCGCCACGGCCCCCGTGAGGCGGTTGATGCCGTTCATGCCGTGATAGAGGATCAGCGCCGCAGCGGTCCCGAGCGCGATGCCTTCGAAGGCCAGGTCGCCAAAGGTGATCGTGTAGTTGGCGATGCCCACGACCAGCGCAACGGCACCGGTGGTCAGGTTGATCGGGTTGCTGAAGTCGACGCGGTGCTCGACCCAGATGCGGAAGCCCAGGACTCCGATCATGCCGTAGAGCACGGTCGCCGCACCGCCGAGGACACCGACCGGCACGGTCTGGATGGCTGCTCCGAACTTGGGCAGGAAGGCGAGGACGACCGCGGTAAGTCCAGCGACCCAATAGGCGGCGGTGGAGTAGACCTTGGTTGCCGCCATGACACCGATGTTCTCGGCATAGGTCGTCGTGCCTGACCCACCGCCGGCACCGGCCAGCGTGGTGGCCAGGCCGTCGGACATCAGGGTCCGCCCGATCATCGGGTCGAGTGCCTCGGAGGAGCTGTCCGTCATCTGCGCCACCGACTTCACGTGACCGATGTTCTCGGCCACCAGCACCAGCACCACGGGCAGGAAGAGTCCAGCGACGTTCCAGTGGAAGTCGGGGAGCATGAACTCGGGAGCACCGATCCAGCCCGCCTGCGAGATCGCGGTCGTGTCGACCTCCCCCCGGATGAGCGCAACCACATAGCCGGCGGCCACACCGAGCAGGATCGACAGCCGCCCGAGGAGCCCGCGGAACAGCACGGTGCAGAGCACGATGGCCAGCAGGGTGGCGAAGGCCGTGGTCGGGGCCTCCTTGACGTTGTTCCACGCGGACGGGGCCAGGTTGAGACCGATCAGCGCGACGATCGCACCGGTCACCATGGGCGGCATGAGCCGGCTGATCCACGCGTGCCCGATTGCCTGCACGATCAGTCCGATGAGGAAGAGCGTGACGCCGGCCATGACGACGCCACCGAGGGCGCCCGCCGGCCCGTGCTGCCCCTGCGCTGCGGCGATCGGGGCCAGGAAGGCAAAGGAGGAGCCGAGATAGGACGGCACCCGGTTGGCGGTGATGAGCAGGAACAGGATCGTGCCGACACCACTGAACAGCAGCGTCGTGCTGGGCGGGAACCCGGTGATCAGCGGCACCAGGAAGGTCGCGCCGAACATGGCGACCACGTGCTGCATGCCGATGCCGATGGTGGGTGCCCACGCCAAGCGTTCGCCGGGGCCGACCACCTGACCTGGCTCGATCCGATAACCGTCGCCGTGCACGCTCCACAGACTCACGTGGGTCTCCTCAGGTGGTGGGTCGGCACGTCATTGTTCGTATGCCGTGGGCCGGCTTGGGTAGTCGGCCCGCGTGATCCTATCGCCCAGCCCGTGCGGTGGATAGCGTGTCGCCGTGATCTCCTCTCTCCCGGTCAGTCGGGTGCCCGATCCCGCCTCGGCTCCCCCGCTGCGCTGGGGCATCCTGGGCCCCGGCACGATCGCGCGCACCTTCGCCGGCGCCGTGCTCAAGCACTCCCGCCAGCAGGTCGTTGCGGTCGGGTCGCGCTCCCGCGAGCGCGGCGCGCAGTTCGCCGCCGAGTTCGAGATCCCCCGGGTGCACGCCAGTTATGAGGCGCTGGTGGCCGACCCGGAGGTCGATGTCGTCTATGTCGCCACCCCGCACTCCCACCACCGCGATCAGGCGCTGCTGGCGATCGCGGCCGGCAAGCACGTGCTCGTCGAGAAGGCGTTCGCGCGCAACGCAGCTGAGGCCCGGGAGGTCGCCGCGGCCGCACGATCTGCCGGTGTTGTGGTCCTGGAGGCGATGTGGAGCAGGTTCCTGCCCGGCACCGATGTGCTGCGGCAACTGGTGGCCGATGGGGCTCTCGGGGAGATCACCTCCCTCACCGCCGACCACGGCCAGTTGATCGGCCCGGGGGATGCACCACGCCTGCACGACCCGGCCCTGGCTGGCGGGGCGCTGCTCGACCTGGGGATCTATCCGGTGTCCTTCGCCTCCCTGGTGCTCGGCCTCCCAGAGACGATCACCGCGACCGGTCGCCTCACAGCCAGCGGGGTCGACGAGCAGGTCCGTGCCGTCCTCACAGTCGGGTCCGCCGAGGCCGTCCTGACCACCACCCTGGCGGAGCACACCGCCAACACCGCACAGGTCGTCGGCAGTCAGGCGCGGGTCGACCTGCCCGCCGACTTCTACACACCGGTGCCCTTCTCCGTCACCGACGGCACCGTGCTGACCGCCGATCCGGGACCGATCCGCGGGCACGAGGGACTGGTCTATCAGGGCGCCCACCTGGCCCAGCTCGTCGCCGACGGGGCCACGGACTCGCCCCTGCTGCCGATCAAGGAGACGATCGGCATACTCACCACTGCCGACGAGATCCGGCGACAGGTCGGCGTGACCTATCCCGGCGAGCGAACGGCCTGACCAGGACGATGGCTCGGTCGACGGAGGTTAGTGTCGGCGAATGGCATGCTGTCAATGGTCTGGACTCCGCTGGCACCTACTACTGCCCGTAGAGAACTGCATCGGGTGGATACTGTGGGCAGACTGCCTCCATAGTCTCGCGTTCCTCTGCCGGGAGGCGTTGACTCCACTCATTAGGCCACCAAGATTGCCTCTGGCCACTATTAAAAGAACTCACATACGATTCACGACTTGGCTTCTCGTCATCCTGGATGTTGTGACCATGCGCGCGCATGCAAGGAATATAATACTCAACCCAATAATCGTAGACTAGGCCGGCCTGAGTATCAGACCACCCTTGCCCATAGACAGGGTCCATCATGTATTGTCCGTCGCAGACATAGCTCGCCAGAGAGAGCGAGTCTTGCTGAGACGCGTGCACACCTGGGTCGAAGTAGAATGTTCGACCCTCTTGAACTGCTGGAAACCCTGCATCTTGCAGGCAGGTGGTCATATTTGATGCATATTCCAAACTGCCCTCACTCCATCGAATGAGCGTGACCTCCGGGGGCTGAGTCGATCCAAGCACCTGGGCACTATTCTCAAGTTTCTGCTGGCGGTAGTCCTGGCGTTCGGCGTCGGAAAACTCTGGAGGTGTGATCTGCACAGCGGGCTCCCACGCCTGCGCATCCCAGGTGCTGGACTGGCCAGGGGCCGCTCCATCGCTAGCCGTAGGCGCAGGATCGACTTTCGTGCTCGGCGCCCTCTCGGCTCCGGAGCTACCTGTCGAGGGAGTCTGCGGATCACTGTTGTCCGCACAACCTGCGAGAAGGAGCAGGCAGGTCACTATCGCGGGTGTCATCTTCACACTGGCACGCAACGTCATACCCCGGGCAAGCACATCCCGTAGGTGCCTGCGTAGTAGAGTGAATCTGAATTTCCTGACCACGTTCGCGTTCCGGAGAAGCTGGAACTTCGAACGACATCGTAGACATTTGCGCTTTGGTAAATCACCACATTGTGGACCTTCAGCGTCAGCCAGTCTCCGTATATCTGCTGCTCACCACGTACGGCCACCGTATTGGCACCACAATTGACAGTTCCCGAGTCCGTGGACGCGGCAGCCATGCCAGTTTGAGCGGCGGCGAGACACGCCACCATGGCCAAGGTCGCGACCACCCTAAAGGCCCTGCGTTGAAGTAGTTGACCAATTGATTTCATTGCGCTCATTTCCAACTCCTCATTGAATTGTTTCTTGAACACACACTGTCGATTCTTTGGTTCCCGTTGCCCACCTGGCCATCGCCCACTCACCCTCAGAGACCAAAGTAGTGCGCGGAACCGGGCATGTCAAGGGGACGAGAATGCCCCTGTGGAGCAAACAAAATCTGCGTCCGCCGCAAAGATTCTGCAGCGCGAGGATCCGAACTTTCCTCACGTGAACGGGGTCCGAGGTCGGGTTGGGGGGCGTCATGAGGCCGGAACAAGACGCAGGTGCCCGACCTCGCCGCGGGGTCTATGGTGAGGCGCATTACTAACCCGCGTGAGAGGACACACATGCCGGACGGGAGGGGCACCTTCCTCGGGTGGCCCGTGCTGCGTCAGCTGGCAACCGGGGACTTCCTCGGGCGTGGCGCCGCGGCCACGTCCCGCGGGACCCGTGAGCAGCAGCCGCGCACCGTCACGGCCGACCGCGTGGTGCAGACTGTCTGCCCCTACTGCGCCGTGGGCTGCGGCCAGAAGGTCTTCGTCAAGGACGAGAAGGTCGTCCAGATCGAGGGCGACCAGGACTCCCCCATCAGCCGGGGTCGGCTGTGCCCCAAGGGAGCTGCCAGTGAGCAGCTGGTCAACTCGCCCACCCGACAGACCCACGTGCTCTATCGCGCGCCCGGCGCCATCGAGTTCACCCAGCTGGACCGCGACGAGGCCATCGACATGGTGGCCGACCGCTTCGTCGCCTCGCGAGCCAACACCTGGCAGGACCACGACGAGCACGGTCGGCCGCTGCGCCGCACCATGGGCATCGCCTCGCTCGGTGGAGCGACCCTCGACAACGAGGAGAACTATCTGATCAAGAAGCTGTTCACCGCGGCCGGGGCGATCCAGATCGAGAACCAGGCCCGCATTTGACACAGCTCCACGGTTCCCAGTCTGGGGACCTCGTTCGGGCGCGGCGGCGCCACCCAGTCCCTGCAGGACATGGCCAACGCTGACTGCATCATCATCCAGGGCTCCAACATGGCCGAGTGCCACCCGGTCGGCTTCCAGTGGGTGTCCGAGGCCAAGGCCCGCGGTGCCCGGGTGATCCACATCGACCCGCGGTTCACCCGCACCTCGGCGATCGCTGACACCCATGTGCCGATCCGCGCCGGCACCGATGTCGTGCTGCTGGGCGCGCTGATCAACTATGTGCTGTCCAACGACCTGTTCTTCCGTGACTACGTGGTGGCCTACACCAACGCCGCGACCCTGATCAGCGAGGACTTCGTCGACACCGAGGACCTGGACGGTGTCTTCTCCGGTTTCGACCCCGAGACCGGCACCTACGACACGACCTCCTGGGCGTATGCCGAGCGAGACGGGGGCCACGTCGGTGCCCCTGAGGGGCAGGACAGTGAGCAGGAGCGGGCGCGGGCGGCCGGGGACCAGCACGGCGCCGCGGGTCCGGCACTCGAGCACGCCAACGTCGTGCGGGACGAGACCCTGCAGCACCCGCGCAGCGTCTTCCAGATCCTCAAGCGCCACTATCAGCGCTACACCCCCGAGATGGTGCGCGACGTCTGCGGGATCGGCCTCGAGCAGTTCCGGGAGGTCGCCGACGCCCTGACCAGCAACTCCGGACGCGAGCGCACGAGCTGCTTCGCCTATGCCCTGGGCTGGACCCAGCACAGCCTGGGTGCACAGTTCATCCGCACGGCCGCCATCCTGCAGCTGCTGATGGGCAACATGGGCCGACCCGGTGGCGGCATCATGGCGCTGCGCGGTCACGCGAGCATCCAGGGCTCCACGGACATCCCGACCCTGTTCAACCTGCTGCCCGGCTATCTGCCGATGCCGATGGTCGGCGAGCACGACACGCTGCCGGACTATCTGAAGTCCATCTCCTCCCCGCTGCAGAAGGGCTTCTGGACCGACGCCGACGCCTACACGACCTCCCTGCTCAAGTCGTGGTGGGGCGAGGCCGCGAGCGCCGAGAACGACTACTGCTACGACTACCTGCCCCGGCTGACCGGCGCCCACGGCACCTATCAGACCGTGCTGTCCATGCTCGAGGAAGAGGTCGAGGGCTATTTCGTGCTCGGCCAGAACCCCGCTGTCGGCTCGGCCCACGGCAAGATGCAGCGGCTGGCGATGACCCACCTGAAGTGGGTCGTGGTCCGAGACTTCCAGCTCATCGAGTCCGCGACCTTCTGGAAGGACTCCCCCGAGATCGCGACCGGTGAGCTGCGCACCGAGGACATCGACACTGAGGTCTTCTTCTTCCCCGCCGCCAACCACGTGGAGAAGTCCGGCACGTTCACCCAGACCCAGCGGATGCTGCAGTGGCGTCACCAAGCCATCCGTCCGCCGAACGATGCCCAGAGCGAGCTGGACTTCTTCTACGACCTGGGCGTCCGCATACGGCAGCGTCTGGCTGGCTCCGCCGACGAACGCGACCGTCCCCTGCTCGACCTGACCTGGGACTATCCGCAGGACGAGCACGGCGAGGTCGACGGCGAGGCGGTGCTGCGCGAGATCAACGGCTATCACCTGAGCGGTGAGCGGGCCGGGCAACTGCTCGACACCTTCACGCAGATGAAGGCGGACGGCTCCACGTCTGGTGGGTGCTGGATCTACACCGGGGTCTTCGCCGGCGGCGTGAACCGCTCGGCCAACCGCGTGCCGGGCCGGGAGCAGGACGAGACGGCTGCCGAGTGGGGCTGGGCCTGGCCGCTGAACCGGCGCATCCTCTACAACCGCGCCTCCGCGGACCCGGAGGGCAAGCCGTGGAGCGAGCGCAAGGCCTATGTGTGGTGGGACGAGGAGAGCAGGCGGTGGACCGGCAAGGACGTGCCCGACTTCCCGATTGACCGTGACCCGACCTTCCGACCGGACCCCGATCTCGGCGGGCCCGCGGCGCTGGCCGGGGACGACCCGTTCATCATGCAGGCCGACGGCAAGGGCTGGCTGTTCGCGCCCCAGGGCATGGTCGACGGCCCGCTCCCCACGCACTATGAGGCGCAAGAGTCGCCGGTCACCAACCCGCTCTACACCCAGCAGAGCAACCCCAGCCGGCTCATCTATCCGCGCAAGGACAACCTGTGGAGCCCGTCCGGCGATGCTCCCGGGTCGGACGTCTATCCCTTTGTCTTCACGACCTACCGCCTGACCGAGCACCACACGGCCGGTGGGATGAGCCGCTGGCTGCCCTACCTCTCCGAGCTGCAGCCGGAGATGTTCTGCGAGGTCTCCCCCGAGCTCGCGGCCGAGCGCGACCTGGTCAACGGGGAGTGGGCCACGATCATCTCCGCGCGCAGCGCCATCGAGGCGCGGGTCCTGGTGACCGAGCGGATGAGCCCGCTGACGATCGCCGGGCGGACGGTCCACCAGATCGGGCTGCCCTATCACTGGGGCGTCGGTGGCGATGCCCTCATCCAGGGCGACGGTGCCAACGACCTGCTCGGCGTCGTGCTCGACCCCAACGTGCAGATCCAGGAGTCCAAGGTGGGATCGTGTGACATCCAGCCGGGTCGCCGGCCGCACGGCGAGGACCTGCTGCGCCTCGTGGCGGAGTATCAATCCCGTTCTGGCACAACGGTCGAGACCGGCAACGCACGCCTCACGGAAGGAGACCGGTGATGGGTTATCTGACCCGCCAGCTCAGCGGACGCACCGACCCGGCCAGTGACGCAGGGTGGCAGGAGGCGCCCGAGCGCAAGGGCTTCTTCACCGACACCTCGGTGTGCATCGGGTGCAAGGCGTGCGAGGTGGCCTGCAAGGAGTGGAACGCCCTGCCGATGGACGGCAGCCTGGACCTGTCCGGCGACTCCTATGACAACACCGGCGACCTCGGCGCCAGCACCTGGCGCCACGTCGCCTTCGTCGAGCAGAGCAAGGGCCGCATCGAGGCGGCACGCGCGTCCGGGCGCGCCCTGGTCGACCTCGGTATGCCGACCGTCGGCTCTCCCTCCGCGTCACCCTCCGCCACCGCATCACCCTCCCCCGCCGCGTCACCCTCCCCCGCCACGTCACCCTCCCCTTCCTCCGGTGGTGTGCCGGCTGGCTATGGGACATTGCCGGCCCCGCAGGAGCACGGCGGGCCGTCGCTGGGCGACCTTCTGACGGAGAAGAGCGCGGTCGAGAACGGCGCCGACCCCCTGTCTGCGGGAGGTGGGCTGGGCACCACGGTCGATGGGGTCCCGATGGTGGGGCCGTTGCCGGAGTTTCGCTGGCTGATGGCCTCCGACGTCTGCAAGCACTGCACCCATGCCGGTTGCCTGGACGTCTGCCCGACCGGTGCTCTGTTCCGCAGCGAGCACGGGACCGTGGTGGTCCAGGACGATGTCTGCAACGGCTGCGGCTATTGCGTGGGCGCCTGCCCGTTCGGCGTCATCGAGCGACGCACCGACTCTGCAGTGTCCGTGCGCGGCGACGGTCACGTGCCCAATGTCGGTGTCGCCCAGAAGTGCACGCTCTGTTATGACCGGCTCAGCCACGACCAGGAGCCGGCCTGCGCGCAGACCTGCCCGACGACGTCGATCCGGTTCGGACCGCGCGAGGACATGGTCGAGGCTGCCCGAGAGCGGGTCGGACAGCTGCACGAGCAGGGCTTCACCGAGGCCCGCCTCTATGGCGCCAACGATGACGACGGGGTCGGCGGGACCGGCTCGGTCTTCCTGCTGCTGGACGAGCCGGAGGTCTATGGCCTGCCACCGGACCCGATCTGCGCGACCTCCAAGCTGCCCGAGATGTTCCGCACCGCTGGTCTCGCCGGGCTCGGGCTGCTCGGGGCTGCAGCGATCGCCTTCGTCGGGGGCAAGAAGTGACGACCTCGCCGTTTGACAGTTATCGCCCACCGGATGGCAGCGTCCGCAAGCGTCGGCGCCGTCGCGGTGGCAGCGGTCGCGGCCCGGGCCCGGCGCGCAACTGGCTCAACCGGGACGGCGGCGGGACCCGCGAAGCGCCTGCCGTCCCGGACGCGGAGTTCTCCAGCTATTACGGTCGCAGCGTCATCAAGCCCGTGCCCTGGGACGAGAAGATCGGGGCCTATCTCTTCCTCGGCGGTGTCGCCGCCGGGTCCGGGCTCATTGCCACCGGTGCCGCGGTCACGGGACGGGAGACACTGCGGCGCAACAGCCGCCTGACGGCCATGACCACGGTGGCTCTCAGTGGTGCCGCCCTCGTCGCCGATCTGGGCCGACCCGAGCGCTTCCTCAACATGCTGCGCACCGTCAAGCTGACCTCACCGATGTCGGTCGGCACCTGGATCCTGTCGGCCTACGCCACCTTCGCCGGCGTCACCACGGCCTCAGAGCTCGTCCGGCTGGTCTCCCCCTCCCGACCGGACGCCTCGGGCTCCCCCTCCCGACCGGACGCGTCGGGTGGCGAGATTCTGGGGCACCGAGCGCGCGGTGTGGCGATGACTGACGACCTCCTGAGGGCCGCAGACCGCTTGTTGACCAGACTCGACGCCCCCGCCTCCGTCGGGCAGGCGCTCTTGGCTCCCCCGCTGGCGGCCTACACCGCGGTGTTGCTCTCCGACACGGTCACACCGGTCTGGTTCGAGGCCCGTCGCCAGCTGCCGTTTGTCTTCGTCGGGTCCGCGGCCATGGCCTCTGCCGGTCTCCAGCTCGTGCTGACCCCGACCGCTCAGACCGGTCCGGCTCGTCGCCTCGCCGTCCTCGGCGCGGCCACTGATCTCATCGCCATGCGTCAGTTCGAGGAGCACCTCGCCGAGTGGGACCTCGATGAGCCGATCCACACCGGAGAGGCCGGTGCCAAGCTGGCGGCCGCCCAGGTCCTCACCGTCGCCGGCGGTCTGGGATCCTTGCTGGCTGGACGCAGCAGGGTCGTCGCCGTGGCGTCCGGGCTCGCGCTGGCGACGGCCTCCGCACTGACCCGGTTCGGCATCGTGGAGGCTGGTATCGAGTCAGCCAAAGACCCCAAATACACCGTTGGCCCGCAGAAGCGCCGGCTGCAGGAGCGCCGCGAGGCTGGCAAGGTCCACGACAGCACAGTCACGGTCCGTTGATGTCACGTGCGGCCCAGCCCGCGCAGGAGCACAGGCTCGATCCACAGAGACAGATCGGCTGCCTGAACCGCGTCCTCGGGCAGCACCCCGTGCTTGAGCGCGCGGCGGTGGACTTTCACGCGGCGTAGCTGGCCAATGCCTGTCGGATCGCCTCGGAGCGGGACAGGTGCTCCCGCGTAGCGTAAGCGTCGAGAGCCGCAATCTCCTCGGCCGAGAGCCGCACGGCGATGACCTGCATGGGCTCAGCCCCACGCCCCGGACGCCCCCGACCGCGACGCTTCAACTCCTCGACGTCGTACCCAGCCTCGGCCTCGTCAGCCCACCTCTGGATCTGTTCATCCGTCACCTAGTCGTCACCTGCCATCACAAAATCGTATAACGAAAATCTGTTGATGGGAAGAGCACACGTCCTTTGACGACAACCGCTGGGCGGGACATCAAGTGACCGCGACCAGCACCCCGTCGCCCAGGCTGCCGGCGGCCACCGTCTCACCGACGACCGGCGCACCGGGGATCTCACCCACGACCAGCAGGCCACCGGAGGTCTGGGCGTCGGCGAGCAGGATGAGCTCGTCCTCATCGATGCCGGCGCCGACGGCCAGGTGGGGCCGCACCCAGTCCAGGTTGCGACGGGACCCGCCCGGCACATGACCGGCGGCGAGCGCCTGACGTGCCCCCGCGACATACGGCACAGCAGCCGCGTCCACCCGCGCCGCGACGCCGGAGGCGCGGCACATCTTGAACAGGTGGCCCAGCATCCCGAACCCGGTGACGTCCGTGGCAGCCCGCACCCCCGCATCGAGGGCTGCGCGGGCGGCGTCCCGGTTGAGCGCGGTCATGCTCGCCACCGCCTCGGCGCTCACCGCGCCCGTGGCCTTGTGTCGGTTGTTGAGCACGCCGACGCCGAGGGGCTTGGTCAAAGAGATCGGCAGCCCGGCCCGCGCCGCGTCGTTGCGCATCAGGGTGTCAGGGTCGGCAGTGCCGGACGCTGCCATGCCATACATCGGCTCCGGCCCGTCGATGCTGTGCCCACCGAGCACGGGGCAGTCAGCCTCGGCCGCCACGTCGAGACCGCCGCGCAACACCTCGCGCAGCAACTCGGTCGGCAGTGCCTCACGCGGCCAGGCCACCAGGTTGATCGCCATGACCGGCGTGCCACCCATGGCATAGATGTCCGAGAGGGCGTTGGCCGCCGCGATCCGACCCCAGTCATAGGCGTCGTCGACGACCGGCGTGAAGAAGTCAGCGGTGGACAGCAGCGCCGTCCCGCCCTCGATCCGCACCGCGGCGGCATCGTCACCGTCATCCAGACCCACCAGCACCTCGGCGGTCGGGGTCGGCAGGGCGCCGTGCAGGCCAGCGACAATCTGCTCGAGCTCACCCGCCGGGATCTTGCAGGCGCAGCCACCGCCACGCGCGAACTGGGTCAGTCGGATGGGGTCCATGACCTCAGCCTGCCACCGGTCGGCACCGGTGCTCGAGGCCACCCCCGCCCGGAGAGCGCGGCACGGCTTAGGCTGCGTGGTGGAGGCGTCTGGGTTCCTGGTGGGCCCCCCGGTCTTCAACACCGGTGAGGCCGAGCATCTCGGTCTGGCGGGTTCGATTCCCGTCCGCCTCCGCCACACGTCTGCCGGCAACGTCCCGGCGCGGGAAGGAGCGCAGGTGAAGCGGGTGCTCGCCACCGCCGGGCACGTCGACCACGGCAAGTCGACCCTGGTGCGCGCCCTGACCGGGCGCGACCCCGACCGGCTCGACGAGGAGCACGCCCGCGGCCTGACCATCGAGCTCGGCTTCGCCTGGACCACGCTGCCCAGCGGCGCCGACGTTGCCCTGGTCGACGTGCCGGGCCACCAGCGCTTCATCGGCACCACGCTCGCCGGGCTGGGGCCCAGCTCGGCCGTGGTCTTTGTCGTCGCCGCAGACCAGGGGTGGCAGGCGCAGAGCTCGGAGCACCTGGCCGTGGTCCGGGCACTGGGGATCCGGGACGGCATCCTGGTGCTGACTCGCTGCGACCTGGCCGACGCCGACCGGCAGCGAGCCGTGCGGGAGGCGGCAGAACGGCAATTCGCCACCGCTGGGCTAACCCTGCCGACCTGTCCTGTGTCCGCCGTGACGGCTGACGGCCTGGACGCCCTGCGACTGGCGCTCGATGACCTCGTGGCCAGGATGCCGACGCCGGACCCCGACGCCCCGGTGCGGCTGTGGTGTGACCGCTCGTTCACCATCTCCGGTGCGGGCACGGTGGTGACCGGCACGCTCGGGGCGGGCACGCTGCGCACCGGCGATCACCTGACCCTGCTCTCGGGCGAACGGTCGCGGGACGTGGTGGTGCGCGGCCTGCACAGCGAGGACGTGCCGCACGAGGCGGTCGGCCCGGTGTCCCGGGTCGCGGTCAACCTGCGACGCACGGGCACCGAAGCAGTCGGGCGCGCCTCGGTCCTGCTCACCCCCGGTGCGTATGCCGAGGCGCAGGTCATCGACGTCGCGCTCGAGTGGGTGGACGGCGGGCTTGGAGACGCCCGACGCGAGGGCACCAACACCCAGGCACCGCCCGAGCAGGCCGTCCTCCATGTCGGGACCGCGGCTCAACCCGTCCACGTGCGACCACTGACGGCTGGTGACGAGCCGGTCCGGCACGCCCGCCTCACCGCACCCACGCCGCTGCCCTGGCACGTGGGTGACCTGGCGATCCTGCGCGACCCGGGTGATCGGCGGCTGTGGTCGGTTCGCGTCCTGGACGTCGACCCGCTGCCGCTGCGCCGACGCGGGGCTGCCCGGCGGCGCGACGAGGAGTTGTCGGGACCGCACTCCCCCGCCGACACCCGTCTGCGCTCCCGGTCGGCCGAGCATCCCGCGGTGCTCGCGCGGCTGGGCCTGCCCGATCCGGAGCATGGGGTGCGGGTTGGGCACTGGTGGGTCGATGCCGGGGCCCTGACCACATGGCAGGAACACCTCACCCAGCTCGTGCGCGACCACCACGGGCAGCGCCCGCTGAGCCACGGCATACCGGTCGTCGAGGCGGGTCGCTCCCTGGACCTGCCCGACCACCTGAGGTCACCCGAGGAAGGAGGATCGCTCCCCCGCGACGTGCCACCACTGACGGTCGAGCTCGTGCACCACCTGGCTCAGGACGCTGGTCTCACCGTCACCGGCGGACGAGTGCGGGCGGCGGAAACCGGTGATCTCGGACCGGCCGAGTCTGCGGTGACTGTGGTGGAGGAGCAGCTGCGTCAGGACCCGTTCGCTGCCCCCGACCGTGACCAGTTGCGTGACCTCGGGCTCGGGGCCACCGAGCTCGCCGCCGCAACACGCGTGGGCCGACTGCTGCGGATCGCTGATGACGTCGTGCTGCTTCCGGACGGTCCCGCCCGGGCGATGCGTGAGCTCGCGGCGCTCGAGCAGCCGTTCACGCTCAGTGCCGCCCGCCAGGTCCTGGGCACCACCCGCCGGGTGGCCGTGCCTCTGCTCGAGCACCTCGACCACCGAGGCTGGACCCGCCGCGTCGACGGCCAACTTCGCGAGGTGATGTAACCGTAGGTCGCGCGCGACGCCAACTGCGGCCCGCGTCAGCCCACGCTGGTAAATACCGCCTCATCCTTCGGCTCGAGTTCGCAGTGCTTGCTCAGCTCCGTCACGGTTTCAGTGAAGAATCCCTCGGGCACATTGTTGAAAGGCGTCCACATGCCACGGCCCGCGCGATACTCCTCCACAAACACCGGAAAGCTGGGTGGCTCCGAGGGTTGATGCCCAAGCTCTGACATGCACGTGGAGAGCACACCCCGGTTCCAGTCGAAATAGACTCGCAATTGCTCCTCGCTGAGTTCCTCCCGATATGCCTTGTGTAGCGGATACTGGCCGCTGCACGTGTAGTCGGCGATGGAGTATGCCTCAAACTGTCCATCGGCCAACTCCAGCGTTAGGCCGTCGGCATCGGGGGCAACCTCCGTCTGAAACCCAAGCTCGGCGAGACAGGATTGTTGCACAGAGTAGTATTCATCACGGGTCACCACGCGGATCGGCGCAACCTTGGGGGGATTCTCCAAACCGAGCATCTCCGCTCGATCTGCCATCAGTTCGCCATAATTTTCAGGCACACCTGGCAACGTGCGGGCGTCTTCATCCGGCTCTGTGCCTGATGAACTGCACCCCGTCAGAATGAGGCTCAATGCCAGCAGGGCCCAGATTGTTCGCCTCCTCAGACGCAACCCGTGCCTACCGACAAAAACGACCCATCCGTCAAGAAGTGAACATCACTGTAGTTTAGGAACGTGGTCGAAGTAGCGAGCGCACCAGTGCGTCGCACCAATGTGTACGGCCCATTTCCTCCTTGATAGTAGGCGTGATAGGTCTCAGTGCCGCCAGTTCGCAGACTAGTCGCGGCCACGTCGCCACCATTCGGACAGCCACGCTTCGCCCGCGAAGGCCGGACTGGCCGCGATAACCACGCCGATGGCCAGCGCGCAGAGCGCCGCCGCAACCCCTCTCAGTCGATTAAGCATGCTTCCTCCAAACGTCGCTAACACTGCGATGTGGAACTGATCACATCACTTATAGCAGTTGGGGCTTGCGGGAGGCAAGGCCTACGGTCGCGAAGCATCCAGTCCTTTCGCGCCCCGGTGCGCGAGGGCGTGCGCTGACACGGACCAGCAAAACCGGTTGCCCTGCCACCGTGGCCGCGCCATCCTGGATCACGCACGGCTGCGGCCGTGCCCGAGCCGGCCGCGAGCGCGGCCCTGATGAGAGGAGTTCGACATGTCCACGTCTGTCTTCGGTGTGCTCACCGCCCACCACACCTCTCTCAGGAGTTCACGTGCACGCACGACGCCAGGACCTCGCGTCCACCCGTAACACCCCCAACACCCCGCGCTCCACTGAGCGCAGCACTGACGGCCAGCGCGCCGACATCGATCCCTTGTTCGTCTTCGACTACCAGCCACTCGACGGACCCGATGACCGCCCTGCGGACGGTCCCCGACGGGAGCCCGACCAGGACGACGACGGCAGACGATTCACGACCTATTGGGACGTCGATAAGGGCTGCCGCGGACCAGATCCCGTGCCCGACTGGGTGGTGACCGACTCCGGCGCCATCGACACCGAGCTCGGCGTCCTCAAGACCGGCAAGGAGGCCGACGTCTTCCTGCTGGAGCGCACGGCCCCCGACGGCACCGGCGTCATCATGGCCGCCAAGCGCTATCGCGACCTGGACCACCGCAGCTTCCGGCGCAGCGGCGTCTACACCGAGGGCCGCACCGTCCGACGCAGCCGCGACCGCCGTGCGCTGTCCCGCAAGTCGGAGTATGGCCGATCCGTGGCGGCCGCCCAGTGGGCGATTGCCGAGTGGGATGCCTTGGGCCGCTACTGGTCAGCTGGTCTGCCGGTCCCCTATCCGGTCCAGATCGACGGCACCGAGATCCTGATGGAGCTCATCGAGCATGACGGCACTCCGGCTCCGCGCCTGGCGCAGGTCCGACCCGAGGCCGAGCTGCTCGAGGAGTATTTCGTGCAACTGCGCACGGCCATCTCGGTCATGGCCGGAGAGGGGCTTGCCCACGGTGACCTCTCGGCATACAACATCCTGGCCGCGGGCGAGCGGCTGGTCATCATCGACCTGCCCCAGGTGATCGATCTGATCGCCAACCCCAACGGCCCCGAACTGCTGCTGCGCGACTGCCGCAACGTCTGCTCCTGGTTCCAGGCCCGCGGCCTCGACGTGGACGCTCAGGAACTCTTCGAGGAGGTCGCCCCTTTCTAGCCTGCCCCTGGACCTTCGTGGGACTATGTCTGGCGGTCGCGCGCCGCAGCATTACATGTCCGCGAGGCTCATCTCCGGGCAGGCATCACGGGCTGCGTTGGCCTCGGCGGGCGGCAGGTCCATCGCCGGGTCATACGGCGGCTGCTCACTGCCACCCTGCTGAAGCAACGTGTAGTGCTCCATATAGGTTTGCCTGCTCGGAGCCTCCGCCGGCTCCCACCCGTTGGCACGCAGACACTCCCCACGCTCCAACTGCATGTCGTACATTCGACTCAAGTCGTCATCCGAGAACACCACGGGCTCTGGGAACCCCGCCAGCTCGTCACACTCCTCCCAGTTCCTCAGCAGGTCCTCCTCACCGCCTGGTCCAGGCGGAACGCCTATCTCAGACTCGCCGTTGGGGAAGCGTGTGATGAAGAAACCACGCTCCTCCATGCACTGATTCGATCGCTCCACCGCCGCGTCGCCCTGGGCCTGGATCGCGCTGAAGTCAACGTCATCCGAACTCGCTGACTCCTGGGTGACGGCAGGTTCCGACTCAACGACCGGTGTTGAGGACGCCGGACCCGTCAACTCAGCTGACTGCGGATCCGGTCCACTACACGCCACGAGGAGGAGAGCGACCAACACCCCGCCCAGCGACCGTGCACGCACACGCATGAGATCCTCCTGTGTTCTGGCATGGCCCCCTTGGCGCCATCTATTGCTACACCTGCAGACACGTGCCGTCAAGGACCTCACCTCTCCCCGCCGCTCACACTTCACGCCTGATCGAACGTAGAACACTGCCCAGTGGTCAAACCTGTCTGAGCCCACCACAAACCTGGGTGCGTTGCGCCGGAGCACCGTGTTTGACTGGCACACATGGCGGCAGGGGTGGGCGTGTTCAGTTATCCCGCCTTTGTCCGGCTCTGGATCTCCGACACCGTCAAGTGGCTCGGGGTGTTCACCTCCGGGCTCGCGCTGCAACTGCTGCTCATCGAGACGCTCTCGGCGGACCAGGTGGCCCTCGGGGTGGTCAAGTCGGCACAGTTTCTGCCGATGCTCCTGTTCGGGCTGCTCGCAGGGGTCCTGATCGACCGGGTGTGGCGCCGACCGGTCCTGGTCGTCGGAGACGCGGTGTGTGCCGTGGCCTATGGTGCCATCGGCGTCCTCGGGCTGCTGGGCCAGCTGAGCGTCCCGCTCGTGGCGGCGCTGGTGTTCGTCGCTGGCACTGCCGCGCTGTCCGCCACCGCCGCCCACCAGTCCTTCCTGCCGCGCTTGGTGCCCACCTCGGCGCTGTCCCGAGCCAACGCCCGCATCGAGCAGTCCATGACGGGGGCCGAGGCGGTCGGCCCACTGCTGGCCGGTGTCCTGGTGCGCACCGTGTCGGCGCCGGTCGCCATCCTGGTCAATGCCGCCACGTATGCCACCTCCGCCCTGGTGCTCTCCACGATCCGGGTCACCGAGCCGGCCCCAGCCGACAGTGCGGACCGCCATCTGTGGCGCGAGCTCAAGGAGGGGGCCCGTTGGGTCTATCGGCATCCGGAGCTCGCGCCCTATGCGATCGGCTTGCACACCTGGTTCTTCTTCAACTCCGCGGTGATGACCATCCTCGTCTTCTTTGCCTCGCAGGAGATCGGGCTGGGCCCCGTGGTGATCGGACTGGTCCTGGCCACTGCTGGCGTCAGCGGTGTGGCCGCCGCCGGGCTGACTCCTCGGGTCGCCGACCGCTTCGGCGCGGGCCGGGTGATGTGTGGCGCGGCGTGGCTGGCCCCGCTGGCCTTCCTGTTCACGGCCCTGGCTCCCAACGGCACGGCGGGACTGCCCGTGCTGATCGCCGGTCAACTGGTCTATGGGGTGAGCAACGGGCTGCGCGGGCCGTTGGAGATGAGCTATCGCAATGCGGTCACCCCCGACCGCCTGCGGGCGCGGATGAACTCCACGATCCGCTCCCTCAACTGGGGCACGATCACCGTGTCGGCGCCGCTGGCGGGCTGGTTTGCCGTGACCTACGGCAACCGGCCGACCATCCTGGTCTGTGTGGTGGGCCTGGCGGTCGCCGCACTGATCCCGACGCTGTCGCCGTTCAGGACCGTGCAGATGCCCGAGGACGACCTCGAGGGCGTCTGAGTGCCACGGGCGCTCCCGGCCAGGATGGCACTGTCCTCACGGGCTGCCTTCTGCAAGAATGCAGCCGGGAGGACCATCTGGGGGTCCGTGGCCGCCCAATCCCGCCAGGCAACCTGGCGTGGACAGTGCCGTCCAACCTGAGGATTCTCCATGACAACAGCCTTGCTCGCCCTGTTGGGGTCGATGGCGGTGGTCGCACCGGCCGCGCTGGTCAGCCCCGTGGCCTTCGCCGCCCCACCACCCGCCCATGCCCATGCCACAGCGGCGCCAGCCGCCCCTGCAACTCCGATCCTGCCCGCAGCCACTCTCGTGGACGGGGTCACCGCCCCTGTCTATGACTACGCAGACGCGATCCGGGAGTCGGTGTGGGTCGTTGCACCGGACCTGGACGGCGACGGCGTCGAGGACCAGATCGCCGTAGACATCATCCGACCCGCCGAGCTGGCGACGAACGCACAGGTCCCGATCATCATGGACGCCAGCCCCTACTACCTCTGCTGCGGACGGGGCAACGAGTCCGAGCTCAAGGAGTATGACGCCGACGGCGTCATCAAGAAGTTCCCGCTCTTCTACGACAACTACTTCGTGCCCCGTGGCTATGCCTTCGTCGCCGTCGACATGGCCGGCACCGGTCGCTCGACCGGCTGCACCGACCAGGGCGGCGTCTCGGACATCGAGTCGGTCAAGGCGGCCGTCGACTGGCTCAACGGCCGCGGCACCGCCGT